>JALEMG010000025.1 GCA_022768375.1 Lentisphaeria bacterium
TAGGGAGATTTTATGCGGATTTTGTCAGCAAACAGCCCTCTCACCATTCTCTACAGAGAAAATTCAGCAGAAGCAGAAAAGTTGCAAATCCCTTTGACACAAGGGGTTTTACGCAAGAAATAAAAAAGTCCGAATCAGAGGTCTGACTCGGACAGAGAATTTATAATGGGGTGGTAGGCCGGACTCGAACCGGTGACCTCCTGGGCCACAACCAGGCGCTCTAACCAACTGAGCTACAACCACCATGTTTTGCTGTTCTATAAAATAGCCCCGGAATCGGTCTTTTTCAAGCGAAAACGGCGAAAAAATACGGGGTGCGCGAAATTTTTCCGAAAATCCGGACAAAGCGGCTTGATTTTTACGCGGATGCATGTTCCATTATGTGCGTGTTAGTGTGTGGAGTGCCGGCGCATGACCGGACGGGCAAAGTCAAAGGAGTTTTGAATGAAATATTATACCGAGGACCACGAATGGGTCGAAATCGTGGGGGAAAGTGCGTTCATCGGCGTTTCGCAGTACGCGATCGACGAATACGGGGACGTCACATTCGCCGAACTGCCGGAAGAAGGGGATGATTTCATCATCGGCGACCGCATCGGCAGCATCGAAACCGACCAGTATACGGTGGAACTCTGCGCCCCAATCTGCGGATCAGTGGCGGCGGTCAACGAAGCCTTGGTCGACGAACCGGAACTGATTTCGGAGTCGCCGGAGGACAAGGGCTGGATATGCAAACTCGTCGACTTCGACGATTCGGAACTCGACGATATGATGAACGAAGAAGATTACTACAAATACCTCAAAACGCTGGACTGAAAATACGCAAGGGGGCCGCATCCGTTTCGGAGCGGCCCCGCGTTCGCCGGAGAATCCACCATGCAGGAGCGGATCGTCACCATCCACAACAATGCGGGCATCCACTGCCGGCCGTCGGGGGTCATTCTGACCGCGATTCAAAACGAGTTTCCCGATCACACGTTCCAACTGCTGACCGCGGACGGTTCCGTGACCGAACTGGACAGTATGCTGGCGCTGATCTCGCTGGCGCTGACCCGAGGTTCCACCGCCCGACTGCGGGTGGAGGGCGTGGACGAGGACAAGGCGATCAAGCGGATCGGCGACCTGTTTGAATACGAATTCGATTTTCCGCCGCGCCGATGAACTTCCTGCGCACCATCGCCGGGAAACTGACCCGGGAGCAGTGGATCCTGCTGGTGCTGACCGTCGCGGGCGCGGCGCTGCGGATCGAATATCTCCGGGAGTTCGCCCGCCTGCCCCACTTCGACTTCGCCATCGGACCGGATGTCATGGAATACGACGCCCGGGCCCGCGAACTGCTCTCCGGACGGATTTTTCCCGCGACGCCGGAAATTCATGCTCCGCTGTATTCGTGGTTCCTCGCCGGAATGTACCGTCTCGGAGGAAATTCCGTCGGTGCGGCGCGATGGATGCAACTCGCCATGAACTTCGCGGCGTATCTGTCCCTCGTGCCGCTGTTGAAAAAACTGGGCGCGCCGTTCAAGGTCCAAGCCGCGTTTCTGGCCGCGGCCATGCTGACGCCGGTTGCGGTGTTTCATCAGGCGGAACTGATCTCGGAAACTTTGCTGGCGCCGCTGCTGGCGCTGACGCTGTGGATGTTCACCCTCGCCAAGGAGCGAAAAAGGTATCTGTTCGGCGCGGGGTTCGGGCTGGGAGCGCTGATCCTGACCCACGGACTGATGCTGTTTTTCGCGCTGGCGGAACTGCTGTATTTCCTGATCCGCCGCCGGTGGTATGCGACGGCAATGCTGGCGGCGGGGATCGCCATTCCGACCGTTCCGGTGATCGCGGCCAAAAGTCTGCACTACGGACACTGGGAAACAATCCAGGCCAACGGGATGTACAATCTGTGGATCGGCCATAATCCCGACGCCACCGGCGGCTGTTATCTCCGACCGGGAAAAATGTGGCGGACCCCGCTGGAAAACGCCAAAGCCGAGGCCGCGAGGCGGAAGTTCTCCCCGGAGAGGGTCTTCGGAGAAAAAATCGTCGAATTTTACCGAAACCATCCGGCGCGGGCGGCGATCCTGCTGCTGAAAAAAGCCGGGCTGCTGCTCTGGCCGGGAGAACCGATCTCCGGCGCCGATCCGGAGAATCTGATCCGGGCCACGCCGATACAGCAACTGGGCGCGGGGGCGTTCGGCGTCGTCCTGGTTCTGGCGGCGGCGGGGGTGTATTTTGCCCTGCGGAACCGGGAGCGGGCCTACGTCCACTTCTATCTGCTGACCGGCGCGGTGGCGGCGGGACTGCTGCTGACCGTGGCGGCGGGCCGTTACCGGCAGGGGATGATGCCGGGACTTTTTCTGCTGGCGGCACTGGGCGCGGTCGGCTGGGGACGTCTGCGTACCGGCGTGGTGATCGCCTGCGGCGTGATGCTGGGATGGTTTCTGCCGTCGGCCGCGCCGCAGGCAGAGGCGGCTTCCATCGCCGGAGAAGCATACTACCGCCGGGGCGACTACCGGAAAGCGGAACCGCTGCTGCAGTTCGCGGAGCGGCAAATCGACGATCCGGCGCGATTCGACAATATGCTGGGCTGGATCGCGCAGCGCCGGGGCGATCCGGCGGAAGCGGAACGGCGTTACCGGCGGGCCATCGCGCGGGACCCGGATTTTGCCGACGCATGGCTGAATCTGGGCCATCTGTACTTCCCCCGAAAGGACCGACGCCGGGAAGCCGTCGCCCTCATCCGTGAAGCGCTGAAACGCAACTCCGCCCTGCCCTCGGCCTGCAATCTGCTGGCGCTGGACGCGGTGGAGCGGCGGGACTTCGCCGCGGCGGAACGATACTTCGCCCTCGCGGTGAAATTCGCCCCCGAAAACGAGGGGTATTTACGCAATCTGGCCCTATGCCGACAACTGTCGGATAAAAAAAACAAAGAGGGAACCCAACCATGAACTCCGCATTGATCAAAACCGTAATTCTGCTGATCATTTCCAACTGCTTCATGACCTTCGCATGGTACGGCCACCTGAAAAAACTCTCCGCGAAACCGCTGATCGTGGCGGTGCTGGTGAGTTGGGGCATCGCGTTTTTCGAATATCTGGTGCAGGTACCGGCCAACCGGATCGGTCACGCCGGCAATCTGTCGCTGGCGCAGTTGAAAATCCTGCAGGAAGTCATCACGCTGTCGGTCTTCGTCCCCTTCAGTCTACTCTACATGAAAGAGTCGCTGCGGTGGAATTTTCTCTGGGCCGCGCTCTGCATGGTGGGGGCGGTGTACTTCATTTTCCGCGACTGAAACCAAAGGCGCGGCGAAACTACTTCTTCTCCGTCGGCTGGGCCAGTTCCCCGACCTCGGCAATGACTTCGGTGATCCGCTGATTGAGGCCGAATTCCACACACTCGGCGGAAACCCGGATCGCATTGCGCACCGCCACCGGATTGGAACCGCCGTGGCCGATGATGCAGATGCCGTTGACACCCAGCAGCGGCGCGCCGCCGATGACATCGGACGAACCGTGGGCCTTCAGTTCGGTGAAAGCGTTCTTGGCCAACACCGCGCCGATGACCCGGGCGGCGCTTTTGGTCAATCCCTGCTTGAGCCAATAACCGGTGGCCCGGGCCAGTCCTTCGGCGCACTTGAGCATCACATTGCCGGAGAATCCGTCACTGACCACCACATCGGCCACTCCGTCAAACGCGGCGTTGGCCTCCACGTTGCCGACGAAATTGATCGGCAATTGCTCCAGAATCTTGAACGTTTCTTTGGTCAGTTCGCAACCCTTGATATCCTCGCCACCGACGCTGAGCAGTCCGATACGGGGCCGTTCGCGGTGGTAGAGATAACGGGCGTAAACCTCGCCCATCAGGGCGAATTGCACCATATTGTGCACCTGACAGTCGGTATTCGCTCCGGCGTCCATGAGCAGGAAACGGCCTTCTTTGGCGGGCATGCTGGCCCCCAGAGCCGGGCGGTCCACGCCGGGCAGTGTGCGCACCAGAACTTTGGTGGCGGCCACCGTCGCCCCGGTATGGCCGGGCGTGACCATCGCGTCGATCTCGCGGGCTTTAAGCATCCGGGCCAGCGCGGTGATCGAGGAGTCCTTCTTGGCTCGCAGGGAAACGGCGGAAGGCTCGGACATCTCGCAGACCGTCGGAGCGTGGATCACTTCCAGATGCGGAAACCCGGCGATGCCGTATTTTTCCAGATAAAAACCGATCCGATCGCGATGACCGACCAGCACGATATCAAGGTCGGGAAAATCGACCAGCGTCCGAGCGACGCCCTCCACGACCACTCCGGGAGCGAAGTCGCCCCCCATCGCATCCACGCCGATTCTCATAATTCGCGTCCGGGTTTTCACTTCCCGGCGGCGGTCGCCGACCGGCCGCCGGTACCACGTCGCCGTCCGCCGGAGAACTGCCCCGGAGACGGCGCAAGACCTCAGGCTTCGACGCTGACGACTTGCTTGCCGTTGTACTGCCCGCAGCCCGGACAGACCCGGTGGGGCATGACGGGAGCGCCGCAGTTGGCGCAGTAGGTGGCGGCAACGCCTTCGTAGCGGTTGGCGGCTTTGCGCTGACGCCGCTGCATGCGGGAGGATTTTCTTTTCGGTACGGCCATTTTCGTTACTCCTTATGCTGAACTCTCATGAATACGCTCCAACGCCGCGAATCCGCGCGGTTCAGGGCGCGGGATCACGTTTCAATTTGCATAATATAGCCCCGTTTGCCGTTTTTGCAAGCAGACAATGGATTTTTCCCGTCCGGAGCCGAAAAAAATTTGCAAAAAGGCCCGGACGCCGCTACATTATGCGCCTTATGGCAAGGGAAGAAATTTGGATATGATCAAAAGCAAAACACTGAACGCGGCGTTTCTCGCCTCGCTGCCGGTGCTGATGGGCTATGTGACCATGGGCATGGCGGCGGGAATATTGCTGTCCGGACGTCTGGAGCGGCCGGACACGGTCGGCTGGGCGTTTCTGACCAGCGCATCGACGATCTCCGGGGCGCTGCAGTTCGCCATCGTCGACTGGATCTCCCGGCGCACCGCGCTGGTCGAAGCGGCTCTGCTCACATTCTGCCTCAACGTCCGCTACGCGATGTACGGGCTGTCCCTGCTGGAACGCTTCCGGGGCGTCGGATGGGGCAGAAAAGCCTACCTCATCTGGACGCTGACCGACGAAACCTACGCTCTGGAGGTGGAGTGCAAGGTCCCCCCCGGCGGAAATCCGGTGAACTACTGTCTGGCGGTGGCGGGGTTCAATCACTTCTACTGGGTGGCGGGGGTCACGCTGGGGGCGTGGTGCGGTCGGCTTCTGCCGTTTTCCACCCGTGGGATCGACTTCGCCATGACCGCGCTGTTTCTGGTGATCCTCACCGATCAGTGCCGGGAACGCCGGAACCGGCTCCCGGCGCTCATCGGCGGAGCGGCGGCGACGGTCGGCGGCATCGTTTTCGGCTCCGCCAACATGCTGATCCCGGCGATGGCGCTGATGCTCGGGACCTTCCTCGTTCTGGGGCGGAAACTGGAAGCGGAGGCGCGGGTATGAGCGAAGAATCCCGTTACATCCTCATGCTGGCCGCGGTGACGTTCGGAGTGACCGTGCTGCTGCGGGCACTGCCGTTTCTGCTGTTCGGCACCGGCAGAAAGTGCCCGGCGGCGGTGACCCGTATCGGCGGATTTCTCTCCCCGGCGGCGATCGCCATGCTGGTGGTGTACTGTTTCTGCTCCGCGTACCAGGAACGGGACTTCGCCGCCGCCGGAGCCGGAATTCCGGAGGCGGCCGCCGCGCTGGTCACGGTGGGTCTGCAGTTGTGGCGGCGCAATCCCCTGCTCTCGATATGCTGCGGCACGGCGGTGTACATGGCGGCGGTCCAACGGATTTTTTGACGGCGGAAACGGCGAAACGGCTTGATTTTCCGCGGAATGTGCAGTACATTAATTGTGATTGCATGATTTTACTCCGAGGTGCTGATGAAAAAACTTGCCGCCGTGCTGAAAGTCGGATCGGGACTGGCGCTGTTCACGTTGTTCTACGGGGTGACGCTGCCGTTCCGTCCGCTGTTCGCGCCGGACGAGTACGATTTCGCGGTCCGCATGAGCGGATTTGTGCCGGGCATGACCGGGATCATCCTGCCGAAACTGCCGGCGCTGGCGGCCACCATGCTGATCGCCGGGCTGATCCTGCTGGCGGCGCACCGCATGCATCTGGTGCGTCCGTGGCTGGTTCCCGTATTGTATCTGGTATTTCCTCCGGTGTGGTGTTATGGCACCAGCGCGGCGGTGGAACAACTTTTCGCGCTGGCGGTCACGCTGGTCGCCGTCATGCTCTATCTGGGACGTAAGAGCCGTCACACGTTCCCGAAGGCGGCGCTGTATCTGGCGGCGATCCCGGCGGCGGGCGCGGCGGCGCTCCTCCTCAAATGGGAACACTTCAAACTCTCCGCCGTGCTGATGGCGCTGGTCCCGATGCTGGCCCTCTCCGCCGGTGCGTATCTGGAGCGCCTGGACGATCAGGGACGGGCGGGCCGGCTGCTGAACCGAATCGTCTTTCTGCTGGCATTCTGCTCGCTGGCGGCGTTGATCCTGCTGATTCTGCCGCCGATGAGCCGGCACTTCAAGTTCCATTATCCGACGGCGCTGACGCTTCCGCTCTCCGGGGGCGTTCTGCGCCCGGCACTGGCGTTCCTTGTGCCGCTGTTGTGGTATTTTCTGGCGAAAAACGCCGAACGCGCGGCGCACAAAACGGTCTACCTCGCCGTGGGACTCGGGTTCATGATGCTCACGCTGCCGGCCGTTCTGCCGTGGCAGCGGATGCTGCGGGATCTGCCCGGCGAAGCGGTGGGCCGACTGGCGGGGGAACTGCGGCGCGGTTCGCCGTGTTTTTTCGCCGATGACCAATATGCCGGGGCGCTGGCCTATCGGCTTCAGGTCCCGGTGGTCCGGTTCGGCCGCAAGGCCGGGGAAATGCGGCCGACCGATCTACGCCGCGCCGTGGCGGAGGCGCGACAGCGGGGCGATGTCGTTGTCGCGCTGTCGGACCGGGAGTTCGACTCCTATCTGCCGCCGGAATCCGAGGGCATCATCTACACTTCCGGAAGCAAACGCCGGATCATCCGTTATTTTGGAGAAGGAAAATGAAATTTTTCGGCTGGATCTTTCTGTTTTTCATCATGATCTACATTGTGCCGCTGGGCAGTCGTCCGATGATCATCCCCGACGAATGCCGTTATGCGGAGATCCCCCGGGAGATGCTGACTTCCGGCGATCTGACCACACCGCGGCTGCTGGGGATGCGGTACTTCGAGAAGCCGCCGATGCAATACTGGCTGACCGCCGGGAGTTTCCGGCTGTTCGGAGAAAACGCGTTCGCCACGCGTCTGCCCTCGGCGCTGGCGGTGGGGATCACCGCCATTCTCATCGCCCTGCTGGTCCGGCAGTCCCTGCGCGATGAAAAACTCGCCCATCTGTCCGCGATGATCTACATGTCGTGCGGGCTGGTGTACGGAGTGGGAACGACGGCGGTGACGGACAATGTATTCACCATGTTCGTCACCGGAGCGCACGGGCTGCTGTTTCTGGCCATTCAGGAGCGGAAGTTCAACCGCCGCAAACTGCTGCTGCTGGCGCTGGGAGGACTTTTCATCGGCTGCGGTTTTCTGACCAAGGGGTTTCTGGCGTTCGTCATTCCCGGGATGACGGTCTGCGCCTATTTGCTCTGGACGCGGCGGTGGCGGGAATTTCTGGTGTTGCCCCTGCCGATTCTGATTTTCGCGCTGCTGCCGATCCTGCCGTGGGGGATCGCCATTCACCGGGCGCAAGACGATTTCTGGCGTTACTTCGTCGTCGTGGAACATCTCAACCGGGCCGCGGGCGGTGCCGAGGCCCAGCACACGGCGCCGTGGTGGTATTTCCTGCCGTTTTTACCGCTGGGACTGCTGCCGGCGGGATTATTCGTGCCGCCCGCGCTGGTCATCGGCCGAGCCGCGTGGAAGGAAATTCTGAAACAGGACGTTTTCCTCTACGCCCTGCTCGCGCTGATCCTGCCGTTTGTCTTTTTCAGCGCGTGCCACGGGAAACTGCCCACCTACATCCTGCCCTGTTTCCCGCCGGCGGCGCTGCTGATCGCGGCGGGAGTGCAGGCGTACTTCAACGCCGGCGGCCATCATCGGGCCTACAACTGGGTCATGAGCGCCTGGGGATATCTGATGCTGACCGTGGGCGTCCTCGGGATCGGTCTGTGGTGTTTCCGGCATCTGATCCCGGAAAAGATCATCGCCGCGCTTCCCCTGTCCGTCTCGGTCCTGATCACCGGCGGCGTGGCGGCATTCTGCTGCGGTGCGCTGATGCTGTACAGTCTGCGCGGCAACTGGCGGGGACGGATGTATCTTTTCTTTTTCGGGCTGGTGCTGCTGCCGCTGGGCGTTTCGTGGTGCATCACGCCGTCCCGTAAAATGCCCGAGGCGATCATCGCCCGCTTTCTCGCGGAACTGGAGATCCATCCCGCGAAAACCATGATCGTCACCAACAGCGGCAATGCCGGCGCCGTCGCCTGGACCTGCCGCAAAAGCGACGTCAAACTTTTTTCTCTGGGCGAACTGGAATACGGCAACAATGCCGCCATCCGGCACGGGGAGGAACCCGTTCAGGTCTCCGTCGCCGAAGTCGGGAGACGCATTGCCGACCCGAAGCGGAATTACCCGGTGGCGGTCATCCTGAAGGAAGGCGACCGCCGGTTTGCACTGCTGCCCGCGCCGGATAAATCCGCCACGTACCGTCGAATGACCTGTGCCCTCTACCCGGCGGCGGCTCCGAAATGATGTACGAGTTGTTTCTGGCCCGACGCTATCTCAAACCGCGCCGCAGCGCCGTTTCCCTCATCACGCTGACCAGCATTCTCGGCGTAACGCTGGGGGTGGCGGTGTTGATCATCGTCATGGCGGTGATGACCGGATTCACGGCGGAATTCAAAAGCAAACTCATCGAAACGCAGGCTCACTTCCAGATCCGCCGTCCCTACTCCGCCATGTCCGAAACGGAAAGCCGCCGGGTGCTGGACAAACTGGCCGCCGCCGGCGTCTCCGGTACACCGGTGATCCAGGGGCCGGTGCTGGTGCAGTACGGTTCCGGCAACCGGAAACTGGACACGCAGGTGGTGCTTTTCGCCGCGCCGGAGACCGCGCTGCGGGACCGGCTCCATCTGGCCGATCACCTGAAGTGCGGTACGCTGCGCCTGGGCCGCGTCTGGGGCGACAAGGCCCGGTACGCGGTGATCAGCGACGACATGGCATTCCGCTGGCAACTGGGGGTGGGCGACCGGTTTCTGGCCCATTCCGCCGCGCACCTGACCGGACTGGTGAAGTTCAACGCCGCCGGCGGAGTGGAACTCAACCCGGAAACGTCGGCGTATCTCCCGGCGGAATTCACCGTGGCGGGGATCTATTCCATGGGCAAGTCCGATTTCGACCGGATGGTGTTTTTCGTCGCGCCGGACGACGCGGCGGAACTTTTCGACCTGCCGTGGGGCGCGGCCACCGGAATTTACGGCTGGGGGCCGGACGCGTTTCACCAGGAGGAACTGCTCCGCCGACTCGCGGAAGAACTGCCCGGATTCGCGGTGATCGGCTGGGAGGAGGCCAACAGAAACTTCCTCGAAGTGCTGGCGGTGGAGAAGACCATGATGTTCTTTCTGCTGATTTTCATTGTTCTGGTGGCGGCATTCAGCATCACCAACACGCTGATCACCTCCATCTATCAGAAGACCAAAGAAATCGGTCTGCTGAAAGCCCTCGGCTGTTCCGACGCCGCGGTCATGCGGATTTTCGTCCTCCAGGGATTTCTGGTGGGGGCGATCGGCAGCGCTTTCGGAACGCTGGCGGGCTGTCTGATCCTGCGTTTCCGGCAGAACATCATCAACTTCGCCTCCCGGCTCTCCGGGCAGGACCTTTTCCCAAAACGGTTTTATTTCTTCGACGCGCTTCCGGCGGAAATCGTGCCGCAGGATGTGGCGTTCATCGTAATCTGCAGTGTGGCGCTCTGCACGGCGGGGGCATTGCTTCCGGCATTGCGGGCGGCCCGGCTGCAGCCTTCGGAGGCACTGCGCTATGAGTGAAGTCGTGTTGACGATGGAGCAGGTCCGCCGAGTCTACCGGGCCGGTGGCACGGAACTGGAAGTGCTCAAGGGCGTGGACTTCACGCTGGCGCGGGGAGAGTGGTGCTGTATTTTCGGCGCGTCCGGCAGCGGCAAGACCACGCTGATGAACCTGATCGGCACGCTGGAACGGCCGGATGCGGGAACGATCACGGTATGCGGACGCGATCTCACGGACCTCTCCCGGAAACAGGCGGCGAAATTCCGGGCGGAAAAACTCGGCTTCGTCTTTCAATCCTACCACCTCCTGCCGGAATTGAACCTGCGGGAGAACGTCGCGCTGGCCGGAGAGATCGCCGGACAATCCGGGCGGACGGCCCGGTGCAAGGCGGACGAACTCATCGCCCGGGTGGGACTGACCGAACGCGCCTCCCACCGTCCGGCGGAACTCTCCGGCGGCGAACAGCAGCGGGCCGCCATCGCCCGGGCGCTGATGAACGATCCGGAACTTCTGCTGGCGGACGAACCCACCGGCAATCTGGACCCGGAGACGGGGGAGGATATCCTGCGCCTGTTTCAGGAACTGCGGATCCGGCGAAGCGACCTCACCATCCTGATGATCACCCACAACCGCGACATCGCCGCGCTGGCGTCCCGGGTCGCGGAACTGAAGAACGGACTGCTCTGCTGATATGCCGGATTTCTCTCTCCCCCGGGGCCGCGGCGGGCTTCGGGAAGTCCTCAAAGTCGCCTTTCCGCTGGTGATCGCCTCACTGGGGCACGCGGTCAATCTTTTCACCGACCGGGTGATGCTGGCCGCGTATTCGCCGCAGGCGATGGCGGCGGCGTTCCCCGCCGGACTGACGGTATTCACCATGTCCTGCATCTTTCTGGGCACGGTGGGGTACGCGGGCGTTTTCGTCGCGCAGTATACGGGGGCGGGCTCACCGCACGAGGCTGCAAAATCGGTGTGGCAGGCGGTCTTTCTCGCGCTCATCGGCGGCGCGTGCATCGCCGGGACCGGCTGTTTTGCAACGGAGATTTTCGCCCTGTGCGGCCACGCGAAGGAACTTCAGCCGCTGGAGGCCGACTACTACCGCATTCTCGCCCGGGGCGGGTTCATTCCGCTGGTGATGACGGCGCTCTCGGTTTTCTGGAGCGGCCGGGCCAGAACCGGGATGATCATGGCGGTCAATCTCGCCGTCACCGCCTGCAACATCCCGCTGAACTACCTGCTGATTTTCGGCCGACGATTCCAACTGGGGGATTGGACGCTCCGCATCCCGGAAATGGGGATCACCGGCGCCGCGTGGGGGACCGTCGGCGCGGCGGTGATCGGCATGACGATCTACTGGGTCGCATTCGTTTCGCCGGACCATCGCCGGGAATTCGCGCCTCTGCGCAACTGGTACGCGCCGGGCATTTTCCGACGGTTGGTCCGCTTCGGCGCGCCTACGGGCATCCAGTTGGTGCTGGATCTGGCGACATTCAACATCTTCGTCGTCCTGCTGGGCAAGATCAGCGAGCCGGTGCTGACCGCAAGCGGCGTGGCGTTTTCCGTCTATTCCCTGGCCTTCAACCCGATGATCGGATTCGGTCAGACCGCGTCCATTCTGGTGGGACAGGGAGTGGGGGCGAAAGATATCCCGTTCGCGGAAAAATCGGTGTACAGCGCCGGACTGCTGCTGTTCTCCTACACGCTGATCATGGTGGCGCTGTTCCTCGGATTTCCGGAACTGGTGGACCGGACATTCAACATTCAGGAGGAATCGGTGCGGCATCTGACCCGGATCATGCTGATCTTCACCTCGGCCTTCATGCTCTTCGACGCGATGAACGTGCTTTACAGCAGCGCGGTCAAGGGCGCGGGAGACACTTTTTTCGTCATGATCACCGGAATACTGCTGGGCTGGCTGGGATTCGCGCTGCCCTGCGCGCTGGCGTACTGGTTCTTCTCCGGAACCGGCGCGGCAATGCTGGGCGCGGAGCGGGCCCGCAGTTTCAACGTCTGGACCCTCTGGTCGATTCTGGTCGTCTACATCGGACTGATGGGCAGCATCTTCTACATCCGGTTCAAACTCGGCAGATGGAAAAGCATGCGGGTCATCTGAATTTCCCGTCGAACACCATGTCAATGACCCGGCGCGCCACGCTTCCGGCGCCGGGCAGCCGCGGGTGTTCCTCCGCGGTGAACCACCCCAGATCGGTCAACTCCTCCCCGTCCGGCGCGGCGGTCCCCGAATCGTACTCCGCGGCAAACGCCAGCATCAGCGAATTGGGAAACGGCCAGACCTGACTGGTGAGATAACGGACGTTGCGCACCTGAATGCCGCACTCCTCCATGATCTCCCGCCGCACGGCGGCCTCCGCGGATTCCCCGGCTTCGACGAATCCCGCGATCAGGCTGTAGATGCCCGGTTCAAATCCCCGATTGTGAGCCAGCAGAAGTTCCCGCCCCCCATTCCGGGTGACGGCCGTGATCACGGCGGGGGATAATTGCGGATAGTACCGCGTGCCGCAGACCGGGCAGATCAGAGCAGAATCGTTCGCGGAGGGGAGCAGTTCGCTCCGGCATGCGCCGCAGTAACGATGGGATGCCCTCCACAGCACCAGTTCCCGCCCCCGGCAGAATGCATTCCGCTCCGCGTCGCTCAGATCCGCCAGCATCCGGCGGCAGCCGACCCGGATCACCGGCCGCTCCGGTTTTTCCGGCAGTCCGCCCCGGACGGCGAAACAGCGCACCCCGTCCAGCATTCCCAGAAACAGCCGCCCTTCCGCCGTCAAACTTCCGGGAGCGATCTCCGCCGCCCGGGGCAGACGCAGACGGCCGTCCTCCTCCGCGGCCAGCGCTTCTCCGGCGTCAAACAGCACGACCCGGTCTTCCCTGTCCGGGTGTCCGGCGGCGATTTTCGCCATTCGCTGTTCCGCAATGAACATCACGCCCCGCCCCCGACGCCCCGGTCGATCACGCCGCCGCCCAACAGCACATCGCCGGAGTAGAACACCGCCGCCTGTCCCGGCGTCACCGCCCGCAGCGGCGCGGACGGGATCACCCGCAGCGTGGTCCCGTCCGCCGGGACCATCCGGCACGGCACGCCCGGCGACCGGTACCGTACCCGTACGGTAAGCGGGGTTTCCGGCGGCGGCGCCTCCCCGCGGCACCACGTCGGACGCGTTACGGTGAATTCGGAAGCCAGCAGTTCGTCCGCCTCGGCAGTCAGCGTGATGTCGCCGCTGGCCGCGTCGATGGCCGCGATGTACGCCGGAACTCCCAACGCCACGCGCAATCCCTGCCGCTGACCGATGGTGTAGCGGTGAATCCCGTCGTGCCGCCCCACTTCCCTGCCCCGGTACAGAAACCTGCCGCCGGGACCGGCGATGCCGCCGCGCCGACTGAGAGTGTCGCCGCAGCACTCGCCGGGAATCTGAAAACAGGCGTCCTGACTGTCCGGCCGGGACGCGCACGGCAGTCCGGCGGAAGCGGCCAGTCGGCGCACTTCGCTTTTGGTCAGACCGCCCAGCGGAAACCCGACTCCGGACAACTCATGCTGGGTCAGCCGGTAGAGGAAATAACTCTGGTCCTTGCCGGAATCCGCCGCCCGCCGCAGAAAAAATTTCCCGTCGGCCCCGCGCTCCAGATTCACATAGTGCCCGGTGAAAACCCGGCGAATCCCGATCTCTCCGGCGGCGCGCAGAAGTTCCGCGAACTTCAACACCTTATTGCACTCACAGCAGGGATTGGGCGTGCGCCCGCGGGCGTATTCCCGGGCCGCCGGGACAATGACTTTCTCCTGAAACTCCGCCCGGCAGTCGCACTCCAGCAGTCGGATGCCGAGTTTCGCGCAACTTGCCGCCAGCGCCGCGTCCGGGGGCGCGTCGTCAAGTTGCAAATGGATCCCCGTGACCTCATGCCCCCGCGTCAGAGCCAGGTACGCCGCGACGGTGGAATCCACGCCGCCGGACATGGCCACCGCCACCGCTTCCGGCCTATTCATCCCGGCCCTCGCCATTCTCCGGCGCCGCCGGAACGCCCTGCCAAAGCGAAACCGGCATGCCGCGGCAGGTGTAGTCCGCCGGCAGAAGCGGCCGCCACGACCGGTCCGGCAGATCGGGGAATCGGGGAGCGATCACATACACATTCGCTTCCGTATGCGGCAGAATGCCGTCCCGGTGCAGTTTGTAAATCGGCTTGCCGGCGTAGAACAGCCCGTTGTACATTCCCTGGATCTCGTATTTATAGATCCTGCCCGCGTCCGGCGGCAGAGCCCGGCGGACATCCCGTCCGAAATTCCGCCACTCCCGCTCCATCACCCGGTACGGCAGCAGCATCGCGCCGCCGATCACGGCGATGCCCATGCCGAGCAGCAGCAGATTCACCCAGAACGGATATCGCCGCGTTCCGAGATGAAACAGCCATGACAGCACGGCGAGAAACGCCAGCGCCGCCACCACCGTGCCCAGATATTCGGGCTGTTCCCGGAAGCGCATTTTTTCCGGGGAACCGAACCAGTTCAGAAACCGGTACGGCATCCAGCACACCGCCAGCAGACACACCCCCGTCAGCGGGAACAGCACCCCGCCGAGCGTGACGGCGCGCCGCAGATTCCGCCCGTAACGGCGGATACCGAGATCGTAGTATATACCGGTCAGGATCGCCAGCGGCCCCACGACGAAAAACAACTGCGCCGTGGAGGATTTGGGCAGCAGCCACGCCAGCGCCAGCGCGGCGAAAAACAGCGTCCTCAAATACAAACTGTACACCGGCAGCGGCGAGATCGCCTGCAGTGCCACGCAGAACGGCATCCACATCACCACCGCCCACGGCAGCATCCGCAGGGGAAACAACAGCGGAAATTCGACCAGTTCCCGGAAATACCGGCTCAGCGCCACGGCTTCAAATCCCGATTCGGCGGCGTACCGGCGCAGTGCGAATTCGATCGGCAGCGCCCAACTGAGCACCACCACCGCCACCAGAAACACTCCGGCGATAAAGCCCGGCGCCCGGAATTTCCCGGACGAGGAGAGCGGGCGCCGCAGAAAGCAGAGTGGAAACGCGAAAAACAGGATCACGATCGGTCCCGCGCACAAAAATCCCAGCGAAATCAGAATCGCCGCCGCGATCCATGCGGAATTCCAGTCGGCCAGCCGGCTTCCGTAGTGAAAGAACAGCAGTTGCGCCGAGAGCAGAAAACACGCGGCCATCGCCTCCGGTCCGCCGACCGCCCCTTTCTCCAGCGCGAACAGCGTGCCGAAGCAACAGCACCCGGCCACCAATCCGGCCCGGAAGTTGCACCGGGTCGCCGCCGCCAGCGCCGCCAGCAGCGACAGCACCCCCAGCGATATCACCGACACCAGACGCAGCGCCGTTTCCATCGGAACGCCCAGTTGGTACACCAGCGACACCGCCGTCGGGTAAAGCGGAAACGCATCGTCCATGACCACATGATGAGCCGTGGCGGCGATGCCGTCGCTCAAATTGCGGACATTTTCGGCGCATTCGGCGGCGATCGCGGCGTAGAATCCCTCCTGCCGGAAAAGTTCCCGTTCCGCGCTGAGCCACGGCAGAAACGTCAGGACGAACAGCGCCGCGCACAGCAGGACCCCGCTCCGAACTCCCGTCCGATTCTCCACCGCCAGCGCCCGCGGCACAATCTTCTCCGTGTCCATCTCCGTCATCCGCCCACCGGGTTGTTTTTCATCCGTTCTTATAAGATAGTGCCGGAAGCGGATTTTTCAAGGCGCCCGGCGATGGTTTCCCTCTCAAAAACCGCCAGCATCCGCACCGGCAGTTGCCGCAGCCGGGGCGACCGGGACAGCAGATAATCCGTCACCGCGACGCGAAGCCGTCCGCGCTTCCCGGGCGCGACATCCACGAAAACCCGGTACGGCGGCGTTTCCTGTTCCCGAACCAGTTCCGCCAGTTCCCGCTCCTCCATCTCCACCACGCCGAGCCGGTTGCCGTACGGCAGGAGCCGAAACAGACTGCGGAAATCCATCACCGACGGGAATGCTTCGCCGCGGATCCGGAAAACCGCCGCGTCCGCGCCGCACTCCTCCCGCATCGCCCGGGCCGCGAACGCGCCGAACGCGGCCAAATCGGGAAACTCCCATCCGCGCCGCTCCCATCCGGCCCGACGTTCCGCCCGATGCCGAATCCGCTCCAGTTCCCGGTCCGGCTCCGTTTCGGGCCGGAGCAGTTGCCCCGAAACGGATTCCAACTTCCGCTCCGCGTCGAACCGCAACGTCAGCAGCGCCGCCGACGCGCCCCGGGGCCCCGGCTGGACCGCCATGCGTCCGGCCACCAGTTCTCCGACGTGTTCCCGATGGGAATGCGCCGCGATGACCGCGTCGATCTCCGGATTGTCCCGCAACACCCGGTACAGCGGCCCGAAATTGCCCTGAATCGGCAGATGGCAGACCAGAATCACCGCGTCGCACCGGTGCGGAAGCAGCGCCGTCAGCGCGGACCGGACCGCCGCCGTTTCCTTCTCCCACCGCAGTCCCGGCACGAATTTCTCCCTGCCGGCCATGCCGGATTCGCCCAGACCGATCACGCCGATCCGGTACCCGGACCGCTCCACCACCATGAAACGGTCCGGTCGAAATTCACCGAAACGCCACTGCGCCCCCAGGATCCGCCCGGTGAACTGCCGCCGCCACGCGGCGAAATCCTCCGGGGTGAATTCAAATTCGTGATTGCCGGGGACCCACCCCGCGTAATGAAGCGAATTCAGCGCGGCGATCATCGGCTGTCCCCGCAGCATCGCGGCGGCAAATCCTCCTTGAATCAGGTCTCCGGCATCCACTTTGACCGCATCGGGATACCGCCGGATCACCGGTGCCAACCGACTGAACCGCGCCAGATCGCCGTGAATATCCGCCGTCCCGATCACACAAACCTCCCCGGCGCAGAGGATGTACCACAGCCCCGCTCCGGAGAGGATGGCGAAAAATGTCCTCATGCCCGCGCTTGTGCCAGCGCCTGATCGAAATCCGCTTTGAGGTCGTCGATATTCTCAATGCCCACCGAGACCCGGATCAGGTCCGGGGAGACCCCGGCGGCGGCCAACTCCGCCTCGGACAACTGCCGGTGCGTCATGCTGGCCGGATGCAGCACTCCGGTGCGCACGTCGGCCACATGGACGACGATCGCCGCCAGTTTCAGCGCGTTCATGAACTTCGCCCCGGCCTCCCGGCCGCCTTTCACGCCGAAGCAGAGCACGCCGGAAGCCATGCCGTTTTTGAAGTACTTGCGCACTTTTCCGTACTGGGGACTGTCCGGCAGTCCGGGATAATTGACCCAGTTGACCCGAGGATGATGCCGGAGAAATTCCGCCATCGCCAGCGCGTTGGCGCTGTGCCGTTCCATGCGCAGGTGCAGTGTTTCCGTCCCCAGATGGGAAAGAAACGCGTTGAAGGGCATCATCGGGATCCCGTAATCGCGCACCAACTGCACCCGCAGTTTGACCGAGAACGGCGCGGCGGCGAAATCCTTCGTGTAGATCAGCCCGTGATAACTGGCATCCGGTTCGGTGAATTCCGGGAAATTGCCGTTGCTCCAGTCGAATCCGCCCTTCTCCACCACGATCCCGCCCACGCTGGTGGCATGGCCGTCGATGTACTTGGTGGTGGAATGCGTCACAATATCCGCCCCGAAATCGAACGGGCGGCACAGCACCGGCGTGGGAAAGGTGTTGTCCACCACCAGCGGCACCCCGTGCCGGTGGGCGACCCGGGCGTACATCCCGAAATCCGCCACCACCAGCGCCGGATTGGCCAGCGCCTCGATAAACAGCGCCTTGGTGTTGGACTTCATCGCCGCGTCGACCTCCGCTTCGCTCATCTCCGGCGTGACGAACGTGATCTCCAGACCGCATTTTTTCAGCGTGTTGGTGAACAGCGACACCGTGCCGCCGTAAAGACTGCTGAGCGCCAGCACATGATCGCCGCTTTTGGCGAGATTCAACAGACTGTACGCGTTGGCCGCCTGACCGCTGCTGAGCGCGACGGCGGCGACGCCGCCCTCCATGGCGGCGATCTTTTTCTCGAACGCCTCCACCGTGGGGTTGGCCAGCCGGGTATAGAAGAATCCTTCCCGCTTCAGGTCGAAAAGATCAGCCACGCTCTGCACGTCGTCGTATTTGTAGGTGGTGCTCTGCGCGATCGGCACGATCCGGGGCGCGCCGTCCGCCGGTTCGTACCCGGCCTGCACTGCCAAAGTCTCGATTTTCCAGTTCTTATCCATGATTCCTTATCTCCGCGGCCCGGGGGAACATCCTCCCGGGCCGCCGTGTTGGGTTTGATTTCCGATCCCGATACGCCGCCGCGATCAGTAGGTTTTCCACAGAACCACTTCGGATTCCTTCGGCACGAACCCGTGATCGCTGCCCTGCACCCAGCGGATGCTTTTCCGGGGTGTGGCCAGATTGTTGTAACTGATCGCCAATCCCGACGGCGGACAGGTGTAGTCCCCCAATCCGGCACGGGTGATGTCGACCTGCGCTTTTTTGATCCGCTTGGCCATGAAGACCGGATCGTAGTAATCCAGCGCGGGCAGATACTTGATCCGCCACGAACCGTGAATGCGTCCGGCCTTTTCGCTCCCGGCCATATCGCAGCACCAGGTAATGGCCGGCGCGGCCATGGTCACATCCTGATCCAGCGCCGCCGCCCACATGGTCTGCAGTCCGCCCTGACTGCCGCCGACGGCCCGCAGATTCTGACCGTCCCATTCCGGACGGCTCTTGAGGTAATCCAGCGCCCGCAGCGCCCGCAGCGCCATGCCGTTGAAAAACGCCGTCTCCGGGTCTTTGTTCTGCTCCGGATCGAATGCGTAATTGTAGCCGTTGCTCCGAATGCTCTGGAAAAATTCCTTGTAGTAGGCGTCATCCCGGCCGAGTTCCTGCCCGTGGGCGTTCACTCTCAGCACGATCCGATCTTTGGGACCGGACACCGGCATCGGCTGCCGGCTGGACCCGTAACCGAAGTACACCACTTCCGCCGGAAGACTTTTTGCCTGAGCCTCGACCGGCACGGTCAGATATCCGGTGGCCGGACGGCCCACGCAGGGGATGCTCACCGCGTAAACTTTGACATTGCTGTCCCGATGCACCAGTTTCTCCGTCACCTTGCCCGCGAACGGCACCGCATCCAGCCGCGCCCGCTGTTTTTTCCAGAACGCGTCGAAATCCGCCGGTTCGCCGCAGTCTTTCAACTGCTCCGGCTTCACCGCCGCCCCGGCGTAGAACGCCACCTGCCGCCGCCGGCGGGCATCGATTTTCACCGTCGGTATCTTGCCCTTTTCATCCATCAGATGCACCGTCACGGAGACGAATCCCGGCTTGCCGAGGGAAGTTTTCACCACCAGAGGCTCGGAGGCTTTCGCCTTGCCGGAGAAATCCACTCCGTCGTCGCCGCGGCGGGTGTAGACGAGGGAATACCCCTCCGGCGAGACCTCGCCGAAATCCGCCTTGAACGTGAAAATCATCTCCTCGCCTTCCTGATACGACAGCGCCGACTTGTTGGTTTCGCCCAAAATCCGCACCTTGAGCAGATCCACCGGGGGTTTGAGCGCCGACTTGACGTCCGCCTCCACCGCCGCGACCGCCGACTTGACTTCCGCCGCCGAGGTCTTGAGCGCCGATTTGACATCCGCCGTCATCGACTCAAGCGCCGGTTTTGCCCCCGCCGCGGGTTTCGCTTCCGCCGCGGGTTGATTCTCAGCCGGTTTATCCGGTCCCGTGACCGTACACCCCGCCAGCGCGCCGGACAGCAGCACGCTCCACAACCCGATCCGCATGTAATGCCTCATTTTTCCATGTCTCCTTCCTGATCTCATGGTCAAAGTTGATGAATATTCGTATTGCAATCGCCGGATGCGATCTCCTTCTCCATCCGGGCGAAGACCGCGTCGAACCGGGCAAATTCCGGCGTGTCCGCGTCTCCCGGCCCGTTGATCCGCCGCAGGAAATCCACCAGACTGAATTTCCCCGGCGGCACTCCCGGCAGCAGTCCCGGCCGGTCGCCGGCCGCCACCGCGCGGCACAGGATTTTGAGGTCCAGCAACTCATCCACCTCGCTTCGCAGGATGATTTCCGGCAGTTTCAGCGTCTTGATCAAATCGTCCACCGGCGTCACCCCCTGCCCTCTTTCAAACTCCCGGAATACCATGTTGACAATGGCCAACTGGTGTTCGCGGCGCAGTTTCGGGCTGATCCGGCGATCCTTGCCGTCATCGAAGATCCCGCTGTCGACATGCTGGCGGACAAAACTAATCTCCGCGCCGAAAAGGATGATCTGCCACGACCAGTTCAGCCACACCAGAAACAGCGGCAGCGCGGCGAAACTGCCGTAGATCCGGTTGTAGGTGAAAACCGACCGCTGCAGATAGATGAACCCGTCCTGCAGCAGTTGATACATCACTCCGGCGATGATCCCGGCGACCAGCGCCCCCCGGAACCGGACTTTGGTGTTGGGGACGAATTTATAGATCAGCGTGAACAGCAGCCAGATGACGAACAGCGGCGCCAGATTCGCCGCCACATCCGCCAGATTCGCCCCCAGCCCCAGCGGCAGCGCGTCGCCCAGTTTCCGCAGTTTGCTCCGCAGGACCACGCCCAGCGTGCTGACCGCCACCATCATGATCGGCGTCATCAGCACCAGCGAGATGTAGTCGCTGAACTTCCGCCACCAGTTGCGCCGGGGCGGCAGTCCCCATACCGCGTTGAAGGCTTTTTCGATATTGGAGATCAACCACATCACCGTCCAGAGCAATGCGATCACGCCGACGCCGGCGACCACGCTCCCGGAAGCCTGACGCAGCGTGGTGTCCGCAAACTGGTAAACCCAGTCCAGCAGTTCCTGATGATTGGCGAAGCGGGAGGAGATCGCCTCCTGCAACTGGTTCTCCAGCGAAAACCCTTTGGCAATACCGAAAAGCAGCGCCGCCAGCGGCACGATGGAAAACAGCGTATAGTACGTCAGCGCCACCGCCCGCTGGCCCAACTGGTCGGTCACGTAGCGTTTCCCGCTCAACACGATGACCAGGCTGAAATTGCGTAAAAATTTCATTGTCCTCTCATCCTCCGCGATTATTGCTTTGCCATGACCGGAAACGCCGAAACTCCGGGGTTCCCGGTCGGTTCATCCACCGGTCCGCACCGGTCCACCCGGCCGATCCGACGGCTGAACGGATAAAACACGAACCATGCCCGCCCGATCAGATTGCGCCGGGGTACCGCGCCGAAATACCGGCTGTCCATGCTGAAGCGGGTGTTGTCTCCCAGCATCAGATAGGCATTCTCCGGCACGATGAACTCCTCTCCGAAAGCGAATCCCTCCGTTCCCATGCCGCCGGCATGTCCCTGGTACCCGCCGCGTCCGGAATAGATTTTGCCGAACGCCGGTGCCACATCCTGAATTTTCCGAAACTCCGACTCTCCGGCCGGACGCACCCACAACTGACTGCCCTCAATTTTCACGGTGTCGCCGGGCAGCGCGACCACCCGTTTGATGTAGTAGTACCCGCCGGAAAGGGCCAGCGGCGTCCCGCCCACCATCAAATTTTCCGTATTGAAAACCATGATGTCGCCCCGGACCGGCGGTTTCAGGTAGAGCGAGAACCTCTCCACGAACAGATGGTCGCCCAATGTCACATAACCGTCCCCGAGGGTCTCCCCGCCGTTCCACCGCTCCCGCGTCGTCCATCCGGCGTAATCCGCCACCTGCCGGGAGTTCCCGGGCAGTGAATACCGGTCGGTTCCGATGAAAAATTCCGTCCGATCGAAGACCGTCCCCGATACTTCCCGCACCCCGGACAGCACACCGCCGGGCGCCCGTACCGCAACGGACGCGTCCGCGGACCCGAAAACCGCGTGATGCAGCACCCCGGAAAGTTTCGCAAACCCCCAATTGGCGTTGCCGTCACGCTTCTGATAGTGAATGCCGTACAGCGTCGGCTGCATCGACCCGGTGGGAATGCGGAACGGCTGAAAAAACAGCCCCCGCAACCCGAAGGCGATCGCACCGACCACAAAAATCAGGTCCAGCAGGGAATACAGCCAATTCCGCCGGGGCAACGGCAGCGCGGCGTACTCCCGCCGCGCCGTTTCCATCGCGCCCGCGATCTCCGCACCCGAGGCTCGGGCCAAACCGTCGATGACCGCGTCGAAACGCGACCGCAGCGCCGGGGAGAGCAAGTCATCCTCGGCGCGGCGGCGGTTTTGCAGTTCAGCGAGCAGTTTTCGCTGTTTTCGTCTTACGGAACCGATCATAGATCCTTTCTGCCGTTCCCCGGTTCAGCGGCGGTGTCCGCCGTTGTAGCGACGGGGAGGCGGAGGCGGCGGAGCCTGCCGGTACTGATAGTACCGCGGCTGCTGAACCACCACCACCGGATGTGGCGGGGGCGGGGGCGGAGCCACAACGACCGGGGGCTGGGCCACAACGACCGGGGCCGGAGCCACCACCACCGGCTGCGGGGCCACGACCCGCATCACCAGATCCACGATCCCGTAGGCCAGATCCAAACCATCCCGTTTGTGGTGGTGACCATGCCCTCCGCGATGCGGCGGACCGGCGAATACCGCACATCCGGCACACACGGCAACCACGGTCAGCAGGACTTTCACGTTCTTCTTCATTTTCTCGACCTTTCTTTAAGAGGTTTCGCTTTTTTCAAGCACCCTCTCCGAGTGCTTTCGACCTCTTAACGCTAAGGAAGTCCGAATTATTTTATATTTTTTATTATTTTCCCGATTTTTTATTCCGATTCCGATAATACACACTGAATGCGAAGTCGGTTACGACCATCGCCAGATCCAGCAGATAGAGGTAAAACACCCAGTTGCGCCAGCAATCGTGCCCCTCTCTCACGACCTTGCCGATGACACCGGAAACGTAACCGACGGTCACCAGCGTCAGAAAAAGAAAACTTTTACCCTTCGGGTCCTTGACCCGCAACGTCTTGATGATCGCCGACGGCCAACTTGCGCCGAAGCAGATCAGCATGATGCCTTCCCACATGTTACACCTACTTTCCTAAATCAAGAACCACGCCCCGGCGTTTGTATGCCGGGATATCCATATCCTGCCCGTCGATGATGACCGGCACGGTATTCTCCATGATACCCTTGTCCTCGGCGGTCAAATTCGGCAGGGCCAACTGCTCTCCTCCCGAACTCTCCGAAGCCGTCTCCGTGCCGCGGTCGGCACTGCGGCCGCGCCGACCGGCGCCCGCGGACGGGATCTCATCGTCCAGGTACCGCACCGTGAGTGCGGTCAACTGCATCCTCCCGGTCAGTTCCGGCAGGACCGCCGCGCCCAGCAGAACATTCTTCTCGCCGTTCGGATCCACTTGCCGGGTCGTCAACTCCAGTACGGCTTTGGCATCGCCCAGCGACAATTCCGGACCGCCCAAAAGCGAAAACACCACCGCATCGGCGGTATCCAGCGCCTCGCTCCCGCCGAACAGCGGCGATTCCAGCATCCGTTCCACGACCCGATCCGGCGCGTCGGAGGCGTTTTCCGCCACTCCGACGCCGAGGGAACAGAGGGTGTGCCGACGCTTCAACACGCCGGTGAATGCCGCCAGATCCGCGTTGAAAAGATTTCCGCCGCTGAAGATCAGCGAAATCGCCAGCAGACTGCGGGCCATGTTTTCATCCGAACAGCGAAACGCGTCCGCCAGCGGCACCGCCGCGTCCAGCGTACTGAACAGCAAATCGTTCGGCAGAGCGATCACCGCATCGGCCACCGGCATGATGTCGCCGGTGATCCGGCTGTCCGCCAGTTTCCGCCGCTGAAAACCTTCCATGGCAAAGGGCAGCGTGCAGAGCAGAACCGATGTGATTCGCAGTTTTGCCGCGACCCCGAACACCACCGGCAGACCGCCGGAGGCCAGACCGCCGCCCATACCGGCAATCACCAACAGGACCCTGGTTCCGCGCAGGGTCTCCCCCAGCACCTTGCGCTCGTTGGCCACCGCCATCTGCCCGGCCATCGCGTCGCCGCCGCAGCCGCGCCCGGACCGCCATAACCGCCCCGCCTGGATGAGGGAGGTTTCCGGCAGGCCGCTGCTCCGCAGCGCATCCGCATCGCTGTCCAGCGCCAGCAGTCTGAATCTGTCCGCCGCGCCCAGCGCCAGAAATTCACGCATGATCCGACAGCCGGCGCCGCCGACCGCCATGATGGTGATTTCCGGGGTTTTACGCTCACTTTCCGCCATTGAGGACCCCCAACCCAAGTTTGCTGATCACCCGGGCCAGCACTCCTTCCGGAGCGGGACCGTAATTTTCCTGGAAGAACGCCGCCACTTTCAGCGCGCCCCACACCGCGCTGAACCGGGGGGTGCGCAGTCCGCCGATGACCCCGGCGTCGGCGGGTTCCCCGACCCGGCAGGCCAAATCGAACACATCGCTGAACAACTCCCGGGAACGGAAATAGAGCGCGCCGCCGCCGGTCAGCACCCCACCGGCCATCAGCGTCCGCGGCGCCTGCTTGTCCCGCAGTTTCCGCCGGACCAGTTCAAAGATTTCCCGCAGCCGGGTCTCCGCGATCAATTCCAGTGTCGCCACCGGCACCGAACGGGTTTTGCCGCCGGAACGGGAAAATTCCAGCGTCGGACGCCCTTCTTTCACCGCCTGAGCCAGTGTTCCGCTCTCCAGCAGTTTCCGGCAGGTGTCGATATGCACGCCCAGCGCGATTGCCAGATCGTTGGCCACATGATCCATGCCGAGTTGGATCACCCCGGAGGCGCAGACCCCGCGGTCCAGAAATACCAGATACTCGGTGACGCCAGCCCCCAGATCCACCATCAGCACGCCGTTCTGCTTCTCCCGGTCGTCCACGACGCCGAACCCGGCGGCCAGCGGGGAGAACACCGGCTCGATCCGGACGTTTTCGATTCCCGCGTCCACCACCGTGTCCCGGAAGTTGGCGATACGGCTGCTCACCGCATGCACGATATGAACGCAGGCTTCCAGACGCCGCCCGGAGAGCCGAAGCGGATTGACCACCCGACGGCCGTCCAGCAGAAAATACGACGTGGACGCGTTGATGATCTCCCGTTCCACGCCGACTTCCACGATCTTGGCGTTGCCCTCGGCCTCCATGCGGTCGGCGTCGCTGACCGCGCCGCCCTCGCCCTTGACCGTGGCGATGCCGTTATTCTGGAGGGAATCCACGCCGCCGCCGGTGACCAGCACCGCCAGCATCCGGCAATTGGCCAGTTCGCCGCCGGAACTTTTATCCGCACCGTCCAAAGCCTTGTTGAGCAGTCCGGCACACCGCTCCATATCCACGATCTCGCCTTTGACCACCACTCCGGCGGAGGGAACGATGCCGTGCCCCAGCACCGCGCCGATGCCGCCGCCGGCATCGACCTCCCCGAGCAGAACGCAGATCTTGGATGTGCCGAATTCCACGGCGCACACCACATTGGGATTGCGAAACATTTTCCTCCGTCCGAAATTCACTACCGTACTTCCGATGAATATAACATCGTTCCGGTGATTATGCAAGCGTCCCGCCCCCGGAAAAACAAAACTTCAGCGCACCGCGCCCAAACTCAGGATCCGCACCGGCAGCAGTAGCGTGTGGTACACCAGTTCAAAGGGGGCCGCCACACCGCCGACACAGTTGTTCACCCCGCTCTCCGCCATGCCGAAAGGATACCCCAGCGTACACTGCAGCAGTCCCAGCGGCAGTTTCAGGATGTTCAGCATCGCCTGTCCGACATTGACGAATCCCAGTCCGCCGGACTGCATGGCATTGATGGCATGGGGACTCCACAGCGTGGCCAATTCCAATGCCTGCGGCGCAGCGCTGCTCATGGTCATAGGGTCGAAAGCCCGCACCTCCGCCGGCAAGCCCAACATCCCGCATACCGCCAGAACCGCCGCCAGCCGGGTCCATCGCTTCATTGTACGCCCTCCCTCCTCATCCGCTCAGACCCGGAACTCCCGGGCCCGGACCCTGGCCTCCGCGTCGGCGGCCAGCACCTGCTCCAGAGAATCCTGCGGCTCCACGGAACTGGATTCCATGACCCCGCCCACGATCCGCCAAATGCCGCCGAATTCGATCTCGCCCCGGCAGAACCGTTCCACCGCCACTTCGTTGGCCGCATTCATCACCGCCGGCAGCGTGCCGCCGGCCCGCAGCGCCGCGTCCGCGAACCGGAGCGAAGGAAACTTCTCCGCGTCCGGCGCAAACAGTTCCAAACTGCCCACCGCCGCCAAGTCCAGCCTCCGTCCCGGCGGCGGCATCCGCTCCGGCCAGGTCAGCGCGTAGGCGATCGCCAGACGCATGTCCGGCGCCGCCAGTTGCGCGATCATGGAACCGTCGGTCAACTCCGCCAGCGCGTGAATCACCGACTGGGGGTTCACGATCACCCCCAGATGATCCGCGTCCGCGCCGAACAGATGCCCGGCCTCCACCAGTTCCAGCGCCTTGTTCATCATCGACGCCGAATCAATGGTGATCTTGCGCCCCATGCTCCACGTGGGATGTTTCAGCGCGTCCGGAAGCGTGGCATGTTCGATCCTCTCCCGGCTCCAGGTACGGAAAGGTCCGCCGCTGGCGGTCAGCCAGATGCGGGCGATCTCCTTTTTTTCGCGCCCGGCCAGACATTGGAATACCCCGGAGTGTTCGCTGTCCACCGGCACGATCCCGCCGCCGGGCGAGGCGGCGGCCGCCCGCATGACCAGTTCCCCGGCCAGAACCAGCACTTCCTTGCTGGCCAGCGCCACGCGCTTGCCGGCCCGCAGTGCCGCCAGCACTGGCATGATGCCCGCCGTGCCTACGATGGCGCACAGCACGAGATCCACATCGGGATGCTGAACCGCCTCCATCATAGCGGCCATGCCGCACTGACCCTCCACGCCCGGAGGCAGAAGTTTCCGCAAAGAAGTTCCCTTTTCCTCCGCGGCGGTGATCACCACTTCGGGGTTCAATTCCCCCGCCTGTCGCGCCAGTTCCGCCAGATTGTTCCGGGCGGCCAGGGCATAAACAGAAAACCGATCCGAATGCCGTTTCAACACATCCGCCGTATTGCGCCCGATGGAACCGGTCGCGCCCAGCACCACCACTTTTTTCTTTTGCATCGCCGCGCCTCCGTCAGATCTGCCGATACAAATGCAGCGCCAGATACGCCAGCGCACCGGAAATCAGCAGCAGAATGAAAATGACCACAGCATAGATGTTGCGCCGCAGAAACAGCAGGGTATTGCGCCAAAACGACGCCTGTTCCGCCTGAGCCGCGTACCCGGAAAGGATCTCGTTGATCTCCCGGCGCAAGTCCACCGCGCCGGCGTACCGATCCGCCGGATCGCGGGCCATGGCCTTCATGCAGATCGCGTCCAGTCCCGGAGAAACCGGCTGACCGGACCGCGACGGCGGACCGATCCGCCCGGACGCCGTCCGCCGCAAAACCTCCTGCTGCGGCAGTCCGGCCAGCGGAGAATCCAGCGTCAAAATCGCATACAGGATGCCGCCCAGCGCGTAAATATCGCTGGCTTTACCGGCCTTGCCGCCCGGGATCAGCATTTCCGGCGCCATGTACCCGGGCGTGCCCTTCATACGCTCGGATTCTCCGGTCTCCGTCTCCGGTCCGGCCAGCCCCCAGTCGATCACCTGGACTTCACCGAAATCCCCGCAGTGGATGTTGCCGGGTTTGAGGTCGAAGTGGCAAATCCCCTTGGAATGTGCAAACGCCACCGCGTTGCACACCCGCTGAAAAATCTGGAGCAGCCGGACCTGCGGAAACTCCTGCCGGGTCTTCTCATCCCCGGAGCGCAGCCGCTTCAGCACCACGGCCAGCGTGGAACCGTGCAGATATTTCATGGTAAAAAACGGCGACCCCAGCGCGTCGATCCCGATGTCGTAAACCGGGACGATGTTGGGATGTTCCAGCCGCGCGGTGATCATCGCCTCCCGGACGAACCGGTTCAGATCGCGCACCGGCCGGTCCCGGAAATCCGGCATGATCGCCATTGCCACGTCCCGGTCGGTATCCCGGTCGTGGACCAGCAACACGCCCTTCATCCCGCCGAATCCGATACTGCGGATGAATTTGTAGCGGTCCTGCGGCTTGAGCGGCAGAGTCTCCAGCAGATTGTCACCGTCCGGTTCCGCCCCTTCGTCGGCGATCACCACGGTGTGCTCGTTGTCCCGTTCAGCGTCGTTCAAGTTCTGGTTCGGCTTCTCCACGGACGACCTCGGCAGTTATCACACACCGCGCCGGCCCCGGGCCGGACGGTGCGGTGAACATCAATTCCAGCATCAGATTTTCCATCAGCGCCCGCAATCCCCGGGCTCCGGTCCCGCGCTTCACCGCCCGCTCCGCCAGTTCCGCCAGCGCCTCGTCCGTGTACTGCAGATCGACATTCTCCATCGCCATCAGCCGGCGGTACTGCTTGACCAGCGCGTTTTTCGGCTCCTTGAGCACGCGGATCAGCGCCGCCTTGTCCAGCGGTTCCAGCGCCGCGAACACCGGCAGCCGCCCCACCAGTTCCGGGATCAGCCCGAAGTGGACCAGATCCTCCGGTTCGCACTCGTGAAGCAGTTGCGCCGCGTCTTTCTCCTCGTCCTCCGCCGCCGGGACCCCCTCCGCGCCGGAGAATCCCAGCACCCGTCTGCCCCGCCGCCGCTTGATCAGTTTGTCCAGCCCGACGAATGCCCCGCCGCAGATGAACAGAATGTTGGTGGTGTCGATGTGCAGAAACTCCTGATTGGGATGCTTCCGCCCGCCCTGCGGCGGCACGTTGGCCACGGTCCCCTCCAGAATCTTGAGCAGCGCCTGCTGCACCCCTTCCCCGGAAACATCCCGGGTGATGGAGGCGTTCTCGCCCTTGCGGGAGATCTTGTCCAGTTCGTCGATGTAGATGATCCCGATCTGGGTCCGGGCAATGTCGTTGCCGGACGCCTGATACAGCCGGAGCAGAATATTCTCCACATCCTCTCCGACGTATCCCGCCTCGGTCAGCGTGGTGGCGTCGGTGATGGCAAACGGCACGTCCAGCATTTTGGCCAGCGTCTGCGCCAGCAGCGTCTTGCCGCTGCCGGTCGGCCCCAGCAGCAATACGTTGCTCTTGTCCAACTCGACGTCCGCCAGTTCGTCCGGCAGAGCCGCGTCCCGGCCGCTGAACTTCGCCTTGAGCCGGGCGTAGTGGTTGTGCACCGCCACGGAGAGGACCTTTTTCGCCTGCTCCTGACCGATCACGAACCGGTCCAGTTCCTCCTTGATCTCCCGCGGCGTCGGCACCTTGAGCCGGGCGACCGGGGATTCCGTCGCCGCCGGATTCTTTTTTCCGCGCACTTCACGGACGATCTCGCCGCCCTTTTTCAGACAGTCGGAGCAGATGTACAGCCCCTCGTACATGCTGGGGATGAAAAACGTGTCCGGCGCATCGCCGACATTCCGTCCGCAGAAGGCGCACCCCTGCGGCTTGTTGTTTTTGCCGTTCGCCATTTACTTGCCGGCTTCCGATTTGCCGCGGATCGGCACCACCTTGTCCACCAGATGGTACTCCACCGCCTCCGCCGCGCTCATGAAAAAGTCGCGCTCGGTATCCTTGTAGATCTTTTTGAGCGGCTGGCCGGAATGATCGGCCAGGATGCGGCTCAGCATCTCTTTCAGCCGCAGAATCTCTTTGGCCTGAATGTCGATGTCGGCGGCGGTCCCTTCCGCGCCGCCCCACGGCTGATGGATCATGATCCGGCTGTTGGGCAGGGCGAAACGCTTGCCCGGCGCTCCGGCGGCCAGCAGCACCGCGCCCATGCTGGCGCACTGGCCGACGCAGTAGGTCCGAACATCGCAGGACAGGACCTGCATGGTGTCGTAGATCGCCAGCCCGGCGGTCACGGAACCGCCGGGACTGTTGATGTAGAGGTCGATGTCCTTTTTCGGGTCCTCCGCCTGCAGAAAGAGCAGTTGGGCGACGATGAGACTGGCGACCTGATCGTCGATGGGGGTTCCCAGCAGAATGATCCGGTCCTTGAGCAGACGGCTGTAGATGTCGAATGCCCGCTCGCCGGCGCCGGTCTGTTCGATCACCGTCGGCACCAGATAGGATTTGGTCTTGTTCATACTTGCACCTTTCTCCCCCGTATTCACCCGGTTGCACCCAAGCGGCAAAGCCGGCGGATCACGCCAGCGCCGCCTCGGTAAGTTTCTCCAGCACCTTGCCGTTGACGATATCGACCCGCAATTCGTCGATGGCGCCGGATTTCTCCAGCATATCCCGCAGTTCGCGGGGTTTGCTGCCGTAGTAGCGGCTCATCATCTGGATCTGAGCGTCCAACTCCTGATCGCCGACGGCGATCTTTTCCAGTTTCGCCGCCTGCCGCAGGATCAAAGTCCGGCGGACCGCTTTTTCCGCGTCGGCTTTCACCGCGGCGCGGTGGTCGGCCAGTTCCGCCTTGAACTTTTCGGCGTCCTCCTCGCTCTTGACGACCTCCCGGGCCTTCTGCTGCAGCAGTTTCTGGATCTCGCTGTCCACCAGCGCCTCGGGCAGGGCGAAATCCCCGGCCATGGCGTCCAGTTTTACGTAGACGGCCTCGGCGGCATCCCGGCGCTGTTTGGCTTTGGCGTCGGTTTCCAGCCCTTTGCGGATATTTTCTTTCAGCGCGTCGAGCGAAGCGCTGGCGGTGCGTTCGACCAATTCCTCGTCAGTCAGTTTCTTCCGCCGCTGAATGGCGTTGACTTTCACCGTATAAGCGACCTTCCTGCCGGCCAGGGCCGCTTCCCGGTAATCCGCCGGGTACTCGGAAACGAACTTGTACTCCTTGCCGACTTCCGCGCCGGTCAGGGCCTTGATGCACCCGGGCAGGATCTCCGGCTCGTTGAGCCACACAAAGGCGTCTTTCGCCTCAACTTGACGCTTCAACGCCGCCGAAGCATCCTCCGGAAGCGGGAAATCCCCCTGATAGTCGACCTTGAGCATATCCTCGGCCTGCGCCGCGCCCTCGGCATCGGCGTAGGAACCGTACATGGCGCGGAACATGTCCAGCCGCTCCTCCACGGCCTTCTCCTCCACCGCGTCCACGGGGACCTCGACCTTGATGCTCTTGTAATCGGCCAGATCGATCGCCGGGGCGATCACGCCCTCCATGGAAAAGGCGAACTCCTCGCCGACCTTGAATTCCCCCATGTCCTTGAAGCGGAGGGAGAGCAGATCCAGCGCCGCGTCGGATTCGATCTTCTCCACCGCCGCGCCGACGAAGCGGTTGCGCAGTTCCTCGGCGATCTCGCCGGCGTATTTTTTGCTCACCAGCGTCTGCGGCGCCTTGCCGGGCCGGAATCCGGGCAGATGGGCCACGCCGGAGATGTAGTTCAAAACTTTTCCGGACTCGCTTTTCGCCACGTCGGCGGGAACCTTGAAGGCAAATTCCCGGACACAGACGCCGGTATCTTTCACTTCCAGAGCGACGGATTCACTGAGTTTTTTCGCCATTTTACCAAAAACCTTTCCTTATGAAGAAAAACACGACTGATTTTTCACAATGCAATCTCGTATAACATAACGCCGTTTTCCCGTTTTTACAACCTTCGGACCGTTTTTTCCCGGCGAAAAACCTCCTCTTTGCAAAAAAATCCGGTTCGGAGTTTGGAATTCCCGCCGCGGCATGATATATTGTAACGGAACAAATTTTCAAGGATGCCGCTCATGGGGAAAAAACTGTTCTGGCTGCTGCCGGCGCTGCTGCTCGGCGCCGGATGCATGCAGGTCGATTACGTCGGCCGGAAGTTCGCGCCGTCTCAGCAGGTGCTGGTGTACGACGCCGACCGTCCGCCCCCCGCGGACCGTTACACCATCATCGGGCGCTTCACCGTCACGACAAAACCGAAAGTCCATCCCTACGAAGTCGAGTATGAGATCCGGAACCGGGCGGCGGAATACGGCGGCGACGCCATCCAACTGGTGAAAAGTTTTGAGCGGTTCCACGGCCTCTACAATACCGACGCGGAGGAGTTCGGCACCCCTGCTCCGACCGAAAAGGAGCCCCCGGAACGGGAGAAGAAACTTTTCGGCGCCCCGAAGCCGCTGGCCGGCAACGCGCCCATGACCAAACGCCGGGAATACCACTATCTGCTGCTCAAGGACGCGGAAACGGTCAAGCGCGAACTTTTGCCGTAAATCCGCCGCATTCCCCCATCGGGTCCGCTTCCCGGTCGGTGAGCGCGCACACATTGCGGAACGGATGAACGATGAAGTGACGGCAGTTGCGGCAGAATCTCCGATCTTCCGTCCCGGCCAGTTTGACCGTTTCCGGCGCGTCGGCGCCCAGCAGCGAGGCGAGGCGGCGCTTGCGCTCCGTCTCCAATCCGGCGGCGGCCGCCGCCTCCGGCTTTGCGGTCGGCAGTTCCTTTCCGCACAGGGCGCAGACCTCGACTTCCCCGGCGATCTTCCAGCCGTCGCGGAGCAATTTCTTTTTGGCGAAACTTTCCTCGTTGCAGTAGGGACAGCGCATCACGGCCTCCGGATCACTTCGGGAAGATCAGAATTTTCTGGTTGTCCAACTCCACCCGCACGCCCTCCGCCTCGGCGAATGTCCCGCGCAGCAGTTCCTCGGCCAGCGGGTCCTCGATAAGCCGCTCCACCGCCCGCCGGAGCGGACGGGCGCCGTACTCGGGATCGAAATTGCGCTCCACCAGAAATCGTTTCACCTCGTCGGAGACCGTCAGCGTCAGATTCCGGTCGGCCAGCAAAGTTCCGAGTTTGGCCAGTTCCAGATCCACGATGCGGATGAGCGCGTCCTGATCCAGACGGCGGAAGATCACCACATCGTCCACCCGGTTGAGAAATTCCGGCTTGAAGTGCTTCTTGGCCAGCGCCAGCAGCCGATCGTCGTCCTTGCGGGCGTCGGCGGCGCTTCCGGCGCTGAATCCGAGGGTCCCGGTCCCGGCCAGTTCCGCCGCGCCCACGTTGCTGGTCATGATCACAATGGTGTTGCGGAAGTCGATCCGGCGGCCGAGGGTGTCGGTGATCCGTCCCTCCTCCAGAATCTGCAGCAGCATGTTGACCACGTCGGGATGGGCTTTTTCGATCTCGTCGAACAGCACGACGGAATAGGGCCGCCGCCGGACTTTCTCCGTCAGTTCGCCGCCCTCGCCGTGCCCCACATATCCCGGCGGAGACCCCACCAGACGCGAGACGTTGAATTTCTCCATATACTCGGACATGTCGATGGAAATGAGCGCGTCGGCGTCCCCGAACATGAATTCGGCCAGCGCCTTGGCCAGCAGCGTCTTGCCCACCCCGGTCGGACCGAGGAAAATAAAGGAGCCGATGGGCCGGTGCGGGTCCTTGAGTTCCGCCCGGGAACGGCGCAGCGCCCGGGAGATCGCGCCGACCGCCTGATCCTGTCCGACCACGGTGCGGGTCAATTCGCTCTCCATGCGCAGCAGTTTGGCACTCTCGCCCTCCTCCAGCTGCCGGACCGGCACCCCGGTCAGCACCGCCACCACCGCCGCGATGTCCCCGGGGGTGATCTCGGCGGTCACCCCGTCCCGGCGGCGCTTCCACTCGGTCATGACCGCATCCCGCTCCTGCCGGAGTTGCCGTTCGGCGTCCCGCAGTCCGGCCGCGCCTTCGAAGTCCTGTTCCGCCACCGCCCGTAGTTTCCGGGAGGCAAGTTCGGCCAGTTTGCCGTCGATCTCCGCCGTGTCCGGCGGCGGTACCGTCTCCTTGATCCGGGCCCGGGCGCCGGACTCGTCCATGATGTCGATGGCCTTGTCGGGCAGGAAGCGGCCGGAAATGTACCGGTCGGCCAGACGCACCGCGTTCTCCAGCGCGCCGGGCGCGTAGTGAACGTGGTGGTGCTGCTCGTAGGTCTTTTTCAGCCCTTCCAGAATCCGGATCGAATCCTCCACCGAGGGCGGATTGACCATCACCGGCTGAAATCTCCGCTCCAGCGCGGCGTCTTTTTCAATTCCCTTGCGGTACTCATCCAGCGTGGTGGCGCCGACGCACTGCAGTTCGCCCCGGGAGAGCGCGGGTTTGATGATGTTGGCGGCGTCCATCGCGCCCTCCGCGCCGCCCGCGCCGACGATGGTGTGCAGTTCGTCGATGAAAAGGATCACCTTGCCGGAATTGCGGACCTCGTCGATCACGCTTTTGATCCGTTCCTCGAATTGGCCGCGGTACTTGGTCCCGGCCACCATCAGCGGCAAATCCAGCGAATAGATCTGCTTGCCCGCCAGGATCTCCGGGACCCGCTGTTCGCTCACCGCCTGCGCCAGACCCTCGATGATCGCGGTCTTGCCGACTCCCGCTTCCCCGATCAGTACGGGATTGTTCTTGGTGCGGCGGCAGAGGATCTGGACGACCCGTTCGATCTCGGCGCTCCGTCCGATCACCGGATCAAGTTTCCCGGCGGCGGCCAGCGCGGTGAGATTGCGGCCGAACGCGTCCAGCGCGGGCAGTTCTCCCCTGCCGGAAGCCTCCGGACGCGCCTCCGCCCCCTCCTCGCCGGGAGTTTCACCGCCGTCCGGCAGGTATTCCGGGTCCAGCGCCCGCAGCACCGCCTGCCGGATGGCATCGGCATCCAGCCCGAAATTTTTCAGCACCCGGGCCGCCGGATTGCCGCCCTCGTTGAGTATCCCCAGCAGAATATGTTCCGTACCGATGAAATTGTAGTTCATCGCCAGCGCTTCGGCGGCGGCCAGTTCCAGAACCTTTTTCGCCGCCGCGTTCAGCGGGACGTCGCCAGCCTGCTGCGTACTCTCGCCGTGGCCGCAGCACTTCTCCACCTCCAGCCGGACGGACTGCAGATTTAGGCCCTTCTCATTCAGCACCTCCACCGCCACGCCCTCCCCGAGCGCGAAAAGGCCCAGCAGCAGATGTTCCGCGCCGATGTAGCCGTGATTGAAGCGCATGGATTCCCGCCGGGCCAGCAGCAGCACCTGCCGGGCGCGGGGAGTGAAACGGTTGAAATCCCCGGGATCGGGTTTGTTGCTCATAACAGAATCCTCCTGAAAACGCGGTTGTTCTCCACGGTTATAATATAACGCGTTCCCGAAGAAGTTTCAACAACGGCGCCGGGACTTTTTTCCCTCAGCGCGTCGGCTCGTAGTAATCTTCGTGCTCCGGGACCACCGCCGGGAGCGTCGGGATCAGCACGAGGATCACCGCCGCCGTCACCCCGCAGAGCAGAAAGATGCTCTGGTAGCGGGAGATCACCGCGCCGCCGAGGTTCCAGACCGGAGCCAGCATGGTCGAACCCAGGATCAGCGACACCCCGCCGCGGCTGATGAAGGCGCCGAAACTGGTGTAGGTCTGCACGAACGCCGTGGCCATGGTCTTGTTGCCCGGCCGGGCCAGCGCCAGCATTTCGGCGGAGTTGTTGCACCCGAAAATACTGCCGGTGAAGGTGATGAGAAAAAATATCCCCGCCGCGATCGCCGGGAAACCGGCCGTCCCGCTGTCAATGCCGAACAGCGCCAGCGCCGCCGCCACGTAACTTAAATGCACCGCGAGTTCCAATTTCTTGATCCCGAATTTTTTCAGCAGTCTGCTGTAGATCAGGAATCCCAGAATGTGCCCTCCCATGCCGACGGCGGAGATGATCTGCACCGTCCCCGGCCTCAGCCCGACGTGGTTCCGGAGGTAGATGAAAAGCAGCGGTCCCAGCGACGTGAAGGCGATCGTCAGCAGACAGGCGTAGACCGAATACGCGGTCAGCGGACCGTTGCGCATGGAAATTCCCAGCGACCGGCGGATGTCCGGCATCTCCCGGACCGCGCCGGGATCGTCGGGAAATTTGGAGGTGAAATAATTCCGGCCCAGGATCAGCAGTCCCGCCAGCGCGATGACCGACTGCATCAGCCAGTACGGGGGATTTTTGCCCATGGCCAGACCGATCAGAAAGAACAGCGCCCCGGTGAACGTGTAGTACATGAACCGCAACGTCCCGAAAAACGCCCCCCGGTCCTGAGGCCGGAGAAACACGTCCAGCAGCGGATACCAGCAGGCCCCGTACAGACTGCGCTGGAGACAGTAGATCAGGCACCCGATCACCGCCGCCCAGACTTTCAGCGGGCCGAACCACGGGGCGCACGCCATCATCAGATAACCGAGACATCCGGTGAAACACGCGTACCGGACCGCCCGCTTCGGGCCGGTCCGGGCGATGATCCACACACTCGGGATGTAGAGAAACATGCAGAGCAGTCCGGTGAAACTGTTGACCAGCATCATCAGCATGTCCCCGCCGCCCAGCATCGCCATGAAAAGGATGATGATGGCGCTGGTATCCAGCATGACTTCCGACACACAGCCGCAGAGACAGGCTCCGTACGCGTACATCCGGCCCCGTTTCCGTCCGGCATCCCCCAGCGAATCCGCAAATGACATCATTCAGTTCCTTACTTGAAATCCCAAATCCCGCAGCGCCTCCGCCGCCTCCGGCGGCGCGCCGAATACTGTGTAGGCGGAGAACTCCCGGCGCTTCCAGTACGTTCCCCGCAGTTGCTCAAAATCCCCGGGAGCGCACCGCAGCGCGGCCGCGTCCCGACGCACGTCGTAGGCGTGCAATACCGCCGTGCGCACCGCCGCAAGCGTGTCCGTTCCCGGCGGGATGACGATCTCCGGCGGATACACCGGCGGCGGCAGATCCCGAACGGTGAAGTCGGTCAGTTCCGCGATCCCCAGCCGTCCGGCGACGAAACGCACCGCCGCCGCCGTGCCGTTGGCCTTGCCGTCCACCGAATATCCGGCGATGTGGGCGGTGGCGATCTCCACCGCCGCCAGCAGTTCCGGCGCGATGTCCGGTTCTCCCGGCCAGACGTCCATCAAAGCGAGGGCGATCCGACCCTCCCGGCGGGCGGCCAGAAACGCCGCCGGGTCCACCGCCTCCCCCCGGCAACTATTGAAAAACCACGCGCCGCGCTTCATTTGACGGAAAAACGCCCCGTCCGCGAGGTGAACGGTGGGATGACGTCCGCCGCGTTCCAGCGGGACATGGAGCGTCACCACGTCGGAATTCGCCAGCAGGTCCGCAAGTTCCGTAAATTGAGCGGCCCCCTCCCGTTCCGCCCGGGGCGGGTCGTTGAGCAGGACCCGCATTCCCAGCGCCGCGCCCGCCGCCGCCACCCGGCGGCCCACTTGCCCCACGCCGATCACGCCCAGCGTCCGGTCCCGCGGATCGACGCCGAAGGAAAGCAGAGCACTGACGATGTAATTTTTCACACTCTCGGCGTTGCACCCGGGGGCGTTGCTCCAGGCGATGCCCCGCGCCGCCAGCGCCGGGACGTCGATATGGTCGAAGCCGATGGTAGCGGTGGCCACACAGCGGACCCGGCTTGCTCCCAGCAGAGCGGCACCGCACCGGGTCCGGGTCCGCACGATCAGCGCGTCCGCATCCGCCGTGTCCGCGGGGGCGATAGCCGCTCCGGGCCGGTAGACCACCTCGGCAAAGGGCTCGAAAACGCCCCGCAGAAAGGGGATTTTGTCATCGGCGACGATTTTCAACACCCGGCCTCAACTTTCCAGCAGAAGTTTCTCGCGCATCATCATCGCAACTCCCCGGGCGGTATCGGTGTCGGCCGATTGCGCCAGTGTGATCCGCAGTTTCCGCGCCGTCTCGGGGCAGCAGTGCGATTCCAGTTCCCGGCGCAGCGATTCCAGCAGAAAATCCCCCAGTCGCGTCATTTCGCCGGAAATGACGATCCGTCCGGGATCGAGCAGCGTCACCACCGCGCCGAGCGCACGGCCCAGATTCCGGCACAACTCCTCCGCGACGGCGCGCACGGCCGGATTTTTCCCGACGAACTCCGCGAACGCCGCCATGGAGAACGGTTCCGGCATGCCGCCCAAATCGACCCCGGCGACCCGGGCCGCCGCCACGCTCCGCTCCAGCGCCGCCATCCCCGCCACCGCATCCAGACACCCCCGGCGGCCGCAATCACAGAGAGGACCGGCAGGGTCGACGGTCAGGTGTCCGATCTCCATGGCCCGACCGGAATCTCCGGCAAAATATTCGCCGTTTCGGATGAATCCGCCCTCGAAACCGCAGGCGGCAGACAGATGAAACACACTTTCCGAATGCTCCCCCGGCAGTCTCTGATATTCCCATTTTGCCCTGACCATGCGCTCCGGCCAGACCCCGGCGGGAAGACCGGAGACCCCTTCCAGATACCGGATGGCATCCGCATCCCGCCAGACGGGGATAGATCCCGGCCGGACGGGGTCGCGCTCCATATTCATCCCCGTGAATCCCAGGCCCCGCACCGCCGCCCAGTCGTCTCCGGCCCGGTCGCGCAATTGCTGAAGCAGCAGCAGGACCGCCCGCTTGACCTCGCCGAGACCGCCCCGGAACTCCGCCTCGGTGCGGCATTCGCCGATCATGCGGCCGGAACCGTCGATGACGACGCCGATGCCGCCGGACGGATGCAACTGCACACCGAGAGTGTGAAAGCAGTTCGGGGAAATCACCAGCCCCGGAGCCCGCCGCCCGGTACTCTTGCCCCGGCGTTCCGGTTCCGCGACCAGCCCGGCCTCCTTCAACTCCCCGATCGCCTCGAAAACCGTGGCGGCCCGGGTCCCGGTGAGCGCGACCAGTTCCGGCCGGGTCGCCCGCCGGCGCAGCAGCAAATACCGGAGGATCTGTTTCTTCAGGGCGGCGCGGCGGTTCATTTCAGGTTCAGCACGTCCTGCATGTCGTACAATCCGGCGCCGCTGTGCATCAGGAACTCCACCGCCAGCAGCGCGCCTTTGGCAAACATATCCCGACTCCCGGCGCGATGGGACAACTCCAGACGCTCCCCGTCCGCTGCGAAGATCACCGTGTGATCCCCCACCACGTCGCCGCCCCGAAGCGCGTGCATGCCGATCTCCCGCTCCGGACGACGGCCCACATTGCCGCCGCGTCCGTTGGCGACGACTTCTCCGTAATCCCAGTGCCGGGCCTCGCAGACCACCTCGCCCAGACGCACCGCGGTGCCGCTGGGCGCGTCAAGTTTCCGATTGTGGTGCATCTCCACGATCTCGACGTTGTATTCCGGCCCCAGTTTGGCGGCGGCATCCTTCACCAGTTTGAACAGCAGATTGACCCCGACGCTCATGTTGTTGGCCGCAACGATCCGGCCTCCCTGTTCCGCCAGGGACCGCAAGGCTGCCCGATCCGCGGCGGTCAGCGCGGTGGTCCCGATCACCATGGCCGCCCCGGAAGCGATCACCTGCCGGGCCGCTTCCGCCACGCCCGCGGTGGCGAAGTCGATCACCGCGTCGACCCCGGAGGCAAGCACCTCCGCCAGGTCGCCGCAGACCGGCACTCCCGCGTCGCCGCAGCCGGCCAGCGATCCCGCGTCCTTCCCGAGGAAAGGCGAATCCGGCACATCCACCGCTCCGGCCAGAACCAGTTTCTCATCCGCCATGATATTGGCGACCAGACGGCGGCCCATACGCCCCGCCGCACCGACGACCGCGACCCGATACCTCATGTTCCATCTCCATGTTTCGCATTCCGGAAAAACCGCGGCCAAGCGGCCGCGTCTATAAAGTAACCGCAATCCGGCGGATATTCAAGCATTCCGCGCTTGAAAAAAACGCTTTCCGGTGATATGGTATGCCGTTTGAAGTTCCCGGAACAAATTTTGCGGAAAGGATACGTTCCTGAGATGCGGCTGCTGAACTGGTATGTGACAAGAGGATTTCTCGCGGCATTCGCCATGGCGATCGGAGTGCTGACATTCGCCATGACCGGCGCCAACATGGTGAAAGTGCTGGATTACGTCTCGCAGGGCATCCCGCTCTCGGTTTTCGGCAAATTCATGCTCTGCATCCTGCCGATCATCCTGACATTCACGGTGCCGTGGGCGGTGATGGTGGCGGTGATGCTGGTTTTCGGCCGGATGTCCGCCGACAACGAAATCACCGCCATGCGCGCCTGCGGGGTGTCGATCCTCCAGATCGTCAGCCCCATTCTGATCATCACGTTTCTGCTGACGCTGCTCTGCCTCTATCTGCAGGTGGAGATCGGACCGCCCCTGCTGGGCAAATCCCGGACGATGATGAGCGAAGCCGCGGCCCGCCGGCCGCTGGCGCTGTTTGAACCGGGACGGCCGCTGAGTTACCGCGAGGGGGACAACGAGATCGTCATCTGCATCGACGACAAGATCGGCGACCGCGAACTGCAGGGGGTGGTCTTCTGCAAAACCGGGCCGAAGGGCGAAGTCCTGCAGAAAATCAACGCCGAACGGGGTTCCATTTCCGCCGACGAGGAGAATCAGGAACTTCACATCCGGCTGTTCAACTGCATGCTCAGCGATCACTCCGGCAGCGAGACGAAAAACATCGAACGGGCCTACTCCGAAACGTTCGACTTCACCTTCAACTACGGCAAAGAGGCCAACGCCGACCGCATCAGCACCAAAGCCAAGTACATGACCCTGCGGGACCTCATGGGCGAGATCCGCCGGTTCAAGAAACTGCGCATGGATACCACGGAACTGGAAGTCGAACTCAACCAGCGCATCGCTTTCGCCCTCTCCCCCATCGCGTTTCTCCTGCTGGGCATGCCGCTGGCCATCCGCACCAACCGGCGGGAGACCAGCATCGGACTTTTCATCAGCGTCATTCTGGCGGGGACGTTTTTCCTCTCGATCATCCTCTGCGAATCATTCAGCATGTTTCCCCGCGTCTACCCCCAATATCTGCTCTGGCTTCCCAACATCATCTTTCAGGTGCTCGGAGCGGTCATGACCTACCGGATATCCCAGAGGTGATATGAATTTCGACCGTCTGCTCCGGGTCCTGACCGCCGTACTGCTGGCGGTGACGGCGTATCTGCTGTTCACGCTGATTCAGGCGCTGGACCGGGCACGGGAGGCGCGGTTGCGCACGCTCCGGCCGCCGCGTCCGGCGGCGGTCCCGGGAGCCGTCCGGTCCGCCCGCCGGGAAGTCGGGACATTCGCCAACGCCGAATACTTCGCCCCGGACGCCCCGGACGGGGGCCAACTGGCGGGAGTGCTGTTGTCCGACCCGCCGGGGCTGAATCCGCTTCTGGCCAACGAAGCGTCGGCGCAGCGTATTTTTTCGCTCTGTACGCTGACGCTGGCGGAACGGGACTGGGCGCACCCGGAGAAATTTCAGGCGGCGCTGGCGGAACGCTGGGAGATCTCCCCGGACAAGCGGGTGTTCCGCGTTTTCCTGCGCCGGGGGGTGAAATGGCAGAGTTTCACCGACCCGGAGAGCGGCGCGGCGATCCCGGAAAAGGAGGTGACCGCCGACGACGTGAAGTTCACCGCCGAAGTGATCCTCGACCCGAGTGTGAACTGCGCTTCGCTGCGCGGGTACTACGCCGACCTGGAGCGCGTGGAGGTCATCGGAAAGTATGAACTGGTCTTTCACTGGAAAAAGCGGTACTACGGTTCGCTGAGCGCCACGCTGGAACTATTCCCCCTGCCCCGGCATTTCTACTGCCCGGACGGGCGGAAATTCGACGGGCGGAAGTTCAATGACGACCACCGGCGCAATCGGATGATCGTCGGCTGCGGCCCTTACCGCTTCGTCAGTTGGGAAAAATCCCGCCGGATCGTGCTGGCCCGGAACGAATCCTACGTCGGCGGACGCTTCGGAGCCGCGCCGCCGCTGGCGGAACGGGTGTTTGAGATCATCCGTCTGCCCAACACCCAGTTTCAATCCCTGCTGGCGGGCCGGATCGGAATGCTGGGCCTGACCCCGGAACAGTGGACGCTCCGCACCGCACTGCCGCAGTTCCGATCGGGACGGCTCCGCAAACTCCGGTATCCGGGCACCGCGTACAGTTACATCGGTTACAATCAGCGCAAGCCCTGTTTTTCCGACGCCGCCACCCGTCGGGCCCTCACCATGCTGATCGACCGGGAGGCGATCCTGAAAAAAATCCTCTTGGGCTGCGGCCGCGTGGCCAAAGGACCTTTCGCACCCACCTCCGTCTATACCGACCCCGCGCTTCCGTGCTGGCCCTACGACCCGGAAGCGGCCAAACGTCTGCTGGCGCAGGCCGGCTGGCGCGACACCGACGGGGACGGGATATTGGAGCGGGACGGAGAAAAGTTCACATTCACCATGCTCCAGATCTCCGGCAGTTCCCTGCAGATGAAAATTCTTCCGCTGGTAAAAGACAGCCTCGCCGCCGCCGGGATCGACATGAAACTGCAGGTGGTGGAGTGGAGCGTTCTGCTGGACCGCCTGAAAAAGCGGGAGTTCGAGGCCTGCAATCTGGGGTGGACCGGCAGTGTCGACCCCGACCCCTACCAGATTTTTCACTCCAGTCAGGCGGAGGGCGACGGCGACAATTTCGTCTCCTTCCGCTCCCCCGAACTGGACGCGAAAATCCTCGCGCTGCGGGAGGAATTCGATCTGGAGAAGCGGATCGCCCTCTGCCGGGAAATCGAGCGGATCATCCACGAGGAACAGCCGTACACGTTCATGTTCTACCCGGATTCTCTGCTCGCCCTATCGGATGAATACCGCAACGTGCGGATGTTTCCCGACGGGGTGAAACCGCTGAGTTTCTACCGCCAAACGGAGCCGGGACGATGACCGGGGTCCTCCCGGAGAGTTGGGAGCGTTTCCTGCGCGGAGCGGGAATGTCTCCGGAAATCTGGCGGGAACCGCTGGAGCGAAGTGCACTGCGCCGCCGCGAACACGAAGTCTATCCGCCCCCGGACGCGGTCTTCGCCGCGTTGGAACTGACCCCGCCGGACGCGGTGCGCGTCGTTCTGCTGGGACAGGACCCCTACCACGAACCGGGACAGGCGGAGGGATTGGCCTTTTCCGTGCCGGAGCATGTGCCGCCGCCGCCGTCGCTGAGAAATATTTTCACGGAATACGCAACCGACCTGCGCCGGCCGCTTCCGACTTCCGGATCGCTGAGACCGTGGGCGCGGGGCGGCGTACTGCTTTTGAACAGTCTGCTGACCGTGGATGCCGGAGCCGCCGGAAGTCATTGCAAATTCGGCTGGGGGCGCTTCACCGACGGGATCATCGCCGCCCTCAGCGCCCGAACGACCGGTCTGGTCTTCCTCCTGTGGGGCAATTTCGCGCGGAAGAAACGTCCGCTCATCGACCCGGAACGGCACACCGTCATCGCCGGGGTCCATCCTTCGCCGCTCTCGGCATATCGGGGATTTTTCGGCAGCCGTCCCTTTTCCGCAACCGAAGCCGCCCGCCCCGGCTGGGTCTGGCCGTCACTCCACTAACGCCAGCAGACAGGCTTCGTCCGCCGCGCCGCAGTGCCGCCGGACCTCCACCCCGTTGCGGAAAAGGATCAGCGTCGGAGCCGTTTCCACACGAAATTTGGCCGCGATCAGCGGCGCCGCATCGACATGGACCCGGGCGATCCGCACCGCGTCCGGGAAACCGTCGTCATTGGCCAGCAGGTCGATGACCCGGGAGACCGCGGCACTGCCGGAACAGTTTCGCCGGGAGAAATCCACCAGCACCACTCCGGAGCGGACGGCGGCCGGGAATCCGGCGGCGGAAAGAATTTCGATTTTCTGCATCACTTCACCCCCAGAAATCCAACATAAGGGAGTGATGAAGAAAATCAAGCCGGACGGTGAAATTTTCTTAAAAAATCAGGCCCCGCCGGACTCAGTTCAGTGGTGCGACCGCGACGGTTTGAGACAGCGTCGACTTTTCTCCGGGCGCCAGAATCCGCTGATCGCCCACCGCGGGCACCAGCGCCGCCTCGATGCAGAGCATATCCCGGTATTCTTCATCCCCGAAATCCGGCATTCGGTGCGCTTTGGCGATCCACGGGTTCCAGACCATTGTCGTCCCGCTGCCGCTTTTGGCGACGACAATGCGCCGGTCCAGCACCGGGTCCAGCACCGTCACCTCCGCGTCGGAGATATAAGCCCGGTCCACTTCCCGGTCGATGATCACCGGGCCGGTCTGAATCCGCCTCTCGCCGGTCAGCGCATCGCGGTAGGTCACGCCCTCCAGCCCGAAAATCTCCGCCCGTTCCACATCGCCCACCCGCAGATAGGTGTGCAGCGCTCCGCTGAACGTCACTTCGCAACCGGAAATATTCTCCACCTCAAGACGCATCTCCAACTTCGCTCCGGGCATCACCGTGTAACGCAGACGATACCCTTCCCGGGTCAGTCCGAAAACCGCCCGGCCGGAATCCGCCGCCAGCAGTTCCCAGTCGGATACCCGCGCCCAACCGTGGGAACCGATCCGGCCCTCCGGCGGCGCGCCGAACCACGGGAAGCACACCGGCACCCCGCCCCGGATCGCCTTGCCGGAAACATATTCGCTGTGGCCGCTCATGAAAAGGACCTCCTCCTGCCCCGCCGGAGCGTACTCCGCCACATGCGCCCCCGCCAGCGTCACTACCGCACGGTCACGCCGGGAACATTCCGCTTTTCCGCCACGGGCTTCACAGTTTCTTCAACTCCCATTTGCCGCCGGGGATGTCCTTGACCGCGAATCCGAGTTTCGTCAATTCATCCCGGAGCCGGTCGCTCTCCGCGAAATTTTTCGCCTTGCGCGCCTCCGCCCGGGCTTCCGCCAGCGCGACGACTTCCGCCGGGAAGGTTTCCGCCCCGCGCTCCGCGTCCACCTCGAAACAGCCGATCACCCGGTCGAAATCCCGGAAGCAGGCCAGCACCGCGTCCGCTCCGGCCCGGGAGAGCCGCCCCTCGTCCGCCAGCCGGTTCGCATGCCGGCTCAGTTCAAAAGCCGCCGCCAGCGCCGGAGCCACGTTGAGATCGTCGGCCAGCGCCGCGGCGAACGCGTCCCTTGCCCCGGCAACCAATGCCGCCGTCTCCGCACCGTCCCCGGCGGCGGCGATCCCGCGCAGCCGGTCGAAAAGCGCGTCGAATCTGCCCAGCGTCTCCCGGGCCTGCGCCAGCGCGTCAAGGGTGAAATTCAGTTTTTTCCGGTAGTGCGCCCCCGCCAGCACCCAGCGGATCTCCCGCCCCCGCCAGCCTTTGGCCGCCAGATCCCGCAAGGTGTAAAAGTTGCCCAGCGACTTGGACATTTTCATGCCGTCCACCATCAGATGCTCGCAGTGCAGCCAGTAGTTGACCCACTTCTTCCCGGTGGCGCTCTCGCTTTGCGCGATCTCGTCCTCGTGATGGGGGAACATGTTGTCCACCCCGCCGGTGTGGATGTCGAACGATTCGCCGAGATACTTCATGGACATGGCGCTGCATTCGATGTGCCACCCCGGGCGGCCCCTCCCCCACGGGCTCTCCCAGAACACGTCGCCGTCGGCCTCGTCCCACGCCTTCCACAGCGCGAAGTCGCCCACCGCGTCTTTGGCGTATTCATCGGTGCTGATGCGCACGCCGTCCCGCTGGTTCTCCCGGTCGATGCGGGCCAGTTTGCCGTAGTCCCGGCACTTGTCGATGGAGAAGTACACGCACTTGTCCGCGGCCTGATACGCGAATCCCCGGTCCATCAGCGTCCGGATCAGCGCGATCATTTCCGGAATATGATCGGTGGCGGCGGGATAGACCTCCGCCGGTTCGATCTTCAGCGTCCGGATGTCCGAAAAAAACGCCTCCTTGTACTTCGCGGTGAACTCCCGCAGGGGCAGTCCCGCGGCACGGGAATCGCGGATGGTCTTGTCGTCCACATCGGTCAGATTCATCACCTGCGTGACCGCGTACCCGAAATACTCCAGCGTCCGCCGCAGAATGTCTTCAAACACATAAGCCCGGAAGTTGCCGATATGAGCGAAATTGTAGACCGTCGGCCCGCAGGTGTACATTTTCGCCGCCCCCGGCGTCAGCGATTCAAACGGCATCAGCCGCCGTTCCAGCGTATTGAAAAAGCGCAGTTCCATCTCTCTCTCCATTGTTTGCGTCTTTTTTCGGTATCGTTATTTAATGTAACGTCTCCCCCGGGATTTTTCAACTTGCAAACCCGCGCAAACCGCCTTATATTATAACCGATGAATTCGGGCGGGGTGTTATGAAAGCGTTGATCGACCGACTGCGGTGGCTGTTTCCGCCGCGGGACAAGAAAAAATTTCTGCTGCTGGCGGCGCTGATGGCCGTTTCCGCACTGCTGGAAATGGCGGGGATCGGACTGCTGCTGGGCGCGGCGGCGCTCTTTCTCTCGCCCCGGTCCGCCGTCTCCTGCCGGATTCGGGAACTGCTCGCCGGGATCCTGCCCGGCAACTCCGCCGAACTCCAACTCGCGGCGCTGATCGCCGTATTCGCATTGCTGCTGGCGGGCAAGAATCTCTTTGCGCTGGGCATCGTCCGTCTGCAGAGCCGGTTCATCGCCGCCAAACAATCCGAACTGGCCCGGCGGCTCTTTGACGCCTACCTCCGCGCGGACAGCGAAACCATGTCCGCGCTCCCCCCGGAGGAATGTTTCAGCAACATCACCCGCATCAATCAGTTGTGCCATCAGTTGCTCCTACCGGGACTGCAGGTGGCGGCGGACGCGCTGGTCATCGGCGTGCTCTGTCTGACTTCGCTGCTGCTTTTTCCGCGCATCACGCTGGGCGGGGCGCTTTTCATGCTCGCCGCGGCGGGGCTGGTCTCCCGGCTGACCCGCAAGTGGAACCGCCGGACCGGACAGCGGTTTCTGGAACGGGAGATCGCCGAAAACCGCGTCCGGCACGCCGGGATCTTCGGAGCCAAGACCATCAAATGCACCGGTTCGGAGGCCTTCTTCAGCCGGGAATTTTCCGTCCGCTACGGCAGATACGCGGACGCCTACGGTCAACTTTACACCCTCGGTCAGATTCCCCGTTTCGCGCTGGAATCGGCTTCCGTCATCGCCGTGGCCGGGGTTTTCTGCATCCTGCTTCTCACCGGCGTACCGCAGACGGAGATCATGGTCATTTTCGCCGTGCTGACCGCCGCCGTCGCCCGACTGCTTCCGGCGATCAGCCGCTGTCACTACAATCTGACCATCATCCGCCAGAGCATACCGTTTCTGGCCGTGACCGACCTGCTGCGGACCATTCCCCGGGAACCGGAAACCGCCGCGGGTCCCGCCGCGGACGCGGGACGGACGATCGCAGTGAACTCCATCGACTTCGCCTATCGGGACGGAACGGAAGTCTTTCGGAACTTCTCGCTGGAACTGCCGCCGCTGAGTTCCACCGCGCTGGCGGGGCATTCCGGCCGGGGCAAGACCACGCTGGCCGAACTTCTGCTCGCGCTGCTCCGGCCTCAGAAGGGAACCATCACCGCCGGCGGCGTGAACATCGCCGACAACCCGGCGGCATGGCGCGCGCAGATCGGCTTCGTCCCGCAGAATATCTTCATTCTGGACGGTTCGCTGCGGGAGAACATCGCATTCGGCGTCGCTCCGGAAAACATCGACGACGCCAAAGTTGCCGCCGCGATGGAACTGGCGCAGTTGACCGGTTTTTCGCCGGACCGGCACGTCACGGCCAACAATCTCTCCGGCGGTCAGAAACAGCGCATCGGCATCGCCCGCGCCCTCTACCGGGAGGTCAAACTGCTGATCCTCGACGAAGCGACCAGCGCGCTGGACGCCGACACGGAGCGCGCGTTCTGCGATGCGCTGGCCGCGCTCCGGGGCCGCCTGACCATGCTGGTCATTTCCCACCGGGAATCAACGCTGGCCAGTTGTGACCGCATCATTGAAATCTAAGCAAAAGGAATCACCGACGCTATGATACAAGTTATCGAACGGGCGTTCCGCATCATGGAGGAACTCGGGCTGGACGGGGAGGTCTCGCTGGAGGCCCTCGCCCGCTGCACCCAACTTAACAAAGGGACCCTCTGCAACATCCTCCGCGCCCTCATCGAACTGGGCTATGTCCGCCGCACCCGCGAAGGCCATTACCAGTTGAGTGACAAAATCAAAGAGTTGGCCATGGATAACGGCATTCCGCCGGAGGATCTGGAGAAAATGCGTTCCGCCGTGTCCGCGCTGGCCGCCGCCACCGGCGAATCCGGAGTCATCGGCGTCCTGCGCCGGACCCAGGTCGCCATCGCCGCGCAGGCCCAGCATCAGCGCAGTCTGATGATCAACCCCCGCGAAGTGTACGGCGGGCTGTCGCTTTTCGGCAGCGTCACCGGACGGATCTTGGTCGCGTTTCTGTCCCCGGAGGAGCGGGAGACGCTCTGTCGGCAAACCGGATTCCCCGGAGCCCGGTGGGACAACGCGGAAACACGGGAAGATATGGAAAAAGTCTGCACCGCCATCCGGTCCCGGAAACTCTCGGTCATGGAAAATTCCGAAACCGGGATCATCGCCTTCGCCGTTCCGGTCTCGTGGCGGGACCGAACCATATCCCTCGGCCTGACCATGCCGCTTTTCCGCTGTCCCGCGACGGAGAAAAAACGCATTCCGGGGCTTCTCCGGGAGCAGGCGGACGCTCTGGCCGCGGCGCTGTCCCGGGAGTGATCTCCCGATCGTCGGTCCGGCCGGGCAGCGGAGACAAATCAAAACGGCAAGATACGTGGACGCACCAGCATTGGTGTGTCTTTTGTTTGCGGAAACAACGACGGCAGACCGCCGCGCGACCGGCGGGAGCGCGAAACGCGCGGAGGCAGAGCAGATGCGCAGGGGGGCGTAAAAAACGCCCTGCCGGTCTGTTCCGGCAGGGCGGCGGTTGGTTGCGAACCGTTTCGGTTTACAGCCCCAGATCGTCGGTATCGCCGTCGTAGTCGGGCGCTTTGCTGGCGCCGCTGGCGAACTTGCCGAAGTCCACTTCGGCAAGTTCCGGGTGTTCGTAGTCGAATTTCATGAATCGGTCTCCTTATGCCAGTTGTTTGCCGAAT
>JALEMG010000047.1 GCA_022768375.1 Lentisphaeria bacterium
CATCAGGTTCTGGCGGCTGTCAAACGGCAAACGGAATAAAAGCGACCAACGGGAGCGGTTATGCCGGATTGCCGCTTGACTGACGACGGGTTCTGATGTATCTCGCTCTGATTTACCCACAAATTCCCGTGAAGACCCTAAAAAAGGAGATTCGAGATGAAAAAACTGATGCTTGCGATGGCGATGCTGATGGCGGCGCTGGTCATGGTCGGCTGCGGGTCCAAGGTCGACGAAAACAAGACCCCGGAACAGATCAAGCAGGAAGTCGCCAAGATGGACGCGGCGGAGATCCAGGCCGTGGTCGCCGACTACCAGAAAGCCATCGAAGCGAAGACCGCTGATCTCAAGAAGGAAGGCGAAAAACTCAAGGGTCTCAGCCTCTCCGAAATGACCGGCGACAAGGCCAAGGCGATCAAGGACAACATGGCCGGTCTGACCAAGTCCATTGATAAACTCAAAGCCAACATGGCCGCTTATGCCGAAGGCCTGAAGAAGTAATCCTTCTTCCGATTCGCTCACAAAAAAGGTCCGCCGGATTTCCGGCGGACCTTTTTTTGTCCCGCACAACGATTTCACGCCGTCACCGCGCGGAGATATCCACCCCGTCCAGCGTCAAGCCCTCCACGTCGGCGCACTGCATGGCGTCGTCGGCGGCGATGCGGATGCGCCGCAGAACGATTTCCCGCAGTTTGGCTTCCGACAGGCCGCGCAATTGGATCCCGATGCCGCCGCTGCCGGTGATGTTCTCCAGACGGATGTTCCGAAAATGCGGCGGAACCTGCGATTTCGGCGCAATGGTGGTCGCACTGTAGAACGTGGTGATCTGGACGACTTCTCCCAAAATATTGTCCACGCGCAGATCGTGGAAATGGATGTTCTCCACCACGCCCCCGCGCCCGCGCATGGCTTTAAGGCGAATGCCGAGTTCCGCGCCGTCGATCACGCAGTCGTGCGCGGTGATATTCCGAACTCCGCCGGACATGCCGCTGCCGATGACGATCCCGCCGTGTCCGCGGGTCATGCGGCAGTTGCGGATCAAGACGTTTTCACAGGGACGATTGACCCGCCGGCCGTCCTCGTTCATCCCGGAATTGACGGCGATGCAGTCGTCGCCGGTGGCGAAGTCGCAATTTTCGATCAGCACGTCGCGGCAACTGTCCGGATTGAGCCCGTCGGTGTTGGGCCCGGCGGTATCGACGGTAACGCCGCGAACGATGACGTTTTCACAGTAAACCGGATGGATGGTCCACTGGGGACCGTTTTCGATGCGGACACCGGAGATCAGGATGTTTCGGCAGTGAACGAACTGGATGAACTGCGGCCGCAACGCGTCTTTCTCCGTGCCGAAGACCCGGTCCTCCGGCGGGATCCCGTCCGCTTCGGCGTCGTAAAGTCTTTTCGCGGCGGGCCCCTGCAGTTCCTTCCAATGCCACCACGCCGCCCCGTTGCCGCGCAGTGTCCCGGAACCGGTCACGGCGAGATTTTCGCAGTCGCGGGCGTAGATCAGCGGAGAGTAATTGTAACACTCCATGCCTTCCCACCGGGTGAAAACCACCGGCAGATAATCCCGGGGATCGGGACTGAATTCCAGCACCGCGCCCGCTTCGAGATGAAGTTCGGTATTTCCCGACATGCGCAGCGCGCCGCACCGCCACACTCCGGCCGGCACGATCACCCGTCCGCCGCCCGCCGCGGCGCAGGCGGCCAATGCCCGCGGAACGGCGTCTTTGTCCTCAGGCCGGCCGGCGACCCGAAACTCCGCCGCCGGAATGACCGGCTCCGTCACATTCACATACTCCAGCATCCGCTTCTCCCGATTCAGTCCAACATGATACTTTCGCCCCAAGTGAGAAACTGGGCGCGGCCGCACCGATACCAGGGATCGAATTTCTCGTATAATTCCGCGAAACACTGAGTGGCCGGACCGGTTTTGCCGAATGCCCGGTGACTGAACTCCCATTCGTGAATCGGCACGAAGCGGCAGGCGAACTCCCGTCCCAGCGCGGCGATGGGATCGTCGCCGCTGGTGTAATACGGCGAGGTGAAAACATAGTCTACCGGCAACTGCCACGCCCGCAACTGTTCCATACAGGCGTCAAAACCTTCGCCGTGGTAGATGTCGCCCCGCACCATCACGGTGCGCCCGTTTTCAAGGGTAAAAAGATACATGGCGCAGTCCAGCCCGCCGGAAGCGTTTCCCTGCCAGTTGAGAAACGTGCGGCAGTGGTCGGAGCGGAAGCCTTCCGCCGCCGTCGCATCGGGAATCATCCAGCGGCGGCGGGATTCGGCGGGCATGATCACCAACTTTTTCCGGCGGAGGAGCGCATCGCACAGCGGCGCGGAGATATGGTCTTCGTGAGAATGGGTGCAGCAGTATTCGTCGATCAACTCCGCCAGACGGCGTATCTGGTCGTCGCGCAGCGTGACCCGGGTGCGGCCCCGACAGGGCGTACAGCCGCCGTTGATGTCCACCGCCAGCGTGCGGCGGGCGGACTTGATGACGAACCCGGAACTGTACAATTTCCAGAAACGGGGAACTTTTCCCCGGTAGGCGGCGATCTCAGCCAACGCATGATCGACCCGTTCCCGGTAGAACCGTCCGAGGCTGGGAGAGAGTTCGGAATCCGCTTCTCCGAGAAGCGAATCCAGACGGTGGAGCGCGGCTTCCCGCCTCGGGTCCACCGTGAAAGCGGGCGGAGCGGCGGCTAAATCCGCGGCGACGGCGGCAAGATCGGCATACTTCATACGGAACTCCAAAGTTCAGGTGCTGCAGTCGGAAAAATATAGCACAAAAAGGCGGATTTTCAACATCATCGTTTGCAAAAAGCGGTGCATTCGATTATATTAGGTGGTGCAAACCTTGGGGGTGTTCTGGATTCGACCGGCGCGGGTGATGGGTTGACTGCATGTCGAGGACGACCGTTGGCCTCGCTAATCATCGGTTCAAACCATAACTGCGAACGAAGAGTTTGCTCTGGCGGCTTAATCCCGCCACGTCGCTGTGCCCGACCGGGCGCTAAGGCATAAGCGGCGTCAAACAGCGTCCTGGCGGTCCGCTCCGGCATTCGGGCGACCGCGAGATCAAAGAATGCCTAGTCCTGAAAGCGGCCTGTCCATTGGCGGTTGACGGGACGATAAGCAGCGAAGATGGAACAAGCATGTAGACGTCTTCACTGCGCCCCGCCGGGACGCGGGTTCGACTCCCGCCACCTCCACCAGAACTTTCTAATTGCCAAGGACTTACAAATAAAGTCCCTGGCAATTTTCTTTTTATAGTGCTTACAGTTGCAGGCACTTACGGCTTTTCTACGGAGAGCAAGAGACTGCTATTCTCAACGCTCAACCATACCAGCAATGGCATTTTGCACCACTTTTACGGCAAAAGTCTCTGAAACGCAAGGACGCAAGTCCTGGGAGCATTATTGCTTATTATCAACGAGTTACAAAAAACGCCCACGCAAGGACTTGATGTAAAAAAGAGACGGTGCAAAAGTTGGTTTTTTACCACTCCTGCTCCGTCTTTTAATTTGCCAAAGTAAAGTCCTTATCTTCCCCGCAGCTTGTTTTTCAGATTGTCCCTGCCGTATTTGAGTATCTGTTCTTTTGAGCCGAGGATCTC
>JALEMG010000007.1 GCA_022768375.1 Lentisphaeria bacterium
ACCCCCTCATCAGGGGCAACGGATTCTTAATATATCACCGTTTTTTTTCTTTGCAAGCCCGAATGCGAAAATTTCTTCAACTTTCTTCCCGGTCCCGCCGTGATATCTCAAGCATCCCCGCCGCGCTTTGGACGCGACAGGATCTTAATATACCCCCCCTTTCCTTTTTTGCAAACCGAAAAACAAAAAAATCCTTTTTTTTGCCGAAAAAACGTTGTTTTGGTCGGGCAGGGGAGGGGCGGGGTCATCAGCCATGTTTCTCCGCCGAGGGATATGTGTAGTCGAAACGGCGCGGAAAAATTCGCATCTTTTCGCGTTCCCGAAGCGGGGCAGGGTTGAATTTGCGGGTGGAAAAGGCTATTTTTACGGCACGAGCGCTCGGCGTTCCCGGAAGGCGGGACGGTCGTTCCGGGATCGGGGCGGTAAAGCATCTTTTCGACCGGACCCCGATGTGACCAGTTTTCTCTGCCGCCACGAATATGACGATCTGCTTGTCTATATGGATTTTCACCGGGATCTGCAACAAAAGGCGATTCCGCTGCCGGATGAAGTCGCCGGATGTCGGATGGAAGTCGTGGAGCAGGCCGATTCCGTGACCGTTTCCGAACGGCATGACGCTCCGCGCCCGCGGATTGTGCTGGATGTCCGCGGCGGGTACGGTTACATCGTTCTGAGATTTTGCCGCAGTTGGGGCGCGGCGAAGGCAAGAACCCGCCCGGGCGAGCGCGTGAGTTGAACTCCGGGCGCGCCGGGAGCCGGTATCCCGTCCGGGGCGGCTCAAACGGGTTTGGGGACGGACAGGGTCAGGATCGCCGTGCGGGTCCGGTTTCCGGAGTAGAAGGCCAGAATGTGCCGGTCGCCGCACTCGACGGCTTTTACGTTGCCGGCGTGGTAGTCGTCGGTGCTCGCCGTGGTGATCGCTTCCCAGTCCGGCCACGCCTCGGGATTCCTCCAGACCGCGTCGAATTGCGCGGTGCGTCGCTTGAGAATCCCCGCGTTTCGCTCGTAATAGTAGTTGCTCAACAGACCGCCGGTCCGATCGAGAAGCAATGCGGGGGTTGATGCCCGGATATCGCTGATGTTGGTGTACGACTTGCGCCAGGAGAACCCGTCGTCCGCGGACTCAAGTTGGAACTGGCGCGGGATTTCCGGCGAAGGAGCCCGGACTTCCGTACGTGCGACGACCAGGATCCGTCCGTCGTCCGCGATGACCGCCGAATGTTCCGTCGGCCATTCCGCCTGGGGCAGTCCCGATTCGACGGTCCGCTGGCGCCAGGAGAGGCCGTTGTCTTCGCTGAACAGCGTCCCCCAGCATCCGACCCCCTTTTTGTAGTCTCCGGCGAACCAGAGGGCCATCAATCCGCCGGAGCGGGGATGAAAGATGTCCATGATCTGCATCGGCACCGGCTCAAGAACCGGACTTGCGATCTTCTCGAAGTTCATTCCGTCGCATGTTCGATAAAGATGGTGCGAGGAACTTTCCCCGGTGAACCGGACAAAAAGCAGCATCGCGCCGTCCCGGTCCGATCCGGTGCTTTCCGCGATTTCTCCGCCGGACGGGGAATTGCACACCGTCACTTCCGGGGACCAGGTTTTCCCGGCGTCATCGGAGATTCTGGCGTAGACTCCCCGGGAAGGTTCCTCGATGCTGTGTTCGCTGCCGCGGCTGTACACGCAGACCAGACGGCTGCCGATTGCCCGGAGGAACGGCCACGAATTGTAGCCGCTCTCCGCGCCGGCGACGACGACGCAGGAAGATTCCTCGTATAAGGGAATGTTTTTTTGCATGTTATGGCCGACTCCTTGATTGTTTCAAAAGATTCCGTACTAAACATATTGCCTGATTTTTTACTCCGCGTGTTCAGCCGCCTCCCGCTTCCGCCGTCGCCAAGTACGACGAACAATCCCGCCGCCTGCAGAATCTTCCTGAGCCGCATGGTTCCGTCCATGGATGAACTTGGGAGGGCAAGCCGCGGATTCGGTCACTTGACCGGGGTCTTGAGGTCGCTGGCAAGGCCGATCGCTTTATTAAAGTTGTTGAAAAGCGAGATCGCGGCGGCGACTTCCACCGCGGCGACGATCTCATCGTCGGTGACCCCGACCGCCAGTGCGGCGGAGCGGTGCGCGTCGAGACAGTAGGTGCAGCCGTTGACGGCGCTGACCGCGATGATGATGAGTTCTTTGGTTTTGGGATCGAGCCCGCGTCCGGCGGCTTCCGAAACTTTCAGCGCGGCCTCCAGAAAATCCCCGTTGCGGCCCATGGCCTGGAAGACCTCCGGGATGCGGCCGAAATTCTTTTTCAGATTTTCCTGGATCGTCCGGGCTTTGGCGTCGCCGGTCCGGTCGTAAAGTTTGACGGAAGCCATGATGTTTTTCCTTTCGGATTATGGGTTGACTACGCCTCCAATATACATGCCGGGGAAATGTTTTTCAAGCGGGGAGATGCAATTTGTATTTTCTTTTCGGCAGTGGTATATTATCCCGATCATGGGAGGAGTATCGTTATGGGAAACGGGATCGTATTCAGTCATTTTTATCCGTTTGAGCATGTGGATGAGCGGCTGCTGCCGTCGATTTTCGCGGAATTCAGGGATAACGGGGTGGAAAATTTGGTATTCACCGACAGTTTCAGCACACGGCTGCTCAAATCGCCGGAATTTTTTCAGCGTCTCAAAGCGGCGTGTCATGATGTCGGCGTCCGCCTGCGGGAGATGCACGCGCCGTTCGGGGAGTGCTACGATCTGGCCTGCGAGTCGTCCGCCCGCCGTCCGGGACTGTTCCGGGATCACCTCACCTGCATGCGCTACGCCGCGGAAACCGGCAGCCGGACCTATACCATCCACGTGGGCGCATGGGACAGCGTCTATCTTCATAAGCCCAATGAATTGATCCGGCCGCTGGTGCTGGAGGCACTGGAGCAACTGATCCCCGAGGCGGAAAAACTTGATCTCATTCTCGCGCTGGAGAACGCGTTTGAGCGGAGCAACGCTCCGACCGAGGTGATGTACTACGTCAACACGGTCGGAAACGCTCATGTGGGATGCTGCTTCGACTCCGGGCACGCCAATGTGATGGCCGCCCGCCCCGGCAAAACGCAGGAACAGTACGGTCCGCATATGCTTCACACGGTATGGCAGGAGCACATCGAATTCTGCACCGACGCATTTGAACTCATGGCTCCGGCGATGGTGACCTGTCACCTGCACGACAACGACGGATTCAGCGACCAGCACCGCATGCCCGGGGACGGGACGGTGGACTGGGCGGATTTGAGTGAGAAACTGCGGAAGTACGCTCCGCGTCTGCGGTCGATCCAGTCCGAGGTCAACACGGTTTCCCGCGGTTATTCCATTCGGGCGCTGTGCGGGAAATTCCGGGAGATTTTCCCCGGATTAGCGTGAAGCGCGCAACGCCTTGAGCCGGTCGGTCAGTTGTTCGCGGACGATCAGCAGCCGCGACTGGATCGCCGCGACTTCCGGAAGCAGAGATTTCTGCCTGACGGAGAGAAGTTCCAGCATGGCGGAAAGTTCCTTGAGGTCGGCCAGCGAGCGCTTGCCCAGCGTCAGCAGCAGCGCCGGCGCGGTGTCCTTGCCCGGTTCCGTGAAATCGGCGACCCGGGCAAGCAGTTTGGCCATGGCGCAACTGACACCCATGCCATGGGCGGTCAGGTCGCTCCGCAGTTGAGACGCGGCGAGGATGTTCCACTTCACGCACAATTGATCGACGGCGTCCACGGGGGCTAAGCAGACGGGGCGGCGCTCCGGCGGCGCGGTTTCGTCCTCCTCCTCGTCGTCGTGGGTCCTCAGCCATTCCTGCAAAGCCGGATTGCCGCCGCCGGACCGGGCCGAAACCGGGTCGCTGGGCGCACCGGGCTGAAAGTTGGCGCAGGCCTCCTCCGCCGGCAGGTCAATGCAGTAGACCAGCCCCTGAAAGAACTTGGCGACCCGGCTTTCGTGCCGCCGGATCTCCTGTTCCCACTGAAACTCGTCCCATGTCATTCCGTATTTCATGCCATGCCGTCCTGCCGGGGGCACGGGCGCCGGATCTCGCCCCAGAGGTTTTCCAACTGATATTTCTCCCGGATCTCCGGGCGCATCAGATGGACGATGACATCGCCGAAGTCCAGCAGCACCCAGCCGCCGGACGCGGCATCATCCCCGCCGGAGAGAGGACGCAGATGAAACACTTCCCGGACCTGCCGTTCGATGAAATTGGCCAGCGCCTGCAGATGCGGGTCGGAATTGGCGGTGGCAACGACGAAATAATCCGCGATGCTGGATTTGCCGTTCATGGGCAGCAGCACGGGATCCTCCGCGATTTTGTCTTCCGCGCACCGGATGCAGAAATCCGCCAGTTCCTTTGCCTTGTCGAGCCTCTCTTGTTCCGTGGCCATATCGTTCCTGTCGTCAGTTGAATTTGGTATACAGACCGTGTTCCATGATGTAAGCGGCAACTTCGCCGGTCAATCCGTCACCTCTTATAATATGGCGCGGCGAAAGGATTTTTTCCATTGAAAAACGCAGTTCCCGGGAAGATATTTCAAAAATTTTTCCGGGAATCTCCGTCGCGGCCAGTTTTTCCGCGGTTTCCCGGTCCCAATGCGTGCTCAGCGCATCCGCCGTCACCGTCGCGCCGTTCCGGGGATAGGTGATGATCTCGAACTCCCGGACCAGCGCGTCCGCCTCGTGCCAGGTGTGGAGGTTGAGGAGACTGTCCGCGCCGATGAGCAGGCGGTATTTCTCCCCGGTGTCGAGGTGAAGCCGGCGCAGAACGTCGATGGTGTAGGAGGGCGACAGCCGCAGACGGTCTTCGTAATCCGAGACCTCCATGTCGGGTTCGCCGGAGATCAGCAGTTTTACCATGGCCATCCGGTCGGAGAATGCGGCGCGGCGGCGATCGGTCTTGTGCGGCGGCATGAAGCCGGGAAACCAGACCACGCGTCCGCACCGGCCGCTGCGCAGCGCCGCCCGGGCCACGCCCAGATGTCCGAGGTGCGGCGGATCGAAACTGCCGCCGAAAAATGCCTTGCCGTCCATGTGTCTCCCCGTTTCCGCTATATAAGGTACTGTTTTTTTTCTAAAAATCAACCGGAAGGATTGAACTTTTCGCGGTGAAATGGTATCTTTAATGGGAAACATGTTTTTCTTAGGGATGCGAATGGGATCATGAAAGCGGTTTTTGCGTTGTTTTTGCTGGCAGTGCTGGGATTGTCCGGCTGCCACTCGGATCATTATTATCACAACGAGGCGGTGGAACGGGCGCGGAAATTCCTGCTGAAGAACGCTCCCGAACTCAATGCCGAGCAGATCAATTTCGTCCGGTTCAACGCTCCGGTCCTGTTGCATGACCAGGTCCTCGGAGAACTCAAGCCCGCATATGAGCGGGTGTCAATGGAACTGCATCAGGTGTGCATCACCTGGATCATTCCCGGCAAGGACGAGTTGTACATGGTCTTCGGCGTTTCCACCGGCCGGATGGATGACTGGGAGCCGAACCGGGTCATCCGGCACCGTAAACTCAAATCCCTTGCGGTACTGCCGAAGGTCGCTCCCGAATGCAGGAAGTATGCGCAGGACAACTTTTTCTCCCGGATGGATTCGGACGAGATCTGCGTTTGCCGCTTCACCATGCCCTATTTGCTGAGCACGAACTTCGATCCGAATCTGGACCCGGACGGCAAACTCGGGCCCGATGCGCTGGCCGCCGCCCGGAAAAAGGCGGAGGATTTGCGGCAGTACTCGCTGGTCTGGAAATTCGCCGGACGCAATCTGGTTTTCACCGGACTGGGGAAACGGGGATTCAAAGGCTGGAAATTCACCATGGCCGGGTTGCTCAGCGACGAGGAGTTGAAACCGTTCGTCGTGTCCGAGTTGATGACCCCGGCCGATTATCTTAATCCATTCCCGGAGGACAAGGAGCCCCCGGGGGCGGCGGAGGAGAAAAAGTGACGATGCTTTGCAGCATGACGGGATTCGGCAAGGGCGAATGCGGCTACGGCGGCGGGATACTGGAGGTGCAGATTTCCTCGGTGAACCGCAAACAGTTGGAGTTGCGCTGCTCATTGCCGGCGGAGTTGGCGTTCGCCGAGGGCGAAGCGCGTAAGCGGGTGGCGGGCGAGGTTTCCCGGGGCGCGGTGCAGTTGCGCTGTTCTTTCAAGGTCCCCCCGGCTCAGGGCGGTTCCGCACGGGTCAACACGGCGCTGCTGGATTCGCTGATCCGGGAGAGCCGGGCCGCCCGGGTGCGGGCCAATCTTTCCCCGGATGTGGCGGTGGAGCAACTGATGGCATTGCCCGGAGTGCTGGTGGCCGATGCGCCGGACCGGGACGAGGATGCGCTGCTGGCGGCGTTTGAACACGCGCTGCGGGACGCGCTGGCGGATTTCAACCGAATGCGTTGCCGGGAAGGGGAGGCGCTGAAGTCGGACCTGCTGCGCCGGCTGGAAAAACTGGAGCAGTTGCACGGGGAACTGGCCCGGCTGAGCGCCGGTTATCCGGAGGCGGCGAAACAGCGTCTGCTCAGCCGCCTGGAAGTTGAGAAACTGCCGGTGTCCGCCGACGATCCGGCACTGCTCCGGGAGTTGCTGTTCTATGTGGACCGGGGGGACGTGACCGAGGAGTTGACCCGGCTGAGCAGTCATTTTCAGCAGTTCCGGGCGTTTCTGGAATCGGAGCGCGCGGTGGGACGGAATCTGGATTTTCTGGCGCAGGAGATTTTCCGGGAGATCACGACCTTCGGCAATAAGTCGGCCGTTCCCGCCAGTTCGCCGCTGGTGGTGGAGTTCAAGGCGGAGATGGAGAAGATCCGCGAACAGATTCAAAATATGGAATAATACGTTTTTACGGGACGGAACGCCATGAACAGACAGGATGTACAGCGCGAATTGAGCGCCGTCAGCGCGGCGCTGCAGGAGAGTTATGCCGACGGCTTCGGGGTCAATCATGCCGGTTCGGACAGTCTGCCCAGCCGGGAGGAGATCATCACCGTCACCGCGAAACTGCTGGAACTCATTTTCCCCGGATTCGACCGGGCGGGGACCTATCCGGGCACGGCGGTGCTGCTGGGCGACACGATGCGGGAACTTTCCGGTCAGATTTCCCGGGCGATGCGGCGGGCTTCCGGCGGCACCTGCGAATACTGCGGCGCCGAATGCGGCCGCCGGTGCGACGAGTACGCGCTGAAACTGATGCAGGCCCTGCCGCAGATCCGGGAGGTTCTGAAAAAGGATGTGGAAGCGGCCTACAACGGCGATCCCGCCGCCAAAAATTTTGACGAGATCATCTTAAGTTACCCCGGCGTGAAAGCGATTGCAATTCAGCGTCTGGCCCACGTGCTTTACGGACTGCGTGTGCCGCTCATTCCCCGGATGATGACCGAGCACGCGCACGCGGAGACCGGCATCGACATTCATCCCGGCGCGCAACTCGGCGTCGGCGTGTTCATTGACCACGGTACCGGCGTGGTGATCGGGGAGACGGCGGTGGTCGGGGACAATGTCCGCATCTATCAGGGGGTGACGCTGGGCGCGGGGAATTTTCCCAAAGACGCGTGCGGTATGCTGATCAAGGGGTTGAAACGGCACCCCACGGTGGGCAGCAATGTGACCATTTATTCCGGGGCGTCGGTGCTGGGCAACATCACCATCGGGGACGATTCGGTGGTCGGCGGCAACGTCTGGCTGACCGAGAGTCTGCCGGCGGGGACCAAGATCACCGCCCGGCCGCCGGAGAATTTGAAAAAATTCCGTTACGGGGCGGAGGTGAAGCCATGAGTTTGGTCGTTGAAAATTTTCTGGCGGTGAAGGCGGAAGTCGAAGCGGCGGCGGCCGCCGCCGGCCGGGATCCGGGCGAGGTCAAACTGCTGGTGGTCAGCAAAACGATCCCCCTGCCGGTCATCGAAGAACTTTACGCTTGCGGCGTCCGGGAGTTCGGAGAGAACCGGATATCGGAACTGGCGGGCAAGGCCGCCGCCATGCCCGGCGACGTGGTGTGGCACTTCATCGGACCGGTGCAGTCCAACAAGGTCCGCAAGATCGTCCAGTGCGCCGATGTGATCCATTCGGTCGATACCGTGGAGAAACTGGAGCGGTTTGACCGCATTGCCGGAGAGGAAGGGAAACATCCGGAGATACTGCTGGAGGTGAATGTTTCCGGGGAAGCGTCCAAAGGCGGCGTTGCCCCGGCGGAATTGCCGGTTCTGGCGGCGGCCGCCGCCGGGTGCGCCCATCTGCGGTGCCGGGGATTGATGACCATGGCGCCGCCGGCGGCGGAACACGACGAGTTGATGCGGATTTTTTCCGCGCTGCGCCGCCTGCGGGACGAGGTCGCCGCCGCCGGCAGCCGCGATTGGCCCGTGCTTTCCATGGGCATGAGCCGGGATTTCCCGGAGGCCATTGATTGCGGGGCGACGATCGTGCGGATCGGCAGCCGGATTTTTGCAGGCGTGCCGCGATGAAACTGCTGCTCATCGGCGCCGGCGGCGTGGGGGTCTATTTCTGCGGGCGTGCCGCGTTGGGCGGCGCGGCGCTGGAGGTGGTCGCCCGTTCCGGCGCGGAGTCGATCCGCGCTCACGGCTATCGGGTGCGGAGCATCGCCGGGGATTTCACGCTGCGCCCGGCGCGGGTGCTTTCCTCGCCGGCGGAGTGTTCGCCGGACATCGACGCGATCGTCATGGCGACGAAAGTGCTGCCGGAGATCGACCGGGTGAAACTGCTGACCCCGGCGGCGGCGCTGCTGTCCCGTCCGCCGATCGTGCTGATTCAGAACGGGATCGAAATCGAGGAGGAGATCGCCTCCGCCTTCCCGGAGAATCCGCTGATCAGCGCGGTCGCCTACATCGGAGTTTCCCGGGAGGCTCCGGACCGGATCGAGCATCACGGTTCCGGTCGGCTGATCATGGGACCGTACCGTCCGGCGGAGATGAACGCGGCGGAACGGGTGGCGGAAGTGTTTCGCCGTGGGGCGGTGGAGTGCGCGGTGACTTCGGACATCGCGCTGGAGCGGTGGCGCAAACTGCTGTGGAATCTGCCGTTCAATTCGGTTTCCGTCCTCTCCGGCGGACTGAACACCCGGGAGATGTGCGACGGCGGCCGGGTGGAGCGCCTGTGCCGGGAATTGATGCGGGAGGTCATCGCCGCCGCCCGCGCCGCCGGGGTGGAACTCACGGAAGACATGGCCCGGGCGCAACTGCAGTACACCCGCGATTTTCCGCCGTACCTGACCAGCATGGCCCAGGATTATCAGGCCGGACGCCCGCTGGAAGTCGAAGCCATCGTCGGCAATATGGTCGCCGGCGCCTGTCGTCGCGGCGTGGAAACGCCTCTGGCGCTGTGTTGTGCCAAATTGCTGCGCCGGATGGACGCCGCCAACCGCGGGAAGACGGGGCGGGAAACGGACGCCGGGTTGGTAAAGTGAATTGACAAACTTTGCGGAAATCTCGCGTCCGGCACTTGAAAAGCGGCAAAGAAATGATAACTTATATCCGGGGAACGCGAAAGCGGTAAAATTTTTTGCACAGTTGGTAAAGTTTATTAACAAACCGTTCCGATTCCGGGAGGGATCGGAGAAATTTTTGGAAAACCGGAACATTCTCAAAAAACAGAAAGGATTGGGAAAATGAAAGTGGATCTGCAGGGCAAGGTCGCCGTCGTCACCGGCGGCGGCGGGATTCTGTGCAGCGTGATGGCCAAGGCGCTGGCCGGAGCCGGAGCGAAAGTGGCGATTCTGGACCTGCGGGCGGAAGCCGCGGAAAAGGTGGCCGAGGAGATCAAGGCCGACGGCGGAGTCGCCATGGGGCTGAGCGCCAACGTGCTGGAACTGGCCAGTCTGCAGGAGGCCGAGGCGAAAATTTCCGCCGCGTTCGGGCCCTGTGACATTCTGGTCAACGGCGCGGGCGGCAACAATCCGAAAGGGACCACCAGCAAGGAGTTCCTGACCAAAGAGGATCTGGCGGCCAAAGTCGAGGGCGTGACCACGTTTTTCGATCTGGACCCGGCGGGGGTCGGTTTCGTTTTCAATCTGAACTTCCTCGGTACGCTGCTGCCGACGCAGGTTTTCTGCAAAAAGATGGCGGCGGGCAAGGGCGGCAACGTCATCAACATCTCCAGCATGAACGCGTTCTGCCCGCTCACCAAGATCCCCGCTTATTCCGGGGCCAAGGCGGCGATCAGCAACTTCACCCAGTGGCTGGCGGTGCATTTTTCCAAAGTGAACATCCGGGTCAACGCCATCGCACCGGGATTTTTCCTCACCAATCAGAATCGGACTCTGCTCACCAACCCCGACGGTTCGCTGACCGCACGGGGCAACACGATCCTGACCCACACGCCGATGGGCAAATTCGGCCAGCCGGAGGATCTGGTCGGCGCGCTGCTGTTCCTGCTGGACGATCAGGCGGCCGGATTCATCAACGGCGTGGTGCTGCCGATCGACGGCGGTTTCGCGGCGTTCAGCGGAGTGTAGTTTTCAATCATTGCAAGGAACGAGATCATGAGTAAGAAAGCGGATATCGGCCTGATCGGTCTGGCGGTGATGGGGGAGAATCTGGTCCTCAATATGGAGCGCAACGGCTTCAGCGCCGCGGTTTACAACCGGACGGTGGAAAAGGTGGACAACTTCATCAACGGCCGGGGCAAGGGCAAGAACTTCATCGGCTGTCACTCCCTGCGGGAACTTTGCGACAGTCTGAAAACTCCCCGCAAGATCATGATGATGGTCAAAGCCGGCAAGCCGGTGGACGATCTCATCGAACAGTTGATCCCCTGTCTGGAGCCGGGCGACATCCTCATCGACGGCGGCAACAGCCACTATCCCGACACCATCCGGCGGACGAAGTATCTGGCGGGAAAGGGATTGCGCTTCATCGGCTCCGGGGTGTCCGGGGGCGAGGAGGGCGCTCTGCTCGGTCCGTCCCTGATGCCCGGCGGCGCGCCGGAAGCGTGGCCGGAGATCAAGCCGATCTTTCAGGCGATCGCGGCCAAAGTCGCCGGCGGACGTCCCTGCTGCGAATGGGTCGGTTCGGACGGCGCGGGACATTACGTGAAAATGGTCCACAACGGGATCGAGTATGGCGACATGCAGATGATCTGCGAAGCGTACTGGATCATGAAGAATATCCTCGGGCTCTCCGCGGAGGAACTGCACGATGTTTTCACCGAGTGGAACAAGGGCGAACTCAACAGTTATCTCATTGAGATCACCAGCAATATTTTCGCCAAGAAGGACCCCGAAACCGGCAAGCCGGTGGTGGACATCATTCTGGATACCGCCGGGCAGAAGGGCACCGGCAAGTGGACCAGCCAGAGCGCACTGGATCTGGGCGCGCCCGCGCCGACGGTGGCCGAGGCGGTGTTCGCCCGCTGTCTCTCCGCGATCAAGGAGGAACGCGTGGCGGCATCCGGGGTGCTGACCGGACCCAAACCGGCATTCAAAGGCGACAAAAAGGCGTTCATCGAGTCGGTCCGCAAGGCGCTGTACGCTTCCAAGATCTGCTCGTACGCGCAGGGGTATCAGTTGATGCGTCTGGCGGCCAAGGAGTACAACTGGGATCTGCAGTACGGCGAAATCGCGCTGATGTGGCGCGGCGGCTGCATCATCCGGGCGCAGTTCCTGGAGCGCATCAAGGAGGCGTTCGACAAGAATCCGGCGCTGGACAATCTGCTGCTGGACGACTTCTTCCACGGCGTGATCGACAACTGTCAGGCGGCGTGGCGGGAAGTGGTGGCGGCGGCCGTCATGAACGGGGTGCCGGTGCCGGCTTTCTCCAGCGCGCTGGCGTACTACGACGGATACCGCTCCGGCACGCTGCCGGCCAATCTGCTTCAGGCGCAGCGCGACTACTTCGGCGCGCACACCTACGAGCGGGTGGACAAGGAGCGCGGCAAATTCTTCCACACCGCGTGGACGGAAACCAGCGGAACGACGGTCTCCGGCACCTATACGGCGTGAGGGGTATCCCGGGAAACGGAAAACGGCGGCGGGGACATCTCGAAACGGTGCGCCCCGCCGTTTTTGATCAATTTGAGGGCAAACGATCATGATGTATGTGCAAAAGGGCGGCGCGGACGCGGTCGTCTCCGACGCGGAACTGGCGGAGTTGGTGCTGGAAGCCATCGCCAAAAGCGGCAAAACGATCAAACGGATGCTGCTTTTGCCGCCGGACCACACCCGGCTTAACTCCCGGGCCGGTCGGATCACGGAGATTATTTACGCCAATTACGCGGACAAGTGTCATATCGACATCATGCCGGCACTGGGGACCCACAGCGCCATGGGCGACGCGCAGTTGGAGATGATGTTCGGCCGGGATATCCCGAAATCGGCCTTCAAGGTCCACGACTGGCGGCACGGGGTGGTGGCGCTGGGCAAGGCTTCGTCCGACTTCATCCGGGAACTGTCCGACGGCAAACTGGACTACGAAGTCAAAGTGGAGGTGGACAAGATCGTCTACGACAACTACGACCTCATCGTCTCCATCGGTCAGGTGGTGCCGCATGAGGTGGTGGGCATGGCCAATTACACCAAGAACATCATGGTGGGCATCGGCGGTTCGGATATGATCAACAAGTCCCATTTCCTCGGCGCGACCTGCAATCTGGAGAAGATCATGGGGCATGCGAACAGTCCGGTGCGGCGGCTTTTCAACTACGGCGTCGATACCTATTTGTCCGACCTGCCGATTCTCTACATGCAGACGGTGATGGCGCGGGACGAGGCGACGGGACAGATGGTGATGCGCGGGTTTTTCGCCGGGGAAGGGGAGGACCCGTTTCTGGCGGCGGCGAAACTCAGCGTGGAGACCAATCTGCAGTTGCTGGACCGGCCGCTGAAAAAAGTCGTGGTCTACCTCGATCCGGAGGAGTTCAAGAGCACTTGGCTGGGGAACAAGGCGGTCTATCGCACCCGGATGGCGATTGCCGACGACGGCGATCTGATCATCCTCGCGCCGGGACTGAAGGAGTTCGGGGAGGACCCGGAGAACGACCGGATCATCCGCAAGTACGGCTACAAGGGGACCCCCAATACCCTCAAGATGGTGGCGGAGAATCAGGAACTGAGGGACAACCTCGGCGCGGCGGCGCACCTGATCCACGGTTCCAGCGAAGGGCGGTTCCGGATCACCTACTGCCCGGGGCCGCAGGTGACGGAGGCGGAGATACGTTCCGTCGGTTTCGAGTACGGCGATTTGGACGCCATGCTGAAAAAATACGATGTCTCCAAACTCAAGGACGGAATGAATCTCGTTGACGGCGAGGAGATTTTCTACATCAGCAATCCGGCTTTGGGGCTGTGGGCGCTGAGGTCGGCATTCACGGAATGATCGGCTGATCCACCCGACACGATTCAGCGGCGGCGGGCATGTGCCCGGCCGCCGCTGCTGTTGTGTCGCGTCGCCGGTTTGCGCGGCGGTCCGCGCCGTTACTCGGCCAGCCGGGCCATGAACGAAAGGGTGACTTTTTCGTTCGCGGTGACTTTGATGTGCTGGCTGGCGATGCCGGAACCGTGAAAAACCTGAACGCAGTGTTCGCCGTCCATGGCTTTGCCGGTGATCAACTTCGCATCCTTTCCCAAATTCCACAGCACCGGTTTGCCGTCCTTGACGATTTCAAAATCGCCGTTTTGGATTTTGCCGCCGGTGACCTGGATGTCATCGACCCAGACCGGTTTGATGGTTTCGACATCCTTTGTCCCGGGGGTGTGGATCGCCATGGCGATCCAGCCGCTTTGCTCCGGCACGAACGAGATGGTGAATTTTTTCCACTCCGCGGTCAACCGCTCCGAATAGACCAGCGCGGAGGTCAGGCCGGTCTGGACGCCTCGCGGCGTCTGTACGGCAATGTACAGCCCCTGAGAAACCGTGACGCTGCCGATTTTGGCGTCCCGGACCGAGCGGAGATCGATGCGGATCTCCTCGAACTGCGCCGCTTGGACGGAAATGATCCCGGCGAGCATGACGCCCAGAACAGCGGTGAAGACGGATGGTTTCATGATGATGTCCTTTCTTATTGTTTGCCGGATTCGGGATGTTCCCGGGAAGACGATTCCCACGCCGCGTCCGGCTGATGAACGATGCGGAAGTTGCGGATCAGCCCGGTGAAAGGCTGTTTGTCCCAGGTCCCGACCATCGTGGCGGTGTCGTAAAGACCGGGACCGTCCGCCGGAAGTTTGCCGCTTTCGATTCCGTTGACTTCAACGGTGAAATTCCGCAGATCGTAGGAGACTTTGACGCGATTCCACCGGGACGGGGTCAGGGGGATACGGGAATCGTGGACGGAACTGCGGATCTGATTGCTGACGTGGCACAGATGCAGTGTGCCGTTTTCGATCCACAGGTGATCGAAAGCCCCCGGCAGTGTCCCGCGACAGGAGAGGATGTACTGCTTGCGCCGGGTATCCTCCGGCCGGATGTCGAAACTGACGGTGAATCCGCTGCGGCGCGGGATCGCCCCCTGCGGCAGGGAGAAATGGGACCCGTCCCCGCGGAACTTGAAAGCGACGCTCCCGTCCTCCTGCGGCACCGCCTCGGGAACGAGGTCGTCAACCTGACTCCACAGCCGGTTCCCCACATGCCAACTGCACGGAACTCCGTTGACACTGCTGTCGCCGCCGCAGAGACGCATGCAGGCCAGATCGGTGAATCCGCCCCGGATGCCCCACATTCTGCGGCCGTATGCGACCGGCAGGATCAGGCCGCGCCGCGTGTCGGGCGCATATTCCAGACGGGGAAGCGCGTCGGCCGGAATGCTGACATCGACCGGTTTCTCCTCCGTTTCGGAATAAACGGTGATCCTGGCGGTTTCGGTCGAGGCGCGGCCGGTCAGGATCGGTTTGCTCCGCCAGATCCGGCCGCTCTGGGCGACCAGTTGCAGTTGAATGGCGGAATTGTGCAGATCGGGGGAGAATTCCATGGTGAAATCCACCGCGTTGCGCCGGAGATTCCGGGGATGGAAGTACTGCCGCAACTGACGGGTCAACGTCAAATTGAACCCTTTTTTGCCGCCGAGGACGATGTTGTGCCGGTCCATGACCTCCCGCACCGGGACGCGCCGGACGATGTGGCCGGGGAAATTGATGTTGAACACCGCCTGTTCCATATCTTTGCGCGGCATCCGCACCCAGTCGCCGCGGTGCCAGAGGCTGGTGTGATAATTCCGGTAATCCAGACGCCCCGGCTGTCCTTTCCATTGCGCGGAGGTGTTTTCAAGCGTGACGGTCCCGGTCAGGTTCTGCACCGTCAGGGATTGGGTCCCGACGCGGAATACGAGATGGGAGTCGGTCTCCCGCCATGAAGTTTCATCCGGCGCCCCGGCGCTGAAAATGCAGTCTCCGCAGTCCAGCACCTCGGCGAAACTCAGGGGTTCCCGCGCCCGGATCGCCGCCTCCGCACGCAGCATATTCGGTTCCTGCGTCCGGACCGCCGTGAATCGGACTTCGGGAGTGTCCATCAGATCACGCAGCGGCTGTTTGACCCATTTGTAATCGGAATTCCAGGTGGGCAGGACCTGCACCGCCCAGAGGCCCTCGGCGTAGCGCGCGGTCTGACCGTTTCTGGTGATGACGAGTTCCGGCAGGAGGACCCGTTCGGCGGCGAACATTTCGGAGGGCAGTACCGGGCGGTGTTCCTGCATCGCCTTGTCGTCGAAGCGGAACGGAGGGAAGGCGTGAAGCAGTTTGCCGTTGATATCCCGCAGATTCAACTGGACGGTGAACGGCGCGGATTCCTCCGCGTCCGGCAGATTCAGCAGTTCAAATTCCAGCAGTTCTCCGAGCGAAACGACTTTTCGGGTGGAAAGGATCAGGTTCGGCCGCCGGGGATCGTCTCCGGGCAGGCGCGGAAAGGGTTCGCCCCGGCTGAGGCCGATGATGTGACGCATGAGCCGCAGATGACTGGTGCCGTTGAACACCGTGGGGCGGAGGCTGGTGTTTTCATTCTGCTCGTCCCATTCCGGGATTGTCACGATATCCGCGCCGTTTTCCAGTGCCGGGATCAGGGTGTCGCGCAGCCCCCGGGTTCCGGCACTGCTCATGATCTGGCCGACCCGGGAAGCATTCTCGTGACCGACCGCGGCTTCCGCCACCAGAAGTTTTTCCTTGAATTGCGGTTCGGCCATGACTTTCCCGGTCAGGTTCATCAGGGCCCGGTAGAACTGAACGTCGAAAATCCTCCGCCCCTTGTTCACTTCGCAGATGGTCGGGATATTCCACCAGCCGAAGCCGTCGGCGATTTGCAGCGAAGCGCGGATTTCGTTTTCCAGTTCCTGCCGGTCTTCCCGGGAGAATTTCCCGCCGTAGACGTGGAAACGCTTGCGGATGGAGGGGGAGGGCGCCTTGCGCATGATGAAAAGGAACTGATCTGCGTATTTTTCGCGGAATTTTTCCCGCGCCTCCCGCAGGGCCTGATCGGTGCGGATGCCGTAGCACTGGATGACCGCTTTGCCGTTGATCCGCAGGGTCTGGGGAGAAGCGAGGATCGGCGGCGCGTCCTTGTCGAGGTCGAAATCGCCGCAAAGTTGGGGGATGTGATAAAATCCGGGAACTTTGCTCCGGGCGGAAAATTCGACGATGTCGGAGCGGGTTTTGTTGCGGATGAAATACTGCCAGTAGACGATCCCGTCCAGACCGTACTGCCGCATCACCTCCTGCATTCGGACATAATCCGGATACTGCAGTCCGCGGTAGGTCCGGTCCGCCTCCTTCAGCGCCGAATCGATGAACAGCGGCCAGTCCGTCCAGTGGGAATAGTACACGGTCCCGTTGCAATTGGGGTTCAGGGTGTACTTCAACTGCGCCTGCGTGAAGAACATCGTGCGCGGAAGCACACGCGGACGCCAGTTCGCACCATGAACAGCGAGGGTCAAGGAACCAAGAAAAAGGAGGAGTCGTTTCATAAGGCTTGCCCTGTAAATGGTTCAGTTTTTCGGCGAAAACCACCCCGAGACCGGGATTTCTTCCTCCCGGTCTGAAAATCGCCGCGGGCGGGGCCTTACAGCCCCAGATCGTCGGTATCGTCGTCGTAGTCGGGCGCTTTGCTGGCGCCGCTGGCGAACTTGCCGAAGTCCACTTCGGCAAGTTCCGGGTGTTCGTAGTCGAATTTCATGATGGAGTCTCCTCTCAACTGATCTTGCTCAGCGCGATGCTGAGACCGCTCTTGTCCAGACTGTAGGAACCGCCGGCAATTTCGATGGTGTCTCCCATCGTGTACGACGTCGAGCCGCCGGCGAGGTAGAACTGTGCGCCGGCCAGCGTGTCGATATCTCCCGCGTTCGTCGCGGAGAAGATATCCCACACCCCGTCGAAGCCGTCCGTCTTCAGATACACGGACAATTCCTGCGAAATGTCGTCGTAAAGTACCAAATCGGTGACATTGAGCGTGCAGTTCTCGGCGATGGTGATTTGATCCACATAGTCGAGGTAGCCCAGTGTCACGTTGGTTTGGACATTCAGCGCGGC
>JALEMG010000054.1 GCA_022768375.1 Lentisphaeria bacterium
GGGCTCCTCGCCCCTCAAACTCCCCCGGCAAGGTTTCGCAACCTTGCAACCCCGAGGAAAAAACTTCTGTTTTTTCCCGCGCCTTTTTTTCCTCTTTTGCGGGAACGGGTTGACGCCGCGTCTTTGTTTTTCATCCGAAAAGCAAAGACTTGGACGTCCCCTTCCGCGGGCGGTCGCAGGGAATAGCGCCAATGACCGTTTTGCCGATCGAACACCGCAAATCCCGCGCCCCTGCCCCGCCTTTTACGGCGAATCAGGGGACTTGTCTTTGCTATGGCCTCCGTTACCCGTATTGCAACGGTTGCGGCCCCCTCCGACCGTACGCCCTTGACCGCCGACGAACCACCGCCAACGTTTGGTTTGCAAGCGGATGCGAGGCGGTTGCCGCCTTTTCTCGCAGTCCGCATGTGAACGTACTGCGCGACGCAAAGCGTCTGCGCAGCGGCGAGGAAATATCCGAGCCGGTGAACGGAGGACGAGCAGTAAGCCGCGAGCGCAGACGGCCGGAGGCCGTCAAGCGCAGGCGCCGAAAAATGAACGGGAATTCACGAAACCATATCCGCCCGCGTCCGCACGCCTTTCCCCGGAACTTGCGTAACCCCATTTGCTCCATGCCGGGAAAAGTGAGAGTTTGAGAGAGAAAACCGCGAGCGGTTGTCTCTCTCAAGCGGCCAAACGCTCCGCATTCCATCCCGCCGTCCGCTTCCTGAACCGTCAGCCCAGCAGCCAATCCGCCGGGGATGGTTCAACTTTCAGCGCGGGTTCGGAAGCGAATTCCACTTCCAGCACGGTGCACAATCCGTCCGGCGGCAACTCCGGCAGTCCCCGGATGATGAAACGGCCGGACAATTCGTGATACTCGAAGGGAAACTCCTCCCCGGTGGCAAGCATCCGCACCCGCAGCGGCCGGGTCCCCACCCGCACCGCCGTCGCCGTCGTTCCCGGCCAGCGGAATACGCACCAGTACGCGGTCCTGCCCCGGCGGGTCCAGCAGCCCTGCAGATTCAGGTCCACCTGTCCCGGCTGGGAGGCGCCGATCAGATCGCACCCCCGGGAATCACGGACGGCCGCGCCGTTCGAACTGAGCCAGCGGCCGATGACGCGAAGCCGGTCCAGTTCCTCGCCGCGCACCCGGCCGTCGGGCGCGGGACCGATGTTGAGCAGGAAATTGCCCTCTCCGGCGGCGGCGGAAACCAGATGCTGGATCAACTGGGCCGGGGTTTTCCAGTTCGGATTGAACCGGGTGTAGCCCCAGCAGCAGGAGTCTCCGATGCACATGCAACTTTCCCAGCCGCGCCCGGAGCGGGAAGCCCGGACCTCCTGCTCCGGGGTGTCAAGATCCTCGGGCAGACCGGAGCGGTCATTGATAATGATGCCGGGCTGCAGTTCCCGGACCATAGCGTTGAGTTCCCGCGACCGCCAGAAGTCGATCTGGCGCTCCCGTCCCCCCTTCAGGTCGTGCATCCATCCGCCGTCGTACTCCAGCAGGTCGATCGTGCCGTAGCGGGTCATCAGTTCGCGGACCTGCCGATGGACGTACTCCACCAGCGCGGCTTGGGATTCGGGGTACCGGTCCGGTTCAAAATAACCGGGGAAACGCCAGTCGAGCAGGGAATAGTACAGCCCGACCCTCAGCCCGGCGGCCCGGGCCGCATCGGTAAATTCCCGCACGATGTCCCGCCGACAGCCGTGCCGGGCGCTGGTGAAGTCCGAATACGCGCTGTCGAAAAGCGAAAACCCCTCGTGGTGCCGCGTGGTCAGAACGATGTATTTCGCCCCCGCGAGTTTCGCCGCTTCGCACCACTCCCGGGCCGCACCCGGGACCGGACGGAAACGGTCCGCCAGCGCGGCGTATTCCGCCGGCGGGATGCGTTCGGAGTACATGGTCCATTCGCCCCGCCCCAACAGGGAGTACAACCCGAAGTGCACATACAGCCCGAACCGGGCCTCGTTGAACCACCGCAAGCGATCTTCGCCGGTCATTCTTTCTTCCCCCTTTCCCGTGTAAATCCAAGCGAAATTCCCTGAATGCCGCCCCGAGCGGCATGATCACATCGTCACCTCCGTTCCGGCCGACCGGGTCCACTGTCGGGGCGGAGGAGGAGGAGCGGAGGGTTTGATCTGGTAACGGCGGGGACCGAGCAGTTTCTCCGCCGCCTTGAGCATGGATTCGTCCACCCGCACCGGGTCGAGGCGGGATTCCACGAAGACCGTTCGTTCGTCCTCCGTCACGACACAGACGATCACTTTCGCGCCCCGGCCTTTGGGCGGGACCCGCCGGGAACGGCAGAGTTCGGCCAGTTTGGACAGGGTATCCGGTTTGAGGTCCCGCTGAAACACGTGGAGGTAGAGTTCGTCGGAGAAAAGTTCCGGCGCCCGGCGCAGGGGATGGAGTTTCTCCACGATCAGCCGGGGTTTCTCGCCGTCGTCGTTCTTTCTCGCGGTGACTTCCAGAATGACTTCGTCCCCCGGTTCGAGCGAGACGCCGTCCTCCCGAAGCATATTCAGCGCCCGCTCGTAAAGCATGATCTCGCAGTTGGAATCCAGATCCTCCAGCATCAGCACTCCGAACGGCTTTTTGGACTGCTTGCCCGTCTTGACCGTGTACGCGGAGACCATGCCGGCCAGCCGGAGGGAAACACTTTCGCTGTGGTTCTCGATCATGTTCCGGTTGATCTCCGCCAGTTCCCGCAGCGCGGTGGCAAACGTGCGGAGCATGCGGCTCCGGGGCTCCAGCGGGTGGCCGGAAACGTAGAAGCCGAGCAGTTCCTTTTCGCTTTTCAGCAGTTCCCGCCACTCGAATTCCGGGATATCCGGGATCGGCACGGAATCGACTTCGCCGCCGCCGTCGCCGCCCAGCAGGTCGAAAAGCGATCCCTGCCCGCTCTGCTTGTCCCTGATCTTCTGCGCGGCAAACGCCATCATCGGTTCCGCGACCGCCAGGATCTGGGACCGGCGCAGCCCGAGGGAATCGAACGCCCCGGCCCGGGTGAGAAATTCCATCATCCGGGAATTCACGTCACCGCCGCACCGCTCGCAGAAGTCGAGAAACCCGGTGAAAGGCCCCTCCGCCTTGCGGCTCTCGATGATTTTCCCGGCGGCGGCCTCGCCGCATCCCTTGATGGTGCCCAGCCCGAAGCGGATGCTGCCGTGGTCCACGGAGAAATTGATGCCGCTGGTGTTGACATCAGGCGGCAGGACCTTGATGTTCATTTCCCGGCAGGCGTTGATGAGAAAGGCGAGTTTCTCGGAGTTGCCGATCTCCGCGCCGAGCACCGCGGCCATGAATTCCACCGGATAGTTGGCCTTGAGATACGCGGTCTGGTAGGAGACCACCCCGTAGGCGGCGGAGTGGGATTTGTTGAAGCCGTACCCGGCGAAGATCTTGATCTTTTCCCAGATCTTCTCCGCCAGTTCCGGCCCGATGCCGCTGGTGCTCCGGCATCCGGCGATGAACTTCTCGCGCTGCTCCAGCATGACGTCCTCTTTTTTCTTGCCGATGGCCCGGCGGAGGATGTCCGCGCCGCCGAGACTGAATCCGGCCAGCGCCTGCACCACCTGCATGATCTGCTCCTGATAGACCATGATGCCGTAGGTCTCTTTGAGGATCGGTTCCATTTTCGGATGGTCGTAGACGGTGACCTCCTCGTTCTTTTTCCGGGCGATGTACTGGGGAATGAACTGCATGGGACCGGGGCGGTAGAGGGCCACCAGCGCGATGATGTGTTCGATGGTCTCCACGCCGAGGTTGCGGCAGAGGTCCTGCATGCCGCCGGATTCCAACTGGAACACCGCGACCGTGTCGCCCCGCTGCAGCATGGCGTAGGTCTTGGGATCGTCCAGCGGCAGTTTGGCGAGATTGATCTCCACGCCGTGCTGTTCTTTGATCATGTCCAGCGCGTTGCGGATGATGGTGAGCGTCCGCAGCCCGAGGAAGTCCATTTTCAGCAGCCCGAGGTGTTCGCACGGCTCCTTGGGATACTGCACGACCATGTCGCCGGTGGCGCTGCGGGAGAGCGGCACGAGATTGTCCAACTGCTGGTCGCCGATGATGACCCCGGCGGCGTGGACCCCGGTCTGCCGGTTCAGACCCTCCAGAACTCTCGCGTATTTGAACACCTGCGCGACTTTGGGATCGTTCTCGATGAGTTCGGCCAGTTCCCGGGACTGCTCGATGGCCTTGGGAATGGTCATTTTCAAATCGTCGGGGATCATCTTGGTCAGTTTGTTGCCCGCTTCGAAGGGGAAGTCCAGCACTCGGGCCACGTCCTTGACCACGGCTTTGGCTTTCAACTGGCCGTAGGTGCAGATTTGAGCCACGTTGTCGAACCCGTACTTGCCCCGCACGTACTCGATGACTTCGCCCCGGCGCTTTTCGCAGAAGTCGATGTCGAAGTCCGGCGGACTGACCCGTTCCGGGTTGAGGAACCTTTCAAAAAGCAGGTCGTAACGCAGCGGGTCGATGTCGGTGATGAGCATGAGGTACGCCACCACGCTGCCCGCGCCCGAACCGCGCCCCGGACCCACCGGAACGCCGTGTTCCTTGCCCCAGCGGATGAAGTCGGAGACCACCATGAAGTAACTGCAGAATCCGGTCTTTTCGATGACGTCCAGTTCGTAGTTCATCCGGTCGACGATTTTTCGCTGTTCCGGCGTGAGCGTCTCCGTGCCGGTGTAGGTGAAATCGTACCGCAACTGCATGTTGCCGCAGCAGACGTCGAAAAGCACCTTGCGGTCGGCTTCCTTGCCGTCGGGCATGTAAAACACCGGGTAATGATTGGTCTTGTAGTCGAACGTCACCGGGTCGGCGGCACAGCGTTCGCAGATGAGTTTCGTGTTGGCGACGGCGTCCGGGTAGTCCCGGAAAATATCGCGCATCTCGTCCGGGGATTTGAAGTAGTATTCCGGCCCGGAGAATTTGAAATGCTCCTCGTTCATCCTCCCGCCCGTCTGGATGCAGAGCATGATCTCATGGGCCTCGGCATCCTCCCGGCGCATGTAGTGGACGTCGTTGGTGGCGACCAGCCGGAGGTTCCGGCTGCGGGCGAGGTCCGCCAGCAGGGGATTGACCTCCTTCTCCTCGGGCATGTTGTGGTCCATGAGTTCGATGAAAAAATTCTCCGGCCCGAAGATCTCCAGATAATCGTCCAGCGACTGTTCCGCGCCTTTCCGGTCGCCCCGGAGCAGTTTGCGGGGGATCTCTCCGGCGATGCAGGCGGACATGGCGATGATGCCGCCGCGGTAGCGGGAGAGCAGTTTCTTGTCGCACCGCGCCTTGTAGTAGAGACCGTTGCGCCACGATTCGCTCATGATCTTGCAGAGGTTGTGGTAGCCCTGCTGGTTTTCGGCCAGCAGCACGAGGTGGAACCCCTTGATGAACTCCACCGCCGGATTTCGGTCGGTCAGCGTCGTCGGCGAAACATAGGCTTCCATCCCCAGGATCGGAACGAGATTTTCGGCGGTGAGTTTCCGGTGAAACTCCTCGGTGCCGCCCATGTACCCGTGATCGGTGATGGCGATGCCGGGCATCTCGAACTCTTTGGCCATGGGGATCAGCCCGGACGCGGTGCACGCTCCGTCCAGCATGCTGTAATGGGTGTGCAGATGAAGATGAACGAAATCGGATGGCATGGCGCGGCGCTCCTTCTAATTTTTCAAACTCTGCAGCGGCGCGGGGATGCGTCCGCCGCGCGCGATCATTTTCGCGGGGGAGTACCGGGAGACCGGCATCACCGGCGCTTCGCCCAGAAGCCCGCCGAAGCGGACGGTGTCCCCGGCTTTGCCGACGGGGATCAGCCGCACGGCGGTGGTCTTGGTGTTGACCACGCCGATGGCGATCTCGTCGGCAATGATGCCGGAGATGACCGATTCCGGAGTGTCGCCGGGAATGGCGATCATGTCCAGCCCCACCGAACAGACGGCGGTCATGGCTTCCAGTTTCTCCAGCGACAGCGCGCCGCACCGGGCGGCGGCGATCATGCCCGCGTCCTCGGAGACAGGGATGAACGCGCCGGAGAGCCCGCCCACGTGGGAGGAGGCCATGACGCCGCCCTTTTTCACCGCGTCGTTGAGCATGGCCAGCGCCGCGGTGGTCCCGGGACAGCCGCACTTCTCCAGTCCGACGGATTCCAGGATGTACGCCACCGAATCCCCCACGGCGGGGGTCGGCGCCAGCGACAGATCCACGATGCCGAACGGCACATGAAGTCGTTCGCTGGCCAGTTTCGCCACCAATTGCCCCACCCGGGTGATCTTGAACGCGGTCCGCTTGACGGTTTCCGCGATCTCCGTGAGGTCGCAGTCCCCGGCCCGGCGGATCGCCGACGCCACCACCCCGGGACCGGAAACGCCGACGTTGATGACCGTCTCCGGTTCCCCCATGCCGTGAAACGCCCCGGCCATGAAAGGGTTGTCCTCGGGCACATTGGCGAATACCACCAATTTGGCGCAGGCGACGGCGTCGCGGTCGGCGGTCAGTTCGGCGCACCGCCGGATGACGCGCCCCATCCGCGCCACCGCGTCCATGTTGATCCCGGCTTTGGTGGAACCGACGTTGACCGAGGCGCAGAGCCGTTCCGTCCCGGCCAGCGCCTCGGGGATGGCGGAGATCAGCGTCTCCGCGCCGTTGGAACACCCCTTCTGCACCAGCGCGCTGTACCCGCCGATGAAGTTGATCCCCAGTTCGGCGGCGGCCCGGTCCAGCGTCCGCGCCACTTTCAGCACCCCGGCGCGGGAGAGCCCGCCGCATATCAACGAGACCGGAGTGACCGCCACGCGCTTGTGGATGATGGGAATGCCGTACTCCTTCTCGATGTCGGCGCCGGTTTTCACCAGGTCGCGGGCGTGGAACATGATCTTGTCGTAGATTTTCGCGCACAGGCGGTCCTCGTCGTCGCTCCGGCAGTCGAAAAGCGAGATCCCCATGGTGATGGTCCGGATGTCCAGACACTCCTCCTCGATCATGTTGATCGTTTCCAGAATATCCCGGTGGTCGAGCATGGTTTCGCGCGCTCCTCTCAAATCCGGTGCATGGCGTTGAAAATATCCTCGTGCATGGCGTGGATCGCCAGACGGTTCTCCGTCCCGAGCCGGGTCATCCGGTCCACGAAGGCGGCGAAGGGCTCCGTGATCTCCGTGACATCCACCAGCATGATCATGGAGAAGTAATCCTGCAGCACCGTTTGGGAAATATCCAGAATATTGACTTTTTTTTCGGCGCAGACCGCGCTGACTTTGGCGATGATGCCGCAGGCGTCCCGGCCGGTGACGCTGATGACCGCTTTCATGGTGTGAGCCTCCCTCGTTGTTGTCGACCCGGAGAATATAGCACCTCCCGGTCCGTTTTACAAGGGTCCCCCTCCCGTCCGCGTCGGAAAAAACGCCCGCGCCGCGCCGGAGTTTTTTTCGGAAACGGACTTGAAAAACCCCCGCCGGAATGGTATCTTATGCTTCGTGTGTTTTCTTCGACGCGGTAACGGTGAATCATTCACAGAATCAGGAGTTTTTGCGATGCCGGTGGATATTCTGGTGGGCACCCAGTGGGGTGACGAGGGAAAGGGCAAACTGATCGACGTACTGACCCGGGACGTGGACATGGTCGTCCGGTTTCAGGGCGGCAACAACGCCGGACACACAGTGGAGATCGGCGACAAGCGCTACGTCCTGCACCTGGTGCCATCGGGCATCTTCCGGCCCGGCGTCGCCTGCGTGATCGGCAACGGTCTCGTGGTGGACCCGGTCGCGCTGGACGAGGAACTTCAGGGCATTGAGGGAAAGGGGTTCGCCACCGACAGCGTCCAGTTGAGCAATCGCGCCCAGATGATCTTCGTCTACCACCGCATCGCGGATTCGCTCAACGAGAGCGGCGCCGCTACGAAGATCGGCACCACCGGCCGCGGCATCGGACCGGCCTACATGGATAAAATGCGGCGTACCGGCATCCGGGCCATCGAACTGAAGTACCTGGATTCGCTGGCCGCCCGGTTCCGCGCCGAATGCGCCCGCTACAACCGGCTCTTTGCCGCTTCCGGCGTCCCGGAAGTGGACGTGGAAGCCGAACTGGCCAAAGTCCTGCGGGCCGCGAAGCGTCTCGCCCCGCTGGTCTGCGATACCGTTTATTCCGTCAACCGCGCGGTCAAGGCGGGCAAAAACGTGCTGTTTGAAGGTGCGCAGGGCGCGCTTCTGGACATCGACCACGGCACCTATCCTTTCGTCACCAGCAGCAATACCGTCAGCGGCGGCGCCTGCACCGGCGGCGGCGTGCCTCCCCAGAGCATCCGGAACGTATGGGGCGTCATCAAGGCCTATACCACGCGGGTGGGCGAAGGTCCGTTTCCCACGGAACTTTTTGACGACACCGGTGAAAAACTCCGGCAGATCGGCCGGGAATTCGGCGCCACCACCGGCCGCCCCCGGCGGTGCGGCTGGTTCGATGCCGTGGCTTCCCGTTACGCCTGCATGGTCAACGGCGTCAACAAACTTGCCGTCACCAAACTGGACTGCCTCGATGATCTGGATGAGATCGCCGTCTGCGTGGCGTACAAGGTCAACGGCGTGATGACCACCGAATTCCCCGCGTCCGTGGCGGAACTGGAGGCCGCCGAACCGGTTTATGAATACCTCCCCGGCTGGAAGACCTCCATCAGCGCGGTCGACTGCGCCGAAAAACTGCCGGACAATGCGAAAAAATACCTCCGCCGCATGGCCGAACTGGTCGATTCCGAGATCGCCATCGTTTCGGTCGGCCCCCGGCGGGATCAGACGTTCGCCGTCTCGTCCCTGAGTTGAAAAATGTCTGACTCCGGCGGAAGATCCCCGTTCGCCCGTTGGTTCGGCGATCTGGATTATTTGCAGTTGGGGGTCATGCTGGCGCTGCTGACCGTGGGGCTGATCTTCATCCGTTCCACCGGAATCCAGGTGGACACCCCCGTCAGCCGGGCATTTTTCGACAAGCAGTTCCGCTGGATCCTCTGGGGCGGAGTCCTTTACGGACTGCTGGCGGCGGCGGACTACCGGGCGTTTCCGCTGCGGCTGCTGGCATTCGGCGGATACGCCGTCGTGCTGGTATTGCTGGCGGCGGTGCTGATCTTCGGCCGGCCGGTGTCCGGCGCCACCCGCTGGCTGGAACTCGGCGGCTTCCGGCTCCAGCCGTCCGAACCGGCCAAACTTTTCATCATCTGCGCGTTGTCCGCCGTTCTTGCCGCGCCCCGGGCCCGCGCCAATCCCGGGACCGCCATCCTCGCCGCGCTGGGCATGGTGCTGCCCCCCTTTCTGCTCATCGCCGCGGAACCGGACCTGGGCAGCGCGATGATCCTGATCCCGATCCTGGGTTCCATGATCTTCTGTTTCGGCATCCGCTGGCGCTACGTCCTGCTCGCGTTGATGCTGGCGGTCCTGGCCGCGCTTCTGGTGCTGGCCGACTGCTTTTATCTGAAAAAACCGCTGTTTCTGCGCTCCTATCAGGTCGATCGCATCAAGGTTTTCATCCACCCGGAACGGGATATCCGCGCCCGGGGCAGCAACGCGTATCAGGCGATGAATTCCGTCGGTTCCGGCGGACTCTCCGGGCACGGCATCGGCCGCGGCACCCAGAACGAACTCGGCTTCCTTCCCCAGACCGTGACCAACAACGATTTCATCTTTTCGGTTCTCGCCGAGGAGACCGGCTTCACCGGCGCGCTGTTTCTCCTGCTGCTTTACGCTCTGCTGCTCTACTCCATCCTCCGCACCGCCGTGCTGGTCTCCGGTTACGGCCGCTTCCTCGCCGTCGGCGTCGGCGCCATGATCTTCTGTCATATTTTCATCAACATCGGCATGAATATCGGCATCGCCCCCATCACCGGGCTGCCTCTGCCGCTGGTCAGTTACGGCGGGTCGTTCATCCTGACCGGCATGGCCACGCTTGGCCTCATGCAGTCCGTCTACCGGATCCACCGCGCGGAAGCGGAGGAGTGAACCATGTTCCGTTCCCTCCTCCGCCCGGCCATGATCGTCGTCCCGCTGATCGCCGGCTGGTTCTTCCCCGCCGTCGGTCCGCTGGCGCTGGCCCCGTATCACGTGGTCCGGATCACGCTCTTTCTCATGATTTTTCTCGCCGCGCTTCCCATCCGATTCCGGGAACTTCGTCCCCGCCGGGAACACTGGCGCCTGCTGGCCGTCAACCTCCTGATGGGCATTCTGCCGTTTTTCCTCGTCCGCGCGTTCCTCCCGACCCACCGGGAACTGGCGCTGGCGCTGTTTTTCCTCGGCATCACGCCCACCGCCGCCGCCTCCTCGGTCGTCATTGCCCTGCTCAACTGCCGGGTCGGATTCGCGTTGACCGGCTTCGCCATCTCCAACGCCGGCATCGCGCTGGCCATGCTGCCGCTGCTGCCGCTCACCACCGGGCACTTCACCGCCGAATTCGCGCTGGACGCGGCCCGGACCATCCTCCTGCTCATCGCCGTACCGGTGGCTTCCGCCATGCTCTGCCGGCGCTTCGCTCCGGGAATACTCCGTTTCACCCCCCAGTTGAGAATGCTCTCCCTCTCCCTCTGGTCCGTCTCCATTTTCATCCTCGCCGCCCTCGCCCGGAAGTATTTCCTCGAACACCCGGGGGAATCCCCGGCGCGTCTGGCCGTCTTCGCCGCCGCATCCCTTCTCGCCTGCATTCTCAATTTCTCCGTCGGCGCCCTCATCGCCCCCCGGAAACTTCGCCGCGAATGCAGTCAACTGCTCGGGCAGAAGAACACCATCTTTTCCATCTGCCTCGCCCTTGCCTACGCCACACCCCTCGTCGCCCTCACCCTGACCTGCTACATCCTCTGGCACAACCTCTGCAACGCCATCCAAATCTGCCGTTACGACCGCCGGAGACAACTCCGGCGCCGGCGGCGCTCCTCCTTGTAAACAACCTGTCAACAACTCGGATGCGGCCGCCGTTTTGCTTGTGCAATTCGCCATTCTTCTGCGGGCATCGGGAAGTTACGTTTTTTTGATTCGTTTCCGTATGATTTTATTTCCGCGGGTTTGTCTGAAAATTAGTTACAAAAACCGAATCTTATCAGAACTGAAACTTTTCTAAGTCGCTGATCCCGTTCTTTTTGTCGTAACTCGTTGAAGGAATGTGAAACAAGAAAAAACGTCCCGGAGCGGGGCGGAAATCGGGCTTTTTTTTCTCAAAAATTTTTTTATTTTCGTAACTCTATCTTTTGTGTGGAGTTGCGTTTTCCGTTCCCGGTTTTCCTCCGATTTTCCGTCTTTTTTCCGTTTGCAAATTTCCCGTCCGTCCTCTATATTATACTCTGTTCTTCCCGGCCTCGGACGAGTGCGGACGGCCGCGGGAGGGGCCCAAAAAAATAAAAAAAGATATCTGCCGCCGGGCGCTGGCCCGGACGTGTGCAGACGACTGCGGGGTGAAGCCCCAAAAAAATAAAAAAGATATCTGCCGCCGGGCGCTGGCCCGGACGTGTGCAGACGACTGCGGGGTGAAGCCCC
>JALEMG010000048.1 GCA_022768375.1 Lentisphaeria bacterium
AGCATGGCCTTGCGGCGGTCGCCGAAGCCCGGGGCCTTGACCGCGCAGACTTTGAGGATGCCGCGCATGCTGTTGATGACCAGCGTGGCCAGCGCCTCGCCCTCGACATCCTCGGCGATGATGAGCAACTGCTTGCCTTCCTTGGCGACGGCCTGCAGCAGCGGAAGCATGTCGTTGAGGTTGCTGATCTTTTTCTCGTGGATGAGAATGTAGGCGTCCTCCAGGGCGGCCTCCATGGACTCGGTGTTGGTGGCGAAGTAGGGGGAGAGGTATCCCTTGTCGAACTGCATGCCTTCGACGACATCGAGCGTGGTCTCGAGGGTCTTGGCTTCCTCGACGGTGATGGTGCCTTCCTGACCGACCTTGGCCATGGCTTCGGCGATGATGTTGCCGATGGTGGTGTCGCCGTTGGCGGAGATGGTGGCGACCTGAGCGATCTTGTCGCTGACGCCGATGCTCTGCTTCTTGAGGGCCTCGACCACGGCGGCGACGGCTTTGTCCACGCCGCGTTTGAGTTCCATCGGGTTGCCGCCGGCGGTGACGTTTTTCAGGCCTTCGCGGTAGATGGCCTCGGCCAGCACGGTGGCGGTGGTGGTGCCGTCGCCGGCGACGTCATTGGTCTTGCTGGCGACTTCCTTGACCATCTGGGCGCCCATGTTGGCGTAGGGGCAGGGAAGTTCGATCTCCTTGGCGACGGTGACGCCGTCCTTGGTGATGGCGGGGGCGCCGAATTTCTTGTCGAGAACGACGTTGCGGCCTTTGGGACCGAGGGTGGCCTTGACAGCCTTGGCCAGCACGGTCACGCCTTCGAGAATGCCGCGACGGGCCTCATCGGAAAAAACAAGTTGCTTTGCCATAGTGAATATTCTCCATGAAATTTTTTAGAATTGCGGACGCGCTCAGCCGACGATGGCGAGGATGTCCTCCTGATTGACGACTTTGTACTCTTTGCCGGAAACCTTGACCTCGGTGCCGCCGTAACGACTGGTCAGCACGATGTCTCCGACTTTGACGTCGAAGGGGATCTTCTTACCCTTGTCGTCGTTTTTACCGGTGCCCAGCGCCACCACGGTGTACTCCTGGGGTTTCTCCTTGGCGGTGTCCGGAATGAGGATGCCGCCATTCATTTCCTCGGTGTTCTCCTTGAGTTCCAGCAGAACCCGGTCGCCGAGCGGTTTGATGTTGACTGTTGCCATTTTTTTCTCCTGTTGTTTTGTTTATGTTCCAGCACGTCGAAGTGCCACACCCTGCGATGGAACAACCGTCTCCGTTCCCGGCGGGCCGGGAACGGAGCGGAAGCGTTTTTTTCCTTACTCGACCACCTCGGCGTCGACGACGCCGTCGTCCTTGTCCCTGCCGGAATTCGGCTGGCCGTTCGGAGCGCCCTGCGCGTCGGCGGCGTTCTGGGATTGCTGCTGCGCGTAGACGGCCTCGCCGAGTTTCATGGCCAGTTCCTCAAGGTCCTTCATGCCGGTCTTGAGAGCCTCGGTGTTGTCGGCTTCCAACTCTTTCTTGAGCGCGGCGATCTTGCTCTCCAGCGCGGATTTGGTTTCCGCCGGAACTTTGTCGCCGTGTTCCTTGAGTTGTTTCTCCAACTGGTAGATCATGGAGTCGGCATGATTGTGGACCTCGATCTTCTCTTTAGCGGCCTTGTCGTCGTCGGCGTGGGCCTTGGCCTCGTTGACCATGCGCTCGATCTCGGCGTCGCTCAGACCGCTGGAAGCGGTGATCGTGATCTTCTGCTCCTTGCCGGTGCCAAGATCCTTGGCGGTGACGTGCAGGATGCCGTTGGCGTCGATGTCGAACGTGACTTCGATCTGAGGCACGCCCCGGGGAGCCGGCGCGATACCGTCGAGTTTGAACAGCCCGAGGGATTTGTTGTCCCGGGCAAGTTCACGCTCGCCCTGAAGCACTTTCACATCCACCGCCGGCTGATTGTCCGCCGCCGTGCTGAAGATCTCGCTCTTTTTGGTCGGGATCGTAGTGTTGCGCTCGATGAGTCGGGTCATCACGCCGCCCATGGTCTCGATGCCCAGCGACAGCGGGGTAACATCCAGCAGCAGCACGTCGTTGACCTGTCCGCCCAGGACACCGCCCTGGATCGCGGCGCCGGCGGCCACGACTTCGTCGGGATTGACGCCCTTGTGAGGTTCCTTGCTGAAGATCGCCTTGGCCGTTTCCTGAACTTTCGGCATCCGGGTCATGCCGCCGACGAGGATCACTTCCCGAATCTTGTCCGCGGTGACGTCGGCGTCGCGCATGCAGTTCTCGCAGGGCTTGCGGGTGCGTTCCAGCAGCGGGTCGCAGAGACGCTCCAACTGGGCGCGGGTCAGCGTGATGTTCATGTGCACCGGGCCCGAAGCGTTCATGGTGATGAACGGCAGATTGATGTCGCTGGATATGCTGGTGGAAAGTTCGCATTTCGCCTTTTCCGCCGCCTCCTTCAGCCGCTGCAGCGCCTGCGGATCCTTGCGGAGGTCCACGCCCTGCTCCTTGTTGAATTCGTCGGCCAGATAGTTGATCAGCACCTGATCGAAGTCGTCGCCGCCCAGGTGGGTGTCGCCGTTGGTGGCCTTGACTTCAAAGACGCCGTCGCCGATCTCCAGCGTGGAGATATCGAACGTGCCGCCGCCGAGGTCGTAGACCGCGATGGTCTCGTCGCTTTTCTTGTCCAGGCCGTAGGCCAGCGCCGCCGCGGTGGGCTCGTTGATGATCCGCAGGACTTCCAGACCGGCGATCTTGCCGGCGTCCTTGGTGGCCTGCCGCTGGCTGTCGTTGAAATAGGCCGGAACGGTGATGACCGCCTGCGTGATCTTCTCGCCGAGGTAGGCTTCCGCGTCGGCTTTGAGTTTCTGCAGGATCATGGCGGAGATCTCCGGCGGCGAATAGAGTTTGTCGCCGATCTTGACGTGGGCGTCGCCGTTGGGGGCCTCCGCGATCTCGTACGGAACGAGTTCGCGCTCGCGTCCGACTTCCGAGAACTTCCGGCCCATCAGCCGCTTGATCGAGAAAATGGTGTTCTTGGGGTTGGTCACCGCCTGCCGTTTGGCCGTCTGACCGACCAGCCGCTCGCCGCTCTTGGTGAATGCGACGATGCTCGGGGTGGTGCGGTTGCCCTCCGCGTTGGGGATGATCTTGTACTCCCCGTTGTCCATGACCGCCATACAACTGTTGGTGGTCCCGAGGTCGATGCCGATGATCTTGCTCATGATTTTGTCCTCCTGTTAATGATTTTTTGTTGCACCCTCCCTGCAAGCAACTGCCGTGCCAACACGGTTTCAGCGGGAAATCCCGGGGCGGGACCGCCCGAACTGTGCCAATCTGTCACACTGTGGGTCATAAGGTGTGCCGCACACCCCGCTCCGGCGACACACCCGGACCATTTCGGAGATCCGAAGCGAATCTTTCAAAAAATTAGGTATTTCTAATTGCAAAGCGCGGGCACGCGGGGTATATTATAAGGACGGAAAATCCAGGGAAGAATCATCCGGTGCAATCGGGGAAGGAGTGCGGAGCAATGACGGAAAATGCATGCGGGAAAATCGGATCGGGAGCGGGGAAATCGCTGGCGGAACTGCCGGTGGGAGCGAAGGCGACGATCCTGAACGTGATGCCGCGGTCCCGCGGGCGGAAAAAATTCGCGGATGTGGGGATCGTGCCCGGAACGGAACTGCACGTGGAAGCGCACGCGCCGTTCGGGGGGTTGATCCGGGTCCGGGTCATGGGATGCAGCATGGCGCTCCACCGGGACGACGCGGCGGAGATCATGATGCGGGAGGTGCGGCATGCGTAAGAACTTCCGGATCGCGCTGGCGGGGAACCCGAACTGCGGCAAGACCTGCATTTTCAACGCGCTCACCGGGGCGCGCCAGCACGTCGGCAACTACCCCGGCGTCACGGTGGAGAGCAAGTCCGGCAAGTTCATGCTGGAGGACATCGAGATCGAACTGATCGACCTGCCGGGCGTCTATTCGCTCTCCTCCAGTTCGCCGGAGGAAGGCGTGGTGTTTCAGGAGTTGACCAAGCCGGGGATCGATCTGATCGTCAACGTGGTGGATTCCACCATCCCCCGGCGCAGTCTGTATCTGACGACCCAGTTGGCGGAACTGCACATCCCCATGCTGCTGACCTTCAACATGGCGGACGACGCGAAAAAGAAGGGACTGCAGTTCGACCTGCCCAAGTTGGAGAAGTACTTCGGTTCGCCCATCGTTCAGACCGTGGCCACCAGCAGTTCCGGAGTGAAGCCGCTTCTGGCGACGCTGAAAACCACGCTGGGCACGCTGGACGATCACGGGGTGCCGATGCTCTCCTACGGGGCGGACATCGACGACGCCATCAACGCCGTGGCGGAAAAAATCGAGGCGCTGAACGTCACCCGGTACGCCCACATTCCGGCGCGGTTTTTCGCCATCAAACTGCTGGAGCGGGACAGTTCCGCGCTGAAGATCGCCGAATTTTCCCCGGTCTACTCCGAGGTGGAGGCCCAGATCAAACACCTGTGGGACAAGCACGCCATCGAAGCGGACACCTTCATGGCCGACCGCCGGTACGCGATGCTGGCGGGGGCCTGCCGCGACGCCATCTCCTCCACGCTGGAGAAGCGGCGGGAGATCTCCGACAGGATCGACGCGGTGATGACCAACAAGTTTCTCGGTCTGCCGCTGTTTTTCCTCATCATGTTTCTGACGTTCCTGTTCAGTTTCACGGTGGCGGAACCGCTGATGGGCTGCATCGAAGACTTTTTCGGCTGGCTGGGCGATGCTGTCGGCGACGTGTGGAGCGCGGACAGGGCGCCGCTGCTCCGCGATCTGGTCATCCGCGGGGTGATCGACGGAGTCGGCGGGGTGCTGGTGTTTCTGCCGCAGATACTGCTGCTGTTTTTCGCCATCGCCGTTCTGGAGGAATCCGGCTACATGGCGCGGGCGGCATTCGTCATGGACGGCATCATGCGCAAATTCGGGCTGCAGGGCAAGTCGTTCGTGCCGCTGGTGCTGGGTTTCGGATGCAACGTCCCGGCGATCATGGCGACGCGGACCATCGAATCGGAACGGGACCGCCGCATCACCATCATGGTGCTGCCGCTGATGAGCTGCAGTGCGCGGCTGCCCATTCATTCGCTGATCATCGGAGCGTTCTTCGCCGCATACACGACGGCGGGCAAGGCGTCCATGTTCGTGCTGATCTATCTCATCGGCGTGGCGTTCGCACTGGTGGCGGCGCAGTTCATGAAGTCCTCGCTTTTCAAGGGTGAGGGCGAAGTCTATCTCATGGAACTGCCGCCCTACCGGATGCCGACGCTGAAAAGTCTGATGCTCCACATGTGGGACCGCGGCCGGATGTATCTGCACAAGGCGGGGACCATCATCCTCGTCACCAGCGTCCTCCTCTACATCTGCAACAATTACCCTGAGAAAAAGACGTTTTCTCAGGACTACGACGCCAAAATCGCGGCGGTGGAAGCAAATGCGAAACTGGATAACGAGGCGAAGGAAGCCGCCGTATCCGAATTGGAAAACACCCGGCAGGCCGAAGCGCTGGAGTATACCGTCTCCGGGCGGGTGGGCAAATTCCTCGAACCCGTGTTCAAACCGCTGGGCTTCGACTGGAAGGTGGTCACCGCCGCCATCGGCGGGCTGGCGGCCAAGGAGGTGTTCGTCTCGCAGATGGGGATCCTCTACTCGGAGGGCGAAGCGGACGAGGAATCCGAACCGCTGCGGACCAAACTGGCCAAAGTTTATACGCCGCTGCAGGGATTCTGCATCATGCTCTTCTGCCTGCTCTCCATCCCCTGTCTGGCGACGCTGGCGATCATCAAGCGGGAACTCAACTCGTGGGTGGCCGCCATCGGCGAAGGCGCGGGACTGTTTCTTCTGGCCTACCTCGTCACGCTGATCGTCTATCAGGCGGGCAAGGCGCTGGATATCGGCACCCGACTGCTTGGCTGAACGGATTCCGCCCCGCCGCCGCCGTGGATCGGGCTCAGGCGGCGGGATGGAGTGCCGGGCGTTGGTCGGCGGACTGCGGGGCGGCGGGATGAAATACCGGGCGTTGGGCCGCTTGAGAGAGACAACCGCTAGCGGTTTTCTCTCTCAAACTCTCACTTTTCCCGGCATGGAGCAGATGGGATTACGCAAGTTCCGGGGAAAGGCGTGCGGACGCGGGCGGATGTGGTTTCGTGAGTTCCCGTTCATTTTTCAGCGCCTGCGCTTGACGGCCTAAGGCCGTCTGCGCTCGCGGCTTACATGCTCGCATCCGCTTGCAAACCAAGCGTTGGCAGACCGCCGCGCGACCAACGGGAGCGCGAGATGCGCGACGGCTTGCCGTTGCGCAGGGGGTCCGGGGGCTACCCCCGGGTGGCAACTCGTGGCGCAAGACAAGAGCCGCTTTCGCCAGAAAAGGCGGAAGCGGGTCGCAGGATTGCGCCACAAGCGTCCAACCACCACCAGCGCCGAGAATCCAACCATACCCAGTACCAAATGCGGCCCTGGCCGCCGCCGGGGTGCAGGGGGCGGCGTGAGCCCCCTGCAAAAAAAACAACACTCCGCTCGCATCCCGCCGTTCCGCAGACTGCCGCCCCACTCACGGCCCCCGATCAAGCGACGACTGCGAAGCGGTTGGGGCGGAGGAGATCAGAAGGGCGGAAGCAGTTCCATCAAACTTTCCAGTGCCCGGAGGTCGGTTTCGGAGCCCCGGAGGAGCGGAACGGCGCTGAGTTCCAGTTCCCTCCGGAAATACCAGCGGCGGCAACGGAAAAGATTCCGCGGCGAAGGGTCCTTTCGCCACTCCTGCACCGCCCGGCTCAACTCGGTCTCGGTCCCGTGCAGGGCGGCCAGCGCCGCCAGGCGGCGGGCTTCCAGCCAGATGCCGTCCGGGTTGAATCCGGGGTCGGCGATCAACTGCCGGGCCAGTTCTCCGGGAAGCGCGAGGATCACCGCGCCGAACCGCAGCGGCGTTGCCGGGTCGTCGCCGTAGTGCCGCCGCAGCACGTCGGGCATCGGCGTGACCGGAAAGGATTCCGGCGCGGGCAGGACGTAACTGTCCGGCGGCGGAACGACCCCGAAACGGTCCCGCAGTTCATTCTCCAGTTCCGCCTCCCGGGTCCGGGCGGCGGCGTCCTTCCACAGCGTGGCGTCGAGCAGGGATTTCTCCGCCAGCATCACCGCGCTCCGGCAGTCCAACGTCCGCGCGTGCAGTTGCCGGGCCACGGAGGAGACGGTTTCGCCGCGAGGCACCAGCCGTACCGAGGCGACGGCCACGCACTCCCGCAGGATGTCGGCGGTCAGCGCGGCGGAACGTTCGCCCGGGGAAGTGCGGACCAGCCGGGCCAGATCGGGCAGTTCCTGTCTCCGGTTTCCGGCGGCGGCTTCCCGGCGCAGTCGGGTGAATTCCGCCGCGCTCTCTCCGGCCAGCAGCCGTTCCCGGGCGACGGCCCTCCAGTACGGCAGACCGGAGACTTCCGGCTCGACGGAAGCGCATCCGGCCAGCAGCAGCGCGATCGGAACGATGAGACGGCCCCCGCGCATGGATCGTCAGCGGAAGGAGTTTTCCGGCGCGGGGAAGGAACCTTCCCGCACCTCGTCGGCGTACTGCTTCAGCGCCGCCGCGATGAGCGAACCGCCCTCAAGATAGCGTTTGGCGTGCCGGGGCGTGAATTCGCTCAGGCCCAGCAGATCGCAGATCACCTGCACCTGACCGGAACACTCCCGGCCGGATCCGATGCCAATGGTGGCGATATCCACGGTTTCCGTGACCCGCCGGGCCAGGGTTTCCGGCACGCACTCCAGCACCACGGCAAAGGCTCCGGCCTCCTGCATCGCCAGCGCGTCGGCCAGCACTCTTTCGGCGGAATCCTCATCCCGGCCCACCACCTTGTATCCGCCCGCCACCTGCACATGCTGGGGCATGAGGCCGACGTGGGCCATCACCGGGATCCCGGCGTCGGTCATCCGGCGCACCAGCGGCGCGCATTCGGCGCCGCCCTCCAGTTTCACCGCGTCGGCGCCGACGGTTTTCAGCGCCAGACCGGCGTTGTGAAGCGCCAGCGCCTCGCTCTCCTGATAACTCATGAACGGCATGTCGAACACCACGAACGCCTCCGGCGCGCCCCGGCGCACCGCCGCGGTGTGCCTCAGCATATCCTCCATGGTCACCGGCAGGGTGCTGGCGTAGCCGAGGTGGGTCATGCCCACGGAATCGCCCACCAGCAGAAAATCGATGCCCGCAACCGCGCAGAGGCGGGCTTCCACGGCGTCGTAGGCGGTGGACATGACCAGTTTTTCTCCGGCGGCCCGGCGTTTGGCCAGCGTGGAGACGGTAACTTTTTTCAGCATAACGATTCCTCCCGTCGCGAATGATGTCAGGCTCATAATGTAACTTGCGCCGGGGATTTTTTCAAGTTTGGCGTTTTTGTGCATGAGAAACGGCGAAACTCACTTGATTTCAGCGGCGGAACACGTTATTTTAACCATCGGTCAACGGAATTCGGTTCGTCAACACACCAAGGGAGAGAGTCCACAACATGCTGCACAAGTCCGATTTCATCATCCCGACGCTGGGAGAATGCGCCATCCCGTCGCCGGTCACCGATCAGACCTTCGTGTCCGACGCGGAAACGGTTTCCTATTTCAACGATCTCGCCGACATCAAACGGTATGCGGACGCCGGGGAGGAACCTCCGGCCTTCGAACACGCCGGTCCCAGGAAAATGATCTTCCACAATCCGGCGTGGTGCCGGGCGGCCATTCTCACCGCCGGCGGTCTCTGCCCCGGGCTGAACGAAGTCATCAAATTCCTGACGATCTCCCTGACCCGGGATTACGGAGTGCACGACATTTACGGCATCCGGTACGGCTACCGGGGGCTGAATCCGGCGCGCAATCTTCCCATGGTCTCCCTGACGCCGGAGGCGGTGGACGACATCCACGACAAGGGCGGTTCCATTCTCGGCTCCAGCCGGGGTGCGGAAGACACGGACGTGCTGGTGGACTCCCTCAAGCGCTTGGGCGTCAATCTGCTTTTCTGCATCGGCGGCGACGGCACCAGCCGCTGCGCCCATGAGATCGCGGAAAAGATCCACAAGCGGAAACTGCCCATCAGCGTGGTGGCGATCCCCAAGACCATCGACAACGACATTTCGTTCATCGACAAGACGTTCGGCTTTGCCACCGCGGTGCGCACCGCCGGGGCGTTCGTCAGCGGCGCCCACAACGAAGCCAAAGGCGCGTACAACGGGCTGTCCCTCATCAAAGTCATGGGGCGGGACAGCGGGTTCATCGCGGCGTATACCGCGCTGGCCAACCCCTATGTGAACTACTGCCTGATCCCGGAGGACCCGTTTTCGCTGGACGGTTCGGACGGGACCAAAGCCCTGCTGCCCCACCTGCTGGAACGCCTGAACCGCAAACACCACGCGGTGATCATCGTCGCCGAGGGCGCGGGACAGAATCTTTTCGCCAGTCAGGAACGGCGCAAAGACGCCTCCGGCAACATTCTTCACGAGGACATCGGGATGTTTCTCAAAGACGAGATATCCCGCTTTTTCAAGGAACAGGGCGTGGAACTGAACCTCAAATACTTCGATCTCGGCTACACCATCCGAAGTGTCCGGGCGGAGGGGGACGACGCGGTGTTCTGCGCGCTGCTGGCCCAGAGCGCCGCTCACGCGGCCATGGCGGGCAAGACCGATGTGATGGTGGGGCACTGGTCGGGCAAGTTCACCCATGTGCCCATTGCGCTGGCCACCCGGCGGCGCAAGAAACTGGACCTGCGCACCCCGCTGTGGGCGTGCGTGCAGTCACTGACCGATTTCTGACGGGAGCGGCATCATGGCGGACAAGCGGATTCTGGTAACCGGCGGCAGCGGATTCCTCGGCTCGCACCTGTGCGAAGCGCTGCTGCGGAAGGGCAATGAAGTCATCTGCGTGGACAATCTCTACACCGGCAGCAAACGCAACATCGACGCTCTGATGGACAACCGCCGGTTCGAGTTCGTCCGCCACGACGTGACGTTTCCGCTCTACATCGAGTGCGACGAGATCTACAATCTGGCCTGTCCCGCCTCGCCGATCCACTACCAGCGGGACCCGGTGCAGACGGTGAAAACCTGCGTGCACGGAGCCATCAATCTGCTGGGACTGGCCAAACGGCTCCGCGTCGGGATCCTGCAGGCCTCCACCAGCGAGGTCTACGGCGACCCCGCAATCCATCCGCAGACGGAAGATTACTGGGGACACGTCAACCCCGTCGGGCCGCGTTCCTGCTACGACGAGGGCAAGCGGTGCGCGGAAACGCTGTTCCACTGTTACCGCGTCCAGTGCGGACTGCCCACGAAAATCGTCCGGATATTCAACACCTACGGCCCCCGGATGCGGCCCGATGACGGCCGGGTGGTGAGCAACTTCATCATGCAGGCGCTGAAAGGGGAGCCGCTGACCGTTTTCGGCGACGGCAGTCAGACCCGGAGTTTCTGCTTCGTCAGCGATCTGGTGGACGGGATGATCCGGATGATGGCCGCGCCGGACGAATGCGCCGGCCCGATCAATCTCGGCAATCCGGGAGAGTTTTCCATGCTGGAACTGGCGGAGACGATCCTCGAACTGACCGGTTCAAAGTCGAAGATCGTTTTCCGGCCGCTGCCGCAGGACGACCCGAAACAGCGCCGACCGGACATCACTCAGGCGGAGAAACTGCTGAACTGGCGTCCGACCGTCTCCCTGCGGGAAGGCCTCGAGCCGACCATCGCCTACTTCCGGTCGTTCGCACGGTAAACCAGCGAAGCGGCGAAGTCGCTGAGCGAATTGTCCCGCGCCCCCATGATGACGATGAGGTCGTCCGGCCCGGGCTCGGTCCGCAGGATCTCCCGCAGCGCGGTCCGGTCGGGACAGAACGCGTACCGCCCGGAGACCCGGCCGCGGCGCCGGTACTCCGCGCAGACCTCGTCGGCGTGAGGAGAGAAACTGGAGGTGCCCCCGGCGTAGAAGGGCTCCAGCAGAATGAAGCGGTCCGCCGGCGCCAGCGCCGCCTCCAGCGCGGCGAACAGCGCCTCGCGCATGAACCCGAACGGCCCGTAGCCGTGAGGCTGGAACACCGCGAAGATCCGCCCCGGCGTCCGTTCGCGCATCCCGGCCAGACAGGAGACGATCTTCTCCGGATTGTGGGCGTAGTCGTCGAAAACCGGCGTACCCCGCTCCGTCCGTCCGGCGAAGTCGTTCCGCCGCCAGACCCCGGAAAAGTGCGCCAGCGCCGCCAGAATTTCCGCGTCGTCGAATCCCAGCATCCCGAGCAGCGCCCGGATGCAGAGGGCGTTCTCCGCCATATGCTTCCCGGGCGCGGGCAAACGCAACTGCGCGCCGTCGCCGAACTCCGCCCGGCCGCCGGGGAGGTAGGCCCGCAGGGAATCCTCCGGGCGCGCGCCGAGGACCCGCACCGGCAGATCGGAGGGCAGACGGTCCCGGACGGCGGCGAAAACCTCCGCCGACATCACCGCGCCGCGCCGGACGCGATGAAGAAATTCTCCGAACACCCGGGCCAGTTCCGCTTTGTCGTAATGGTCGGTGCCGATGTTGAGGATAATGGCGTAATCCGCGCCGTAGCGGAGCAGGCTTTTGTCACTTTCGTCGGCTTCGAAGACCAGGATATTTCCCCGGCCGCCCCGGTAGTTGCCCGCGTTGTCGGGGGTACGGAACTTTTTGGCCAGCGCGCCGGCGATCATCACCGGGTCCGCGCCCAGACGTTCCAGCGTTTCGGCCAGATAGCAGGTCACGGTGCTTTTGCCGCAACTGCCGGTGACGGCGACGGAGGTGCGGTGAAATTCCTCCAGCAGCAGCCGCAGCAGTTCGGAACGGTGGAGCCGCGGCAAATCCCCGGCGGCCAGAAAGTCGGGATTGTCCGCTTCGATGGCGGTACTGTACACCAGCGCGTCGGGAAGCGGCGGAGCGGCGAACCGGGAACCGTCCTGCGGCCAGACAGCGACGCCCCGGTTTTTCAATGCCCGGAACAGGGTTGCGTTTTCCGGTTTCTCCGCGCCGCGGTCACTGCCGCTGACGCGCCAGTTGCAGTCCGCCGCCGCCGCCGCCAGCGCACTCATCCCGATCCCGCCGATACCAACAAAATGCAAATCTTTCATGAATTATCCCGAAAACGAATTTGAATTTGACCGTTTTGCATACTATACTAAGCAGAGCGCAAAAATTCAACCCCTTTTCAGGTAAAACATGGATATCAACCGTGCCGGCATCGTGCTTGCCGGCGAAAGCAACACCGGTCCGACCCGTTCGCACAATGAGGACAACTTCCTCATTTTCACTCCGTCGGGCGGGGCGGCGGCGCTGGCGGTAATCGCCGACGGCATCGGCGGACACGGCAAGGGAGAAACGGCCAGTTCCATCTGCTGCACCGAATTATTCCGCGCGGCGCGGACTTTGGACAGCGCCGCTTGGGACGAGACGTTCCTCCGCGCCGCGCTGGACGCGGCCAACGCCAGGATTTTCGCGCGCAACTTCGCCGAACGGCGGGTCCGGCCCATGGGCTGCACCGTGGTGGCGGCGGTGTTTTTCGCGGACCGGATGATCGTCGCCAACGCCGGAGACAGCCGGCTCTACGAATACGATCCGGACAATTCCGTTCCGCTGCGCCAGCACACGATCGACCATCGGCCCCCGTGTGCCGAGGGCCGCCGTCGCAGCACCCGCAACGAGTTCAGCAACTTCGTTTCCAAGTCGTTGGGGACCCACAAGCGCGTGGAACCGGAGATCAAGGTCCTGCCCCGGCCGCCCCGGGCGCGGTATCTGCTCTGTTCCGACGGGCTGTATTCGGTCCTGCCGGATTCGATGTTCGCCGGCATGCTGGGGTCCGATATTTCGGTGCGGGGCGTCACCGGCAAACTCATGTGCGACGCCCTGCTGTCCGGCACCCGCGACAACGTCACCCTCATCTGCGCCGGTCCTCCGGACGAGGAGCGGTGATGCCCCTGCTGGAGGTCAGAGATCTCGCCGTCCGCTATCCGGTGCGAACGCCGCTGTTTCACCGGCAGCGCTATCTGTACGCGGTGAACGGGGTCTCTTTCACCCTCGACCGCGGGGAAACGCTGGGACTGGTGGGCGAATCCGGCTGCGGCAAAAGCACGCTGGGCAAAACGCTGGTGAAATTGGAGACCCCCTACCGGGGAGAGATCACGCTTGCCGGAGAGGACCTGCTCCACGCCCGGGGCGCCCGGCTCCGGAAGTTGCGGCAAAAATTCCAGATGATCTTTCAGGACCCCTACGGCTCCCTCAACCCCCGGCTGACGGTCTTTTCCACGCTGGACGAAGTCCTTTCCCTGCACTTTCCCGAACGGCGGGAAGCCCGCCGGGAACGCGCCGCAGCGCTGCTGGATCAGGTGGGGATGACCGCGGACGCGCTGGACCGCTACCCCCACCAGTTCTCCGGCGGACAGCGCCAGCGCATCGGCATCGCCCGGGCTCTGGCCGCCGGGCCGGAATTCATCGTCGCGGACGAACCGGTTTCGGCGCTGGATGTCAGCGTGCAGGCCGCCATCGTCAATCTGTTGCGGGACATTCAGCGCCAAAGCGGGACGGCGTTTCTTTTCATCGCCCACGATCTGGCGGTGGTGGAACATATCTCCGACCGGATCATGGTGATGTACCTGGGCAGCGCCGTGGAACTGGGCCGGGCGGACCGGGTGACCGCCGCGCCCCGGCATCCCTACACCGCCGCGCTGCTGGACGCCGTGCCGACGCCGGACCGCCGGAAGCGGCATACGCCGGGGCTGACCGGCGACGTTCCTTCGCCGCTGGCGCCGCCGCCGGGATGTCCGTTCCACCCCCGGTGCCCCTTCGCCGGGCCGGAATGCCGCCGGGTCAAGCCGCCGCTGGCGGTCGTCCCCGGAGACGCGGAACGCCTCTGCGCCTGCTGGCATCCGCTGTCATGATTCTCCCGCCGGAGCCGGTTTTTTCGGCAAGGCTCCGTACTGAAAGAGGACTGATTTTCCGCTCCGTGCGGTCAGCCGCCTCCCGCTCAACCGTTGTGAAAAATCTGCGATTTTTCGCAACATCACTCCCGGCGGGAGGTGTCGGCTTGCGCCGACCTGAACGCTTCGCTTATGTTTCGCCGCGTTAAGCGGCGACCAGCGTTCCGCCGCTGGACCACGTCCGGGCAGCGCCCGGAAGCAGATTACTTTTTTTATTTTTCAGTCCTCATTTGGGATACAGCCTTCGGCAGAAACACGCAGAACGTCGTCCCCGCGCCGGGAGCGCTTTGCAGTTGGATCCAGCCCTTGTGGTGCGTGACGGTCCCGTACACCATCGCCAGCCCCATGCCGGTGCCCTGTCCGGTGGGTTTGGTGGTAAAAAACGGTTCGAAGACCTTGCGCATGGTCGCCTCGTCCATCCCGGAACCGTTGTCCGAGACCGCGAACCAGAGATAGTTCTCCTCCTCCGCCGGACCGGAATCCGGCGGCGGCGCGAATGCCAGCGGCGCATGGGCCGCCGGACCCGTCTCAAGCGTGATGAGTTTTTCGCCGGAGTTGTTCTCCACGGCGTCCAGTGCGTTGATGAGCAGATTCATCACCACCTGATGCATCTGCAACTGGTCCCCCCGCGCGGTCATGCCGCTTCTGCCGCCGACGCGGATGGTGACGCCGCGGGTCCGGCCGGGGTCCAGCAGCGCGACGCACTCGTCGAGCAGTTCCCGCACGTCGATGTCCACCACGTGATACTTGCCCTGCCGGGCGAATCCCAGCAACTGTCCGGTGAGTTTCCCCGCCTTTTCCGCGATGACGGCGATCTTGCGCAAGTGGGCGTCCACCTTTTCCGCGTTCCCCCGGTCCATCATCAGCGCCACGTCCGCATGACCGAGGATCGCGTGGATGAAGTTGTTGAAGTCGTGCGCGATCCCTCCCGCCAGCACGCCGAGGGATTCCATCCGCTGGGCGTGAACGAGTTGTTCCGCGAGGGTCTCCTTTTCCCGGGCCAGCCGTCGTTCCCCGGTGATGTCCCGGGCCACGGTGACCAGCAGCAGCTGATTTTTCAGCCGCACCGGAGAAACGGAAGCGGAAAGCACCGTCGTCTCCCGCCCCGGAACATCGACGGTGCAGGTGAAGTACACCGGGGTTTCCGCCGCGTCCGCCGCCGTCACCGGCCGGTCCGGAACGAACAGTGAAAACAATTCGCTGCCGACGAGGTTCTTCCGTCGGGAGCCGCCGAAAATCTTCCCCGCGGCGATGTTCGCTTCCGTCACCACCCCCGCCGCGTCGCTCACGATCACCACTTCGGCGGTGTGCTGGAGCACCAGACGGTAGCGGTTCTCCCAACTGCTCACGTCCTCCTCCAGTTCCCGGATGCGGCCGTAACTGCCGAAGAACGCGAACAGAAAATCGAACACCCCCGCCTTCTGATCGGGGATGTCCCGGACCAGCAGCCGCAGATAGCCGGCGAGCATCGCCGCCAGAAGCAGCGTGGCCAGCGCCTGGGCCTGAAGCGCGGCCGGCGGCACCGCCGCCGCACCGCTGCCGATCCGGTTCAGCGCCAGTTCCGGAAGCATGGCGACGGCCTGCGCGCCGCTCAGGGCGGCGACGGCCCGGAGGAAACGGGAACGGACCCCCCGGGCGGCCAGCGAATCGAACATCGGCACCGTCAGAAACGCCAGCAGATTGCTCACCGCGCTGAAGTTCACCGCTTCATGCACCTCGCCCAGAAGCGAGAACACCACCGCCCGGAACTCGGATTCCGGCAGAAACGAACACTGGAGTTTCACCACTACAGCGAAATAGAGAAACAGCATGTAGGCCGCCGCCGCGCCGATCAGCAATCGCTGGCTGTCCAGCACGCCCCGGACGACGTAGACCAGCAGAAACGCCGTCAGCAGCGGCAACTGGATGACGATCCGGCCGTAATCGGCGTACGCTCCGCCGGGCAGCGGCAGCCGCAGTCCGGCCGCGGTGACGACACAGCCGAAAAACAACGTGGCGCAGAAGGTCATGGCCAGCGCCGCGCTCCCGATCCGCCGCCGCTGATGCTCCAGCGCGGCGAACAGCACGAACAGAAAGACCTGCCCCAGCACCGCCATCGTCAACCGCAAGGCCAGATCACTCATCGTCTCACCTCAAAAGCAGATCCACCGCTCCGGACAGGTCCGCCATTACGGCGAAACCCGCCTCGCGCGCCTGCGCCGTCTGGTTCTCCCCGTACCCGGTGCGGACCAGACAACTTGCGGCGCATCCGGCATTCCGCCCCGCCTCCAGATCGCTCATCCGGTCGCCCACCATGAAGCACGCCCGGATGTTCAGCGCGAAATCCGCCGCCGCGCGCAGCAGCATCCCCGGACGGGGCTTGCGGCAGTCGCACGGACCGGTGAAGTCCGGATGGTGCGGGCACCAGTACCAGCCGTCGATCAGCGATTCCGGACCGCCGGAAGCCAGCAGCATCGCCTGAATGCGGGCGTGGACCGCAAGGACGGCACGTTCGGGATAATACCCTTTGGCCACCCCCGCCTGATTGGTGACGACCAGCGCCAGAAACCCCGCCCGGTGCAGCGTCCGGACCGCCGCCGCGACCCCGGGGATGAGTACGGTGCGCTCCGGCTCGTGCAGGTAGTTGACCTCCTCGTTGATCACGCCGTCCCGATCGAGAAAAAACGCCCGGTTCACCACTCTCCGCCTCCGGTAAAAATCCGCAGTCCCCGCAAGTTGCCGTGATCCCGCTTCAATTGTTCCGCCGCCGCCGCCGACCGACCGGACGGAAACAGTGCGAACAGCGACGAACCGCTGCCCGACACCTGGACCGCCAGCGCGCCGGAACTCCGCATCGTTTCGCGCAGAAGCCGCAGCAGCGGGAACTTCCGCCACAGGGCCGGCGCCAGATCGTTGCGGCACAACTCCGCCCACGGCGCGCATTCCGGCGCGGCGAACGCGGCGGCGAATCGCTCCCGGACCGCCGCCTCCTCCGCGCCGACAAGTTCCGGCGCCATGTGCGTGTAGGCCCAGCGCGCCGACACCGGGAATCCGGGGAAAACGATCAGCAGTTCCGGCAGTCGGCCCGGCAGGTCCGCCTCCTCCAGCACTTCTCCCACCCCGGTCGCCCACGCCATGCGCCGGGAGAGGAAAAACGGCACATCCGCGCCGAGTTCCCGCGCCAGAAGCGCCAGTTCCGTCTCCGTCAGCGCGGCGAAGCGCCGGTTCAGCGCCGTCAGGACCCCCGCCGCATCGGAACTGCCCCCGCCCAGTCCGGCGGCGACCGGCAGTTGCTTGTCCAGCGTGATGCGCCAGCGCGCCGGGACCCCGGCGGCGGCGGCGTAGGCGGCGGCCGCCTTCACGACCAGATTGTCGGGACCGGCCAATTCGGGATGTCCCGGAACTTCCAACGTCAGCGCCGCGCCGGGAACGATCTCCAGCACGTCCGCGGGGAAATCCACCGGACAGAACAGCGTGGACAACTCGTGCATGCCGTCCGGACGGCGCGCGGTGACTTTCAGCCGCAGGTTGATCTTCCCGCCGCAGACGATTCGCTCACGCCAACTCATCCGGCGACCACGCGGGAAATTCAAATCCGTACTGCTTGTTGTACCTCCGGGCCTCGCTCTCGATGGCCACGGCCAGTCTCAGCGCCTTCAGCCCCTGCCGACCGGGGACCCGGGTCTCCCGCAGCGTCCCGGAGGACCGGGTCCGCTGCACCGCGGCGATGAAGTCCTCCAGTTCCGCCGCCAGCGCGTTCCGATCGTCCAGCGTCACGTCCCGCCGGGCCAGTCCCAGTTTGTTGCGCTTGATGACCATGCCCAGGTGCTGGCCGTAATCCATGGAGATGTAACTGTCCTCCTGAAAGACCCGGAACCGCCGCATGGGGGTCTGACTGACCCTGCTGGCGGTCAGACTGGCGCAACTGCCGTTGACGAACTTGATCCTGGCGTTGACGATGTCCTCGCTGCCCGACAGCACCGGAATGCCCACCACGTCGTACCGTTCCACCTCCGAATCCACCATGCGCAGCATCAGGTCGATGTCGTGGATCATCAGATCAAGGATGACGCTCACCTCCGTGCCCCGCCGGGGCATACCGGGCCGGGGGGGGGGATACTGCGCCATCCGGTGGGCTTCGATGAAGCGGGTCTTATGCGCGTATTTCTCCAGAAAATCCATCGCCGGATTGAACCGCTCCACATGGCCGACGCCCAGCACCACGCCGGATCTCTCGGCGGCGGCGCACATGGCTTCGGCTTCGTCGATCCGGGCGGCGATGGGCTTCTCCACCAGCACGTGTTTGCCCATCTCCAGCAGCGGGATCGTGCTCCGGGCGTGAAAATTGGCCGGCACCGCCACACTGAGGGCGTCGCACTTTTCCGCCAGATCCTCCCAGCGGTCGAAGACCTTGAGGTTGAACTCCGCGCCCACCCGGTGCGCGGCATCGGACTGCACGTCGAAAATCCCGACCATCTCCGCGTTGGGGCTCTGGGCATACAGCCGGGCGTGATGCCGGCCCAAGGCTCCGGTCCCGATGACGCCCACTTTCAATTTCGGCATATCTTCCATAATTTCATCCCTGCTTTCCGCCTGTTTTCCGAAAACGGCGTAAATAATATACAAAATAAACCGGGACTTTGCAAGTTTTTTGTGGCGATTTCGCCAAAGTGCGGCTATATTAAAGGCGCAGAGTATAATTTCCGCGAGGTGTGTCATGGAGAAAAGCATCTATTCCCGAGTGCTGCTCAAGTTGAGCGGCGAAACCCTCAAGGGCGCGCGGGACCTCGGCTACGAGGCCGACGCCTGCCGGTTCGCGGCCGAACGCATCCGCGCCATTCTGGACGCCGGAGTGGAACTCGCCGTGGTCGTCGGCGCCGGCAATTTGTGGCGGGGCGGCGCCGCCGGAGCCGACATGAACCGCGTGGACGCCGACAAGATGGGCATGCTGGCCACCGCCATGAACGCCCTCGCCATCAAGAACTGCTGCAACGCCGTCGGCATTCCCGTACTGCTTCAGTGCGCGATCCCCACCGGCGGATTTCTGCCCGAGTACGACCGGGAAACGGCGATCAAAGCGATGGAGTCCGGAAAACTGGTCGTTTTCGCCGGCGGCACCGGCAATCCCTTTTTTACCACCGACACCGCCAGCGTGCTCCGGGCGCTGGAGACCGAATGCGACGCGGTGTTCAAGGCCACCAAAGTGGACGGCGTCTACTCCGCGGACCCCAAGAAATTCCCCGAGGCGACGCGGTACGGAGAGTTGAGTTTCGACGAAGCCATCGCCCGGCGTCTGAAGGTCATGGACGCATCCGCCTTCTCCCTCTGCCGGGATCACGAACTGCCCATCGTGGTGTTCGACTTCTTCACCGCGGACCTGGAACGGGTGCTGGCCGGGGACACCGCCTGCGGCACCATCGTCAGTTGACCGGGGAGAGGAATTTCGTCATGCCGGAAATCCATCCCACCGCCATTCTTTCGCCCCGGGCCGTCATCGGCCGCAATGTCGCCATCGGCGCCTACTCCGTCGTCGGTGACGACTGCGTCATCGGCGACGACTGCGTCATCGATTCCCACGTCAAGATCGCGCCGTTCACCACCATCGGTCCCCGGACCCGGGTCTACTTCGGCGCGGTGGTGGGCGACGACCCGCAGGATCACCGGTTCGTGCCGGGGGTGAAGTCCTTTACCCGGATCGGCAGCGGCGTGACGCTGCGGGAATATGTGACCGTCCACCGTTCCCCGTTTGAAAACGCCATCACCGAGGTGGGGGACGGTTCGCTGCTGATGGCTTTCGTCCACGTCGGACACGATGCCCGGATCGGACGCCGCGTCACCGTGGCCAACAACTCGGTTTTCGCCGGACACGTCGTCGTCGAGGACGGCGCGGTGGTCTCCGCCTATGTGCTGGTTCATCAATTCTGCCGCATCGGAGCATTCTGCATGATCGGCGGCAGGACGCTGGTGCGGCAGGACGTACCGCCGTTCTGCATGCTCAGCGAGGACAACACCGTGTGCGGTCCCAACGTGGTCGGACTGCGCCGGGGCGGATTCGACGACGGCCGGAGACTGAACATCCGGCGGATCATCAAGAATTTCTTTTTCCGCGGACTCAATTCCGCGCAGGCGCTGGAGCGGATCGCCGCCGAACTGCCCGGCGACCCCGACGCGGAAGCGTTCCGCGACTTCATCATCGGCAGCACCCGCGGAATCATGCCGGGCAACCCGGACCTGATCCGCATTGCCGCCACCCACCCCACAGAGGAGGTTTCCGGATCATGAAATCGTTTCTGCCCGTCATCGCCGCCGCACTGCTGCTCTCCGGGTGCGTCCCGGAGGAGTTCATGCTCCGCATCGACCCGGAGGCCCAGACTCCGCTCGTCGTCGCCGCGCTGCTCCCGCTCTCCGGGACCAACCGCATTTACGCCGAACAGATGCGCGAAGGCCTTCTCTGCGCCGAAAGCGACATCAACGCCAACGGCGGCATCGGCCGCCGCAAACTCCAACTGGAGATCCTCGACACCGCCGGCACCGCCGCCGGCACCCGCGACGCCGTGGAAAAGGCCGAACGGCTCAACGCCGTCGGCATGATCGCCGGATACAGCACCGAGGAAGTCAGCATGATCATCACCCACTCCGCCCGACTGCGGATGCCGACTGTGATCCCGCTGGCGACCAGCATGTACCATCTGCAGGTGTCGCCTTTCGTCTACCGCAACAGTTACTCCGACGCGCAGCAGATGGAGGTGCTGGCGGCCTATCTGCTCTCCTGGCGCGACCTCCGCCGCGGCGTGGTCCTCATCGACCCGGTGGACGCACCGGAATACTCCCGGGGCATCGCCCGCAACTTCGCGCAGGCGGTCACCGACCTCGGCGGCGAAATCGTCCAGACGACGATCCTGCCGGAGTCCGGGGAAGTGCCCTTTTCCCTGGTCCGCGAACTGCTGGCCCGGGCACCGGAATTCATCATCATCCCGTCGCAGGGCAAACGGGCCGCAAATATCCTGAAAACGTTGCGGAACAACGGCTTCTCCGGCATCCTCTGCGGCCCGGACAGTTGGGACGACACGGAATTCATTGATGCGCTGGCGGATTTTGAACCCGGGGACTGCATCTACACCGCGTTCTTCTCCCCCGAAAATCCCAGCGCGGAGTTCGCCGAATTCCGCCGGAAGTTCCGCGCCCGATTCTTCCACAACCCGGAGGCCTGCGAGACTCAGAGTTACGACGCGCTCAAGTTCCTCGCCATCGGACTTGCCGGAGTGGACAACCTGCCGGACTTCGACAAAAACTGGCGCTCCATCCGCAACCACAACGGCGCGGCGGCCATTTACACCATGCTCAAAAAAGGCGAAATCGACCGGACCATCTATCTCAACAGCATCGGCGTCCGCCGCGGCTCCGGCAAACTCGTGCCCTACGCCCGGCTGTCGCGCAAACTGCAGTACTCCAAATTGGAGGATTACAAAATCACGGAAACCCCGCGGAAATAGCGGCGGCGTTCTTCCCGTCATTTTCATCTCAACAAAAGGATTTTTTTCATGAAACAACTGGAATTCGGGTTCGCCCGCGAAGACATCACCCCCGTCTATGGCGCGCCGCTCTGCGGCTACTTCAACCCCCGTCCCAACCGGGGCGTCTACGACTTTCTGTCGCTGAAAGCGGCGGTCTTCCGCACCGGAAACACCTGCGCCGCCATCGTCTCCTACGACCTCTGCGAACTGGACTCCAAATTTTTGGACGGCATCGACAACATCCTGAGGGCGGCTGGGTCACCGCTGGCCGACAGGGTGCTGTACTGTGCCACCCACACTCACACCGGCCCCTACGCCAACGACCTGTTCGACTATGCCCCCGATCCGAAATACCTGCGCGAACTGGCCGACAAGACCGTTGCCGCGCTGACCCGCGCCTATGAATCGCTGGCCCCGGCGGAACTCCTCGCCGCCGAAACGGAGTGCACCACGTTGGCCTTCAACCGCCGCTTCATCATGAAAAACGGCCGAACCCTCACCAACCCCGGCAAACTCAACGGCGACATCGACCACCCCGAGGGCGGCATCGACCCGAAGATCATCCTGCTGGAAATCCGCCGGAACGATCGCCCGGTTCTGCTCATCGCCAATATCTCCAACCATACCGACACCATCGGCGGCGATATCGTCTCCGCCGACTGGCCCGGTGTCATGGAACGGGAAATCCAGCACGACCTCGGCTTTGAACTTCCCGTCATGACCGTCATCGCTCCGCAGGGCAACATCAACCACTTCGACGTCTCCACCCCCGGCAGTCAGACCGGTTACGACGAGGCCCGGCGCATTGGCAAAGCATACGCCGGCGTCATCCTCTCCGCCCTCTATCGTCTGAAAAAACTTGATGCCACCGCCATCGCCGTCGCCCGGCGGGAGTTCGACGCTCCCTATCTCGAACTCACCGACGCCGAATACGCCGAAGCCAAGAAAGTCTACGCGGAAAATCGGGATGCCGTCATGGCCGACGGCACGGACTTCACCAGCGAAGACATCGCCCGCGGAGTGCCCGCGGTCAAAAAGTTCTTCGCGGAAATGGCCATCGGCTGCCGGGAAAATCGCATCTCCGGGCGCCGGGTGGAGAAGCAGATGATGATTTCGTTCGGCGACCGCCTCGCCATCGTCTCCCTGCCCGCGGAGCCTTTCATGGAGATCGGGAACGCCATCCGCGAAGGTTCCCGCTTCCCCATGACCATGCTGGCCGCGCTCGGCATGGGTGCCATCGGATATGTCGGGCTTCCCCGGCATTACGGCAACGGCGGCTACGAAACCAGCCCTTCCCGGACGCTGGCCGACCGCACCGTCGGCGAAACCATGATCGCCGGAGCACTCGAACTTCTCAACAACAGGTAATTTCGGAGATTTTTCTTATTATGTCCAGTCAATGCAGCGGTTCCTGCGGCAGTTGTTCCTCCTGTTCCTCCTGCGCTCAGGAAGACAAACTCGGCAAAAAAATGGCCCTGATCGGCCGTAAAATTTTCGTTCTCTCCGGCAAAGGCGGCGTCGGCAAAAGCAGCATCGCCGCCGCCATCGCGCTGAAACTCGCCGCCGCCGGCCGCCGGGTCGGACTGCTGGACGCCGACTTCCACGGCCCCAGCCAGCCCACGATTTTCGGCGTGCAGAACCAAAAACTCGGCTTCTCCGAAACCTCCGGCATCGTTCCCCTCCCGGTGGCGGGAGTCTCCCTCCTCTCCATCGGTCTGCTCCTCGACGACCCCGATCAGGCCGTCGTCTGGCGCGGACCGGCCAAAATGAGCGTCCTCAAACAACTGCTCGAAGATACCGCCTGGGGCGAACTCGACGACCTCATCCTCGATTTTCCCCCGGGAACCGGCGACGAGATCCTTTCCGCCTGCCAACTCATCCCCGGCAAAAAAACCGCCGTCGTCGTCACCACCCCGCAGGAAGTTTCTCTGGCCGACTGCCGCAAATGCCTCGACTTCTGCCGGAAACTTGAACTCGACGTCGCCGGCATCGTGGAGAATATGAGTTTCTTCGTCTGCCCGGACTGCGGCAAATCCCACGCCCTTTTTTCCTCCGACGGCGGCAAAAAACTCGCGGAAAGTTACCATCTTCCCCTGCTGGCCCAACTCCCCTTCGACCCGGCCTTCATGACCGCCTGCGATCAGGGCACCCTCCCCGACCACCTCTCCACCTTCCCCTTACTTCTTTTCTCGCAGGAAAAGAAGTAAGACAAGAAAAGGCGACTGCGTTACTTTCTTTTGGCAACAAAAGAAAGTAACCAAAGAGGGTCTTCACGGGAATTTGTGGGTAAATCAGAGCGAGATACATCAGAACCCGTCGTCAGTCAAGCGGCAATCCGGCATAACCGCTCCCGTTGGTCGCTTTTATTCCGTTTGCCGTTTGACAGCCGCCAGAACCTGATGTG
>JALEMG010000060.1 GCA_022768375.1 Lentisphaeria bacterium
GATATCCAGCGTCACCGCGCCCAGACCGGCGGAACTTCCCGCCAGCACCAGCGCGCCGCCGATGGTCGAATTGACCACCGTGCCGCCGGTGAAGACCGTCCGCACATTGCCGGAAGCCTGTGTCGTGCCGAAGAACGCCACCGTCACCGTGCCGCCCGTAATCAGATTGCTGTCGCCGGTCCCCTTGTAGTTGCCGACGGGAGCGTCGCCGTCCTTGAGGTCGGCGGCCCGCTCGTACATCACGAGGTCGGTGCCGTCCAGTTTCAGGAACATCGTCGGATCGACGGTCACGGTGTAGTTGCCGATCGCGCTCACGCCGGTGGCCACGGTGCCCACGCCGTGGGAACCATTCACCGTCAGCGCGACGCCGGAGAGGTCCTGCGAAATGAAGTTGACCTGCTCGCCGGTGAAGGCGAAGGCGACGTTTCCTCCGATATTCAGCGCGGAAACGTCGAGCGACTCACCGCCGAACGTGATCGTGGAATCGGTGACGATGATCAGAACATCGCCCGCCTCCACGCCGTCGTTGCGGCTGGTGAGATCGGCATTCAGCGTGACGTTGGCGTCGTCGATGAGGATGGTGCCGCCGGAGCGGACATTGACGCTGTCACCGGCGGTGAGGAACCGGACACCTCCGGTCAGTGTCGCCGCCCCCTCACGCACCCAGATCGCGCCGCCGCCGTCCTGAGCGATGTTGCCGTCGAAGACCACCGCGCTGTCGCTGCCGTCGATCGTCAGGCTGCCGGCGCCGTTCTGGAAGTAGATCGCGCCGCCGCAATCACCCGCGCGATTCCCGGCAAACGTACTGCCGGAGACGGTGAACTCACTGCCCTCAACGGTGTAGTCAGCCCGCAGGAACAGCGCGCCGCCGCGGTTCACCGCGGTGTTGCCGACAAACGTGCTGTCCGCGATGATATGTTTCGTCACAATCCCGGTATTTTTTTGGGTCGGGACGTTGATCGCGCCGCCGTAAGCGGCGGCATTGCCGGTAAATGTCGCGCCGGAAACGATCCCGTTCACATTTTCAAACTGGCACGGCGACTCCTGACCGGCGACAGACAAGTTGGCGACGGCCATCGTTCCGCCGGTAAGCAGATGCTCCCGCGCTTCCGCGATGGTGTCGTAGCGGTTCTGCAGTGCGATGGTCTGTCCGCCGACAACGATGCTCGTCGTACCCTCGGGCGCGGCGGAGACGAATCCGTACATCGCCCACTCCTGGGTGACCTTGAAGTCCGTGCCGTCCAGCGTGTAGGTGTAGGTGTTGCCGCCGATCACGACATCGCTGCCCAGCGTCACCTCATTGCCGTTGACGGTGATGGTGTCGTCCATGTCCGCCACTCCGGAAGCGATGGTGAAACTCGCTTCTCTCGCCGGGAGATTTCCCGTGCCGACGGTGATCGTCACGCCGGTGAGGTCCTGACTGGTGAGATTCACCGTCGCTGAACCGTTGAAGGTCAGGGCGTTGCTTCCGGCGAACGTCAGTCCGGCCACGTTGATCGACGCCGCGTTGCCGAAAACCAGCGCCGCGCCGGAGGTCAGGTTGACCGTCCCGGCGCCGTCGGTGATGGAGGCGTTGAGATAATTGGTTTGGGAGAAGTTCAGCGTTCCGATGTTGTATACCGTATCCGAGGCGGTGGCGAAAGTCGACCCGCTTACGTTGACCACGGCATTGTTATTATAGACCGATCCGCCGGTACCGGCGGTGTTGCCGGAGAAGAGAGTGTTGACGAAACTGCCGGTCCCGTTATCGATCTGGATGGCGCCGCCCCGACTGGCACTGTTGCCGGAGAATGTCGCCCCCTGCAAATCCAGCAGGTCGCCCTGCCAGCGGATGGCGCCGCCGCCGGTAGTGGCGCTGTTGCCGAAAATCACGGCGTTCCAGATATGCAGATTGTCGTGGAGACCGTAGGAGTAGCACCACCCGCCTTCGCCCGCACTGCCGCCGTGGGCCGCGGCATTGACGAAATAAACATCCTTGCCGAAATAACTGCCGAGACGTCCCGTCATATCCATGTCGCAGACCATCGGGGTCGACGAGGAGGCGCTGGACAGTGCGGCGCCGGCATCGGCAAAATACGCTCCGGCGAAGGTCAAGCCGTTGACCTTGATGATGTGTTTGACATCGGAGGAAACGATGTAGGCGGACGTGTACTCGAATCCCTCGTCGAGCAGGTAGTACCCGGTTTGGTCCTGAATGACGCCGTAAGCCGCGGAATCGGGCGTGATGGCATTGCCGACCAGCCAGGTGGTCCCCGTCCCGCTCCCGAATCCGGAAGCGGAGATCACCGTCGCGATTTCGGGAGTGTTTTCCGCAGGGAAGAAATTCCCGGTGTCGACCGTGATCGTTCCGGTGTTTCGGATGGTATCCGTGGCGGTGGCGAGGGTGATTTCACCGGTGATATGGGCCTCATGGCGGATATACATGGCTCCGCCGCCCGCTCCGTCTCCCGAAGTATTGCCGGAAAAGACCACGTCGCCAATGTAAACCGTGCATCCCTGATGCCCCTGAAGCGCTCCGCCGCTGCTGTAGGCGTAATTGTCGGTGAAGGTCGATCCGGTGACCGTCAGCACGCTGTTGGTGCCGTAGTAGGTTATGGTGGCATCGCCCGTCGTCTTTGAATTGTCTCGAATGGTGCAGTTGATGACGGCCGCCGTCCCGCCCGACCAGGTGACGCCCGCGCCGTTGGAACTATCCGCAAACACGCAGTCAATGCAGAATTCCTCTTTAATTTCCGGCTGCTCGTAAGCGTTTGGCCCCCATTCAGTCCAGACTCAAAATTTTCCGGGCGTTGCCGTAGAGGATCGCATCCTTTTCGCGCTCCGGGATATCCAGACTCGTCACGGCTTCCTGACAGAAACGCATCTGCATGGAGCCCTGCAGCGGGCAATCGGTCCCGAATACGACATGATCCGCTCCGGCGAGCCGCACCATTTTCGCCATCACCTCCTGATATGCGTAGAGCAGATAGTGCGCCGTGTCGATCCAGACGTTGTCCGGCAGTCCGGCGTCGCAGATCCGCTCCAGCGAATCCATATTCGGGAAGAAAGGATAATTGGCGTTCTGAAAAAGTCCCGCGCAATGGGCCAGCACGAATTTGGTGTTCGGGTGATCTTTGGCAACGGCGACGACCGTTTCCGCTTTGGAATACCCGCTGCCCGGCATGCAGGAGACGTGAAACAGCATCATCGGAGTCCTGTCGGCAATGCCGTCCACAAAACGGCGGTTCGAGGGCACGGAGAGATCGTAGCCGTGGTAGTCGGGGTGGATCTTCACCCCGCGGAATCTCGGATTGTCGTTCAGATAATGCAGTTCGTCGACCGTGGCGGGAAACGTCGGACTGACGACCACATAACCGTAGAACGCATCGTACCGCTTCATGACCGCGTCCAATTCCGCGTTGCCCTCGAAAATGTCGTACATGATCGCGCGGGAGGCGGAAAGACAGAGTTTGTCCGTGCCGGATTCTTTCATGTACCGGACGAGCCGGTCAGCGTCCGCCTGCCAGAAGGTACTGAAATTGATGTTGCCCAAGTGGCCGTGAATGTCGATAACCATTGGATATCCTCCGCCTAAAGGATATTGATCCTGCGCCCGTAACTGGAGAGCATTTCCGCGGGACCGCTTGCCTTGACCAGAAGTCCGTCCTCCCAGCGGAAGCCCATGCCGCCGCGGTGCAGGAACATATCCTGCATGAAGGTCATGTCCGCCTCGAGCATGTATTCGGAACTGGTCTCAAGAAACGGATATTCGCACTCCATCTGACCGCATCCGTGCGCCGGACCGTAGAGAATGGCGTCGCCGTACCCCTGACGGCGGATGTAATCGTGGATTTTCGTCGCCACGTCACCGGATTTGCGCCCGGCTCGCATCTCGTCGAAGGTCATATTCGCCGCGTCCAGACCGACCTGCATGAATTTGCGGATATCGTCCGGACATTGCCCCAGCACGACGGGGCGGCCGATACTGGCGCTGTATCCCTCGACTTTCGCGCCGATGGAGAAGTGAATGATCTCTCCGCACTGCACTTTGCGCATCGTGGGACGGCTGATCGCCTGGTCGGAATTCGGACCGGAACAGCACCAGATCGGATATCCGGCGGCTTCGGCTCCGGCGGCGGTCATGGCGGCGGTGGCGATCCCGCAGAGTTCGGACTCGGTCATGCCGGGCTTGATGTTCTCCAGAATCGCCTTGAATCCGGCTTCCGAGGCCAGGGCGGCGGCCCGCAGACAGGCGATCTCCTCCGCGCTTTTTTTCATGAACAGCGGCCGGATGAGCGCATCGGCGGGAACGATATGTTCCACCCCGCCCAGCGCCCCGGCCAGTTCGGTCATCATCGCGTAGGGGAAAAGATACCAGTTGACAAGACCGATCTTTTTGAGTTTATACTGTGCGGCGATGTCGCTCCATTTCGGCAGTCTGCTGCCGGGATAATCCGGCTGGGAGGATTCGCGGAAGTCCATCAACTGAATGATTTTGGCAATCCGGGAACGGCTGGACGCGTAAGTCAGACTCTCCGGACCGATCAGCAGAGCGGGTTCTCCCTCCGCGGGGATGAGAACTGCGGTGGTTTCAAAACTGGGCCAATAATCGGCGAAATACCGGACCGCCGCCGGTTCCGACTCCGTGGAAAACACGAGAATCGCATCCAGTCGGCTGTCGCGGACAACCGCCTGCGCCGCCCGCATCCGGCGGGAAAACTCCTGCAATGTTAAAATAGACACGCGCACTCCCCTTGTATTATGGATTTTCTGCTATATAGTATACCACTAACAACAAAACAAGTAAATGTTATTTTTGATCAAAAAGATGTTAAATATTACTAAAAACCCCAAACCGATCGATCCGGTGCTGATCCCGGAGGTCAATGTCTTTCTTTTCGGCAAAGGGCGGGTCGATTTCGCATGGAACTTCACCAGAAAGGTGCCGTTCTGGTACTTGTATTACAACACGGAACCGGGCGCGTATCTGAATTTCAGCGGCAGGGAAGTTCGTCCCACCGGGCGGGAGATCATTCTGATCCCTCCGAATACGCCGTTCCGCAGCGCGTGCGAGGCCCCGTTCGAGCATCTTTACCTTCATTTCACGGCGGGGCATCCGTATTCCCGGGTCAGGAGGGAGGTGCTGATCTTTGACCGTTCCGTCTGCGGGACGCTTGATCTGCTGCTGACCTCGGAACGATCATCCGATGCGGCGGTGTACGCGCTGCTTTTTTCCGCTCTGGCGGCAATTCCCGAGGACCGGTTCGAAACGGAGGAAGTGCCGATCGACCGCCGGATCCAATATTCGATGAGCCTGATGAATCAGGGATTGAAAAAAAAGGACATCTGCCGGAAGATCGGGATGTCTCAAAGTAACTTTCAGCGTCGGTTCAAGGCGGAGATCGGCATTTCACCGCATCAGTATTCCAAGCAGTTGGCGTTGGAAAAGGCGCGCGCCCTGCTTTCGTTCGGAACGGAAAGTATTAACGAGATCGCGGAAACATGCGGTTTCGCGGACCGCTATATTTTCTCCAAAGCGTTCAAGAAGGAAACGGGCGTTTCCCCTGCGGAATACCGTTCCCGCCGCAACTCCGAATGATCAGCCGCAGGGCGTCATCCGAGCGATTTCAGGAACCGGCACAGCACGTGCCAGGCAAGTTTGGGATGGCGGTGTCCGGTGAGCAGTCCCTTGTTGTTCATCCCGTTGGGGCGGTTCATGATGCCGCTTGTCCCGAGGTAGGTATTGACGTCGGCGAAGATCCAGAGGGCGACCCCGGTGCAGCGGCTGTCGGAAGAAACGAAATCGAGCACTTTTTCCACCAGTTCCGCCTGATAATCCTCCGACCAGCGGGCGCCGTTGTGGTTCCCGACCAGGGCCGCGGCGCCGATTTCGCTGATGATCCACGGCTTGTGCCGAAAATCGGGGGCGGAGAACCGCGCTTTCACGTGTTCCAGCACCGGTTGGACCCGGTCGATGTCGTTCCGCCGTATCCGGTCGTTTTTTTCGCAGGGATACCAGCCGGGATAGAGATTGACGGCGAGCACGTCGGCAAGATCGAAACAGATGTCCTGATCGGGCAAATTGGAGGCGTAGGTGACCGGCCGGGAAGCATCCAGTGAGCGGACCGCGTCAAAAAGCAGCGTTAAAAGGCCGCGGGTTTCCTCGGTATCGCTCCGGGATTCATTCATGAATCCCCAGAGGATCACCGAGGGATGGTTGATGCTTTCTCCGACCATCCGACGCGTCTGCTCCACTTGCCGTTTGCGAAATGTCGGATCGGCGCACTGTTCCGCGCTGTTGCCCCAGCCGCAGGATTCCTCCCAGACCAGAATCCCCAGCCGGTCGCAGCAGTCGAGCAGGAAGTCCGACTGCTTGTAATGTGCCCCCCGCAGGAAATTGCAGCCGGACTCCTTCAGCATCCGCAGGTCCGCCAGCACCCGGGCCTCAGGCACCGCATAGCCGAATTCCGGATGGCTGTCGTGTCGGCAGAATCCGTAGAGTTTGAGCGGCTTGCCGTTGAGTCGCAGCACCCCGTCGTCCCAGCGGAGCACCCGCATCCCGAATGTGGTGCGGGCGCGGTCAAAGGGCAGGATCGCCTCCGCCGTATGCAGGACCGGAGATTCCGGGCTCCACGGAGACAAACCCGCGATTTCCGTTTCAAACTGGACCGTCTCGCCGGCAAAGGGCGGTACTTTTGTCTCAACGCCGTCGATCTTCAATCGCCACGGCAGTTTCGCCGCTTTTTCCAGCGAGAGCGTCACCCGGACCCTGCCGGTTTCGGTCTCCAGCGGAATGACGGAAAAGGCGGCGATGCTGTTTTCCCCGAGCCGACGCACCTCGACCGGGCGGCAGATGCCGCCGAAACTGTAAAAATCGTAGAACTCGTGGAACATCGACGCATTGCTTTCGTCGATGCAGTTCGTCGCGGCGATCGTCAGCGTGTGTTCGCCCTCCGCGAGGACCCCGGTGACGAAGTCGCAGGGAGTGAAGGCATAGGGGATTTCACCGAGTTTTTGCCCGTCCACAAAGACTTTGCCCCGCAGGGTCACGCCCCGGACCCGGATCATCACCCTGCCGCCGCCGTGGAAACTTCGCCGATAGATTCCGGTGCCCTGCCGACCGAAGCGGGGGGGCGCCGCGTCGAAACAGCCCGGCACCGTCTGGAATTCATCCATCGCCGCGGCGAGGATCTCCCGGTCGGAGAGTTCCTTTTCTTCAAAGTGGAATGCCCACAGCCCGTTCAGACTTTCGGCATCGGCGAAGCGGATCATCGGATTTTTCCTCCCTGTTTTCCCTATGCTTCGGCGGCAGTCGCCCCGTTTCCTCTTTCCGTCATCCGATCAGGTAGAACGGGGTCGAACAGCACATCCGGTTGGCGTGATTCCCCTGAATTTCGACCCGGACAAACCGGTCGAGTTCGCATCCGGCCAGCGGCAGATCACGCGAAACGGTTTGGCCCGAGAGATTTTCCGTGTGGATCAGTTTTTTGCCGGAATATACCGCCAGCGCCTCAAGTTCGCTGTCGCCGCGGATCTGCGCCTCGATGTGAAGTGTTCCGTTTTGCGCCTCGGCCGACGGCAGTTCGTCGCCCGGAAGTTTGCCGTTCAACGTGATGTCCGCCGCATCATAGCCGCAGGCGGCGATGACGTGACCGGCGCGGATCGCCCTGACCACGCTGTCGCGGCAGGGTTTTTCGCCCTGCAGATAGAGGAAATTGACGGCGGGATTGTCGATCATCCGGCGAAGTCCGTAAAGGTCGACGGAATTCATGATCGCCTTGCGTCTTCCGGACAGCCAGTAATTTTCGATACGGGAACCGACCAGAGAGAGCAACGGTTCCATGTCCGCCGCATCGACCGGGTAGTCGAACCATGTGTCGTAGGGCGGATGGGTGGCGCAGACCGCGCCGCCGTGACGGTGGACATAGTCCACGGCGCGTTTCAGATAGGCGTCGACTTCCGCTTCCGAGAAAAGGCTGCGGGTGAATTCCGGGGTGTAGGCGTCGGCGTCGATCCCGATAGCCAGCAGATGATAGGCGTTGTGACTGCGGGCGGCGCCGTGTTCGCGCCAGTTGAAGGGATGATATTCCTGACCGTCGAGGAAAAGCACCTTGTCGTCGGAGTATTTGACCGTGTCGAGTTTGCCTTTGTAGGGGGCGCTGTCCTTGAGCGCCAGCGCGCAGATGTCGAAGTCGAAATAACGCATGATCGCGTTGATGGTCCCGGGCGCGGAATCGGCGCCGTACCAGTCGAGCGAATGCATGTGGATCGCCAGTTTGTAGTTCTTTTTGATCGGCAGTTCGGCGGGGGGAGCGGGCGGCACCGTCTCGGCGACGCCCGCGCGGAAGCGCTCAAAAAAGGCGATGAGGTTGGGCAGATATTTTTTCCAGAACTCCACACAGCGGGCCGTTTCCTCCGTCAACGCCTCCGGGAAGAGCAGTTGATTGAGGAAGAACATCCCTTTGCCGTAACCGGCCTTGAGGATCAGCGCGCCGTCCCTGACCGCCGGGTCCATGTAGGAACCGAGGATCTCCCAGTTCGGATTGGCCAGATAGCAGGAGAGCGCGGCGGTGCGGACGGTTTCGGTTTCCTGATTGGCGGTGTACCGGGCGACGATGTTCATGGAACCGGTGGTGACGTGCCAGTCGAGCATTTCGTCCGGGGTGATCCGGTTCGGCTCGCTGAAAAGTCTGCGCCCGGCGGGTTCGATCCACGGCATCATGTATCCCATGTACGGCGGAGTGCCGGGAATGTGCCCGAGGATGGTCGGCACGTGACGGTGGATCAACTGGGTATAGCCGAGTTCTTCCGGCAGAAAACAGGGGGCCCAGCGGCAGTAGTCCTGATGCATGAAAAGACAGATGCCGCCCCGTTTGACCCAGTCGCGGATGTAGAGTTCGTCGTTCTCAATGTAATCGTTGAACCCCTGCTGTTCGATCAGAACGACGTCGAATTTTTCCAGATACCCGGGACGGCTGTAGTCGATTTTTTCCGCCTCGAATCCCTGTTCCCGCATAAAGTCGACAAACTTGTACGGCGGTTGCGACCAGTGAGCGAAGTATCCGATATGAAGTTTCGTTTTCATGTTTCCTTCCTGTGGCGGTAAACGGGTTATTTCGCCATCAGAAAACCTTTGACGGCGGCGGCCGCTTCGGGCCATTTCAGGATCTCCCGGTCACCGAGGACGATCAATGCGTCGATTTTTCCCGATGCCGCCAGCGCCCTGGCGCCTTTGAGTTGATGGATCAGCAGTTCCGGCAGAGTTTCGGCATCGGAGGTGCCGTAGTCATGCAGGAACAGACCTAAAAATATCTCTTTCCCGGGGAAATCCCGGCGGCATGCTTCGACCCCGCCGCCGAGGTCCAGCAGTTCCTCCTGATTCCAGAACCAGAGGCTGACGCCGTCCAGATACGGCAACAGCGGCGAAAAATCTTTTTTGCCGAGTTCATGCCGGTACACGACGCCGTAGAGTTTCAGCGCGGGATTATGTTTTTTCAGCGCCCGGCTGACGGCGGCGACCTGCGCGATCTTTTCCGGCGGGATGTCTTCGGCATGGGAAGTCATATCGTCCATCATGCCGCCGACGATGTTGGGACATTGCAGGGAGATCCGGCTTAGGTTTTCCGCGCACTGTTCATCGCTTTCCGGCTGCTGGCCGGGGGCGCGGCACTGGGTCGTCACCATCGCCAGAAGTTTTTTCAGCGGGGCGTGCAGGGAAAGCATCGCCTCGGTCGTGGGCCCGTAAACGTACACCCCGTTGTCGATGTGGTACCAGTCCGCCGTTTTAAGCAGCGTATCGGGTTGTAGCGATCCGCCCCATTCCGGCGTCGGTCCGCCCCAAAGCCAAAGTTTTTCGTCGGGGATCGGCGGCGCGGCGGGGAAGGGCGCGGTGTCGGCGAGTTCCTCCCGGACCGCTTCGGCGAAAGCGCGGTACTCCGGCGCGATCAGGTTCAGATAATTCTCGCAAAGTTCTTTGCGGGTGGGGTCGGCGACCCGGGCGCGTTCCCGGTAACCGGGCGCGGCGGTCTCTCCCTGGATGATGGAAAGATGCTGGTGCAGTGTTTCCTGCAGCAGAAATAACTTTTGACGGGCATCTTTCAGTTTCTGATTCATCGCAATTTCCTTTTTTTATGCTTGTATGCGGGATAAATGTATCACGTTTTCGTTATTTTGCCATCCATGATTCCGGCCGGACGGAGGTTTTATCGTTCTTTTTTTCCCGATTCGGCGAAGATCATCCGATCGAGGTAGAGATTTTTGTCGTCCGCTTTGACGGAGACGAAAATCTCCCATGTCTTTCCGCTGTCGTGCTTGGCGAGGAAATCCTTCATGATCTCGTTGAGATTCAGATTCCAACTCTCATCGCCCCATGCGTGGAACTTCTGGCCCGGGGCGGGCAGTTTCGGGGTCCCGAGCGAGTAGAGATGGTAGGCGCCGTCGCTGACGAACTGCGACGCGGGAAAGTTTTTCTGGAACAACTTTTTCCGCTGTACCGTATCGTAGAATCCGAATTCCATC
>JALEMG010000005.1 GCA_022768375.1 Lentisphaeria bacterium
AAATGTCGGCTTTTTCAGTCGAGGATCCTTGAAGAAGAGAAGTCAAAGCGTTAACGTAAAACACAGAAAAATCTCATTCGGAGATTTTCAAACAGAAACAATCGGAATTTCTGTCAAAAAGATATTGATAGAGGTTCCCTATAAATATCTTCGCTCATATCATCCGTCGTTTTTTAACAGGGAGACGATCGATGCGATTTGAACTTCGGAGAGTTCCGCAAACATCGGGAGGCAGAGTATCTCCCGTGCGACTTTCGTCGCCACCGGAAGATTTTCCGCCGTGGCACTGGGCAGACTGCGATAGGTCGGGAAGTCGCTGCACAACGGGTAGAAGTAGCGCCGCGAGTAGATGTTTTCCCTTTTCAACTTGTCGTAAAGTTCGTCACGGGTCATGCCGTATTGTTTCGCGTCCACCTCAACAGGGAAGTAGGCGTAGTTATGTTTCACCCCCGGGATATCCTGAAGCACCCGTATCCCCGGTACGTTCTTCAACCCTTCGCGGTAGAACTCCGCGACTTTCCGCCGTTTGGCGATCTCGCCATCCACGATTTCGAGTTGCAGCAGCCCGTAGGCGGCGCGGAATTCGTCCATTTTGCCGTTGCTCCCCGGCGCCACCACCGTGATTTCGTCCGCGAAACCGAAGTTCTTGAGGAAGTCGATCCGCTTCTTTAAATTTTCATCGTTTGTGACCAGTGCCCCGCCCTCGAAAGTGTTGAAGACCTTGGTCGCGTGGAAACTCAGCATCGACAGATCGCCCCAACTGCACACGGAGACGCCGTCCTTACGCACCCCGAAAACGTGCGCCGCATCGTAAAAGAGTTTCAGTCCGTAGGTGTCGGCAATTCGCCGCAGTTCCTCGTGGTTGCAGGGGTTGCCGTAGACGTGCACCGGCATGATCGCGGTGGTCTTGGGAGTGATCAGCGATTCGACCTTGGCGGGGTCGAGCGTGTAGGTGTCCGGCTCAATATCGCAAAATACCGGCGTACAGTTGTTCCAGTGAATGGCGTGTGTGGTGGCGACGAAAGTAAATGGCGTCGTGATGACCTCTCCCGTGATCCGCAGAGCCTGCATTCCCACCTGCAAGGCGATCATACCGTTGGTGAACAAACTCACACATCTGACGCCCAAATACTCCGCCAGTGCGGCCTCGAACTCCTTGTGGAATTCGCCGTTGTTGGTGAGCCACTTGTTGTCCCATATCTTCCGAAGGTAAGGAATGAAATCATCCAGTGCAGGCAGCGACGGCTGGGTCACGAAAATCGTTTTCCTGTCATTGCCACAACCCAAAGACCGGCTGCTTGCGCTCACGTCGTTCGCGCAAGCGGATCCCAATCGCGGATCCGTCTCTTTTAAATGGAATAAGTCGACGTCGCCGCGGACGGTCGTCGGCACCGCCATCGGTTCAACCTCTCTCTTAAGCATTTTCCGGACTCGCATTGATTCCGATATACCGATTCCGAGGTTCCGGCAGATATTCATTCCCCGGGGACTTGGGTATCGCGCAAATACCGCACCGCAACGGCAGAACGCGGGCGGAATTTTCTTCGTGATACGCGAAATGCCGACTCTTGAGGCTGGGTTTGCGGGAACTTTGCTGTGAACGCGGCAGCAAATATGCGACGTTCAACTTCGCGGGGCGAAGCCTTCGCCGCCGATATGGTGGCGACACTGAGGGAGTTTTATTCCCCTTGGCAGTATGCCAAGGGGACCCCATGGGGTCCGGGGGATGCGGAAAAATTCGACGTCATCACGAACCCTTTCCCATGGTTGCATGGTCTCTTTATATTTCCTTAATATGCCACCGTTCTCTCCGGAATGCAAACGCCGGACAAAAGATTTTTGCAAAAATTCCATACCGCACACTTGCAAACTCCGAATCGTGCGGCTATATTAGGTGCCATCATGAAAAATTTAACGTGCAAAATCATTTTGACCAAGGGTTGGCGCTGGCGGTTCTGACCGCCGGAGCGCACGTTCGTTTTTGCATCGTTCTCCAAGATGACCGGCGGATCGGACTTCAAGTCTGATCCGCTTTTTCTGTAAAAACCGACCGCATTCCGGAACCTCGTTCGGAGTGCGGTTTTTTTGTGACCTCAACCATTCATAAAAAAGGAGTGAAAATGGATTTCAAAACTTTCGAGCAGTACGCCGCTTCGGGCAACCTGATCCCGGTGTACCGCGAACAACTGGCGGACCTGGAGACCCCGGTGTCCGTGCTGAGCCGCTTCGCGGAGGATGAGAACGTATTTCTGCTGGAATCGGTGGAGGGCGGCGAACGTTTCGGCCGCTACTCTTTCATCGGCATCAATCCGTCCGCCGTCTTCACCGTGCGGGACGGAATTGCTTCGCTGACCGAAGCGGGGACCACCAGGCCGATCGGTTCCGGCCTCGCCGCTCTGCGGGATCTGATGAAGGACATCCGCGCCGTGGAAGTTCCCGGCCTGCCGCCGCTTTTCGGCGGAGCCATCGGTTTTTTGGGCTACGAAATGGTCAATGAATTCGAGGAACTCCCCGCCCCCAAAGCACCCTTGTCCGCCCCGGAAGCAGCGTTGCTCATGGTGGACGACATGATCGTTTTCGACAATGTGCGCCACACGGTGAAAATCGTCGTCTGCGTTCACACCGACAACTACGCTTCGCTCCGGGCGGCCTACGACGACGCGGTCCGGCGCATCGCCGCCGTGGAAGCGCGACTGGCCCGCCCGCCGGTCCTCCCGAGTGCTTCCGCGACCGCCGCCGCCCGATTCACCGGCAACATGACCCGGGAGGAGTTCTGCGAAATGGTGGACAGGGCTCAGGCCGCTATCCGTTCCGGAGAAGTCATTCAGGTGGTGCTGTCGCAGAAGTTCTCCGCGCCGCTGACCAGTTCTCCGCTGCAACTCTACCGGGCGCTGCGGCTCATCAATCCTTCGCCCTACACGTTCTTTTTCAAACACGGCGGGCACATCCTCATCGGGTCCAGCCCGGAGACCATGGTCAAACTGGAAAACGGCGTCTCCTCCCTGCGCCCCATCGCCGGGACCCGCCCCCGGGGAACTTCCGCCGCTTCGGATCGGCAGTTGGCCGACGAACTGCTCAACGACGTCAAGGAACGCGCGGAGCATCTGATGCTGGTGGACCTCGGCCGCAACGATCTGGGACGGGTAGCCAAACCCGGCAGCGTCCAGGTGAAAAAATTCATGAATGTGGAGCGCTACAGTCATGTCATGCATCTGGTCAGCGATGTGGAAGCGGCCCTCGCCCCGGAGCACGACGCCGTGGACCTGGTCCGGGCCGCCTTTCCCGCCGGGACTCTTTCCGGCGCACCGAAAGTCCGGGCGATGGAACTGATCCACGAACTTGAACCCGCCCCCCGCGGCGTTTACGGCGGCGCGGTCGGCTACTTCAGTTACACCGGCAACATGGACCTGGCGATCACGATCCGCACACTGGAAGTGCGGGACGGTCAGGTATCCATTCAGGCCGGCGCAGGGATCGTATTCGATTCGGTGCCGGAAAAGGAATACGAGGAGACGCTGAACAAAGCGGCGGCGGTTTTCAAGGCGGTCAAACTCGCCGCCGCCGGACTCAATCTGGAGGAGAAATAAAATGATCTTCGTGCTGGACAATTACGATTCGTTCACCTACAATCTGGTGCATCTGCTCTATTCGATGGAATCGGAGATCACCGTGCGGCGCAACCGCAAGATTTCCGTGGCCGAAGTGTTGGAAATGAACCCGGAAGCCATCATCCTTTCTCCCGGTCCCGGCCGTCCGGCTCAGGCAGGAATCATGCCGGAACTCATCCGGGCCGCCGCGGAACGAAAGATCCCCATGCTGGGCGTCTGCCTCGGACATCAGGGCATCGGAGAAGCGTTCGGCGCCAAAGTCGTCCCGGCCAAAGCGATCATGCACGGCAAAATTTCCGCGATCGAACACGATGGGAAAGGCCTTTTTACCGGCATGACCGGTCCATTCAACGCGGTGCGCTACCATTCGCTGGCGCTGGACGAGGCGACGCTGCCGCCGCAACTGGAAGTCACCTGCCGCACCGCCGACGGCGAGATCATGGGCGTCCGCCACCGGAGTCTGCTCATCGAGGGCATCCAGTATCACCCGGAATCCATTCTCACCGCCAGCGGCAAACGGCAGTTGAGCAACTTCATGCAGATGGTGAGGGCGAAACGATGAAAAGCCTGCTGGACCGCGTGCTGGACCGCCGCGACCTCTCCGCCGCCGATGCGGAACACCTGCTCGAACTGCTCACCTCCGATTCGGTTTCGGCGGCTCAGGCCGGCGCCGTGCTCACCGCGCTGCGCATGAAAGGCGAAAGCATGACCGAACTGCTCGGCATGGCCCGTTTGCTCCGCCGTCACGCCCGGCACATCGACTGCGGCCCCCGGGAGTGCGTGGACATCGTCGGGACCGGCGGAGACGGCGGGATATCCTTCAATGTTTCCACCACCAGCGCGTTTGCGGCCGCCGGTGCGGGGGTCGTCGTCGCCAAACACGGCAATCGGGCGGTTTCCGGCAAATGCGGCGCGGCGGACGTGATGGCGGCGCTGGGATTCGATCTGGACGCGCCGCCGGAACGGATGGAATACGCCATTCAGACCCACGGCATCGGCTTCCTTTTCGCACCGAAAATGCATCCGATGCTGGGCAAAGTTGCCGGACTGCGCCGGGAACTCGGCTTCCGCACCATTTTCAATCTGCTCGGGCCGCTGTGCAATCCCGCCGGGGCCTCCGGGATCGTACTGGGCGTTTACGATCCGAAACTTACCGAACTGCTGGCGGAGACCCTGCGGGAACTGGGGGTGCGGCGGGCGCTGGTGGTCAGCGGACACGACGGACTGGACGAGATCAGTTGCGGCGCGACCACCCGGGTCTCGGAACTGGACGACGGAGTCATCCGCAGTTACGAGTTGTTCCCGGAACTTCTGCTGGGAACCAGTTACCCCGTCTCCGATATTGCCGGCGGCACCGCGCAGGAGAATGCGGCGATCCTGAAATCCGTTCTCAGCGGACAGGACCGGGGCGCGGCCCGAAGCATCGTACTGCTCAACGCCGCCGCCGCCATCCGGGTGGCGGGCCTGGCCGGAGACCTGCGCGAAGCCGTCCTGCTGGCCGCGCTGTCCATTGATTCCGGCGCGGCCATGAACAAACTCGACCAACTCATCGCGGAGAGCCGGGCATGAACAATATTCTGGAAACCATCGTCGCCAAACTGCGCCCCGAAGTGGAACGGCGCAAACGGATGCATCCGCTGGCATCCGGCGGCTTTCCGACAATCCCCCCGTTCCGCGCCGCCATGCCCGGGATCATCGCGGAGATCAAGCAGGCCTCCCCGTCCAAAGGACTGATCCGGGCGGATTTTCGGCCGGTCCCGCTGGCGCTTGAGTTGGAAACATCCGGCGCCGCCGCGCTGTCGGTTCTCACCGAGCCGAATTACTTCCTCGGCAGTCTGGAACGTCTGACGGCGGTCGCCGCCGAGGTCGCCATCCCGGTTCTGCGCAAGGATTTCATTTTTGACGAATATCAGATCCTCGAAGCCCGGCACGCCGGAGCGTCGGCGGTGCTGCTGATCGCGGCAATGCTGGATCAGCCGTCGCTGCTCCGTCTCGCGGAATACGCCCGGAGTCTGGACCTCGACGTGCTGGGCGAGGCCCACAATGCGGAAGAAGTCGCCCGACTGCTGGACGCTCCGGTCACACTGGTGGGGGTCAACGCCCGGAATCTGGCCACCTTTGCCACGGATCTGACCACGGTGGAGCAATTGCTTGCGCAAATTCCGCCGGAACGCTGCCCGGTGGCGGAGAGCGCCATCCGGTCCGCCGCGGACATCCGGCGTCTGCGCGAAGTCGGCGCACAGGGCTTCCTGATCGGAGAAACGTTGATGCGCGCCCCCTCCCCCGGCGCCAAACTGCGGGAGTTGCTTGCCTTATGAGCGTCAAAATCAAAATCTGCGGCATCACCCGGCGGGAAGACGCGGTATTCGCCGAACAGTGCGGCGCGGATTATCTGGGGTTCGTCTTCGCGCCCGCCTCCGCCCGGCGGGTCGGATTGGAGCGGATCGCGGACCTCACCGCCGGGCTGAAAACCAAAAAAGTCGGCGTTTTCGTCAACGCCGATCTGCCATTCATCCGGAAAGCCGTCACCCGCGGCCGTCTGGACGTGGTGCAGCTGCACGGAGACGAATCTCCGGATTTCGCCGAAAAAATCGACTTCGCCGAGGTGTGGAAAGCCACGTATCAGGAAGATTTCCCGGCGGCGAAACTGATTTGCGACGCGCCGCGGGGCGGTTCCGGGCAATTCGGCGACCATGCGAAAGCCGCCGAATTGTCCCGCAGGCGCAAGATCATGCTGGCCGGCGGCATCACGCCGGAAAACGCGGTGGAACTGATCCGCAAGGTCCACCCGGACGGGATCGACCTGTCCAGCGGCGTGGAACACGCCCCCGGGATCAAGGATCACCGCAAAATATCGGAATTATTCAAGCAAGTGAAAGGAATGGAATCATGAACACTCATTTCGGCCCCTACGGAGGCCAGTACATCCCGGAAACGCTGATGCCGGTGCTTCACCAGTTGGAGGCGGCTTATCTCGCGGCCCGGAACGACCCGGATTTTCAGGCCGAACTGCGCGATCTGCTCGTCAACTACGTCGGCAGGGAATCACCCCTTTATCCGGCCAAACGGCTCACCGCCCACTGCGGCGGCGCGCAGATTTTCCTCAAACGCGAAGACCTCAACCACACCGGCGCCCACAAGGTGAACAACACCATCGGGCAGGCGCTGCTGGCCAAACGCATGGGCAAGACCCGGCTCATCGCGGAAACCGGCGCGGGCATGCACGGGGTGGCCACCGCGACCGCGGCGGCGCTGCTGGGCATGCGGTGCGATGTTTTCATGGGGGCGCTGGACGTCTCCCGGCAGGCGCCCAACGTGGAACGGATGCGGACGCTGGGAGCCAACGTGATCGCGGTGGACGCGGGCAGCGCGACGCTGAAGGACGCGATGAATGAAGCCATCCGTGACTGGGCCGCCACCAGCGAGGACACCTTTTACTGCATCGGCACCGTGGCCGGACCGCACCCCTACCCGACCATCGTCCGGGATTTCCAGTCGGTCATCGGTCTCGAAGCCCGCCGCCAATGTCTGGAACGTACCGGCCGACTGCCCGACGAGGTGATCGCCTGCGTCGGCGGCGGCAGCAACGCCATGGGCATTTTTGCCGGGTTCCTCGACGACGCGGCGGTCAAACTCACCGGGGTGGAGGCCGGCGGCGACGGTCTGGCCAGCGGACGCCACGCGGCCAGCATCAACGGCGGCAGGATCGGCGTCCTGCACGGCTGCAAAACCTATCTGCTTCAGGACGAAAACGGACAGATCACGGAAACCCATTCCGTCTCCGCCGGACTGGATTACCCCGGCGTGGGGCCGGAACACTGTTTTCTGGCCGATTCCGGACGGGCGCAATATGTCACCATCGACGACGGCGAAGCGGTGGCCGCCTTTGAACTGCTCTCCCGTCTGGAAGGGATCATCCCCGCGCTGGAATCCAGCCACGCCGTGGCGCAGGCGCTGAAAGCCGCCCCGCGGTACGGCAAAGACCGCATCATCATCGTCAACCTCTCCGGACGCGGCGACAAGGATATGGCCAGCGTCCGCCAATACAAGGAGTCCCATCAATGAAACGTTTGCAGCAGATTTTCGCCGCGGGAAAGAAGGCGCTTGTCATTTTCGACAGTTGCGGCGCTCCCGACATGACGGAGTCCGAAGCCAGACTGGAGGAGATCATCACCCACGGCGCGGACATCCTCGAACTCGGAATCCCCTTCTCCGACCCGATGGCGGACGGTCCGGTCATCCAGCAGGCCTCGCAGCAGGCGCTGCGAAACGGGGCCACGCTGGGAAAAATTCTGGACATGGCCGGACGCATCCGGCGGCGGCACCCGGAGACCGGGATGATCGTATTCGGATATTACAATATCTTTCTGCAATACGGCATCCCGGCGTTGTTCCGCAGACTGCGGGAACTGGACATTGACGGCATCCTGATCGTCGACCTTCCCTACGAGGAACGCGGGGAAGTCGTCCCGGAAGCAGAAAAGAACGGGATTTCGCTCATCCCGCTGATCGGACCGTCCACGGACATCACCCGGGCGGCCATGCTGACGGCGGACGCGGACGGCTTCGTCTACTGCATCAACGCCCGGGGCGTGACCGGAGCCAGGGCGCAACTGCCGCCGGAACTTTCCGACCGGCTGGACGCGCTGCGCCGGGTCTCCCCCGCTCCCGTCGCCGCCGGATTCGGCATCGCGGACGCCGCCAGCGCCGCCGCCGTATCCCGGCACGCGGACGCGGTCGTGGTCGGTTCGGCGGCGGTGAGACTGTCCCGTCCGGCCCTGGGTCAATTCATCCGAAGTTTGAAGGACGCGCTGATCTGATCATTCACGCCGGCAGCGTCCGGGCGGCAAAAAACCGGAGAATGTCCCGGATATGGGTGTCCCAGAACTCCCATGTGTGCGAACCGGGACGCTCAAAGCAGTGAAATCCGGGATAATCCACTTGCTTCATCCGGCGATTGAAACGCCGGTTGTCGGCAATCATGAAGTCTTCGGTCCCGCAGAAAGAGATGATCTCCGGCAGGGTCCGCCCCGATGTTGCGGCCTTCTCCGCCAGCACGAACAGATCGTTGTCCCGGGCGGCGAGTTGGGAAACCCCGCCGAAAATCAGCCGCAGTTCCGGCCGCCACGCGGCGGAATCCGCCGCGCGGAACCGGCGGCGGATATCGGTGACGGCGGAGAGAACGCCCGCCGCCGCAAACCGTTCCGGCCGGAGGAACGCCAGTTTCAGCGCGCCGTATCCGCCCATGGACAACCCGGCGGCAAACGTATCCTCCCGCCGCGTCGGGAAACGGAAGACGGACTTCATCATCTCCGGCAGTTCCGTTGCGAGAAATGTCCAATAGGCGGCCCCGTGCACCGCATCGGTGTAGAACCCCCGTCCGCCGTCCGGCATGATCACGATGAAATTCAGCGCGTCGGCGTACCGCTCGATGGAGGTACGGCGAAACCAGACGGAGGCATCGTCCGACAGCCCGTGCAGCAGATAAAGGACCTTGCGGCCCCGAGCCGTGCCGGAACGGGGAAACACCACATTCACCGGCACCTCTTTTCCCAATACCGCGGAATGAAACCGACATTCCATGAAAGCCATTTTTCAGCAATTCTCCGTTTGATTCGCGGAATCCGCGGCATTTTCGGAAGTCCGCCGCCCTGCCCCGTCGATATTTCAGTCCCAGAAATATAGCATCCGTCGGCCGTTTTGTCAATCCACGCCGGCATATTCTCCGGAGCGGTCCCATTCCATTCGGAAAAATTGCGAATTTTTTGCAGATCGGGGTTGACAATCCCATTGAGCGGTGGTATTTTTATTTTCAAGGACAATTGGAACGTTCCAAAGTGGAGACGAACGGTATGCATACTGAAATGAAGCGCAAGGCGACGCTGGTCGATGTGGCCAAATTGAGCGGGGTTTCCCGCAGTATGGTTTCTTATGTACTCAACAATTTCGACGACTGCAAAGCCAAAACCGCGACCAAGCAGAAAATACTCAACGCGGCCAAAGCGCTGGATTACCACTTCAACGCCGCGGCCCGAGCCCTGCGCAACGGCAGGTCCCAGCAGATCGGAGTGGTCATGCCCGGCCCGTTCATCTCCTTTTACGCCAATATGATCTCCCTGCTGCAGAGCGAATTGAAAAAACACGGCTACTCCGCCATTTTCGGTCTGTGGGGCAACCATTCGGAAGATCAGCAGACCGTACTGCGCGACCTCGTGAACCGAAACAATCTGGCCGGGATCATCGCATGGGACATGGATATCCCGAACCTGCCCGGCTTGAGCGGCATTCCGGTGGTCCTTTTTTCCAACTATGACAGCCCGCAGCGTTTCGACACGGTGGACACCGACATCGACTTCACCATCCATCAGGCGCTGGATCATCTGACCGGGTGCGGGTACCGCAAAATCGGCTACTGCGGCATCCTGCGCGACCCGCGCGCCGAACTGACGGAGCGGCTGATTCGGGAAAAACGCCTCCCCTTCGAGCCGCAATGGTTCCTGAATTGCACCGTCGACGAGGAGGACATCCGCGCAAATATTCAGAAACTGCGCGCACTGCCGGAACAGCCGGAGGCGCTGATGTTCAACAACGACCTCGTGGCCGTGGCCGCCTGCAGACAGATGGAGGAATTCGGAATGAAACGGCCGGCGATGGTCTCGCTCCAGGACGGCGATTTATTGCGGTTCCACACCCCGCGGATCACGGCCTTCGACACCAAAGAGGAGAAGTTGGCCGTGGCGCTGGTGGATCTGCTCATCCGGCGTCTCTCGCGCCGGAAATCCCCCCTGACCGCTCAATACATCCAACCGGAATTGATCGTCCGGGAATCCACCCGGCCCCACATTGTTCAGGAGAATTGACGCGATGAATCCTTCCGTCCTCCCCCCGGAAATCCGGGATCTGCTGCGGGAACTTGCCGACGTCGTGCCCGCCGATTTCACGGCGGACTTCCGAAAAATTTCCGCTCCGGGCAATTTCGTCCGTTACGGCGGCGGAGTGATCGAATACACTTCGACCGCCGCCGCCGTCCGGGGAATCGGCGGACTGCTGGCGGGGCTCTCCGGCGAGGAGTCGTGCGCCTTCGACCAATTCGCGCTGATGCTGGACGTCTCCCGCAACGCGGTGCCGACGGTGACGCACTTGAGAACCCTCTTTCGTCAATTGGCGCTGGCCGGATACAATCAGGTGATGCTCTACACGGAAGACACCTACCGCCTTGAGGGAGAACCGGAATTCGGCGCGTGGCGCGGCGGGTACACTGCCGCGGAGATCCGGGAACTTGACGACTGCGCCGCAAAACTCGGCATCGAACTGATTCCCTGCATTCAGACGCTCGGTCATCTCGACCAACTGCTCAAATGGCACAGCGCGTATCTGAAATACGCCGATACCCGGGACGTCATGCGGGTCGGCAAGCCGGAGACGTATGAACTGATCGGCAAAATGCTGGATTTCTGGTCGCGGAACCTGCGGAGTCGCCGCATTCATCTCGGAATGGACGAAACCCACGGTCTGGGCGGCGGATACTACTACGCCGAACACGGCCCCCGGGACCGTTTCGCCATTTTCAACGAGCATCTGGCCCGAGTCAACCGCATGTGCGTGGAACGGGGACTGGAACCGATGATCTGGGGCGATATGTTCTTCCGCATCGGCAGCAAAAGCGGGACCTACGGGGACTTGAGCGCCGTGTTTCCGCAGCCGGTAATCGACGCGTACCCCAAAAACGTGCGCATCGTCGCATGGAATTACTACAGTTACGACGAGGATTTCTACCGGAAATTTCTGGCCCAGCACCGCAATTTTCATCCCGATCCCGTCATGGCGGTCGGCGTCTACAACTCCCGCATCCTCTGGTCCAATCACCGGCAGTCGCGCCGGACCATCGAACCGGCGGTCGCCGCCTGCAGAAAGGAAAATATCCGTTCCATGATCGTCACGGTATGGAATGACGACGGGAGCGTGTGCCCGCCCGAATCCAAACTGCCGGGGGTCTTCGGCGGCGCGGAAGTCGCGTGGAGCGGCGGGGAGTTCGGCGGCGACCGGACCAAGACCCGCTGTGAAGTCTGCACCGGCATCGACTTCGACCGTTCCATGCGGGCGATGGAGTTGGAGCCTTATCTGGAAGGGCCGGACGGCAATCCGATCCACTGTTATTCCATGCTGCTGCATTGGGACGACCCGCTGCTGGCGATGACGTACCACTGTTACAACGCGGTGCTGCCCGACGGCGGCGCCCGGCTGCTGCGGCATTACACTCAAGTGGCGGCAAGTCTGGCGGACCGGGAAGATCACGCCCGGCTCATGGCCGAGGCGCTCCGGGACAAAATGGAGTTCCTCCAGCGTCTGCTTCCGGCCTACCGGTCCCGCGACCGCGGGGAACTGACCGAACTGGCCGGACCGGTTCTGGATCGGCTGATCGAGCGGAACGGGCAAATCGCGGAATCCTTCCGGTCCCTCTGGCTGAAAGCCTATCAACCGTTCGGGGTGGAGACCCTGCAGATCCGGCAGGCGGGCCAGATCGCCCGGCTGCGCGAGGCCCGGCGCCGGATCACGGACCTGCTGGACGGCCGGATCGACCGGATCGAGGAGTTGGAGCGGACGCCGGAGCAATTCGCCGGATATCCCTTCCGATACGCGTATGTCGCCGCTTCCGGAATATTGTAACACTCAACACAGGAGGATATTTATGAGAAAGACTCTCACCGTTTTGGCCGCCGTGCTGGTGGCGTTCTGCGCCGGAGCGGGAAACGCTCAGGTCCGTTACCGGCGGACCGTCATGACCGGCGGGAAGGCGCCGGAGGGCGCCGGGGGAAAACAAGTCCGGATTTTCGCGGAATGGGCCCCCTACTGGCTGGACCAGAACTTCATGGGCTACTGGATCGAACGGCCGCTTTTCGCCATGCCGGAGTACCGCGAGAACCGGGAAGCCGGGCATCGGAAGGAACTGGAATCCATGAAGCGGTACGGGATTCAGGGGCTGGCCTCTCTGGATTATGTAGCCAGTCTGAAACAGCAGACCGCGTGGGAGATCAAGGCCGCCGTCCCGGGGATCGAACACATGGTGGTGATTCCTGCGTACGCGTGGCCGAAAAATTATGAAAAGATCCGCGACGCGGTCGCATTCGCGGTGAAATCTCCCCTTACCCCCCGCGTCGACGGCAAAGTTTTATTGTCCTGTTATGGAACGATCCAATCCGCGCAGGCCAAAGCGCTGGGGGACAAACTTCGCTCGGACCCGGAGATCGGGGACTCGTTTCTGCTGCCCTGTTCGATGCCGTTCCTGGAGTTTCACGCCGATTTCGTGCGCTATCGGGATATGGAGACCGATCCGCCGCGCTGGTTTCTGGAGAAATACCGCGCGGCAGTCCGCGAAGCGCTGGACAATTCGGACGGCCTCGTCCTGTACGTCAAGGACGCCGTGCGCGAACCGGGCGAGCAGATGTGGAATATGATCCTGCTGCCGCATTTCGAAAAGTACATGTGGCCGATCATCCGGGAGGAACTGGCCCGGGAAAAATACCGTGACAAAAAAATCCTCTGCCCGGTGATCCGCGGCTACGTCAACCACCTCTCCGGCAAGATCGTCGCGGAATACGGCACGTCGCAGTTGCGCCGGTATCTCGACCTCGCGCTGCAGATCAGACCGGATGCGATCATCCTTTTCGAGTGGAACGAAGCCAATGAGAACACCAGTTTCCAACCGTTGAACTTCACTTCGTGGGCCGTCGCCCGCGTGGTCCGGTATTACAGCGGACTTCTGAACGGCCGTCCGGCGGAGCCGCTGGAGGGCGACGACACAAGCCTTCCCAATCTCGTGCTCTCCGTCCGTCGACGGGCCAAACTCGGGGAGTTGATCAATTACGAAGTGCTGAACGTGCCGGACGGCGTATTCTCCGGCGTCATTTGCTTCCAACTCCGGCTGCGCGACGAGAATCGCAACGTGCTGGCCGAATTTCCGCTGGAGCGGGTCGACGCGGCAAACCTGACCGCGGTCTCCTACCGGGTGGCGACCGATGATTTCAAAGGTGCGCTGGCGATCACCCCGGAACTTCTGGTCATCACCCCGGACGGAACCAAACGGACGTACACCGGATTCGACAGCACGATCCTCACCGCGTCCGCCAATGTCATCTACAATGAGACCAAGCAGGCGCTGCGCGATCTGCTGATCCCGCAAAAGGAGAACTTCACCGTCACCGCCGAAGCCGGGGGAACGTATCGGCTCGACGCCGACTTCGCCGCGTCGGAGCGTCTGCTCCGGCTGGAGGTGACCGACAATCATACCGAAGTCGCCGCCTGCGACCCCAAACAGGAGTTCGACTACGAAAAAGACGCGGTCTTTCTCGGATACTTCTCCGCGATGGGACTGCTACTGAAAACCGAGGGGACATTCCGACTGCACAACGTATCCGACTGGACGCTCCGGTCGGACCATCTGGCCCACGGAGTCTGCAACACGGTCAAAAAAGAGGGGGACACGGCGACCTGTTTCACCTACTTCTCGTGGATGCGGGCGCCGTTCATCCTGACCGTGCCCCGGACCGAAGTCGAAAACGCGGAACTGGAGATCACCTATCCCGATCCGGTCGGCACTCAAAAAATCCGACTGAAGGATGTGTGGGAAAAGGAACATTACGCCGCGGCGTTCGGACGCCATGTCCGGCTCCATCTTGCCCGGGCCGCCCGGCTGCCGGATTACACGTTTGCCCTGAATGCGAATCAGGGGACCATCAATCGGAGCGTGTTTCCGTACACCCGCTATCCGGTGTACCAACTCACGGCGGTCTCCGAGAGCGGCCGCGTCTGGCGTTCCCGGCCGATCGTTCCGACGCATCCGCGGGGGGCAAAGGTTCCGATGACGGTTTTCTCCGAATTTGCCAACGCGCCGGTGAAACTCCCGGTCGCGGCGGATTTCATTCCGCGCATCGAATACCGCTTCACCCCGGAATACGGCGCGCTGCTGACCAACGCCTTCGATCCGTGGTTCAACGCCGAACTGGGCGGCGGCTTCAACTATCTGGAACCCATGCACAAGTCGGCGTATCCCCGTCTGCCGAAGGACTTCCAATCCTTCGCCCCCCGGTGGGTCAACGAGGAAGGCAACTGGCTGCTCCGCTTCGACGGCGTATCCAATTACGTGAATCTGCCCCGGGAGACCATGCCGCGCGGCGCGTACGCCATCGAAATGGAGATCCGGACCCCGGGGAACCGGGAACAGGTCCTGCTGCGCAGTTACAGCAACCGGGAACCGGGGACGCTGCAGACGGTCCTCACCGCGGACAACGAACTGATCGCCACCTCCGCGCTGAATTCGTGGAATGCGCCGTTCCGCACCGGGCTCAAGGTCCCGACGGACCGCTGGTGCAGAATCCGGGTGAATTACGACCTCGCGCACCTGACATTTGAAGTGGACGGTCAGCGCAAGACCTTCCCCTTCACCGGACGCGGGTTCATCTTCAAGCCGGGGTGTTTCGGCGGCACGGACGAACCCAACGGAGCGGTCGGGGACAAAACCGGGTATTTTCGCGGCGATCTGCGCCGTTTGACGATCATTCACAACAACACGGAGGAGAAAAAATGAAATCAAAACTGTTTGTCATGCTGTTCGCGGGAACGATGGCGGCAAGTCTCGGCGCGGCGGAAACGTTCCGGCTCGACGCGGACGACACCATCGTGGACCGGAAATCCCTGCCGATCCTGCTGACCGGCAAGGCGGTCCGCAAAGTCGACGCCGCCGGGAAAGGCGCCATCCAGTTGCGGGGCAAAAACTTCCGGACATTTCAGATTCCCAATGACGGAAAGATCATCAACCCTTACGGCGGCAAGATTTCGTTCCGGTTCAAACCGTATTTCACGGTCAAAAAGCCGGGGGATGCGTGGACGGTGTACCCCATTCTCTCGCTCTACAGCAGCGAACCCAAGAGCGGATTCCACCTCAATCTGACCCATCACAAGGGCGACTACACGTTCAGTTTCATGTCGTTCGACGCCGGCAAAAAACAGTGCAGCCGCGGTCTGAAGTTGAAATTCGTGCCGGATCGCTGGTACGACGCGGCGGTGTCGTGGGACGACACGGGGATCGAAATGACGCTCGACGATCAGAAATTCTTCATCCGGTCCAACGGCGCGCTGCGGATCGGCAACAACAAATTCTTCACCATCGGTTCCGGAAATCCGGACATCGAAGTGATGGATTTCGTGATTTCGGATTCCAAGTAGCAGGTATCTATCGAAAAACGGAAGCGAGGTGTGGCATGTCATACGAAAATCAGGTCGTTGCCGCAAAGAAGCGCGGCGGGACGACGCGGCCCGCATTCACATTGATCGAACTGCTGGTGGTCATCGCCATCATCGCGATTCTGGCCGCCATGCTGCTTCCGGCGTTGCAGAGCGCCCGGGAGCGCGGCCGGGGCGCCAACTGCACGGCGAATCTGAAGCAGTTGGCCCAGTACACGTCCCAGTATACCGACATGTTCGGCGGGCTGTATCCTCGGTACGCGGATGCCGCCAACAGCAATATCAAGTGGGCGACGATGCTGTACGATACGTTCAAACCCACGGTCCAGATCTTCATGTGTCAGACCGCGGAAAGCGTTCTGGCGAATCAGCGGAAGAACTGCACCGAGTCTCTGGAAGCCTTCCCCGACGACCGGACCAAAAACTCGTGGCATTACCTTGCCTACGGACAAAACATCTACGCTGGGTATGACCGCAGCAGCGGCAGTATGATCAATGTCTCCAAAGTGCGCCGCCCCTCGCAGTTCTTCATGTACGGCGACAGTTTTGTCAACAATCCGAGTTATCAGTGCGGCACATTTCAGGTTTCTCCCCTGAATACCGGATGGGCAGCCAATCAACTTCACGACCGGCACAACAAAATCGCCAATCTCGCGTGGGCGGACGGCCATGTGTCATCCCGCAACGACGCGTATGACTTCCAATTCAGCGATGCGTTTGTGGAATACTGGTTCCACGACGCCCGAACGGACATCAACACCCCGCGCTGACGATCGGAAAGGAACGGAAATCTTGAACCCCATCACCCTGACCGTACTGGGCAGCGCCGCCAGCGAAGGCGTGCCGTGCGCATTCTGCGATTGTCCGGCCTGCGCCGGCGCCAGACGGCACGGCGGCCGGGACGTGCGGAGCCGTACCGCGTATGCCGTAGGCTCCGACGTCCGCATCGACTTCGGACCGGACGCGGTCTGGCAGAGCGTCCGGCTGGCATCCCCGCTGACCGGACTGCGGCATCTGTTTTTCACCCACAGTCACGAGGATCACTTTTACCCGGACGACCTTTTCCCGGTCTGGCGCTTTCTGAAAACGCCGCTGCAGGTATACGGTTCCCGAACCGTGCTGGCGAAACTGGCGGGCCACCGCTCGTATCAGAATATGGTCCTGCATGAACTGTGTCCGGGCGACGCGGTGGACCTCCCGGAATCCGATCTGCATGTCACCGCGCTGGCGGCCGACCACATTCCCGGCGAAACCGCGTTGCTGTACCTGTTGGAGCATGGGAAAAACCGGGTGCTTATCGGCAACGACAGCAATCTGTTTCCCGAGCCGACGCTGGAGGCGCTGCGCGGGAAAATGTGCCGGCACATCTTCCTGGACTGCACTTGGGGCGACACCGATCAGGGTTACGGTCACATGGGATACCCCAACAACGTCCGTCTCGTGGAAAAACTGCGGGACATCGGCGCCGCGGACGGGGACACCCGGGTGTATCCGACCCATTTCTGTCACGAATACATCCGGTCTCATGAGGAGATGGCCCGGAGTTATGAACCTTTCATCCCGGCATACGACGGCATGAAGATCGAATTTTAGTTTTTATGGGAAAATATGAAAAAATTCCGCTGTATTTTGCGTTACTGTATTGATCCCGGCTTTCACGAGGAGGAACGCATCCGGGAGTTGACGGATTTCTGCCGGAAATCCGGCATCGACGAGGTGATGCTGTTCTTCAACGCCGAGGAACTGAATACCGGCCACTGGCAACCGGATGACATGCGGCGCTGGCTGCCGCTGGCGAAAAAAATCAAACAGGCGCTGGCCGAAATCCGCGTCGATCTGTCGCTGAATCCGTGGACGACGCTGGTTCACGAGGCGCGGGGACGCAAACTGAGGCCGGAACAACACTACACGCTGATGGTGGGGGACACCGGATCGGCCAACGGAGTCACAGTCTGTCCTTTGGATGAAAACTGGCTCAGGGACCTCTGTGAAGTGTGGCAACTCGCCGTGCGGGAACTCGCCCCGGTCGCGGTCTGGCTCGAAGACGATTTCCGCTACCACAACCACGGAGAAATCATGGGCTTCGGCGGCTGTTACTGCGATCGGCACCTGACGGAATTTTCCCGTCTCGTCGGGCGGACGGTCTCCCGGGAGGAACTGCTGGCGTGCATTTTCGCCCCCGGAGAAGCGCACCCGTGGCGCAAAATCTGGCTGAGAATGAATGGGCAAATCATGAATGCGGCCGGACGCAGGATCGCCGCCGCCGTCGCGGAAATTTCCCCCGGAACACGGATCGGACTGATGGCGGGATTTTTCGACAGCATGGCCGCCGACGGACGCGATCTGGGCGAATTGCAGCAATGTCTCCAGCCGGTCCTGCCGATGGCGTTCCGGCCGACCATGAGCCCGTACACCGAGGTCTGGGCGATGCGCCGGGCCCCGGTGCAGGCACGGATGACGATTTCCCTGCTGACGCGGCCGTTTCTGCTCTATCCGGAGTTGGAGAGCGGGCCCCGGCACGGCGCGTATTCGCTCGGGTGCGGGTTCGCCGGCTGGGAGATCATGGAGAGCGCCGCATTCGGCAGCGACGGGATCACGATGAATTGCTTCGACATGATGGGCAACGGGACCGTCATGGACCGCCGCTTCGGAGCGATGCTGGCGGAGATCCGGCCGCGTCTGGACGCGGTCGCGGCGCTGGAGATCGACGATACCCGCGCCGTCGGAGCCCAGGTACTGATTTCGCCGGATATCGCGATGTGCGCCCCGGCGGAGGGAAAAATGTATCAGGCGTTCTCCGGCGAATGGGGGCGAGTGGCGACGATCCTCGGAATTTCGCACCGTTTTGTCCACCGCATTGAGCCGACCGGCGCGCCGTATCTGGTCAGCGGTTCGGTACTGCGGGCGTTCTCCCGTGAGGAGGTCGAAACCCTGCTGGCCGGCCCGGTCGTGCTGGACGCGACAGCCGCCGCCGAAGTCATCGCCATGGGATTGGGCAATCTGATCGGGTCCGACGGAGCGGTCCGGTATCCGACGACGGAAAACGACTGCAGTTACGAGGAGATCGCGGAGGACGATCCCGCGGTCTACGGCGTGGCGCTCCCGCGTCTGACCGTCCAGCGGGCGGCATGGGAAGTGACCGCGTTCCGCACGCAGAACGCGTCAAACGTCCTCAGTTGGGTCTGTTCCTCCGCGCATCGAAAACTTTTTCCGGGGGCGTTCCGGTTTGACAACGAACGGGGCGGAAAAGTGGTCACACTGGCATTCGACATGGGCGACCGGGGCCGCGAGGAGTGGTTTTACTTCGGATTTTTCAGCGTGTTCCGCCGCATCTTCCTCCAGCGCATCCTGCGGGAACTTGCGCCGCACGCCCCCGGCGCCTATGTGAATGGTCCGGCGCGGTGCTTCTGCTCCGTTTTGCCGGACGGAAAAAGATTCGTCGCCCTGCTCAATTCCACGACCGACCCTTTGCCCGGCTTGGAGGTCCTTTTGACGGGGGAAGCGGCGTTCCGCCGCGTGGAAAGGCTGGAAAAGGACGGTTCATGGTCCGGCGAAGGGTTCCAAGTGAAGCGGACTTCTGCCGGGACGGCGATACGACTGCGGCGGGCGTTGCCGATCCACGGCGCGGAATTTTTGCGCTTGACGGAAAAACAGGGGGATTGAAAGAAAAATCTTGAAAATATCCGTGTTTGTCATTGACAAACAGTAAAAAATATACTATTATAATTATTGTAAATTTTTGGAACGTTCCAAAACCCAATAAATAAAACAGGAGTATGATCATGGCAGGAATCGTTTCCACCGATGGGCTGACTACCAGTGTAACCATCAAAGGGGTCACATATGAAGGCACCGCTTACAGCGACGTCTGGGACGCACTGTATTACAACGGCGTTGTCGCGGTCGCGGGAGGGACATATACCGTAAAAAACCAGATCACATTCAGAAACCGGTACCTCTACGGCACCGACGGCGCCACCATCGCGAATAATGTAAACACCTCCATCAAAGGGGTGGTGATAAACAGTCAGGGGGACAATTCCACGATCTCCGGCATGACGTTTGCCCGTAATGCATCATCAAACGGCGGAGCAATCGTGATCGACTACGGCACCCTCTCCATATCGGATTCCGCATTCACCGGCAATACCGCCAGTACGTACGGCGGGGCGATCATGACCACCGGAGACTGGAGCAAGCGCACCAACAAGTTGGTACTGGAAAATGTGCAATTTTCCGGCAACAGCGCGCAAACCGGCGGTGCGCTTTACCTTGACTCCACCGACAAAATCCACGTCATAGCGAGCGGCGGCGCCGATCCCGCGCTCCGCTCGGAGTTTTCAGCCAACAGTGTAAGAGGCGAAGGCGGAGCGATCTACGTTAATGCCGGCGGCTTCAATATTGACGGCGCCATTTTTTCCGGCAACTACACAACCGGCAACAGTGGCGGCGGCGGCGCGATATTTATTGGCAGGGCGGCCACTTTAAGCAAAACGATAACCGGAGCGACATTCAACGGCAATTATGCGGCCAATAACGACGGGGGCGCCCTGCTTGCGGGGGCATTTGTCACGGTCAGCGATACGCTTTTCACCGGCAACCACGCCAATAACGGCGGTGCGATATTTAATGTAAAATTTGATGAATCCAGTGCGACAGGAACACTGCTGACGATCGAAGGATCGACTTTCTGCGACAATTATGCGGCGGCCAGCGGCGGTGCGGTTAAAATTTCAAACGGCGATGGCGCCGTTGTCTCCGAATCGACTTTTTGCGGCAATACCGCCAACAATGACGGCGCATTGACCAATAACAGCACTACCGTCATCACCGGCGGATATTTTATCGGCAACGAGGCGAGAAACGTGACCGGTGGCGGCTACGGCGGCGCGATTTATAACGAAAGCGGCACTTTAACGCTGGAAAAGACGATTCTCTCCGAAAACACAGCCACGAACGGCGGGGCGGTCAATAACAAGGCAGAATTGATCATTGCGGGGTCGACTTTCGCCCGGAATATCGGAAGCGGTTACGGCGGGGCGGTATTCCTCGACGCCTCCGACCGCGTCAACCAGATCGGCAATGCGACCGACGGCGTCACCCGGACCGTATTTGACGGCAACTCCAACGTCGGTTCCGGCGGCGCTGTCTACGTCAATGTCGGCGGTGCCGACATCGACAATGCGATCTTCACCGGCAACCATGTGCAGGGCAACGGTTCAACTGGCGGAGCCTTGTATTTCAACGTTTACGCCACTTCCCAGAACACCGTCGACGGCGCAACTTTCAGCGGCAACTATTCCTCCGACAGCACTGGCGGCGCCGTGGGCGTGAAAAGCAATGCGACTTTCCGCGATACCCTGTTTACCGGCAATACCGCGACCAACGGAGGCGCGGTACACAACAGCGGCACGACCGTCATTGACGGCGGCATATTTTCCGGCAATACCGCCCGGGTCGTCTCCGGCGTCGGCTTCGGCGGCGCGATTTACAATGACGGCGGGAATCTTTCCGTCACCGCCGGAGCCGTATTCAGCGGCAACGCCGCTCGAAATGGCGCCGCCATCGGCGTTACCGGCGGGACACTCGCCGTGTCCGGCTCGACGTTTGCGGGCAATGAAGCCAGAGACTACGGCGGCGCGATATTCATCAATACCTCCGGCACCTCGCACTCCGTCGGTTCAGAAATCGATACCGTGAGCGGAGAGACGATCCGAACCGTGTTTGACGGCAACGTCAACCTCGGTTCCGGCGGCGCGATTTATGTCAACACCGGCGGGATCCACGTCAGCGACGCGATCTTCGTCGGCAACCGGGTGACCGGCAACAGCGCCGAGGGCGGGGCGGTCTACCTCAATGCCGCCGCAACCGCCGGCAGTTCCATCAGTGGTTCGACTTTCAGCGGCAACTCCGCGGTCACCAATACCGGCGGTGCGCTGAGCGTCCATTCGGCGGCGACGATCTCCGATTCGGTTTTCGCCACGGCGACCGACTCGATCCAGAACACGGGTTTCGTAACATTCGACGGCACGAACCGGATCAATGCCGCGCTGACCGGGAACGGGAGTTACACGCTGACATCCGGAGCCGCGCTGATTTTCGGCAATACATCATCCATCGGCATCGCCGGACTGACGTTCAGCGGAAGCAACGCCGTGACCTTCAACGGTTCCGCGGCGGTGAACTTCACCGCGGACGGCGGACAGGACCTGTCGGATGTGGCGATCACGGTGGACGGTTCGGTCTACGCGGGCGAAGCGGTCACCGTGGCCACCGGCGTGACCGGCATCGGCAGTTACGACGTGATCGGCGATGCCGATTTGTTCCTGAAACTGGACGGCACCGACCTCGTGATGTACGAGCGGGCCGCCGACCTCAAGGACGGCGACGCTCCCGTCAGCAATTACAAGGGGACCGGCGACTGAAATCTGATTACGGGCGGCTCTGTGGAAGTGGCGTTCTTCGGCACGACACAGGCTTCCGGCAGTGTGCGGACGGTCTTCACCGGCGGCACGGTGTCCAATTCGATGGTCGGCGGCGCGCTGGTGCTGGCGGGAAGTTCCGCCGGCCTGGGCACGGTGACGCTGGATATCCGCGACGGGGTTTCGTTCCTCGGCGGACCTTCCAACGGCGGCATGAACTACGTCGCCGGATACGCCTACGGTGCGAACGCCAATCCCTCGGGCCGGGATGATACCAAGTGCCTGACCGTGGATTCGGCGGCGCTGAACCTCTCCGGCTCCAGCATCAACGGCAACCTCTACGCCGGAGCCCACGCCCGCAGGGGCGCGTGGACGGAAGTCACCGCCACGACGATCACCGTGACCGGCGGCATCGTGGAGAAGTTGTACGGCGGCGGCTGGGCCGAACGGTACGGCCAGAGCGATGTCGGCACCGCGACGGTGAATATTTCCGGCGGTTCGATCAACCGGCTCTACGCGGGCGGCGGCAACGG
>JALEMG010000019.1 GCA_022768375.1 Lentisphaeria bacterium
GCTTGGACGAACGGCACGTATTACTTCAAACTCTCCATCGCCGGTACCGCGTGCGGCGGCGGATACATCGCAATCCAGTAAGTTCCTATCCGACACACACAGGGCCGTCCGGGATACCCCCGGGCGGTTTTTTTATCGCCGGGTCGGGCAGGTCAGGTCATGCCGAGGGGGTGGGGCGGACGCGGGGAACTCCTCCCAGCCGATGGCCCCCTCCCCGGCGGCGAGTTTCTGCGGTAACGTGGTTCGGGTGGTGTACACGGTTCTTCCTTTGCTGAAAGCCGCCGGTTTCGGCGATCCTACATCAGTGGGAAGGAAAACCGTGTCAAATCGGGAGGAAAGCAGAACCGGGACCTCAGTTAAAACCGCCGCATGATGTCGTGAAACGGCTTGACAAAGTCCTTTTTCGGGGTTACCTTATGTCGGGAACAAAGTGTTTCCGAAATTGATGATTCGGAAAGGAGGAAAATCGTCAAGTAAAGTTTTATCAATGACATCTTAAAACTGAAGAAGTGCCGTCCCAAGCGGAAAAGTTGCAATATTTCACGAAGGACTCCAGGCACGACAGGTTCAGTGTATTCATACGCCGTCACCGACGGAGGATGGATGCGCAGCTTGCCGTTGGAGTCTTGGGTTTTGCAACTACCCCCGCTTGACACGGCAATGCGGTGCATCCTTTTTTGTGCCGCGATTCGGGCAGTCGGCATCGCTCCCGTCGGGGTGACGGGGGGAAATCAATCGGTCAAAAAAAAGAAAGGATCGAAAACATGGGAATCAACATCAATCCATCGAGCGCCAACAGTATTGCCAAAGCGGCAGGTTCTGTTATCGGGGCTTTTTACACGGCGTTTTTCGAAAACGGCACCGGGGACAAGTTTATTGTCATGCTTGTGGCCTATGCCGCGCTAGGGTACATGGTCGGCAATCTCGTGTCCAGCGCGATCGACATCGCTTCCGCAGGAAAACGGAAATCGGAAACGAGCGGGCAGGGAATGTGATGTTCTGAATTTTTACGGAGCAGGTATAATTTTCACTTTGAAACACGAATCAAACAGGAGTTGTTGAAGATGCGCAGAAATTTGTTGCTGGGAAGTTGTATCGTCGGTGGCATCGGATTTTTAATGTCTCTCGTCCCCAATGGGATTGGGCGTTTTTCCATCTTCGTTGTCGTTCCGGCATTTTTACTTGCGGTTACGGAGATCATCATTTCATCCAGGAAAAAAGAGAGATACGGAATGGCGGCGGGTGTCGCATCGGTTTGTCTTGTCGGAATCGTCATTTCATCGTGGCAAATGAAATTATCATCGCAGATAAAACGGGAAATGCACCCCGCCTCCATGGACAAAGAAGAATGTGGGGAAAAAGTGACTGTCCCAATCATCGGCTTTGGCGGTTATAATCTCGGCGAGAAATTGAATGTCGAGGTCGCAAAGAAGTATGCGAAGAAAGGATGCATCAAAGTCCGGGCCGAGAAGAAATTCCGCAACTTTGACTCGGTTTATCTTTACTTTACTCCCAAAACCTACATGATCTATCGAATTTCATCCGTGGGAAAAGGCGACGAGAATGAATTTCAAGTAATTGTCGCATCTTTGGAGCAGAAATATCAGGCGAAGATGGGGGATGATGGTTTGCTCGGAACCAAAATTTTCGGTGACGGAAACAGGAGCATCAGCGTCAAAGATACTGCCACGGAACTGGGTCTCGTCGGGAATACAATTACTTTTGAGGACGAGAGGCTGTACAAACAAAATGAGCGTGAAGAAAGCGAGATTGCGAAAAGCAAGGTGACGACCGAAGGATTATGACGATGAGAAAAATTTCGTAAAGTGAGGCGAGAAAAATATCACTGCCCTCCAAAATTTACTTTGAGTAAATAAAAAGGGTGATATTCTTGCAAAATACCGGCAGAAATATTTACGGATGAGTACGGAGCCTCACCTCCTCCGTACAAATCCGTAAATATTCGTGAGAGAATCGGCGGGATACAATGCAGACGATATCACATTGGACGAGATGCCGATGAAGCGATCGTGCAAGCGTCCGTTAACGAAACGGAGCCGCGGATAGGCCGCGAAAGAAGTCGTGTATGCAAAGGTGATTTTTACGGGAGAAGATTTATCATGCCAACAGGAAGATCTCAATTTATCGGAACCGCCGGACAATTTTATGTGGCGTATCGTTTATCAGTTTACGAAATCAATGCCGCTATTACTCTGGGCAATGCACCCAGCGTTGATCTTATGGCATCGTCCGCCGACGGAAGGAGGACGATTTCGATTCAAGTTAAAACTTCCCGAAACGCTTACCGTTACAACCGGTATGGATCGGAGGGTTACGAATGGGATGTAAACAAGGGTGTCATCGGGAAGTATCATGAATCTTTTTGGTATGCCTTCGTGAATCTCCAGGAGGAGAAAGAAAAAAAATGCGATCCTGAGGTGTTTTTTGTCCCGTCCCGCTGGGTTGCTGAATTTGTTAAGCCTGACTGGTCGCGGTATATGTATTTTCTGCCCATGACGGTAAAAGAATTAACTTATGAGCGCTGGGATTTGTTTTCCGCCTATCTCAACGGTGAACAAAATGCTGTGGAATGGGCAAATTCATGGCCGCAGGATTTGCTTGTGAAATGGGGCGCGTAAAAGGCTCCGTACCGAACAGCGCCTGTTTTTCAACTGCCGTCGCCGGAAGTCCGCTTTTCTTGAAAGGGGTGAGGGGCCGGGAGCGGGGGAAAGCTCTTTTCTCGGGAAAAGAAGTTTCCCCCGCTCCCGCATCTTTCATTTCAAATAAGATTTCAAAAAGCGGCCGGTGTGGGATTTTGCGCACTTGACGATGGCTTCGGGGGGGCCGGCGAAAACGATCTCACCGCCGGCGTCGCCCCCTTCCGGACCGAGGTCGATCAGGTGATCCGCCATTTTGATCACGTCCAGATTGTGTTCGATGACGATGACGGTATTGCCCTGATCCCGCAGTTTCAGCAGAACTTTCAGCAGTTGGTCGATATCGGCCAGATGCAGACCCGTGGTGGGTTCGTCCAGAATATACACCGTGTGGCCCCGGGGCACGCGGGCAAGTTCCGCAGCCAGTTTCACCCGCTGGGCTTCGCCGCCGGACAAGGTGGTGGCGCTCTGGCCCAGTTTCAAATATCCCAGTCCCACGTCCTGCAAAGTCTGCAGTTTCCGTTTCAGAGGGGTGATGGAGTGAAACAGTTCCAGCGCCTGGGTGATGGTGAGGTCCAGCACCTCCGCGATGTTCCGGCCCTTGTAGCGCACCTGCAGCGTTTCGGTATTGAACCTCTTGCCGCCGCAGGTGGCGCAGGTGACGTAGGCGTCGGCGAGGAACTGCATTTCGATCTTGCGGATACCGTCGCCGGAACACTCCTCGCAGCGGCCGCCTTTGATGTTGAAACTGAACCGCCCCGGGGTGTAGCCGCGGATCTTCGACTCCGGCAGTTCGGCGAAAAGCCGTCGGATGATGTCGAATGCGCCGGTGTAGGTGGCCGGATTGGAGCGGGGCGTCCGTCCGATGGGGCTCTGGTCGATGACGATGGCTTTGTCCGCATGGTCCAGGCCGATGACGCTTTCGCAACTGCCGACCGGTTCGTCGCCGATGCCCTGATGGGCGTTGAGGGCGCGTACCAGAATGCCGTTGACCAGCGAAGACTTGCCCGAACCGGACACCCCGGTGACGCAGGTGAAGGTCCCCAGCGGAAATTTTGCGGTGACGCCTTTCAGGTTGTGGAACGTCGCTTTTTTGACGGTGATGAATTTGCCGTTTCCTTTGCGCCGTTCCGCCGGGACCGCGATGGTCTTGCGGCCGGCCAGATAGTCGCCGGTGAGCGAACGGGGGAAGTTCGGGATCTCCTCCGGCTTCCCCTGCGCGACGATCTCGCCGCCGTGTTCGCCCGCGCCGGGGCCGAGGTCCAGCAGATAGTCCGCCCGGCGGATGGTGTCCAGATCGTGTTCGACCACGATGACGCTGTTGCCCAGGTCCCGAAGTTTCTCCAGCGTGGAAAGCAGCATGTCGTTGTCCCGCTGGTGCAGTCCGATGGAGGGTTCGTCCAGAATATACAGTACGCCCACCAGTCCGCTGCCGAGTTGGGTGGCCAGCCGGATGCGCTGGGCTTCGCCGCCGGAAAGGGTACTGCTGACCCGGTCCAGCGTCAGGTAGTTCAGTCCCACGTCGCAGAGAAATTCCAGCCGGCTGGCGATTTCGCGGACCACGTCGGCGGCGATGACGCTTTTTTCCGCGTCCAGGCGCAGGTCGCGGATGAATTCCCGGGCTTTGGCGATGCTGAGCGCGTTGAACTGCGCCAGATTCAGTCCGCCCACGGTGACGGAAAGCGCCAGCGGATTGAGCCGCGCTCCGCGACACTCGGGGCAGGTGCGGGGGCTCTGGTAGGCGCCGAGTCTTTCGCGCACCGAATCGGATTCGGTCTCCACCATCCGGCGGCGGAGGTTCTCCAGCACCCCTTCAAAGGGTTTGCACCAGTGGTATTTTCTGCCGTGCATCCAGTAATCGAACTCCAGCGGCGTATCCCCCGTGCCGAACAGCAGTTGGTGCCGGTACTGCTCCGGCAGTTTGTCGAACGGCGTGGAGAGATAGCCCGGTTCGCCGAACTGCTCGGTGAACTTGCGCAGGATCGCGTTGTAGTAGATGATGAGATGCCGCGGCCCGCGCCGCCAGCCCGGGATCGCGCCGCCGCGGATGGAAAGCGAGGGATCGGGCACCACTTTGGCCGGGTCCATGCAGAGTTGCACCCCCAGTCCGTTGCAGCAGGGACAGGCGCCGTAGGGGGAGTTGAAACTGAAGTTGCGGGGCAGCAGTTCGCCGTAGGAGTGTCCGCAGTCGGGACAGGCGAGTTTTTCGCAGAATTTTTTTTCGTCGAACTCCGCCGCGTCTCCCTCCAGCAGTACGGTCAGCACGCCGTTTCCTGCTTTGAGCGCGGTTTCCACCGAATCGTTCAGCCGCGACCGGTCGATGCCGCCGGTGATGAGCCGGTCGACGACCGCTTCGATCGTGTGGCGGCGGTTTTTGTCCGGCGGGTCGTTTTCGTCGTCCAGCATCACCATCGCCCCGTCGATCCGGGCGCGGACGAAGCCGTCGGCGCGCAGTTTCTCCAGCAGTTCCCGGTGTTCGCCCTTGCGTCCGGCCACCACCGGCGCGAGCAGCGTGAGTTTGGACCCCGGAGCCAGCGCCAGCAGTTGCCGGGTGATCGCTTCGGCGGACTGGGAGGCCAGAAGTTTGCCGCAGTGCGGACAGTGCGGGTCTCCGGCGTGGGCGTAGAGCAGCCGCAGGTAATCGTAGATCTCCGTCACCGTGGCCACGGTGGAACGGGGGGTGCCGCCGGCGCTGCGCTGTTCGATGGCGATGGCGGGGGCCAGTCCGTCGATGTGCTCGACTTTCGGCTTCTGCATCAGGTCGAGGAACTGTCTCGCGTAGGCGGAGAGGCTTTCCACATACCGGCGCTGCCCCTCGGCGTACAGCGTGTCGAAGGCCAGCGACGACTTGCCGGAGCCGGAGAGTCCGGTGATGACCACCAACTGATTGCGGGGGATGGTGACGTCGAAGTTTTTCAGATTGTTCTGCGCCGCGCCGCGGATGACGATGTTGTCCAGCATAAAAGTTACAATCCCATCCGCCGGAATGCCAGCACCGTATGCAGTTTGCTGTCGATTCCGCACCCGGCGGCCTCCATTGCCGCGATGAACTCCGCCAGATGCGCGGTTTTGACCCGGAAGACTTCGATGTTTTCGCTCTCCTCCTGGTGATTGGGCGGGATCATGCCGTTCGGACAGGTCGCTCCGTCGATCTCCATGGCCGCCAGCACGATGGATTCCCCGGTCATCCCCGGCGAACTGTATCCGCCGCCGGAGACGGACAGCACTTTGCCGGTGAACCCGGTCTCCTCGTAGAGTTCGCGGACCGCCGTGGCTTCCGGCGTTTCGCCGGGATCGATCAGCCCGGCGGGAAATTCGATCATCGGTTTCCCCGCCGGCGGGCGGAACTGCCGGATCAGCACAAGTTCGTCCTCCGGCACGATCTTCGCCACGATGAACACCGCGCTGTGTTCGCTTTTCGCGCCCGCCGGCCGGCGGCGGTCCACCGCTTCCCACGTCCGGGCGCTGCCCCGGGCGTCGGTGTAGTGTACTTGCTTGCAGACCAGAAACCGGCCCTCGGAGACGATGGAGACGGAATCGACGCGGGGGGTCATGTCACTTGATCTCGCGGGCGAACTTTCCCGCCGGCTGTGCCGCCAGCAGACCCGCTTCGTCCGCCAGAAACGCGGTCAGATGCGGCGTCCGCATGTGGAAGTCCAGCGCGGCGGAGTCCCGCCACTGTTCGTAGATGAGAAACTCATCCGGGTCGTCGGTTTCGTGCAGCCGGTAGCAGAGGTTGCCCGCCTCTTTCCGGGTGGCGGCGGCCAGCGTCAGCAGGGCTGCTTTCAGCGCCGCTCCTTTGCCGGGGGCGGCGTTGATGGGACAGAACAGCGTGATTTCACTCATGGCACACCTCCGTTATGCGAAAATCAGTTCGCCGAATTCGTCCGGCATGTGGAAGGAACATTTGGACAGTTCCTGCCACGACAGCCACGTCGGATGCGAACACCTGTCGGCGCACTTGGTGAAGTTGGCCGTCCATTTCTGTCCGGCAAGGTTCGGGTCGATCCCGGAGAACTTCTCAAAGAACGCGATCGGAATGCCGAAGCCCAGATACCACGTCACCGGTTCGGTGATCTCCTCCGTGATGAGGTGCGGCAGGGAGTGGTAGCGTTCGATGGTGTCCAGGTCCGCCTGCGGCACCGGATCGTAGCCGCCGGGAACGCACTTGGTCACATGATAGAGCAACATCGTGCCGCCGCAGTTCATCTCAAAGTTGAAGTAGCGGGCGTCGGTCGCCGGTTTGACGAAAAACTCCACGCAACTGTCCTGACAGACCGCCTGCTGATCCGCCGTCTTCCGGGCGATCACATACCGGTCGTGAACCTGAAAAAGTCCGCAGATCCGTCGGTCGTCGTAGAGCATTCTGATCCGCACTTCCGGCGTGTGCCCGCTGACGTTGCGGTCGAATCCGAAATCCACCGCCGCGGTCTCGGCGCCGCGCCAGATCTCCGAATCCCATCCGGCGTCCAGCGCCACCGGGACGGCGGAACGTTTCACTGTGTAACGTTTCATCGTTTTTCCTTTCATGCTTGAATCCGTATTGGATGTCGAACTTCGTTAATATAACACCGTTCCGGGGATTCCGCAACCGGAAGCGGCGCGGATCACTCCCGGATGATGTATTTGCGGGTGCGCCACTTGCCGGAGAGGAAGAACACCGTGCCGATGAAAAACGGCGTCAGTCCGGCGGCGGCGTGACCGTACCAGAACCCGTAGACTCCGAACCCCATGGCCAGCCCGAAAAGCAGTGAGAGTCCGATCCGCATGACCACCCCGTCCAGCACCCCGACGAGCATGTTGAGTTTGAAGTTTCCGGAACCGTTGATGAGCGCGCTCATCGGCGGGCGCAGGGCGCTTCCGGCCAGCAGGACCAGCGTCACCGGGACGAAGGTCAGCGCCATATCCAGCACCTCCGCGTCCCGGGTGAAGATGCCGAAAACCTCCAGCGGAAAGATCACCACCGCCACCCCCATGACGAACGAGATCAGACAGTTGATCCAGAGCGACACGCCGACGATCTTCGGCACCCGGCGGTACATTCGGGCGCCGATGGCCTGGCCGATCATGGGTGAAGCGGCGCTGGCCAGCGAAAAGTTGATGATGTTGACGATCATGCCGAGTTTATTGCCGACGCCGTTCATGGCGGCGGCGACCAGACCGTAACTGTTGATGTAACTGTTGACGAAAAGCATGGAGAAACTGATCGCCGCACCTTGCAGGAGCATGGGCAGGCCCAGACCCAGCAGCGGTTTGAGCGTTTCCCGGTCGATGGCGAAACTGCGGAGTTTGAAGTCGAACCCGAATTCGACCCGGTTGCGCCACAGGAAAACGATCGAGAAGATGAAACTGACCGCTTGACTGATGACCGTGGCCAGCGCCACGCCGAAAACTCCCCAGTGCAGCACGACGACGAAGTACAAATCGAGAACGATGTTCAATCCCGCCGACACCGCCACGAAGATCAGCGGATGCCGGGAATCCCCCATCCCCCGCAGGATCGCGCTGACCACGTTGTAGCCGAAAATGAAGATCAGTCCCGTCATGCAGACGATCACATAGAGTTCGGTGTCGCGCCAGATCTCCGGCGGCGTGTTGAGCCAGCGCAGCGCACGGTCGCGGAAAACGACCGCAAGCACCGCCATCACCAGCGCGGCGGAGAGCAGAAAGGTGAAAAGCGTTCCGATCACCCTGCCCACTTTGTCCCGCAGTCCCGCGCCGAGATACTGGGAAATGATGACCTGCCCGGCGTTGGAGAAGCCCATGGCGACGAAAAAGAGGAAGTGCAGCACGTCCCCGCCCACCGAGACCGCGCCGAGCCCTCCTTTGCCGACGAACCGTCCGACGATGATCATGTCGGCGGTGTTGTAGAGCATCTGAATGAGACTGGCCCACAACAGCGGCATGGCAAAGAGCAGCATGGTTTTGGTCACGCTGCCCTGATTGAGGTCTTTGACGATTCCGGCCATAAAGTTTCAATCCGCGATTAATTCAATCATCCTCATAAAATATCGCGTCGAAGCCGGATTTTCAAGTCGGCGACGGGTCCGTGCGCGCAAAAAATCGGGGAGAGGAAAATAAAGGCTATGTCACAACAAACAGTTGATAAATAGCCATTTTTATAGGGGAGTATCAGAACTCCCCTACAAACTGTTATTTGCAGTTATCTATACTCATTTGGAATTTCGATATGAAGTGTCTCACACAATAACTTC
>JALEMG010000039.1 GCA_022768375.1 Lentisphaeria bacterium
ACATGAGCGGCGGTTCTTTTTTTGCCCCGATAAGAAAAAAAGGAAACGACCCTCCCTTCACCGCGAAAGGAGATGGCGAGGGAAAACAACCGCAGTCCGCCGCCGCACGACCATTCCGCCGTTTGCAGACTGCCGAAAAAAAGCACCCTGCTCGCGCTTCGCCGCCTCGTGGACAGCGGGGTCTTTTCGCACCGGCCCCTACCGATCCGGTTTTACCGAATTTTGATACCCTCGGAAGGGTCCTCGATTCGGATCACCTCACGCTGGGTGCATTTTGCAACGGAAATAATATCCTGATCAAACCGGTGTATCGCCCGAGCGATCTCCATGATCGCATCACGCAGTTCCCCGGGACCGGCATCTCCGGGCAACTGCACACAGTAGATCGGACGATCTTCCGAGTCCAAGGCCCAGAATCCCAATTCGCTGTTCCCGTTCAATGCCAGCATCCGCTTCATTTCCGCCTTGAACGGGAGATCGCCGGGCGGGGACAACTCGCCGTAGAGGAAGCGTATCGTCTTGCCGGAAGGGAGTTTGTACACCTTGTCATGGATAATGACCGTTTCCTGATATGTCACCGTGGCGGTGCAGGTCAGGTAATCCGCCCCTTCGCCGCGATGGAATTTCAAATCCGGAGAATCGGGCAGTTTGGCACCGGTCAAAGGCGCGGATACATCTTCGCCGGGTCGGCATAGCCATCCTCCGGGTTCATCCGAATTTGCCGCGAAGGGCAAGGCGCCGCAGGCGGCACACAGCAACATGATCACCCCATAACGTCTCATATCTTTTTTCTCCTTACGTCAAACAATCACGTTATTGTGTTTTTTGAACATTGTGCGTACAGAAAAGAAAATTTACTGTCGGATTTTTTGAGCAATTCTTCCGGAGGTCCGTGTTCCGCAACACATCCGCCGGAAAGTACGTAAACCTGCTCGGCGGTTTCCGCAATAAGAAACATATTGTGATCGACAATGACCACCGTCATATTCTGTCCGATTTTTCTGATGGCCGGGATAATATATCGACTGATCGTCGGACCGTCAACACCGGCGGACGGTTCATCCAACAGCAAGATGGACGGATGGCACGCAAAACATCGCGCGAGCGCCAATAACTTGCGCTGTCCTCCGGACAGATTATCCGCCCCCAAAGAAATTTCAAATCCCGGGATATCGCCCGGCGCAATTCTGAGAGCGGACGAAAATCCCGTTATCCGACAGGCTTCAACAATTTCCTCGTCCTTGATCTCATTCCGCTGCAATTGAAAATTCTGCCGGATGCTCCCTTTGATAAAGAGGAGAAATTGAGAACAAATGACACAATGTTTTCGGAAAGATTCCTCATTCAGTGCAAAAATGTCCCGTCCGCCGATGCGGATGCCGCCGCCCTGCGGCAAATACAATCTGCCGATCAATTTCAAAATCGTACTTTTCCCCTCCCCGGCCGGTGCGGCAACGGCATGGATCAATCCGGACCGCATTTCCATATTCAACCGGGACAAAACGTTTTTTCCGTCGGCGTAGGCGAAGGAAATATCCGTCAAGTCGATGGTAAAATCGTTCTCGGACGGAAACGGGAGACATCCGTCGGGAATCTCGTTTTTCTGCCGAAAAACATCGTAGACGGCGGTGATATACGGCTCCTGATCTTTTACTCCGTTATACATTTGCTGCAATTTGTTCAAATGATTAAACATCAGCGGGATCAAAAGGATGGATGCGATCAGATCGCGGATGACGGTTCCCCGAAGGCTGTAGTTGTTCAGAATCGAGATCACAATGGCGAATTGAAACATCAGGATCAACAGAGACATGGAATAACGGCTGGCGATATGCAGCAGCATTGCGGTATCCATGCGTCGGGCAAGCATGTGCCGCAGGGAAAACATCTTCCGAATCCGCTGTCGGACCGCATACATGATCCGCAATTCGACGGGGGCATGAAGGTCGTTCAGTATCTCCTCATTGATCGTCTTGCCGCAATCTCGAACTTTGGTGAAGGCTTTTGCGATAAGTTTCCCGAAAAACCAAGTTTGAAAAGGCTGTATCGCCATCCCCGCGACCAGCGCAACGACCAGCCACATCGGCAGATGGATATTGCGCAAGGAGTGAAAGAGAACAATCAGGCCGACGACCATACCGCCCCCGTAAAAAATCGGGAAACAGATCAATTCCAGAAGTTCATACGCGATCCCCGGACTGGAATTGATGTTGAGCAGAAGTTCCCCGTGGGTATGGCGCTGGTAATACTCCGGGTCCATCGTCAGCAATTTTGCATGGATGAAAGAATACGCATCCCGCTCCAACCGATCTTTCAGCAGCCGGTCAAATACTTCATTCGTTACGGCAAAAAGAAACTGTATCAGCCCCACGCCGAGAAAAAGGAAGGCGGCTCGTCGGAATTGCTGCCAATTATTCAGGGTTTCGGCGAGATTTCCGGTCAAATGCGGCATCAGCATCGCCAGCGTTTCCGCGAAAAAACCCAAAACAAGACTGATCATCAACAGTTTTTTCTGATTGCGAAAATAAATCCCGCCGAGAAAATAAAGTTGTTTCAGAACTTGAAAATCATGAGAGAAAATGTTTGACTTCATTCCATATTCTCCCAAATGTCAAGCCCTTACGGCAATCAAACTGCCCGCATTCCCGGCATGTTTCGTAATCGGCGCAATCGGCATGGACGACCTTGTGAAGTTCCTCCGCATAGGGTGCCCAAGTCAAATGCGTGTCAGCAAAACAGATCGTGACGCCGGGGCAATGGCAGGCTCGAATCAAGTGCATTACGCCGGTGTCGTTGCCCACGGCAAAACCGCTGTGACCGCAGGAAAAAGCAAGTGCGGCAATCGCGGTCAGGGGCCAATTGACCGCGGTTCGGAATCCCGCGTTTTCCGCGACTGAACGATACAAGGCTTCTTCCTGCGGACCGAGAATGAAAACCGGTTTCCTTCCGGTGTTTTTCAGTTCGGCGGCAAGCCGAAGATAGTTTTCCGCGCCCCAGTCCTTGCTTTTATCGCTGGCGCACGGTACGATCAATACCATATCGCGTTCCATCCATTCCCCGACGGCGGAAAAATCGACGCAAAGGGTGTTGACATCCAGATTTACGGCACGGCAATGATAGTCGGGCCGCACCAGACGGATCAATGCCGCCCCCTGTTCGGTGACACTGGTATAACGGCGCAGCCGGATATCGTCCCACATGGAAAGCGGCAGATATCGGGTAAACACCGCTTTGCAGACGGCCTCCGGGAAATCGATCTGCTCATAGCCGTAAGCCGCGTCATATTGCATTTTTCTCAACAAGTCCAACGACGCCGTTTCGTATCGGTAATTGAAAACGGCATCGAATTTTTGTTCCGGCAATTCCGTTTCTTTGCCCTGAAATTCGATAACACGGTCGGCGAAAGCGTAAGCCTCGAAAAACGGCTTCATCGTTTCCGTGGCAAAGACCGTGATATTGCACGGCGCATAGATTTTCGCGGCCGCCTCCAGCACGTCGATGTTGACCAGGGAATCCCCGATCCGGTCCTGCATCAGGAAGGCGACCTCCCGGATCGGGGGCAAAGGCAGGGAAAGTTTTTCAAAAAGTTTTCGCACGACCCGTTCCACGGAAACATGGCCGATGCAGGTTTTCTGACAACGGCCGCACCGCTCCTCCCCGGCGCAAGGCGGCATGATAAGCGAATGGATCGGCTCCTCGTAGGGATACCAGTTGAAAGCCGCGCCGCCGGCGATGATATGGATCGTCGGGCGATGAAACGCGGCGGCAAAGTGCATGGGCCCGGAATCGTTGCCGATGATAAGTTTCGCATGATCGACCACATACGCCAACTGCGCGAAAGGCAGCGTATCCAGCACGGGGAACCCCGATTGCTCCAATTCCGGCACGAGGCGGCGATCCTGCGGTCCGATGGCGAACACGGCTTCCATCCCGGCGGCTTGCAAAGTTTTTGCCGCCGCGAGATATTTGGAGATCGGCCAGTATTTCCCGATCCAACTGGTTCCCGGGAGAAAGAGGACGAATTTCTCCGGCAAAGTTCCCGGATAAGGCTCCCTGCGATAGGTTTCCGGCGTAAGGGTCGGATAGATGAAATTGAAATCGGGATCGACGAGGCGGATCGGTTCCGCCATCTGTTCGCATACCGTCCGGTATTTTTTGAGCGTCACATTGTCCCAGTATTCCTGAGTGACCCATTTGTCGAAGTCGGCATCGCACATTTCTTTGGTGATGAGACTGCATTCGGAACCGTACCGCACTTTGCATTTCAGTTTTCTTTGCAGTTCAAGGTAGACCGGGTGATAGGCAAGATTGAAAACCGCGTCGAACTCCGTATCCGGCGGCACAAAGTCACTCAAGTCCAGATCGCCGTGGACCCCGCCATTCAGAGTGATCACCTCATCCACCCACGCGGAGTTTTTGAGCAGTTCCGCGATGAGCGGTATCGCAAAGACGGTGATGCGGCAGGGGGCATAGATTTTTTTCAAATGCTCCAACTGGTTGACGCAGCAGATCACGTCTCCCAGAGGAGTCAGGGGAATGTAGGCGATTTCATTCATGGTTCAAAAAAACTCCGAAGTTGTCGGACAATATTCTCCGGGAGGAAAATCCCCGCAGGTTTTTACGCAGATACTCCGTCAGCGATATATCGAGCAACCGCTGCTGCACCGGGATGTCGCTGCCGAATAATATCCGATCTTCCCGCGCTCCGGCGTCGAGCCATTGTTTTACCGCGTCGGCGGAGCCGTAAGCGCAATCCACATAGACGTTATCGTTTTCATTGACGGCGCGGGGGACATCCGCGGCGGGTTTTCCGTGGGCGAGGTCGAACTTGATCTCCGGAAACTTCCGGCAATAAGGCAGGTAAGCGGGAATCGGATTGGCGGTCTTGTCGTCTTTTTCCCCGGTGTGGATCTGGACTCGGAATTTTCTTTCCTTTGCGATGGAAAAGACACGGGAAAGAAGCCGCGGATGTTCCAGCCACGGCGTTTCTCCGCCATGGAGTTTGAGTCCTTCGTAAAAGTCCGGCAGTTTCGACAAATCGGGGTCAAGTTTCCAATACTCGTCGGTGATCCAGAAAAAGGCGTGGGCGCGCCGCCCGGCCAGACGCCTCATTTCGCGGGCCTCCGCGTGCATGGCGTCCCCGGAGAAATCCCAGATCGCATTGGTGGAACTGAAGATGAACTCGTTCACGCCCGCCCGGTTCAGGATGCCGAGCACCCGGCGGGGGGAGTAGTAATACGGCTCCTCGTACCCTTTGCGGGGGAAATAGCCCACGTGGACATGGGCATCATTGACCGGCACGGAGGAGCATTTCCCTTTGCTTTTCATCCACGACCTCGTGATTGACGCGGGCCACCTGACAGAAATGCTCCGCCACCTTGAACATATCTCCGGTCTCGTTGTAATTGCGGCACATGCAGATGGAACAGTAATCCCGATCGGCGCACTCGGCGCAGCGCGGAAAACTTGCGCCCCGCACCGCCCGGAGTTTCCGTATCTCCGGCGAATCCAGCCACACCTCCTTCAGGCTCTGCCGACAGCAGTTGCCCAGCGGCATCCCGGTAAAGCCGGGACAGGGGTAGTAATCGCCGTTGGCGTTAAGACACATGGAGTCGATTCCCGCGCCGCAGATTTTCTGCTTTTTCCACTCGTCCGCGGACGGCATTTCCGCTTTTTTGCCGGGGTTGAAGTATTCGCTCTCCATGGGCACCGCCTTCAAGATCACATCCCGCAGCAGTTCCCGCGTCTGCGGCAATGTCAGGCGATTGCACAAATTGGAGCAGTCGCCGTCCGACTTGGCGATCATGATAAAATCCGTCTGCGCGCTCATTTTCAGACTTTCCGCGAATTTGATGACCGCCGGATAGTCATGATAATTGATCTGCATGCAGGGACAGGATATCCGCACCGGGATATCCGCCAGCCGCAGTCGCATGATCGCGTCGGTGGTTTCCCGCCATGAACCGTTTCTCCGGGTGATCTCGTCATGGATCGCCGGGGTCATGCTGTAAAGCGAGACCTGCACCGTGGCGTCGGCCTCTTTCAGCACCGCGATCTTTTCATCGCTGCACAGCGTGAGGTTGGAAAGCACCGCGACGGTGCAGTCCCTGCTCCGAATATAGCGTATGATTTTCTCAAAATCCGGGTGCATCATGCACTCGCCGCCGGAGAGGGAGATCGTCATCCCGCCCATTTCCCGGAATTCGTCCACCACTTCGCAAATCTTTTCAAAGGGCAGAAAGAGCGGATGGTACTCCGGCACATAGCAGTGGCGGCAGCGTTCCGTACAAGCCTGAGTGATGTCCATTTGGAGCGAAAAAAGCGTCGGATGTTCCTTGAAGTACTCGCCCAGTACCGATTGCGGCAGGAAGTCCGCCTCTTCCTGAGAAAGCATCTCGGTATCTTTCAGCGTCTTGGGGTCGTCGCAGTCGTAGGTGAAGCGAATTTCCTGTGCATCCAACGCCTCCGGGGTTTCCCCCGCAAGGACGATCCGGGAAGCGATCAGCGGAGTTAAAAACTCCTCGAAATCGGCGGCGATCGCCTCCGGGTTCGCGTCGGAGTAGACGGCGAATATATTTTTCAGAATGTCCGCTTTTTCCCGAGGATCCCGGGTGATCCAGCGCATGAAGACCTCCGCCCCGTCGTAAACTTGATCGAAGGCGTTGACTTTGCCGAAAATGTAGGTGAATTCCCCGTATTGACGGACGTAACCTTGCCGGGCGAGACGAAGCAGCATGTCAGACTCCATATATTTTGTGTTGTATCGCGGCGGCGATGCACCGCTTTGGGGCGTGTTTCAACATATCCCCGGTCTCGTTGAAGTTGCGGGTGGGGCAGACCTTGCACCACGGGCGGTTGCCGCAAGCGGCGCACGTTCCGAAATCCCGGTTTTTCAGCGCCCGCAGGGCGTTGAGTTTCTCCCCGTACCAGACCTCCGAAAAAGTGTGCGTCGCGGCATTGCCCAGTACGATCCCGTGACAGCCGTCGCAGGGATAGTAATTTCCCTCGGCATTGATGTCGATCCTCGCCTTGCCGATGTCGCACACTTTTGCTTCCGGTGCGTAAGCGGACGGAGCGGAAGGTATCTGATGAAAGAGTTCGCGATGCCGGGTCAGCACCGCCTCGAATTCCGCGGGCGAAAGCGCACACGCCTGATTGGAACAGTCGTGATCGGTCTGTCCGAAAATATCCAGATCGGGAATGAGGTGCATATGGTGTTCCCGGGCAAAATCCAGCAATCCGGGCAAACTGTCGCGATTGGGTTTCATGACCGGACAGGCGAGACGGATATGCACTCCGGCGCGTTCCAGCGTCAGTATCGCGGACATGGTCCTGCCCCACGAACCGGGAAACCGGGTGATGCCGTCGTGAATGGCGGGGTCCATGCTGTACAGCGAAACATTGACGAACTGCGGATCAATCTCCTGAAGCAGCCGCACGATTTTCTCATCGCAGAGCGTCAGATTGGAAAGAATGAGCATATTGAGGCGCAGACTTTTCGCATAGCGCAGAATTTCCGCGAAATCGGGGTGCATCATGCACTCGCCGCCGGAAAAATGGATCGTAAGGCCGCCCGCATCCCGAAATTCATGCAAAACCTTTTTCACCGTTTCCAGCGGCAGGAAGTGCGGCGTGTAATCGGGGATGTAACAATGGATGCACCGCTCGGTACAGCCGTTGGTGAGGTCGATGTGCAGTTCTGTCGGCAGATGGTGTTTCTCGAAAAACGATCCCAGCGGCGTCCAACTGTCATCTTTTTTTTCGCCGTCGGCATCGAAGGAGGCGGGACCTCCCTCCGAAACGGCGGCATCGGCGGCCGGTCCCGCGTCACTTTCGCAGAAACTCTCCGCGACGAGCATGGCCAGAAACTCGCGGACATCCGCCGCCACTTCGGCGGGCGCCGTCTCGAATGTCGCGGCGACTTTGCGGATGATCTCCTCCTCGCTTTGCGGTTCGTAGGTCAACGCATCGAGAAACGGTTTCGCGTCCTGCAGGATGACGCACGCCGAAGTGCGCCGGTTCCACAACAGACTCTCCTCTCCGGCATGCCGGACGAAGGTGTCTTTTCGATAGTTCATTTTCTTCTGAAAAAAGACTCGATTTTGTATATGAACGATCGCCATCTCACTGATTTGCCGCAGCGGTGACAATACGAATCCTCGGGATCGGCATGAAACTTGCATCGCGGACATTCGATGTAATTATTGCAGAGGTTTATCAACGTATTCCCATTTTCGTCGACATAGACCGTTTTCCCGGAATAAGGTTGGCAATATCGCGAAAAATCGTGCCCGCAATGCTTGCAGGGACTGGCGGATGCGGCACGTCCGCATTTAGGGCAATAACTCATAATCAAATTCCTTGATTTCCTCAAGACAGTGCTGCAGTGCGGAATCAATAACCTCCTGATCCTGCGGATTGAGTATCACCGCCTCGTTTCTCAACCGCACAGCATAATCTTTCAGAGCCGAAAGCAAAGTCAACTGGTCGGATTGATCAGGCGAAATATCGCTTTGATCCACGCACGGCTTCGTTATCGACACCTGATCGATTTGCGATCTTATCCAATCCAGCATTTCCCGAAAAGATTTTTTCTGCATGACAACAAACCTGCTTTTTTTGAAAATCCTCCCGCCGGACCAACCGGCGGGAGGTCATCGGTCGCTTAATCCAACTTTCCACACATGCAACTGATGTTGAGGTTGGAGCAATAATGTCTCTCCGGCGTGCGCGTCGGGCAGCCGGCGACGTAGGACTTCTTCGCGGAGGATTTCGCGACCATCTGGGGTTTCTTGTAAGCCATGACAGGCTCCTTTCCGAGGGATCTCCCTCATTTCGGCCGCGGCGACCATCGCCGCAGGCCTGATTGATATTCCGCCGGGACGACCGCGTCCCGGAATCCGGACCTCGACCCGCGTCGGAAATCCCCTCATGCAATGCAAAAGGCGTATTTCCGACACATGTACAAGCCGGCAACGCCAATCGCCGTGATGATCCATGTGACAAAAATACGCCCGCAACGGGAACGCACTCCGTCAGACAGCAGGATCATCAGTCTTTGAAATTTGGCGTTTTCGCTTGTACTGTTACCCTGTCTGAAGATACGAATTGTCTTCAAACCTCAGTTTGTCATGCTACATCAAATTTTCCGTTGTCACCTCCATAATTTGATTGGCGGGATACACCGGACTTAATTTAGCATACGGCGCCGGATTTGTCAACTTCTCCCCTCGGAAAATCACGGGATCGGCGTTGACCGGTCAAACAGCCCGGGACCATCCGGTCACGGATGATCTCTACTGATTGAACGGAGATTTCAGGATTTTCTTGCAGCAAAAAACGATTTTTTTGCGGATTTTTTTCGGGAAAGACTCCGCGCGACAGGGCGAGGCGGCGCGTTTGCCGCCTTCCCGCTTCCGCCTTCGCCGAGGCTACGGCGGACAAGCAACCCCGCGTTTTCTTTGGTTACTTTCTTTTGCTGTCAAAAGAAAGTAACGCAGTCGCCTTTTCTTGTCTTACTTCTTTTCCCGCGAGAAAAGAAGTAAGCCGCTGGACCACGTCCGGGTAGCACCCGGTGGCAGATTTCTTTTATTTCTTTTTTATTTCTGCGACGACTTCCCGGCGCCGCCGAAACAATTCCCGCGTCTTACGCAGGTCATCGCTGAAATCGTGATTTTGCAACTGCGGAATATCTTTCAACGCCCGAATGCGGGTGATTTCCGCACCGATTCGGTCGTCAAGTTCAAAATACCGCCACACCGGATCGTCCCGGTGCGCCGCGTCGGAAGCGGCAACGGCGGCGTCCTGCCGCTCGATGCGGACGTAATCTTCCGGATGATCGGCCCTGCCGGGACGCGCGGCCATCGCTTCGCTCTCCGCCGCCGACACCGGAGCAAGGAAGGCGGCTTGTCCGGCATCCGTCCGTTCCCGCCGCCAGCGTTCCTTCGTCTTGCGCATTTCCGGCAGAATGCGCCGAAACTCCTCCGGGAGCGGATACGCTTCGGACAAGCGTTCCAATTCCGCCCAATACGCCCGCCCGTTCAAAATCGTACCCGCTTTTGCCGCCGAAGCCGGGCGGCTCCACCGCCATACCCCGACGCTGACGCCGACCGCCGGCATCGCCGCCGCGACCAGCATTCCGAGCAATTTCCGCCGGGAATTTTTCCGCCGCGCCGCGGGCAGTCCGCACTGTCCGGCGCACCAGCGGTTGTAGAGGATGACGACGGGCCCCGCCTCCCTCAGGCGAAGTTCCGCCGGAAATTCCGGGTACTTCTCCGGAGGATTGCCGGTCAGCGCGCAGTAGATCGTTTTGCCCAGAGCGAAAAAGTCGTCCGCCGCCGCAAACGGCCGGGTCCCGGCGGCCACTTCCGGCGACAGAAACCCGGCGGTGCCCACCAGCGTGCCGGAACCGTCCGCCGCCGCCAGCCCGATGTCGCCCAACGTCGCCCGCCCGTTGAGAAAAATGATGTTGCCCGGTTTGATGTCCCGGTGAAACAATCCCTTGCGGTGCAACAGGGACAGGTCTTCGGCCAATTCGCCGGCGATCCGGCGCAGTTCCGCCGCCGGGATCCGCCCGCGCCGCGCCATGCGGTTCTGCAGAGTGTCCGGCAGGTATTCGCCGCCCTCCCCGGCCAGATCGTCCGCCAGGTCCATGACATAGTAAAGACGGTCCGCCTCCATGCCCGCGTGATAAATCTGCATCAGCGGCGAATGCGCGGCCACGGTCTGATAGCGGATGATCCCGGCAAGTTCTCTTTGGGATGCGGCGCCGGATTCCGGGAATACTTTCAGTGCGAAAAGTTTGCCGGTCACGACGCTGCGGGCGCGAAACACTTCGCCGTATGCGCCTCTGCCGCACCGGGAGAGAAGCAGATATCCGCCGGGCTGGTCGCCGATCTCAAAGTTCAAGGTGCAGTTCCCCGTCAAATTCGTTACAGCGCCCGACGATCTCCCGGAGCATCCGGAGACAGCGGCTTTTGGCCAGATAGAGTTGCGCTTTGCTCACGCCCAGCACAGCGGACACTTCCGCGGCTTTGCGGTGTTGCAGCGCGTACATCTCGAACGCCTGATAGGTCGAGGCGTCCACCCGGCGGCGCAGTTCCTCCAGCGCATCCTCCAGCACCATGTGCCGCCAGCGGTCCATGAACTCCCCGTCCTCCGCGGGGTCGATCGCCTCCTCCGCCGGGAGCACCGCTTCCGCCCGGCGGTTTTTCCGGATGAAATCCACCGCCTGAGAACGGATCACCGTGGCGAAATAGGTGCGGAACTTCACTTCGTTTTCCCGGTAGACAAACCGCTTGGCCGAATTGAAAAACTTCAGCATCACATTCTGCACCAGATCGTCGCATTCGTCGGCGTTGAAGTGGCAAAGAGTCCCCGCATACCGGATCACCGGAGCGTAGCGGCGGTAAAATTCCGTCCACGAGACCTCGTCGCCGGAGCGGACTTTTTCCAGCAGACTTTTACGGGTGGAGGGGTAGTTCATGACGCGCCTCCGAACATCGCCGCCAGCGCGTCCAGTTTGGCCAGATAGTAGGCGATGTTCTCGTCCCTTTCGCCGGGGACGGCGGAATCCAGCAGTTTGGAATTGCCCGTCACCGGCACTTTGGCTTTGGTCCCGGTCACATAGAACCGCACTTTATCCCCGGCCCGGAATTTCCGCCCGGACGCCAGCGCCAGTTCGTATGCGGCGGATCGGCGGCCGGAACCGTCGGCCAGTTTGCGGGCGTAGTTCTCCGGCGAATCGCTCAGAACCTCGCTTTTGGCGAAATCCTCCAGCGGCAAAGCGCGATTTTCGATATCTTCCCGGAACTTCGCGGCGATCCCCGGCAGTTCCGCTCCCCTGCCCCGCAGCAGCGCCGTCACCGCCGCCAGAATAAACCGCCGCTGAAACGGTTCCAGCGCCCGCGACTTCAGCGCCGCGCCGGTCAGGGAAACACTGCCGTCGGCGTGCAGCAGCGCATAATTTTTCGCCTTGTAGGAGTACATCGCCGGATAATCCGCGTCGAATTCCAGATCGATCCCCTCCGGCAGAACCGCCGTCACCGCCCGGTCGAAATCCGCCGCGGCGTGTTCCGGGAGTTGGAAATAGATCCCGTCGGTGTCCATCTCGATGACCGTCGCGCCCAATTCCGTCAGCCGGGAAGTCAGTTTGCCCAGCAGTTCCCGGCCCGCGGCGGTGACCTGCTCCGCCAGCGCGAAATCGTTGAAGCATCCCTGCCCGAACCCGAGATAACCGTAAAAGGAGTTGATCAGCACCTTGAAGGAACTCTGCAATGCTTCCGCCTGCTGTCTGGCCGGCCCCTCCGGCAGGGTGCGGGCCCGGTCCTTGGCCTCCAGACGGAAGCGGCGCAGTTCGGCCAGCAGCCGCAGAAAAATCCCCAGTTCGTCCTTTTCCGGGGAACGGTCGAACATCAACAGCAGCGACGGGTACAGCGAACGGACGTCGCAGTGGCGCACCTGATCAAAGACCCCGTGCCGTTCCGCGCCGGTGAGCGCGCCGGTGTAACTCCGGGCGTTTTCCGGGAACGGGATCGCATGCCCCGCCCGCAAATACTCCGCGATGAAAAGCGAATCCAGCGCACTGCCGGAACCCCGGACGATGCAGTCCTGATACCCCAGCGGCAACGCCCGCGTCCGGTAGAACCACGCGGGCGACAGCAAATCGGACAATTCGCCGATCCGTTCCGGCGCCGTGGCGCCGGCAAGCCGGAAATACGTTCGCAGCGTTTCCGGTTCGTAATCTTCCAAATCACGATGGACCGCGTCGTAGAGCAGGACCAGATGCAGCACGTCCACGACGTGACGCCCGGAGAGGGAATAACGGTTGTATCCGATCTGCTTGTCTCCGGCGGAGAACCGGCCGGCACGCATGGCAAATCCCCCGCCGTTCCTCCCGCAGTCAAAGGTGAAACGGCAGGCTTTGGCGCGGCCGAGCAGCAGCGGCAGATCGACGCGGCAGCAGTTGAATCCCTCCAGCACATCGGGATCGAATTCCCGGATGCGGGCGTCGAACTCCTCCAGAATCCGCCGCTCGTTCCCGGTAAATTCCACCGTCCCGCCGCCGGAATCGGTCGCACGGACGGCGGCGAGGCGCCCCTCCGCGTCCGCGACGGCTTGAAACTGCATCCGCCGCAGTTCGGGGAACTCCACGCCGGAAAAGAGCCGGAGCCCGGTGTCGCTCAACGCCTGCTGCAGCAGATCGCGGAAGACCATCGCGTCGCCCCGCTTTTTCAACTCCGGCAGCGCGCGGTCATAAGCCGCCATATCCGGGAACACCGCCTTGACGGTGAATTGTCCGCGTCCCGTCAGCGACACGACCTCGCACCCCGCCGGGACCTCCGCGTCGGCGGTCAGCAGCACATAAGGCCGGAATGCCGCGTCCACGGTGCGAAATCCCCTGCCCTCCGGCAGAAACAGCCGCAGTCCGAAATCCCCCGTCTCCGCCGCCGTGACCCGGTCCATGGCCGCCCCCGTCAGCAGATCACCGTGGCCAGACCGAATCCCTCGCCATTGTCCATGGCCGCCGCGCCGGTCACGGGTTTCTCAAAGTCGGCGAAAACTCCGCCGTCGACGATGTAATGCGCCGCGCAGTTCTCACAGGCGCCGTCGAAACCGGTGTCGATATTCTCATCGCTGGGTTTGTTCTTCCCGTAAGTGGCGACGTACCGCGCCACGCCGGGCTCCAGCGCGAACTCCCGCACCAGCACCGCGTCTTTGCGGATGATGCCCAGATAACCGAGTTTGGAGACCCGTCCGGCCACGGCGACGATGCGCGGAGTGTCCAGCGAATCCTTTTCATAATCCATCGCCAGCAGACCGAGGGTGACGGCGTCCCGCACCGGCATCCCGGCGGCGATCTTCTCGGTGATGGGATCGGTTTGGGAACCGTTGGTGGCCACCGCCCATTCCCCCGCGATGCGGAGACAGTTGTAACTGATGTACGGATTTTTGGCCAGGTCGCCCTCCGCGCCGGGGCGGGGGACGATGGCGATCTTGCCGTTGTTCTCCACCGCCTGCCGGTTGGGGAACGAGCGGGACGAGACGCGGTACATGGCGCACACGCGGTTGCTTCTGGTCATGCCGATGGCGACGATTCTTCCGATGTACATGTTTTGCTCCTGAATTGATGGGGTTAAAGTTTCAAACCGGTCTGATTCAAGGTATAACTGAATTTTTTCGGTTCACATCCCGGCGGATAGAACGTCGGGGCATACGGCGCCGGGGTCAGCGATATTTTGAAGTATTTCTGAAACTCAAGGAGAGCAGTTTCCCGTTCTTGATGGCTTTCCAGTTTAAGGATGTCAAATAATGTCACTCCGAGGTCGATGGCAAAAATATACCAATCCGCGGTAACGGTGAGCCCATGAGTTTTCAAAAACGCGGAATAATAGGCGGCCAACTGCTGCTTGAGGATAAAAAGTTTTCTTATCTTCTCCAACGTCATGCTATTGCGCAACGGAGACCAATATCCCGTACCGAGATAGTAGGTATACATCGGTCGGTCGGTTTTCAGGATATAACTGCTGGCGAAGAAAAATATCGGCAGAGCCAAAAACATATCATCAATCAAAGTACGCACGTCGGGAGCAATGGCCTTCTTCATCACTTCGCCGCGAATGGCCTTCCCCCAAAGTCCCAGATGATTGGGCGCGGACAGAAATATATCGAACAAATTTTTCGCCCGATAACGGAATGCCTTCCAGTCCGGCAAATATTTACTGCCGTCCAAATCACGTTCCTCGTGAATGAAATGAATGATGTCCCAATTCTCCCGCTCCAAAGTCTGTCTGGATGCCAGCAAAAAATCCGGCCCCAATTCGTCATCAGCATCCAGCCAGACACAATATTCTCCGGAGAACGCCCGAATCAAGGTGTTGCGGGCGCACAATCCGCCCCGGTTCCGCTCATGCTTCAGCACCCGAATCCGGGAATCCCGTTCGGCATAACGCGCAAGGATCGCCCCGGTCCCGTCGGTGGAGCCGTCGTCGCAGATCAGCAGTTCAAAATCCCCGCAGGTCTGGGCCAGGGCGGAATCCACCGCCCGGGCGATGGTCTTTTCTCCATTGTAAACCGGAATCAATATGGAAAACTGCGTATCCGCCATTTCAACACCTCGCCGTATTTACCCCGCGCTACCCCTTGAACGAATACGAAAACCGCTTCGGTTTCCCGGGATACGGGAACTCATACGGACGCGGGGTGACGCTGCAGGAGAAATATTTCTGGAAATACTGGATCCCCGCGTCCCGGTCCTCCATCGTCGGCAGCAGGATCACCCGCCAGAAAAGATGCCCCAGATAGCAGAAGCGGAGCAGATCGTCCTCGTACTTCAGCCCGAACCCGTGATTGAGCAGGAAGTCGTGATTGTACTGGTAAAACCGGATGAACACATCCACCTGCGCCTTGTACTGCTCCAATGTCAGCGATTCGGTGGTGGAACCCCATTGCCCGATGTCCCGGTAATAGGTGAGCATGGGGTGGTCGTCCACCGCAAGGTAACTTTTGCCGTAAAAGAACACCGGCAGCGTGAAAAACACATCGTCCGTGGCGCACCGCATCCGCGGCGGCAGGTGTCTGCGCCACAATTCCGCGCGCACCACCTTGTCCCACATGTACCAGATATTGCCCTGCATCCCCCGGAAAAACCAGTCCAGCACCTCGCTTCCGTGTTTTTCCGCCGCCGCGAATCCCTCCCGGAACACGTTTCCGTCCGGGGTTTTGTCCCAATGCGGGAAGTGCACGATATCCCAGTCGCCCGCCGTGATCAGCCGGTGCGCCGTTTCCAGAAAGTCCGGCGCATACTCGTCGTCCTGATCCAGCCAGACGATGTACTTGCCCTTCGCCGCCTGGATCAGGTCGATCCGCGAACCGATGCTGCCGGTATTCTCCTCGTGCGCAAGCGGCACGACCCGGGGGTCCGCCGCCGCCAGTTCCCGGATTTCGGCCATGGAATCGTCCGTGGAACGGTCATCCAGCATGAGCAGTTCGAAGTCGCCGCACCCCTGGGAGAGGACCGACTTCACCGAACGGTCGAAATATTTCGCGCCGTTGTATACCGGCATCAATACGGAAAAAAACGGCTCTTTCACGGCGTACTCCTCACAGTTTCGCGCACCGCTGCATCAATGCGAAGTCGGCCAGCGTCAGCGCGGCCATCGCCTCCACCACCGGCACGATCCGGGGCACGACGCAGGGGTCATGCCGCCCGGTAACGCGAATTTGCCGGACGTTTCCCGCCTGATCGACCGTATTCTGCGGCAGCGAAACCGACGGCGTCGGCTTCACCGCGAGGCGGAATACGATCTCGTTCCCGGTGGATATCCCCCCGAGGATCCCCCCCGCGTGGTTGGAAGCGAAAGTGAATCCGGGGCTCATCGGGTCGTTGTTCTCACTGCCGCGCCGACCGGCGGCGGCAAATCCGTCCCCAAACTCAATCCCTTTCACCGCGCCCAACCCCAGCATCGCATAGGCCAGACGCGCATCCAGTTTGTCGAAAACCGGTTCGCCCCATCCCGCCGGGACGCCGGAAATCCGGCACTCCACCACCCCGCCGACGCTGTCGCCCGCGGCGGCGGCCGCCGCCGCGACCTCCGCCATTTTCACGGCGGCTTCGGCGTCGGGAGAACGCGCGGGATTGCGTTCGATCTCGGAAACGTCGACCGTTTCCGCCCTGACGCCGCCGATCTCCGCGGCAAACGCGGTGATATTCACGCCCAGCGTGCGCAGAAACATTTTGGCCACCGCCCCGGCCGCGACCCGGGCGCAGGTCTCCCGTCCGCTGGCGCGCCCTCCCCCGCGCGCATCCCGGACTCCGTACTTGCAAAAATAACCGTAATCGGCATGTCCGGGCCGGAACACCTCCTCCAGCGCGGCGTAATCCGCACTGTGCTGATCGGCGTTGCGGATGAGCAGCGTTATCGGCGTGCCCAGCGTCACGTCATCCCGGACTCCGGAGAGGATCTCCACCGCGTCGCTTTCACGCCGCGCCGTGGCAAGTTGCGACTGCCCGGGACGGCGGCGGGCCATTTCCCGCGCCAGAAACGCCCGGTCGACGCCCAGCCCCGCCGGGACCCCGTCGATCACCGCGCCCAGCGCCGCGCCGTGGGATTCCCCGAAAGTGGTGACTTTGAAAATGACGCCGAAACTGTTCCCGCTCACGACTTCACCGCCTTCACATCCGGGAATCCGGGCGGACGATCTGGGTGCCGATGCCGTCCTCGGTGAAAATTTCCAGCAGCAGCGCGTGCGGGACCCGGCCGCTGATCAGATGGACCTTGTTGATGCCGGCGTCCAGCGCTTCGGCGCATCCCTCGATTTTCGGCAGCATGCCGCCGGAAAGCACCCCGCCGCGGATCAGTTCGGGAATATCGTTGGTACGGATGGTCGGGATCACCGAATTTTCATCGTCCCGGTTCGAGAGCACCCCCGGGACATCGCTGACGAAAACCAGTTTCCGCGCGTGCAGCGCCTCCGCGATCCGCTGGGCTGCGGTGTCGGCGTTGATGTTGTAGACTTTGCCGTCCCCGCCGACTCCCAGCGGCGTGACCACCGGAATGCGGTTGGTTGCGATCGCTTCCATGATGGACGAGGTGTTGACGCCGACCACCTTGCCGACGAAGCCGATATCCTCGCTTTTGCCGGTCACCGGATCGACGGACATCGTCTTCTCCGCCCGTAATACGCTTTTGCCGGAGATGCCGACCACATTGCCGCCCGCCTGCCGGCCCAGTTCGACCAACTGCTTGTTGACCGTGTTGTGCAGCACGTCGTCCACCACTTTGATCGTCCGCTCGCAGGTATAGCGCAGACCGTTGACGAACTTCACCGGAATGCCGCACTCCTGCAGCGCGGCGGAGATCGCCTTGCCGCCGCCGTGAACGACCACCGGCACGATCCCGATGGCCTCCAGCATCACGATGTCCCGCATCGCGCCGGCGACCAGTTTCGGATTCTCCATCACGCTCCCGCCGAATTTGACCACCATCAGCGAGCGCCGGAACCGCTGGATGTACGGCAGCGCCTCCACCAGTACCCCGGCTTTTTCAATCAACTGTTCCATCTTTTCCATTTGACTTGCTCTCCTCGTCCCGGCGGCGCGAAAACTCGCAGCCGCAGTAGTTCTGCCGATAATACCCCTGCGCCGCCGCGAACCGGCACCCGCGCAGGTATCCGTCCTTCTTCTTGAAGTCGATCGGTTCAAAGTCCGCCCATTGCGAACCCACGTCAAACAGCACCCGGCTCGACTTGCGGGGACTGACCGTCAGCGTCGTGGCAAACGCCCTGCCCGATCCCGCCGCGCGTTCCGCCGTCCGGCGCAGACTGAAATCGAAACACTTCCGGCACCGGGCGCCGCCCTCCGGCTCCGCCTCGCTTCCGGCCACCGCCCGGAGCCACGCGGCATGGTCGTACGGGTCCACCGTCAGCGCCAGACCGCAATACGCCGCCAGTTTGCGCACCTCGGCCAGCCGCCGCGCAAACTCCTCCGCCGTATCCAGATTGCTGTTGGAGTAAAACAACTCCACCCGCCGCCCCGGAGCGATCATCTCCGGACGGTCCACACAGCCGCCGCCGCACGGCGCACAGCAGATATGCAGCAACAGGTCCTTCACGTTTCAACCTTTCGGAAATATAATTTAACGCGCCGTCCGGTCTTTTACAAGCAGTTTCGCCCGGCAATTGCCGGATAAATCTTGATAATTGCCGTACTCCGGACTATATTATGCTCCGGAGTCACCGCAACAATTTCCGGAGAAACGATAATGAAGTACCTCGACATGCACGTCCACTGCGACAGCACGGACAAAGATCAACTGGATATTCTGGCCAAAACCGCCCGGGACGGCGAGACCATTCTGGCGCTCTCCGGCGGACTGCGCTACGGCGGACACGACTTCGCGCCCAACGAAACCGTCATCGAGATCTGCAAACGCTACCCGGACTGCTTCATCCCGCTGGCCAAACTGGACCTCTGGGAGACCGCCGATCCGAACGAGGTCTACCGCTACGCGGAGATGGGGGTGAAGGGATTCAAGTGCATCTACCCCTATTACGAGTACGATCACGACATCTACATGCCGGTCTACGAAGCGGCGGAAAAATGCGGCCTTCCGCTGCTCTTTCACACCGGGAACTACCGCCCCAGCGCCTCGGACGTCGTCTACAAACGCCCCGTGCTCAAAAACATGAACCCGATCAATCTGGACCGCATCGCCCGTTCCTTCCAGAAACTGCATATCATCATGGCCCATCTCGGCACCCGCATCTTTCAGGACGAGGCTTCGCAGTACATCAAAATGCACGCCAATCTTTACGCCGACCTCGGCGGCTGCGGTCAGTGGAAACGCATCCAGCCCAAAGAACTGTACGACATGCTCTCCCCGGAACTCACCGTCGCGGAGCCGACCATGGCCAACTTCCGCAAACTGGTGCTCGGTTCCGATGCCTACGTCACCTACCCGCACATCGTCACCGAGGGCCACAAGCACTACGTCGCGCTGCTCGAGCGCATCGGCGTCCCGGCGGAGATCATCGCCGAAGTGATGGGCAAAACCGTCGCTTCGTGGCTGGGGATCCAACTGGAGGCGTGACGCTTCGCGCCGCCGTCATTGCAGTTTCGGGTCGGTGTACACCGCCATCCCCCGGGCGAATGCGCACCCGGGGGCCAGTTCCACCCGGTGGGGGATGCCGGACCGCAGATACAGCGTGTCGCCCCGCTTCATCCGGAAACGGCGGTCGTCGTCGCAGATGATGTAGTCCAGTTCCCCGTCCAGCAGGACGAAGAACTCCTCCATCTCGTGGCTCATGAACTCCCGGGGCGATGCCGGGGTGTATTCGATGATGAAAGGGTCCATCCTGCGCCCGATCTGCTGGTACGCCAGCGCAAAGTAGCGGATGCCGTACTTGCCCCCTTCGTCCCGTTCGACCTCCTCGCCCGCGTCGATCCGCCCCAGCGTGTACGGCGGCGGCCCCGCCTTGTCTCCGGTAAAAAGCGCGCTCATGGGCAGTCCCAGCGCCTCGGTGATGCGCACCAGCGCCTTGAGCGAAGGAGACTGGCGGAAATTCTCCACCTGCGAAATGAACCCTTTGCTGAAGCCGCTCTTTTTCGCCAACTGCTCCACGGTCATATTCTGCGCCAGCCGCACCCTTCGGATGGTCTGGGATATCTCCAGCAGATTCATGCCTTCCATATCATCCCCCAAAGTCGCGGCGCCGCGTCAGAAGTCGAAATGATATTGGTCAAGATGATATTCCCGCTGCAGTTCCTTCATCGTTTTCTGCAATGTCGCGTTGACCGGCACGCCCTCGGAACTGCGGCGGACGAAATTCTCGTACTCCTTCTCGCCCGCGGTGTAGATGCGGCCGCATCCGGGCGCCTTGCGGGAGTTGCGCAGAGCGCGGAGAATTTCGCCGGCGGTGTGCTTGAAGTCCTCCGGGTCGATGAAGTTCGCAATGTTGATCGCGATGAAGAAATGGCCCAGATGGTAGGGCTGCTTTACGCCTTCCGGCGAGAATCCGAGCAGACCTTTCAGAAAACTGCCGTGCTGCAGCGCCGCGCTCAATATCTCCACCACCGTGGCGTAACCGTATCCCTTGTAACCGGCCGTGGCCTCGCCCAGCCCGCCCAGCGGCGTCAACGCGGCCTTGCCCTTGACGAGGTCCTCCAGGATCTGCAGGGTGTCGGTGCGGGTCTCGCCGTTCTCGTCGATCACCCAGCCCGGAGGCAGTTCTTTCCCGGCGCGCCCGTAGACCTCGATCTTGCCGCGCTGGGAGACGCTGGTGGCGCAGTCCAGAAAGAACGGGAACTTCTCGTCCGTCGGCATGGCGAACGTCAGCGGATTGGTGCCGAGCATGTTTTCCACCCCGAATGTCGGCGCGATCGACGGACGGGCGTTGGTGCCGCAAATGCCGATCATGTTCCGTTTCGCCGCCATCAGCGCGTAGTACCCGGCGATGCCGTAATGCGTGGAGTTGCGGACCACCGCCATGCCCATGCCCAGTTCGTCTGCCCTGTCGATGGCGTACTGCATCGCCTGTTTGCTGGCGACCATGCCCATGCCGTCGTGCGCGTCGATCACGGCGGTGGTCGGTGATTTCCGCACCCATTCGACCTCGGTAACGGGATTCTGTATCCCGGCTTTGATCCGGTCGATGTAGATGGGCTTCAGGCGGCCGATGCCGTGGGAATCGATGCCCAGTTTGTCCGCGGTGATCAGGACTTCGGCGCAGGTGGCGGCGTCCGCCGCGGGGACCCCGGCGCCGATGAGAGAATCCCGCATGAAGTTCTCCAGTGTGGCGAAATCAATGTGACAGATTTTTTCTTCCATTTTTCCAACCTTTCCGCATGATGCTGTTTTCATATTCGATCCCCCGCGTCATCCGAGGGAATTTTCCCAAAGGCTCTGTACTAAAAGAAACCTGATTTTCTGTTCCGTGCGGCTAGCCGCCTCCCGCTCAATCGTCCCGGAAAAAATTTCCGGGACATCGCTTCCGGCGGGAGGTGTCGGCCTGTGCCGACCTGAACGCTTCGCTGAGATTTCGCCGCACAGGCGGCGACCAGCGTTCCGCCGCTGGATCACGTCCGGGTAGCACCCGGAGGCAGATTTTTTTATTTTTCAGTCCTCCTCTAGTACAGAGCCTTCCCAAATCGCCTGCAGTTTGCCGAGGTCGCAGACTTCCAGGTCCGGCACGATCCCGGGCGCGGGCGTCAGGTCCGCCCCCGGTCCGTTGATCCGGCAGGTCATGGCCCCGGCGCCGACGCCGACCGCGATGTCCGTGGCCAGCCGGTCCCCGATCATCAGGGTGCATTCCACCGGCACGCCGACCCGGGCGGCGGCCTCACGGAGCATACCGGGATCGGGTTTGCCCAGAACTTTGAGTTTGACGCCGGCGGCCGCCTCCAGACAGGCTGTCACCGCGCCGCAGTCCACCAGGCAGGTGGGCTGATCCGTGGGACAGAAGACATCGGGATGCGTAGCAAACCCAGGCACTCCGCGCCGCAGGAACCACGCCGTCCGGCAGAGATTTTCATAGGTCAGTTGCCGGTCGAACCCCACCACCACCGCCTGCGGATGTTCCCGGTCGATAACGAACCCCGCAACTTCCAGCATCCGGTCCATGCACGGCATGCCCAGCGTATGCAGACGTTTCAAATCCGGATGGAGGCGCCGGAAGTAGTCGACGGCGTAATCCGTGGAGATGTAGAACTGCTCCTCCCCCGCTTCGATGCCGAATCCGGCCAGCCGCGCCACATATTCCGCGTGGCCGTAGGAGGAGTTGTTGGAAAGAAACGTGTAACCGATCCCCCTGCCCCGCAGAAAATCCAGAAACGGGTTCGTCGTCGGGAACAGCACTCCCCCGTGGTAGATGGTGCCGTCCATATCGAAGAAAACATGTCGGATCCGATTCAGCGATCGTCTCACGTTCCGCCTCCTTTGTTTACTGCATCGTTTACCTAATATAAACTCGTTAAAAACCTTTGTCAAGCAAATGTGTCCGTTTTCTTGACTTTTTCCGCATTCGGGGTTATATTTCAGGGAAGATGATCAGAGTTCTGTTTTCAGCCATCGACAACCGACAGAGGAACCATGCCCGAGCCCGCTCCGAAATACGACGACAGTTCCATCAAGACCGTAAGCGCGCTGGAACATATTCGTCTGCGCCCCGGAATGTATATCGGCCGTCTCGGAAACGGCAGTCACCCGGACGACGGCATCTACGTCCTTTTCAAGGAGATCATCGACAACGCCATCGACGAATTCATCATGGGGTGCGGCCGGAAAATCGAGATCGAAGTGGACGTGGAGAGCGGGAAAGTCGCCGTCCGGGACTACGGCCGGGGCATTCCGCTGGAGAAGTTGGTGGACTGCGTTTCGCTGATGAATACCGGCGGCAAATACAACAGCGACGCCTTTCAATACTCCATCGGCATGAACGGCGTCGGGACTAAAGCGGCCAATGCGCTGTCCAGTTACTTCCTTGCCCGGTCGGTACGGGACGGCAAATTTCATGAAGCGGAGTTCTCCCGGGGACTCCTGACCGGGGAACGCTCCGGGGAGTGCGCCGAACGCAACGGGACCCGCGTGGAATTTATTCCCGATCCGGAGATGTTCCCCGAATACCGTTTCCGGATGGAGTATGTGAAAAAGCGGGTCTGGATGTACGCCTATCTGAACAGCGGGCTGTCGCTGCATCTCAACGGCGAACGCTACTACTCCGCCAACGGTCTGCAGGATCTGCTGGAGACCGAGACCGGCGACGAGCGGCTCTACGGCGTGATCTACTTCCGGAGCAAGATGCTGGAATTCGCCCTGACTCACAGCGACAACTACGGGGAGACGAGTTATTCCTTCGTCAACGGCCAGTACACCGGCGACGGCGGGACCCATCTTTCCGCCTTCAAGGAAGGGGTCCTCAAGGGGATCAACGAATACTCCGGCAAAAGTTTCAAAGCCGACGCCATAAGGGACGGCATGATCGGCGCCGTCGCCGTCAAGGTGAAAGACCCGGTGTTCGAATCCCAGACCAAGAACAAACTCGGCAATACCGATGTGCGCGGACCGATCGTCTCCGCGGTCAGCGCGGCGGTCGCCGACTATCTCCACAAGAACAAGGAGATCGCCGACACCGTGCTCGACAAGGTCGTTCGCAACGAGCAACTGCACAAGCAGATCCAGGACGTCAAAAAGAAATCCCGGGAGACTTCGCAGAAAGCCAGACTTTTCAACCCCAAACTCAAAGACTGCAAATTCCACACCGGCGACAAATGGCCCCGGGGCAGAGAGCCCCGGGAAACGATGATCTTTCTCACCGAGGGCAACTCCGCCGCCGGATCGCTGGAGAAACGGCGGGACGTGGACTGTCAGGCCATTTTCGCGCTTCGGGGCAAGCCGAAGAACGCCTTCGGCGAAACATTCGAGATGATCTACAAGAACGAGGAACTGACCATGCTCATGCAGGCGCTGGGCATTGAGGAATCCACCGAGGATCTGCGTTACGACAAAGTGATCCTCGCCACCGACGCGGACGTGGACGGTCTGCACATCCGCAATCTGCTGCTGACGTTTTTCCTCTGCTTTTTCAGCGAACTGGTTCTCTCCGGCCACCTCTATGTGCTGGAGACGCCGCTGTTCCGGGTGCGCCGGGGCAAGGAGGAACCGATCTACTGCTACAGCGAGGCCGAGCGGGACGCGGCCGCGGCCAAACTCGGCAAACAGGCGGCGATCACCCGCTTCAAGGGTTTGGGGGAGATCAATCCGGAGGATTTCGGAGAATTCATCGGGGAAAACATGCGGCTTTCCCCGGTGACGCTGGACAACATGCACGGGATCGGCGACATGCTCAAATTCTACATGGGCGACAACACCCCGGAACGCAAGGACTACATCATGAGCAATCTGGAGGTCGTCGACTATGAGTGACGAACTGCCCCCGAACACGCCGTCCCCGGAGGAGTTGAACGAGGAGAACGATTCCGTCGCTCTGGCCGAACAGCGGCAGGGCGGCAACGACTTCTTCCGGCGGATGATGGACCGGAATTTCCTCGAATACGCCAGTTACGTCATCGGGTCGCGGGCCATCCCGGACGTGGACGACGGATTGAAGCCGGTCCAGCGGCGCATTCTGTGGACGCTCTACCAGATCTACAACAACGGACTCATGACCAAAAGCGCCAACGTGGTGGGCAACGCCATGCACTACCACCCCCACGGCGACGCTTCCATCGCCGATGCGCTCACCGTGCTGGCCAACAAGGGCGGCTGTGTGGAAAAAATGGTCCGCGACCCCCGGAGCGACGCCGAGGAACTTCACTATCTCAGTACTCCGTACTTCATCGCCACCGAGGGAAACTTCGGCAACATCCTCACCGGCAGTCCGGCGGCGGCCACGCGGTACACCGAGTGTTCGCTGACCCGTCTGGCCTACGCGACGATGTTCAACAACGACATTACCGAACTCATCCCCAACTACGACGGGCGGAAAAAGGAACCGGTACTGCTCCCGGCCAAAGTCCCCAGTCTGCTGATGATGGGCAGCGACGGCATCGCGGTGGGCATGTCCACCAGCGTGCTGCCCCACAACTTCAACGAACTGCTGGACGCGGAGATCGCCGAACTCAAGGGCGAGGAATTCCACCTCTACCCCGACTTCCAGCAGGGCGGGGTGATGGATGTCCGCGAATACGACGACGGCAACGGCAGGATCGTGCTCCGGGCCAAAATCGACATCGAGGGCCGGGACCTGGTCATCCGGGAGATCCCGGCCACCACAAACTCCCTGTCGCTCATCGCCTCCATTAAAAAAGCGGCGGAAAAAAACAAGATCCGCGTCTCCAACATCGGGGACTTCACCAGCGACCATGTGGAGATCCGGGTCACGCCCACCCGGGGATACGATCCGGAGAAAACCATGCAGGGGCTGTACATGTACACCGACTGCTCCGTCTCCATCTCCCCGAAACTGGTGGTGATCTGCGACCGGAGGCCCCGGCAGATGACCGTCACCGAGGTGCTGAAGCGCAACGTGGCCAAACTGCTGGAGTATCTGCGCCGGGAGTTCGAGATCGAACTGGAACGGCAGAACGAACTGGTCCACGCCAAGACGCTGGCGCAACTGTTCTTTGAAAACCGGATCTACAAGCGCATCGAGGAGTGCAAGGATCAGGAGGAGGAGTACGCGGAAGTCCTCTCCGGGCTGGCCCCGTTCCGGGGGCAGTTGAAGCGGGACATCACCCGGGAGGACGTGGATAAACTGCTGGCGCTGCCGGTGCGCCGCATCGCCCGGTTCGACATTGAGAAAAACCAGCGGGAACTGCGGGAGATCGCCGCGAAGATCAGGGAGATCAAGCACAATCTGGCCCACCTGACCGAGTACGCCATCGATTATCTGCGGAACCTCAAGCGGGAGTACGGCGCCGACTTCCCCCGCCGCACGGAGATCGAACAATTCGAGCAGATCGACCGCACGAAGGCGGCGCTGAACAACATCAAGATCGGCTGGGACCGCAAAAACGGCTACATCGGCACCGCGATCAAAAGCGACGACACGGTGGTGTGCAACGAATTCGACCGCTTCGTCTGTACGGAGAAATCCGGCAAATTCAAGGTCATCCCCCTGCCCCCGGAGAAATTGTACGTCGGCAGACTGTACGACTTCCGCCGCTATGACGCCGCCACGGAATTCGGCATCGTTTACAAGGAGAGCAAAAGCGGCAAATTCTACGGCAAGCGGAGCCGGATCGCCGGTTACATCATGGACAAGGAGTACACCTTCTGTCCGCCGGGGTGCAAACTGGAGTTGCTGACCCCGCGGTCCGATGCGGTTTACACGCTGTACGAGACGGTCCGCGACACGGTTCGGGAGCGGGAAATCAATCTGATGGAACTTCCGGCGCGCACCCCCAAAGCCCGGGGCATCCTCCTCGGTGACAAACCGGTGAATAAGATCGTGCATGCCCGCTATCTGACGCCGGAGGAGTTGGAGGAGTACGCCGCCGCATCCGCCGCCCCGGAGGAATCCGAGGACCGCGATGAGGCCATGACCGAACCGACGCCCGAACCCGAGCCGACACCCGAACCCGAGCCGACACCCGAACCCGAGCCGACACCCGAACCCGAGCCGACACCCGAACCCGAGCCGACACCCGAACCCGAGCCGACACCCGAACCCGAGCCGACACCCGAACCCGAGCCGACGCCCGAACCCGAGCCGACACCCGAACCCGAGCCGACACCCGAACCCGAGCCGACGCCCGAACCCGAGCCGACGCCCGAACCCGAGCCGACGCAGGAGCCCGAGCCGACGCCAAAGCCCGAGTTGCTGGAACTTTCCGGGGAGCCGGAACCCCGGCAGAAAAAATCCCGGCCCCGGCGCAAACCGGAGCCGACGGCGCCGGCGAATGCCGCGCCGTCCTCAAAATCTCCCGACGCGGCCGCCGAAGCCGATGACGACGATCTGGGGATCATCCAGCCGGAATTCGGCTTCTGACACGGGGGGGCGGCATGAAGTTCTCTAAGTCCCAGTTTTCCTGGCTGCTTTACGACCCGGCAAACGCCGCCTATGCGCTGATCGTCCGCACGGTATTCGCCCCGGCATTCTTCATGGCGGCGGCAACACCGGTCTGGGGCGAAGTCTCCGGCACCGCCTACTGGGGTTACACCGCAAGTCTGGCGGGGATCGCGGCCGGGGTCTTCACGCTGGCCACCGGCAACTTTGCGGACGTGAGGCACCGGAAGCGCCGGATGCTCGGGCTGTGCACCGGCGTCGGTCTGCTCACGACGGCGGCGATGTCGCTGCTGAGCGACCGCGCCCACCCGCTGGCGATCCTGATCCTCTTTTTCTTCGGCATGTGCGGGTATATGAGCGCCAACGGCTTTTACGATTCTCTGCTGATCGACGCGGCAAAGCCGGAGGAGCGGGACCGCCTCTCCAGCATCGGATACGCATGGGGATACCTCGGCGGCATGGTCCCCTTCATCCCCGTCATGCTGGTCGCGTTTTACCGTCCGGCATGGGCGTATCGGGCGGCATTCTGGATCACCGCGCTATGGTGGGGCGCGGGAACCGTCCCGCTGTTGAGGAACGTTCCGGAAACCGGCGACGGCGGCACCCGGGTCCGCATGGCGGAGACGCTGAAATTCATCGCCGGACATCGGCTGATCCTGTTCTTTCTGATCGCGTACTTCCTCTACATCGACGGCATCGGCACCATTCTGCTGGTGGCAACGCCGCTGGCGGCGAATCTGCGGATCCCGCCCGGTGTTCTCATGACCATCGTTCTGGCTCTCCAGGTGATCGCTTTTCCTTTCACGGTCCTGTACGGGAGGGCGGCGGAGAAATTCGGCGCCCGGCCCATGATTCGCGTCGCCATCGCGGTTTACGTGCTGATCGCCGTGCTGACGGCGGTGCTGTCGTTCACCCCGGATCTGCGGGTCCGGCAGATCATATTCGGCGGCATCGCCTTTCTGATCGGGACAAGTCAGGGCGGGATCCAGGCCCTGAGCCGTTCGCTGTACAGCCGGATCATCCCGCCGGAACGGGCGGCGGAACTTTTCAGCGTCTACAATTTTTTCGGCAAATTCACCACCATCCTCGGTCCGGTGCTGGTGGGCGCGGCCGCCGCGTGGTGGGCACGCCCGGAACTGGGCGTCACTCTGCTGATCCTGCCGTTTCTCTGCGGCGGCATACTGTTGAGTCTGCTGCCGCTGCCGCCGGGGGTCCGCTGACATGGCCGGATATCTGCTCAAGCGGCTGCTGCTGGCGCTGGTCACACTGCTGGCGATCCTTTTCACCAGTTACGCGCTGCTGCGGCTGGCTCCCGGCGATCCCACCCGCAGCGACATGCTGACCGGTGACGGTCGGCAGGGCACCATCGACGGCAAAAGCGGAGCGCTGCGGGTCAACACCGCCCTGCGCGAGAAACTGGCGCTGGACCGGCCGATCCTCACCGGGTTCCTCCGGTGGCTGAAATCCGCGCTGCGGGGAGACTTCGGCGAATCCGTCACCGTGGACCCCGGACGCGGCGTCACCGAACTGATTCTGGAACGACTGCCGCTCACGCTGAAACTCAACTGCTGGGCGATCCTGCTGACCTATCTGCTGGCAATTCCCATCGGCGTGGGTTCGGCGGCGCACGCGGGCGGAGCGGGAGACCGGATCGCGGAATTTCTGCTTTTCGTGCTGTATTCCCTGCCGGTCATGTGGGTGGGGCTGCTGCTCCAGGCGCTGTTCTGCGAAGGCGGCAGATTTCCGGTCTTCCCCATCGGCGGCGGCATCGAGGACGCCGACGCGCTGAACATCTGGCAGTATCAGCGGGAACAAATCCGGACCTTCCTGCTGCCGGTGCTGTGTCTGGCCTACGGCGGCTTCGCCGGACTGTCCCGCTACACCCGGGGAAGCGTACTGCAGTACATCCACAGCGACTTCGTGCGGACCGCCCGGGCCAAAGGGCTGAGCGAAAGCGCGGTGCTGTGGCACCACGCCTTCCGCAACGCGCTCATCACCATGATCACGCTGTTCAACGGCATTCTGCCGGCGCTGGTCGGCGGCAGCGTACTGGTGGAGTACATTTTCAACCTGCCCGGCATGGGTTCGCTCTCGCTGCTGGCGCTCTCCAGCCGGGATTATCCGCTGCAGATGGCGCTTTTCACCTTCACCGGAGCGCTGACGCTGCTGGGAATTCTGCTCTGCGATCTGCTCTACATGGCGGCGGACCCGCGCATCCGGCTGACCCGATAGGGTTACGGCTTACGGATCACGAGAAAAGGATTGCCCTCCGGGTCGCATCCCCGACAGCAGGTGCGGCCCAGACGCTCGAAGGGATCGGACAGGGTGCCGCCGTCCTTTTTCATCCGCTCCGCCAGCGCCTCGATATCGGCACATTCCAGCGCGAACCGCACCGCCCCGGAAGCGTGTTCCATATATCCGCCTGCGCACCGCTCCAGCACCAGGACCAGTCCGGGGGCAAGTCCGAACACCACGGCGCTGTTGCTGTCCAAAATCACGGGCCCGACTTGCAGGACCTCCCGGTAAAAATAACGGCTGGCGTCCAGATTTTCCACCAAAATGATGATTTCGTGTGCCATAAACGATCCTTCCCTGTTGTTCCGTTCGACGCTGAATATACCACCGGGAGCGGCAAAATGCAAAGGGAAAAAGCGTTTTTTACGTCTCAACGGCTTGCGAAAAACCAGTTTATGCCGTAAATTATATGGAGGTGTATTCCGTTTGTCAATTTAAGATATGAGGATTTCTGCCGTGAATGACGTTTACCGCAGCCCGCTGACCGACCGGTACGCGGGAAAGGAAATGAGTTTCATCTGGTCGCCGCAGCACAAGCACTCCACCTGGCGCAGACTCTGGCTGACGCTGGCCAGGTGCGAAAAGGAACTGGGATTGCCCATCACCCAAACTCAGATCGACCAGTTGGCTTCCCACCTGGACGACATCGACTTCGACCGGGTGGCGGAACTGGAGAAGGAGTTGCGCCACGACGTGATGAGCCATATCCGCGCCCTCTCCGAATTGTGCCCGGAGGCCGCGCCGATCATCCATCTCGGAGCCACCAGTTGCTTCGTCACCGACAATACCGAACTGCTCCAGACCAAAGAGGCTTTCGGCGTGATCCGGGGCAAAATGCTGAAACTGATCGCCAATCTGGCCGCGTTCTGCGACCGGTACAAGGCGCTTCCCGTACTGGGATTCACGCACTTCCAGCCGGCGCAGTTGACGACGCTGGGCAAGCGGTTCGCGCTGTATTTGCAGGATTTCGTGCTGGATTTCGAGCGGGTGGAGCGGGAGATGGCGGAACTGCCCTTCCGCAGCGTCAAGGGAACCACCGGCACGCAGGCCAGTTTTCTGGAACTTTTCGACGGCGACCACGCCAAATGCCGGCAATTGGAGAAGAATGTGGCCGCAGCCATGGGATTCGACCGCGTCATCGCGCTCTCCGGTCAGACCTACACCCGCAAGATCGACTATTTCGTGCTGAGCGTACTTTCCGGCATCGCCCAGAGCGCGGCAAAAATGGCCACGGACATCCGTCTGCTGGCCTCCATGAAGGAGTTGGAGGAACCGTTCGGAGCCAAGCAGGTAGGTTCCAGCGCCATGGCGTACAAACGCAACCCCATGCGCAGTGAACGGGTCACTTCGCTGGCGCGCTACGTGATGAACCTTCCCGGCAACGCCGCCATGACCCACGCGACCCAGTGGTTCGAACGGACGCTGGACGACTCCGCCAACCGACGGATCGTCCTGCCGGAAGCGTTTCTGGCCACGGACGTGATCCTCTCCATCCTCATCAACGTCACCGACGGGCTGCAGGTGTGGGAAAAGGTCATCGCCCGCCATATCAACGCGGAACTGCCCTTCATGGCCACGGAAAATCTGCTGATGGAAGCCGTGAAGCACGGCGGAGACCGCCAGCAACTCCACGAGGTGATCCGCGAACATTCCATGGCGGCGGCCCGCCGGGTCAAAGCAGAGGGCTTGGACAACGATCTGCTCGAGCGGCTGCGCCGCGACCCGGCTTTCGCCGCCGTCAAAGACGATTTCGACCGGATCATCGACCCGGCGGCCTTCATTGGCCGGGCGCCCCAGCAGGTAGAGGCGTTTCTGGAGGAGACCGTGCGTCCGCTGCTGGCCGCCCGCGCCTCGGACATGGGCCGCGGCGACGCGGTGAATGTGTGAACACAACCTCAAATCAATCAGGAGAATACAAAATGGCTTTCATGGATCGCAGTTACCTCATCCGCAACGGCGCCGGACTGAAAATATTCGACTCGGTCAGGACATTGCCGGTGGTCGATCCCCACAACCACGCCAACGTCAGGGAGATCGCGGACAACGACCACTACCGCGACGCGTGGCAACTTTTCGCGGCCACCGATCACTACGTGTGGGAGATGATGCGCAAACGGGGCGTGCCGGAAACGCTGATCACCGGTAAAAACGCGACCCCGAAAGAGAAGTTCCTCGCGCTGGCGAAAATCTTTCCGGAAGTTGCCGGCAACCCGGTCTACGAATGGATCCATCTTGATCTGAAGCGGTATTTCGGCGTGGAGGAACTGCTCTGCGAAAAGACCGGCGGCAGGATCTACGACGCCGTCACCGCGAAACTGGCCACCGACGCCTACCGGCCTCAGGCCCTGCTGACCGGGCCGCTGAATGTGGAAGTGATGTGTTCCACCGACGATCTCATCGACACGCTGGAGGACCACGCCCGCGCCAACGCCGCGTTCGGCAGGACGCTGATCCGTCCCACCTGGCGGCCGGACAAGGCGATGAAAATTTTCGCCCCGGTCTGGCGGCCGTACATGAATCAGGTCGCGGCGCGGTTCAACGTCAAGTTGAATGAATTGTCCGGCCTGATCGACGCCTTCCGGATGAGCCACGACTATTTCGAGGCCCGGGGCTGTCGCGCCAGCGATCACGGGCTGGAAATCCCGCTGCGCGCCGATGTGGAATATGCCGACGCGAACCGGATTTTCAAAAAAGCGATGGCGGAGGAAGCGCTCACTGCCGCGGAAGTCGACGCATTCATGGGGTACATCCTCGCGGAGGCCGCCGAACTCAACAGCAAGAGCGACTGGGTGACGCAACTGCATCTCGGCGCGGTGCGCGATGTGCGCGACTCGCTGTTCGACGCGCTCGGCCCGGACGTGGGCGGCGACATCAGCAATCACTTCCTCGATTTCGCCCCGGCGCTGTGCAGTTTCCTCAACCGGTTCGACGGCCGGCTCAAAGTCGTGCTTTACTGTCTGGAAGCCTCCCATCAGGGGACGCTGGCGACCATCGCCCGGGCCTTCGGGGAAAAGGTCGCCCTCGGGTCCGCGTGGTGGCTGCTGGACACGCCTATCGGCATGCGGCGGCAGTTGGAATACATCGGTTCGGCGGATACATTCAGCAACTTCGCCGGAATGGTTTCCGATTCGCGGAAACTGCTGAGTTACGGATCGCGGTTTGAAATGTTCCGCCGGGTGCTGTCCGACGTGCTGGGCGACCTGGTGGAACGGGGGCAGATGCCGGAGGAGATCGCCCTTGATCTGGCCGGACGCATGGCGTACCGCGGCACTAAAAAATTCTGGAACCTCTGAACGGAAAGGTCGGTATCTTATGGCAAAAAGTGAACTTTACAAAGCGGCCGGGGTCGATATCGACCTGGCCACCACGCTGCTGGACCGGGTCAAAGCCGATCTCGGCGCCGCCCGCCGTCCGGAAATGCTTGCGCCCATCGGCGGTTTCGGCGGGCTGTTTCAAATCGATCTGACCAAGTACAAGGAGCCGGTGATGGTCGCCAGCATCGACGGCGTGGGGACCAAACTCATGGTTGCCGCGATGATGGAAAAGTATGACACCGTCGGCTGCGACATCGTCAATCACTGCATCAACGACATCTCCGTGCAGGGCGCGGAACCGGTCTACTTCCTCGACTATATCGGCATCGGGAAACTGCGTTCTCCGTTGTACGAACAGGTCCTCGGCGGCATCGCCAAAGCCTGCAAAGCGGCCAACTGCGCCGTGCTGGGCGGAGAAACCGCCGAAATGCCGGGAATGTACGGCGCCGACTTCGATCTGGTGGGCGTCATCACCGGGATCGTGGAAAAGAGCAAAATCATCACCGGAGAGAAGATCCGTCCCGGGCACGTCGCCGTCGGCATTGCCTCCAACGGCTTGCACACCAACGGGTTCAGTTTAGCCAGAAAGATTCTTTTCGACCACGACAAATATACGGTAAAAACTTACCTCGACGAACTGGGCGAGACCGTGGGCGAAGCACTGCTTCACCCCCACACCTGCTACTACCCCGCCATCCGTCAGGCCATGGCCGAAGACCTGCCGCTGGACGGCATCGCCCATATCACCGGCGGCGGGCTGTACGACAACGTGCCGCGGATCCTGCCGGCGGACGTCTCCGTGAAATTCGCTCCGTCGGCATTGCCGGTACCGCCGATTTTCAAGTTGCTGGTCCGGGAGGGACAGGTCGGTCATCAGGAAGCGTACCGGGTGTTCAACATGGGCGTGGGCATGGTATGGTTCGTGCCGCGCACGGCGGCGGACCGGGCGCTGGAAATCATCCGCGGGAACGGATTTACCGCCGAAGTGATCGGCGAAGTCGTCCCCGGCGACAAGAGCGTGGAAGTCGCGGAGTAGACCATGTCCGGTTACGGCAGAGTGCGGCGGATTTTCGGTTTCACCCGGACTGCGACGGGGATCGTCCGGGAGAATTTCGCCCTCATCGGGGAGATGTTCTCCGGGGACGCCGACGCGGAACGGCGGCAGGAGATCTACACGGCGTTTCTGTCGCTGATTTTTCCGATGCTGACGCGGGACGGACACATCCCCGAATCCCGGAAAACGATCTGCCGCCGACTGCTGGAGGAACAATTTGACCGGGCCGAAACGGAACACTGTCTGCGGGAACTCGACCGCCTCGCGCCCCTGTCGGAATCCGAGGCGGTCCGGGTCCTTTGCGGCGCGGGAACAACTCAGGCCCGGAAGATCGCGGAATTTCTGCTGGCGCTGGCGCTGGGCAACGCCCCCGATGACGTGGCGATCGCCCGCCGGCTGGCGGCCGCCATCGCGTGGCCGGAGGAGGAATTTTCCGCGCTTCACCGCCAGTTGAGCGATGAATACGAACGCCGGAATCGGCTGATCCGGTCCGGACACGGCGTGATCGCGGCGCTGGTCATCATCGTGGTGTTCATCCTGACGGCGAAACTGCTGCAATCGGTGATCTTCGGTCTGATCCTCGGCTGTATCCTGCTGCCGCTGGAGAAATTTCTGGAGCGGCGGCTGCGCCGTCGGCGCGGGGTGGTCTATCTGCTGACCGCGGGATTCGGATCCCTGCTGGCGCCGCTGCGGAAACTCTCCCGGGCCATCACCCGGCGCGACACCCACGCCGCCATCCCGACGGACGCGGCAATGGAGCATGACCGCCGGATCATCCGACAGGCGGTCACCCTCACCGCCGCGATCGCCCTGCTGGTCGCCGGCGCCGCCGGCTGGGGCGTGACCAAACTCACCGGCCGCTACATGAAAAATGTGCAGAAAAGCGTTCAGGTCTGGGAAAAAAAACGCAACCGCGAACAGCATACGCTGGACCAACACTCCGCGATCGCCCGGACCAACTACTATCTGGAGAAACTGCGGAAGCACTTCGAGGAACTTCCCCCGGTGCGGGCCGGACTGGACTTTCTCGGCCAGGTCATCAACGACCCGGAGGCGCGGACGAAATTCTTTGAGACCGTACTCAAGCACAGCGGCGGCATCTTCTACTTCACCACCGGAATGGTGGGCATGGTCATCTCCCTGCTGTGCAATATTCTGCTCACGGTGTTTTTCGCGCTGCTGTTCCTGACCAAACTGGCGGAGTTCTGCCGGGAAGACGGCAGCGACAAGCGCAAAAGCGAATATCTGGTCCGGTCGTTTTTCAACGGCATCTGGCTGCCCGGCGCGGACGAGAACGTCATCGCGGAGGCGGGCCGGATCATCGAAGGCATCCTGTTCCGACTGCGGGTGTGGCTGAAAGGCTACCTGACCCTCATCCTCGTCGACTCCACGGTCTACACCACGTGTTTCTTCTTTCTGGGGGTCCCGTTCTTTCTTCCGCTGGGGATCCTCGCCGGGTGCGGCATCGCCCTGCCCTATCTGGGCCCGGTGATCTCCTGCGCCGTGACGGTGCTGGTGACGCTGGCGTCCGGGGACGCCTCCGGCAACATGCTGGCGGCGATCGTCGTCTGTTACCTGATCTACAACGGCATCATCGAACAATTCATCCTCTATCCGGCGGTGATCGGGGAAGCCCTCGGGCTCAGCACACTGGAAACCATCATCGTCGTCCTGCTGGGCGCGGTTTTCGCCGGGATTCCCGGGATGATCTTCGCCCTGCCGGCGGCTTCGGTGGCCAAATACATCATTCCCCAGATCTACCGGGGGCTCATCCGCGGGGAGGCTCGGGGGAACTTATGAGAAAAACGCTGCTGCTGCTGCCGGCGCTGTGCCTCGCCCTCCTTATGGGAGGATGCGGCGGGGAGATCGGGGTGAAAGCCGTGGGCGCCGCCGGACGGGAACGTTACAACACGCAGTCCGTCTTTCTGCTCGGGATGAGTTCGGACACCACCAATCTGCTGGGGAACTACCTGCTGGCGGACATGCTGACCGACGAACCGGAAAAATTCATCCCGACGCTGGAATCCCTGCTGGATACCGACCGGACGCAGGAGGTCCGTATCGCGCTGGCGGAAACCGGATTGCTTCTGGCGTCCCGCTTCTGCGACGATCCGGACCTTGCGGTCCGCTATCATCTCACGGTGATCCTGCATGCGCAGCAATATCTGGAGGAGATCGTCCGAACCCCGGGCGCATCGGTTTTCGACCCGGATATTCTGGTGGCGATGCGCTCCTACAACCGGGCGCTGACGGAATTGTTCTGCTATCTCAAGGAACGGGGGCTGCACGCGTCCAACTCCTTTGAACTCACCGCCGCCGGCGGCCAGCAGATCCGGTTCGACACGCCGGAGTACCTGCTTCCGGTCAAACGGGAAAACATCACGGATTTCAAACTGTGCGCCGAATATCAGGCGGTGAATCTGACCCATAACAACCGACGGTTCGGCATCGGAGCGCAACTGATCTGCGAACTGGCGGAGAACGCCATCCCGGAGACCGTGTTCGCCGAAGCACAGGTCATTCCCGGCACCCTGATCATCCGCATCAGCCGGAATAACGGCGACAACCGCTACACCGCGAAGTTCCGCTATCTGGATTCCCGCTCCTGCGACACCGTGCCGGACAAGGACTTCCCGCTGCCGCTGGCGCTGGATTTCTCCATCCCCATGGCGTACATGATCCGCAAGCCGCCGACGATCAACCTGCTCGCCCGGGCGTTCATCGCGGACCAAACTTCGGATGTCGAAGGGCTGTACCATATGGAACCGCATCACGACGACCGCATCCCGGTGATCCTGGTCCACGGCCTGATGTCGGACACCCGGACATGGATGCAGATGATCAACACGCTGTTGAGCGATCCGGTCCTGCGCAGGCATTACCGGTTCATGGGATTTACTTACGCCAGCGGCAATCCGATCTTCTACTCGGCGATGAACCTGAGAAAGGCGCTGCAGAAGGAGCGTGACAAGTTGGTGCGGGACGGCCGGGACCTGACCAGTTTCGACCGCATGGTGGTCATCGGACACTCGATGGGCGGACTGCTCGCCCGCATCCTGATTTCCAATTGCAACGAGGAGGTGCTGGGACAGTATTTCGGGGCGGACTTCCCGCAGGTGATGGCCGGGCACCGGAATTCCAAATTCGCGGAATGGCTGGTCTTCCAGCCGTTCCCCTCGGTCAAGCGGGTCATTTTCATCGCCGTGCCGCACCGGGGCGCGACGCTGGCGGATTCATGGCTGAGCAAATATCTCTCCTCGTTTGTGAAATTTCCGAAAGCGCTGCTGGATTTCCAAAGCGAAGTCGTCTCCACGCTGGCGGACCGCGGCGACGGCAAAAGCCGGGAAGTGGAGATACTGAGCGGAATCGAAAATCTCTCCACCGACAACAACGCGTTGAAACTGATGGAAAAGATGCCCATGGCGCCGATCCCGCACCACTCCATCATCGGCAACCGCGGCGGCGGCGACATCCCCGGCGGTTCCGACGGCGTGGTGGACTACCGCAGCAGTCATCTGGACGAGGTTCAGAGTGAAAAAGTGGTCAAGTCCGGCCACAGCGTCCAGCAGAATCCGCTGGCGATCCAGGAAATCCGCCGCATCCTGCGGGCGCACCTCAAAGGGTACCCGGATCTGCAGACGGAGGTCGGACGATGAATTGCGCGCGGGCGATACTCCACACGCTTCTGCTGGCGGCATCGCTGGCGGCGGCGGTGACGCTCACCGTGATGATGAATTGGGAATGGACGGTTTGTCACATTCTGACAGTGGCGGTGCTGGTGCTTTGGCTCGGCATCCGGCGCAGACGGGGCTGCGCCTACGCGCTGGCGGTATTCGTTCTGGCGGTGGGCGGATTCTACGCCATGCTGACCCCGGAACAGCAGTTCCGCAACGCCCGCTGGGAAAAGACCTGCGCCCGCAAGCCGCAGGTCCGCAGGCTGGACCGGAACCGCTTCGAATTCCGAGACGTCCGCGATTTCCGTTACCGGACGGAACACGACTTCGACGTCCGTTACCGGAACGAGATCTACGATGTCGACAGGTTGGAATCCCTTGATCTCGCCCTCTCCCACTGGGACGGCATGGACAGTATCGCGCACATGATGCTGTGTTTCAACTTCTCCGACGGAAAGTCGGCGGCGCTGTCGGTGGAGATGCAGTGTCCGCAGGGTACCAGCCGGGCCTACTACACCACGCTGTTCAAACAGCACGCGCTGATCTACATCTGGGCGCCGCCGAAAGACCTTTTCGACCTGCGCAGCAACTTTCGCAGCGGCGAAGCGCTCTACCGCTACCGTACCACCGCCGCGAAAGCCGAAGTCAGGCAGTTGTTTCTGCTGCTGGCGGAACGCACAGCGGACCTCTACGGTCATCTGGAATTCTACCGGACCGTGCGGGGCAACTGCACCACGGAACTGCTGCCGTACCTGAAAGCGGTGCGGCCCGATCTGCACTGGGATTACCGGGTGCTGCTGAACGGCACCATCGACCGGATGTTTTTCGAGCAGGGCTTCCTCCGGCATAAGCCCGGGGAGAGTTTTGAGTCGCTTCGGGCCGGGAGCATCGTGCGGAACCGCCCCTGACCCCGAACCGTTTTTCAGACAAGGACATTGAACGATCAACAGGAATTCAACGGTGACAACATGAAAAAAAGTTCCCAGATCCTGCGGGCGCAGGCCCGGTTTCTAAAGTACATCCCGAACTTCCTGACCATCTGCAATTCCCTGTGCGGATTCGCCGCCATGCTGCTGCTGGTCACCGCGTACCGGGCGCAACACGGCACGGCGCTGCAGATATGCACCATCAGTTCCATCATGATCTTCTCCGCCATGATCTTCGATGTTTTCGACGGGCTGGCGGCCCGGCTGCTCAACGCGGCCAGTCTCCACGGCATCCAGATGGATTCGCTGTCGGACATGGTGACATTCGGCGTAACTCCGGCGATGATGGTGGCAATCATCTGCCAGTGCTTTTTTCAGTGGGACGCCGCCGGCACATGGCGTCTGATCTACGTCTATCTGATGTGTTCGATCTACCTGGGATGCGCGGCGCTGCGACTGGCGACGTACAATGTTCACGCCACGCTCAAGACCCACAGCAAGGGAAATTCCGACCGGTTCTCCGGCCTGCCCTCCCCCGGCGCGGCCGCCGCGATCTGCGTGGCGCTCTTTTTCATCTGGAACCAGCGCGACGGCCTGACGGAGACCGATATGCGGATCGCGGCATGGATACTGCCGGCGTACACCGCGATCCTCGGCCTGCTGATGACCAGCACCATATCGTACATCCACGCGGGGAAATGGCTGATGTCCATCCGCCGCAACCGGAGGAAACTGCCGCTGGTGGTGGGGATGCTGGCGGTGGTTGCGTGCTTCCGGCTGGACGGACTGGCGTTTCTGACGCTGGCGTATATTTTCTCCGGCCCGGTCATGCTGATGTTCGAACGGATGTTCCGGAAGCGTTCCGCGGGAGGCGGACGATGAAGATACTGATCACCGGCGGCGCCGGGTTCATCGGCAGCCATCTGTGCGCCAGACTGCTGAGTGCGGGACATGAAGTAACGGTTGCGGACGACTTCTCCACCGGCTCCCGGGACAACCTGCCGAAAGACGGCAGCCGGAAACTTGAGGTGGTCGAACTCGACGTGACCCGGGACCCCGCCGCGGTCGACGCGCTGGTCCGCCGGGCCGACGCGGTGTTCCATCTGGCGGCGGCGGTGGGCGTGGAACTGGTGGTCAACGATCCGGTGCGCACCATCCGGACCAACATCGACGGTTCGGCCAATGTGATCAAAGCGGCGGCGGCCCGCGGCAAGCGGCTGATCATCGCCTCCACCAGTGAAGTGTACGGCAAATCCGAACACGAGAAATTCGCGGAGAGCGACGATCTGCTGATCGGTTCGCCGGAACACTCCCGCTGGAGTTACGCCTGCAGCAAACTGCTGGACGAGTTCTATCTGATGGCCTACCATCAGACCGCGGGTCTGCGGGGAACGGTGGTCCGGTTCTTCAACACCGTCGGCCCCCGGCAAACCGGCAAGTACGGCATGGTGGTGCCGCGATTCGTCGGACGGGCGCTCCGGAGCGAACCGCTGCAGTTGTACGGCGACGGCGGTCAGTCCCGCTGTTTCTGTCACGTCGACGATGTGATCCGGGCGCTGCTGCTGCTGCTGGCGGATGACCGTTCCATCGGCAATATCTACAACATCGGCAGTTCCCGGCTGGTCACAATCCGGGAACTGGCGGAGTTGGTCATCGCCCGCACCGGAAGCCGTTCCGCCATCGAAGTCATCCCCTATGAGACGGCCTATGCCAAAGGATTTGAAGACATGCGCCGCCGAATGCCGGATACGACGAAAATCAACCGACTTACCGGCTGGAAACCGGAACGCACTTTGGAAGACATCATCGACGACGTGGCCGCCGCCATGCGCGATGCGGCGCCGGATTTGTAAAGGAGTTTTTCATGCAGGATCTATTTGCCCGCAACGGATTCACCCCGGAGGAAAGGATTTCGGCTCTGACGGGGGCCCCGGGACGGATATTCTTTCTGACGCCGGAATTCATCGCCGCGTACTGGCCGCTGACCGCCATGCCGCCGGAACGCCGGGCCGGGGTGACGGCCTGCGCGCGGCGTCTTCAGGACGACCCGGAGGCCCGGGCGCTGGTGTGGCACCTTTACAGCGAGTTCTGCATCCGGAACCGCGCAGGATTCCCGGAGATCCTCGCCGGACTGGAGGCGGAATCCGGCAAAATCTACATTCTGCTGCTCATGGCGCTCATCCCGTTTTTCGAGGAACGGGCGATCCGGGAGAAATTTCCGGTAAAATACGCCCGGGCCGCCGCCGACCGCATCGGGTCGTCCACGGTGTTTTTCGCGCAGAAGTACCACGGGGAGTTCGGCATTCTGGCCAAATCCCTGCCCTTCATGCTCAATTTCAAGAACCGGCCGTGCTTCCGGATCGGTCGGTTCGACTTCGAGATGATGGCGTTTGACGAATTTCTGCCGGAGATATACTCCGCGGGCGGCCAAACGGCCGCGCTCTGTCAGGACGGCTGGCAGTTCGACGACCGCGGCGAGCGGACCCAGGACCCGGCCCGGGCGGTGCACACCACCCGGCTCGTCCGAACGGCGGACACCGTCACCGGCACACCGGTGAACCCGGAATCCGGGTATGCCGAATCCGACGAGGTGACGCTGGACCTGAAGCACTGGACCCGACTGGCCGGACCGGGGGACTGGACGATCCACTACCATATTCCCGGCGGCGGCGGCATGACCCCGGAGGTGTGCGAAGCGGCCTTCACGGAGGCGAAGACATTTTTCGCGGAGTACTTCCCGGACAAACCGGCTAAGATCATCTGGACCAATTCGTGGTTCTTCAACCCCGCCTACAAGGAGTACCTGCCGGAATCCAATATCGCCAAACTCAGCCGGACCGGATCGCTGTTTCCGGTCTTCTCCACCGGCAAGGACGGGCTGTACTTCGTTTTCGGCCGGGAGGATGACGATTTCGCGACTTACGAATGCCGCACTTCGCTGCAGAAAGCGGTGCTGCGCTGTCGGCGCGAACGGGGCTTCCTGCGCCGCACCGGATGGTTCATCCCGATAAAATAGCGGGAAAATCCGGGCGTCGGCTTGACAAACCGGCAAATCGGTGTATATTCTTATCCTGACATATTTTCAATACGGATTTCAACATAAGAGAGAGTCTGAACATGAAAAAGGAAATTCATCCGGAGTACGGCGACGCTGTGGTCACCTGCGCCTGCGGCGCGGTGTGGCACATCAAATCCACCCGCCCCGAATACAAGGTCGGCATCTGCGCCAAATGCCACCCGTTTTTCACCGGCAAGCAGAAATTCGTCGATACCGCAGGGCGGATCGACAAATTCAACCGACGTTACAAGAAGGCGTAAGTCACCAGAGTATTTCGGCTTGCCGGTGGATATCGGCAAGCCTTTTTTTGATTATGACCCCTTCGGATATCGAACAACACATCCGGAACCTCAGAATCCGGGAAGCGGAACTGGAGCAACTGCTCTCCAGCGGGGAAGTTTTTGCCGACATGAAAAAATTTCGCCGTCTTTCGCAGGAACACAGCAAGTTGGCCGCGCTGTTCGCGGACTTCGACGCGTGGACCGCGGCACTGCGGGCGCTGGCCGCCGATCATGAACTGCTGACGGCGGAGAACGACGCCGAAATGCGAACGCTTCTGGAGGAGGAGATCGGGGAATTGTCCGCCAAATCCGCCGCGTTGGAGGAAAAAATCCAACTGTCGCTCCTGCCGCCGGACCCCAACGACGCCAAAAACATCATCGTCGGCATCAAACCGGCGGCCGGCGGCGATGAAGCGGCGCTTTTCGCCGGGGAGTTGTACCGGGCCTATCTGCACTACGCGGAGTCACAGGGCTGGAAGGTCGAGATCCTTGATCAGAGCGATACCGACCTCGGAGGGATCAAGGATGTGTCGTTCTCCCTCTCCGGCGTCGACGTCTACAGCAGGATGAAGTACGAAAGCGGCGTCCACCGCGTCCAGCGGGTCCCGGAAACCGAGGCGGGGGGCCGTATCCACACCTCGACCGTGACCGTGGCCGTAATGCCGGAGGCCGAGGAGGTGGAACTGGACATCAAACCGGAGGAGTTGCGGTTCGACGTGTTCCGTTCCAGCGGGCCGGGCGGTCAATGCGTCAACACCACCGATTCCGCGGTGCGGGTGACCCACATTCCCAGCGGTCTGTCCGTGGCCAGTCAGCAGGAGAAATCCCAGCACCGCAACAAGGAAATCGCCCTGCGCATCCTCTACGCCCGACTGCTGGAGCACAAACAGCAGCAGGAAGCGGCGAAGCAGGCGGCGGACAAACGGTCGCAGGTGGGGACCGGGGACCGCAGCGAAAGGATCCGGACCTACAACTTCCCCCAGAACCGGGTCACGGATCACCGGTTCAACATCTCCTCGTTCGATCTGCCGAAAATCATGCAGGGCGGATTCGATCTGATCATCGACCAGATTCTCAAACTCAGTTGCGAACAACGGCTCGAAGAACTGCGAAATGGCTGACGCCGCTTGAAAAACCGCCGGCGGCGTGTTATCTTATCCCCGTGAACCGGAAACCCCTAAATTCGGAGGGAATCATCATGTTGACGCAACTGTCGCTTTTTCTGGAAAACCGCCCCGGCGCGCTGTCCGAAGCGTGCAATGTCCTCAAGCGGGCGGGGGTCAACCTCCGGGCGCTGGCGCTGGCCGACACCCAGCAGTTCGGCATTCTGCGGCTGCTGGTGGACGATCCGGCCGCCGGAAAAGCGGCGCTGAGCGCGGACGGATTCGTGGTCAAGGAGAATAAGGTCCTGGCGCTGGGCGTCCCGGACTGCGCGGGCGGACTGGCGGAACTTTTCACCGTCATCGACCGGCTCGGACTGTCGGTGGAGTACATGTACGCCTTTGCCGGCGGCAGAAAGGACCGGGCGGTGATCGTGTTCCGGTTCGCCGATCAGGAGCAGGCGGCCGCGAAACTGACCGCCGAAAATGTGGAGGTCATCACCGCCGACATGCTGGCGGCGGAATGAACTCCGCCCGCTTCCGGCGTCGGAGATTTTTCCTGCCGCTGATCCTGCTCATGCTGATCGTCGGAGCGGCGGCGGCGCTGCCGCCCGCACCGGTATGGATCACCGACAGCGGCAACAAATATCTGATTCTGTGCAATCTGGCCGAGTACGGCGAGGGCGTTTTCCGCCATCCGGTCCCGGAATTGTTTCCGTACTGCGGATTCCACTTTCAACTCATGCCCGACGGCGGAATACGGTCATTCTTCCCGGAAACGCTGGCGGCGGCGACGCTGCCTTTCCGGAATTTGTTCGGAGACGCGGCGGCGAGCGTGCTTTCCATATCGGCAGCGGTGCTGATCGTGTTTTTCACGCTGAAACTGAGCCGGGACCGCCTGTTTCCGGTTCTGGCGCTGGTTTGCGCCTCCCCGCTGGTATTCTATGCGGTGCAGATGTGGGAAATGCTTCCGGCGGCGGCGCTGGTGACGGCGGCGGCGTGGTGTTTTTACCGCGGCGAACCGCTGGGAGCCGGACTGCTTTTCGGATGCGGGGTGTGGATGCGCGAGGAACTCTATGTGCTGGGAGCGGCGTTCGGGCTCGCGCTGCTCATCCGGCGGCGCGGCCGGGAACTGCCCCTTTTCGCCCTCGGCGCGGCGATCCCGGTCCTGATTTTGTGGACGGTGAACCTGCGCACTTACGGCCATATTTTCGGACTGCACGGCGGCGCGTATTTCACCAACAACCGTCCCGACTCGGCCGCATGGCCCGACCGCCTGCGGGAGATCGGCTTCAACTACGGTCAGCAACTGCTCCGTTTCGACACGGTCGGACGGTTCGCGCCGTGGCTGACCGCGGGATCGGCCGTGGTGACCTTTATCGCCGGATGCGCTCCGGATTTCCGGTCGTTTCGGAAGTTCCGGATCGCCGTCCAAACCATCTCCGTCCTCGCCGGCGCGGTTCTGTTGCGGGGTCTGTTCCGCAGCGACGATCCGCTGTTGACATCGGCGCGGACCGCCGGACTGCTTTTCGCTTTCCCCGCGGCGATCCCGGTGCTGGCCCACTGGCGCGCCCTGCTCCGCGCCGGGAATTCGGAGATCCGACTGACCGCGCTGACGGTATTTCTTTACCTTCTGCTGTTCCCCCTCTTTCTCAACGCCAACGACATCGGCCTCACCTGGAGCAGCCGCCACTGCATCGTCGTCATGCCGCTGCTGGCGCTGTTGTGCGGCTATGCTCTGGGAATCACCGGGGCGTGCCGCCGTCCGTGGCTGCCGGCGGTCCTGCTCTCCCTCGGGTGCGCCATGCAGATATGGGCGATGTGCGCGCTGTACGAAGTCTCGCACCGGACGCGGGCGCTGGAAAACACGCTGCGGGAAGCCCCGGAAAAAATCATCGTCTCCGATGTGTTCTTTCTCCCGGAAATGACGCCGCGGGCGATGCGGAACAAACTCTGGCTCGAAATCACCGATCTTCCGCGCACCGAAATTCTGCTTCGCTACCTGAAGGCCAACAAAATCGACCGCTTCCTGCTCGTGCTTTCCCCCCGCTACCGGCGGCTGCCCAATCCGGCGCTGGCCGAACTGCTGAGGCATTACCGCCCCGCGGCGGAGCCGGAACGCTTCGATATTACGCCGCATATCGGGGTTTTTCTCGCCAAATGCGAAAAAACTCCTTGACTTGCAAGTGATTCCGTGCTATATTATCGGCAGTAGGGTTATTCCCGGCACGGGGCCGGGAAGCACGGTCAACGCAACAAGTCAATAACCAACAAGAAATCTCAAGTAAATGGAAGAGAACAAATTTGCAGAGAGTTTTCTCGACTTCAGCGGCATGCCGGAGAGCATGGAGGAACTGCTGAAGGGCAAAGAGGGCGCCGGCACCATCACCAAAGGCAAGATCGTCGAAGGCACCATCGTCGCCAAACGTCCGGACGGGGCGCTGGTGGACATCGGTTACAAGGCCGAGGGCTTTGTGCCGTCCGGTGAATTCATGAACTTCGACGATGCCAACGTCGGCGACAAGATCGACGTCTACCTCGAGGAGATCGAGAACCGTCAGAACATGCCGACTCTCAGTTTGGAAAAAGCCTACTCCATCAAGGCGTGGAACCGCATCACCACCGAATACGGTGAAGGCCATGTGGTCAAAGGCACCATGCGTCACCGGGTCAAAGGCGGCATCATGGTGGACGTCGAGGGCTTCCCGGCCTTCCTGCCCGGCAGTCAATTGGACGTCAGCCCGGTCCGCAACATGGACGATTATCTCAACAAGGAATACGATGTCAAGATCATCAAGATCAACGTCGAACGCCACAACATCGTCGTCTCCCGCCGCGAACTGCTGGAGGAGTCCATCCGCGACCAGCGCGGCAAACTGCTGGAGACCATGAAGGTCGACGATCTGGTCAAAGGCACGGTCAAGAACATCACCGACTTCGGCGCCTTCATCGATCTGGGCGGCATCGACGGTCTGCTTCACATCACCGACATTTCCTGGGGCCGGATCAACCATCCCAGCGAAGTGCTTTCCGTCGGTCAGGAAGTCGAAGTGGTCATCATCGGCATCGATAAGGAGAAGGAACGCGTTTCGCTGGGTCTGAAGCAGAAGACCCGCAATCCGTGGGACGACGTGGTTGCCAAATATCCGAAAGGCAGTCATGTCACCGGTAAGGTGGTCAATCTGATGCCCTACGGCGCATTCGTGGAAATTGAAACCGGGGTCGAGGGTTTGATCCACGTCTCCGAAATGAGTTGGACCAAGCGCATCAACAAAGCCAGCGACGTGCTGAGCAAGGACGAGATCGTCGAAGCCGTCGTGCTGGATATCGACCGCGAAAGCCGGAAAATTTCCCTGGGTCTGCGGCAGAAGGAGCGCAATCCGTGGGAAGTGCTCGCCGAGAAGTATCCGGTGGGCAAGCACATCGTCGGCAAGGTCCGCAACATGACCAACTACGGCGCGTTCGTCGAGATCGAGAACGACATCGACGGCATGATCCACGTCTCCGACATGAGTTGGACCCGCAAGATCAACAAGCCCAGCGAAGTGCTCACTCCGGGACAGGAGATCGAAGTGGTCATTCTGGAGATCAATCCGGAGCAGCAGCGCATTTCCCTCGGCCTCAAGCAGGCGGAGAACGATCCGTGGAGCAATATCAACGATCTTTACAAGGTCGGCGACATCGTCAAGGGCAAAGTGACCAAGATCACCACCTTCGGCGCCTTTGTCGAATTGAGCAACAAGATCGACGGTCTTATCCACATCTCCCAGTTGAGCCACGACCGCGTGGACAAGGTCAAGGATGTCCTCAAAGTCGGCGATGAAGTCGAGGCCCGCGTGATCAAGGTCGATACCGACGAGCGTCGGATCGGGCTGTCGATCAAGGCGGTGGACGGCGACTTCTCCGAAGCGGACCTCAAGGCCGCCGAGGAGGAATATACCGCGGCGCTGAAACCCGGCGAAGCGATGGTCAACGTCGGCGAAGTTTTCGACTCCGGCGCAATGGACGGATTGAAACTCGACTGAGGCGAAGTTCAGGAAATCCCGAAGGGGCGGCGCATGCCGCTCCTTTTTTTTGTCCCCCTCCTCCGCCGCCGTCAGCGAAAAGGTTTTTGAAGACAAGTCGAAAGGCCTGCTGGCCTAAGGCGGTTTTCTCCGTGATCCGGCAGATTTTGTTTGAAAATCACAAAATTTGATAATTTTTCACAAAATCGTTTGACTTTGCGCCGCGCCCCCCATATATTATATGCGGTAATTGGGTGACGGGTAAAACTCGAGGATTCCGACAATGACGGAACGGCGCGAAGCGATCCGAAAATTTATTGAGTCCAAAGGTGAGGTTTCCATCGGAGAACTGGCCGCTCATTTCGCTTCGTGGTCGGAAATGACCCTGCGCCGGGACCTGGCCGCGCTGGAACAGGAACACCGGCTCATTCTCACCCGGGGCGGCGCCCGCACCATCCCTTCCCGCTACGGGCTTCACGAAGATATCTACAGCGAACGCGAACAGCGCAACGCTCAGGCCAAACGAACCATCGCAGACAAGGCAGTGGAACTGATCGAACCGGACACCGGGATCTTCCTCGACTCCGGCACCACGGCCATGGCGCTGGCGCGGATCCTGCCTGACTGTCATCTGGCGGTGATCACCGCCGCCCCCAATATCGCACTGGAAGTGGCCATGCGCAAAGCCAAGCCCTCCGTCATCATGCTGGGAGGGACGCTTTCCCGGGACGAGATCGCCGTTTCCGACCCGGAGATCGTCCGCAATCTGGAAAATCTGAATATCGACACCGCGTTCGTCACCGCTTCCGGCTATGACGAACGCAGCGGTTTTACCGTCGGCAGTCAACTCGGCGCCCTGCTCAAGCGGGCGGTGGTGAAACAGGCCCGGCGAGTGGTGATGATGCTGGACAAATCCAAGGTCGGCACGCTGCTGCCCTTCACGTTTGCCCGGATGGAGGATGTGGACGTGCTGGTCGGGGACGGCGAGTTGCCCGCAAGCATGCTGAAAAATTGTCGTAAACTGCTGTAACATACCAACACATAAGGAGAATATGGTATTATGGCTGATTTCATTCTGATGCCCCAGATGGGCGTGTCCGAGGAGAGCGCGCTGCTCGCCGAGTGGAAGGTCAAGGAGGGCGATGTCATCAAACTCGAACAGCCGCTGTTCGCTCTGGAGACCGGCAAATCCTCCTTTGAGGAACTGGCCAAGTACGAGGGCACGCTGCTGAAAATTCTCGTCCCCGCCGGGGAGGAAGTCAAAGTGGGCGCTCCGGTGGCCGTGGTCGGCAAACCCGGAGAGAGTTTCGCCGTTCCCGGCGCGGCGGCTCCGGCGCAGGAAGCAACTCCGGCGGCGGCGCCCGCCGCTGCCCCCGCTCCGGCGGCAGCGGCAACTCCGGCGGCTTCCGACAACGCGGATGTCAACTTCATTCTGATGCCCCAGATGGGGGTCTCCGAGGAGAGCGCGCTGTTGTCCGAGTGGAAGGTCAAGGAAGGCGACGTCATCAAACTCGAGCAGCCGCTGTTCGCCCTGGAGACCGGCAAATCCTCCTTTGAGGAACTGGCCAAGTACGAGGGCACGCTGCTGAAAATCCTCGTCCCCGCCGGCAATGAAGTCGCGGTGGGCGCTCCGGTGGCCGTGGTCGGCAAACCGGGGGCAAGTTTCACCATTCCCGGCGCGGCGGCCCCGACTCCGGCGCAGGAAGCGACTCCGGCGGCGGCGCCCGCCCCTGCCCCCGCTCCGGCGGCAACGCCGGCGGTGTCCGGCGGCAAAGTGCTCGCTTCGCCCCGGGCCAGAAAACTGGCCTCCGAACTCGGTCTCGATCTCGCTCAGGCTCAGGCCAGCGGTCCCGAAGGCCGGATCATCGAACGCGATGTGAAGGCGCTGAAAGCGGCGGCTCCGGCGGCAACTGCGGCTCCGGCGTCCGCCCCCGCAACTCCGGCCCCGGCGACAACTCCGGCGGCAACTCCGGCGGCCTACACCGAGGAAAAGATTTCCCGTCTGCGCAAGGTCATTGCCGACAACATGCACAAATCGCTGGCGGAAATGGCCCAACTCACGCTCAACCGCACCTTCGACGCCACCGCGATTCTGGAACTGCGCAAGCAGATGAAAAACGCGCCGGAACTCGGACTGAACAAGGTCAGTCTCAACGACATCGTCCTTTTCGCCGTGGCGAAAACGCTGGTGGAATTCCCCGACATCAACGCCAACTTCATCGGCGACAAGATGCGCCGTTTCACCCATGCCCAGTTGGGCGTGGCCGTGGATACGCCCAAAGGTCTGCTGGTCCCGGTGCTCAAGGATGCCGACACGATGTCCCTGATGGCGATTTCCGTCGCGGTCAAGGAGTTCGCGGCCCAGTGCAAGGACGGCACGCTGCCCGGCGACAAACTGCAGGGCGGCAGTTTCACCGTCACCAATCTCGGCAATCTCGGCATCGAGAGTTTCACCCCGATCATCAATCCGCCCCAAACCGCCATTCTCGGCGTCTGCGGCACGATGCTCCGGCCCCGGCAGAAAGCCGACGGTTCGGTGGAATTTTATCAGGCCATGGGCCTCTCGCTCACGTTCGACCACCGGGTAGTGGACGGCGCGCCGGCGGCGAAGTTCCTCAAGGCGGTGGCCGAGAAACTGGAAAAATTCAATCTGATTCTGGCTCTCTAATCCTTAAATTCGAGGTAGGAAATTATGGTTTACGATGTGCTCGTCATCGGCGGGGGGCCCGCCGGTTACAAAGCGGCGGAGCGCGCCGGTCACAAAGGCATGAGCGTCTGCCTTTTCGAGGGGCGTTCCCTCGGCGGCGTCTGCCTCAATGAGGGATGCGTCCCCACCAAAACGCTGTTGTACAGCGCCAAGATATTCGATTACGCCAACGGCGGCGGCGAACACTACGGCGTTACCGTCACCGGCGCGAAAATCGACCATGCCCAGGTCATCGCCCGCAAGGACAAGGTCGTCAAGACCCTCGTCTCCGGCGTCGCCATGCAGATGAAGGGCGCCAAGGTCAACGTGGTCAAAGCGCAGGCGAAAGTGCTGTCCAAGGACGCTTCCGGCATCACCGTGGAAGCCGGAAACGAAAAATACGTCGGCAAAAAACTGATCATCGCCTCCGGTTCCGTGGCGGCGGTGCCGCCGATCCCGGGACTGAAGGAAGCGGTCGCCTCCGGCGACGCGCTGACCAACCGGGAGATTCTCGCGCTGACCGAAGCACCGAAAAAACTCATCGTTCTGGGCGGCGGAGTCATCGGGCTGGAAATGGCGTCTTACTTCAACAGCATCGGCACGGAAGTCACCGTGGTCGAAATGCTGGACCGTATCGGCGGCCCGACGGATATCGACATGTCTGAAATGCTTCGCGGCATCTATGAGAAGCGCGGCGTCAAATTTATGCTCAAGACCAAGGCTGTCGCCGTCAAGGGCAGCACGCTGGCGGTGGAGAATGCTTCCGGCGCCTCCGAACTGGCGGCCGACAAGATTCTGGTGGCCATCGGACGCCGCGCCAACACCGCCGACATGGGATACGAGAATATCGGCGTCTACATGGAGCGCGGCGCGATCAAAACCGACGATCAGATGAAAACCAATGTGTCCGACGTTTTCGCCGTGGGCGACGTCAACGGCAAATCCATGCTGGCCCATACCGCCTACCGGGAGGCCGAAGTCGCCGTCAACGTTATCGCGGGCGAGCGGGACGCCATGGATTACAGCGCGATCCCGGCGGTGATCTACACCAATCCGGAAGTCTCCAGCGTCGGCGAGACCGAGGAGACCGCCAAAAACAAAGGGCTGAAATTCCACACCGTCAAAATGCCGCTGCAGTACAGCGGCCGCTACATCGCGGAAAACGAGGGCGGCACCGGGTTCCTCAAACTGATCCTCGATGCCGACGACATCGTCATCGGCGCGTGCATCCTCGGCAATCCGGGCTCGGAAATGATCTTCGGTCTGGCCATGGCCATCACGAGAAAACTCAACTGCGCCGAAATCGCCAAAGTGGTCTTCCCCCATCCGACTGTGGGCGAGGTCTTCCGCGACGCGGCGCTTTCGCAGGTCAAATGATCCAACTTCAACCTTAAAATCAAAGAAAAGGAAAAAAAGAAATGCCGAAAAGTCAATTCATCGACCCGGTGGCCATCCGCAAACCCGGAGTCGTCGATCTGGGCAAGATCGAACTGAACCAGTACAAAAAGACCTTCGCGGAGGAAAAGAAACTTTTCAGCAAGGATGCGCTGCTGGGCATCTACCGCGACATGCAGTTCATCCGCGAGTTCGAGACCATGCTGTTTCAGGTGCGGACGCAGAAGCACTACAACGGCGTCGATTACCTCTACACCGGTCCGGCGCACCTCTACACCGGTCAGGAAGCCGAAGCGGTGGGCATGGCCTACACGCTGACGCATGACGACGTGATCTTCGGCAGCCACCGCAGTCACGGCGAAGTGCTGGCTAAAGGATTCAACGCCATCCGCAACCTCTCCGAAAAGGAGTTGATGGATGTGATGAAGAATTTCTTCGACGGCGCGCTGCTCAAGGTCGTCGAGAAGAACAACAAGAGCGGCAATGTCCGGGATCTGGCGCTGGACTTCCTGCTCTACGGCTTCATGGCGGAACTTTTCGGCCGGGAAAACGGGTTCACCCGCGGACTGGGCAACTCCATGCACGTATTCTTCCTGCCCTTCGGCATCTATCCCAACAACGCCATCGTCGGCGGTTCGGCCGGGATCTCCGCCGGTGCGGCGCTCTTTAAGAAAGTCAACAAAAAACCCGGTCTGGTGGTCTGCAACGTCGGCGACGGCTCCATGGGCCGCGGCCCGGTCTGGGAAGCGCTGAACTTCGCCTCCATGGACCAGTACTTCAAACTCTGGGAGAAAGAGTATCAGGGCGGTCTGCCGCTGATTTTCCACTGCATCAACAACGGCTACGGCATGGGCGGCCAGACCCGGGGCGAGACGATGGCCTACGATATCGCCGCGCGCATCGGCGCGGGCGTCCGGCCCGACTGCCTGCATGCGGAACGGGTCTACGGTTACGATCCGCTGGCGGTCATCGACGCGTTCAAACGCAAACGCGAGATCATTGAGAAAAAGCAGGGACCGGTCCTGCTGGAGACCGTGACCTACCGTTACGTCGGCCACAGCGCCACCGACAGCAGCAGTTACCGGACGCAGGAGGAGATCGAGGCGTGGCGCGCGCAGGATTCCATCGCGGCGTTCCGGGCGAAACTGGTCAAGGGCAAGATCGCCGCGGACGATGCGTTCGACGCGTTCAACGCCGACATCAAGGAGCGGATCACCCGCATCATGAAACTGGCCATTGATGATACCGTCTCCCCGCGGATCGACCCCGCCAAAGAGCCGGACGCCATGCGCAAATACATGCTCTCCAACGGCCATGTGGAGAAATTCGACGACCGCAAGCCGGAAGTGAATATGCCGTTGGCCGAAAACTCCAATCTGAAAAAGATCCAGGGCAAGAAACGCTTCGGCTACGACGAAAACGGCAAGGAAGTCTCCAAACTGATGGCGTTCAACGTCCGCGACGCGCTGTTCGAGGCCATCATCAACAAGTTCTACACCGATCCGACGCTGATCGCTTTCGGCGAGGACAACCGGGATTGGGGCGGCGCCTACGGTGTCTATCGCGGGCTGACCGAAGCGATCCCGTATCACCGGTTCTTCAACGCGCCGATCTCCGAATCCGCGATCGTGGCGGCGGCGTGCGGCTACGCGCTCTGCGGCGGCCGGGCGATCCCGGAACTGATGTACTGCGACTTCCTCGGCTGCGCCGGGGACGAAGTGTTCAACCAGTTGTCCAAATGGCAGGCGATGTCCGCCGGCGTACTGAAAATGCCGGTGGTGCTTCGGGTCTCCGTGGGCGCGAAATACGGCGCCCAGCACGCGCAGGACTGGACCAGCCTCTGCGCCCACATCCCGGGATTGAAGGTCTGCTTCCCGGCCACGCCGTATGATGCCAAGGGGCTGATGAATGCCGCGCTGAGCGGCACCGACCCGGTGATCTTCTTCGAGAGCCAGAAACTCTACGACACCGCCGAACTTTTCCACGAGGGCGGCGTTCCGGAGGGTTACTATGAAGTCGCCATCGGTGAACCCGATGTCAAACGCGTCGGCGGCGACCTCACCATCCTCTCCATCGGCGCCACGCTCTATCCGGCGATCAAGGCGGCGAAGGAGATGAGCGAAAAGTACGGCATCGAAGCGGAAGTCATCGACGCGAGGTCGCTGGTGCCTTTCAACTACGACAAACTGATCGAGTCGGTGAAAAAGACCGGTCGGCTGCTGCTGATCTCCGACGCGTGCGAACGGGGATCGTTCCTCAACGACGTGGCAGCCAACGTCACCCGGATGGCGTTCGACTATCTCGATGCGCCGCCGGTGGTGGTCGGCGCGCCGAACAGCATTTCGCCGTGCCCGGAACTGGAATCCTTCTACTATCCGCAGGCCAGTTGGATTCTGGACGCGGTCAACGAAGCGATCCTGCCGCTGCCGGGATACACGTCCCGGATGAATTTCACCCGCGTGGAGAAAATGCGCCGCGCCAAATTGGGGATTTAAGGGAAAATGAAAACGACCGCGGTAAGACTTTACGGCAAAGAGGATCTCCGGCTCGAAACTTTCGAATTGCCGGAGATCACCGACGCGGAAATCCTCGCCAAGATCACCAGCGACAGCATCTGCATGTCCAGTTTCAAGGCGGCGGAACAGGGCGCGGCCCACAAGCGCGTCCCCGACAACGTGGCGGACAACCCGATCATCATCGGGCATGAGTTCTGCGGCGAGATCGTCAAGGTCGGCGCCAAGTGGCAGAAAGAGTTCAAGGCCGGTCAGCGGTTCGCCATCCAGCCGGCGCTGAATTACAAGGGCTCGCTGGCGGCGCCGGGGTACTCCTACAAGTACATCGGCGGAGAAGCCACCTACATCGTCATCCCCGAGGAAGTCATGCTCACCGGCAGTCTCCTGCCCTACAACGGCGAGGCGTTCTTCTACGGATCGCTGTCCGAGCCGGTCTCCTGCGTGATCGGCGCATTCCACGCCCAGTATCATACCACCAACGGCTGTTACGTCCACAAAATGGGCATCGTCGAAGGCGGCAAAATGGCCATCCTCGCCGGGGTCGGCCCGATGGGGCTGGGCGCGGTGGATTACGCCATTCACGGTCCGAGAAAACCGTCGCTGCTGGTGGTGACCGATATTGACGACGACCGGCTGGCCCGGGCCGCCAGTCTGTACACCGTGGAGGACGCGGCGGCGAACGGGGTGAAGTTGGTCTATCTCAATACCGGATGTCCCGATCCGGTGGCCAAACTGATGGAACTTTCCGGCGGGACCGGGTTCGATGACGTGATGTGTTTCGCGCCGGTGCGTCCGGTCGTGGAACAGGCCGACCAGATCCTCGGCAAGGACGGCTGCTTGAACTTTTTCGCCGGACCGCTGGACCCCAAGTTCAAGGCGGAGTTCAACTTCTACAACGTCCACTACGCCTCCACCCACATCGTCGGCACCAGCGGCGGCAACACCGACGACATGAAGGAAGCCCTCGCCCTGATGGAACAGGGCAAGATCAACCCGGCGGCGATGATCACCCACGTCGGCGGACTGGACGCGGCGATCGAAACCACGTTGAATCTGCCGAAAATCAAAGGCGGAAAGAAGTTGATCTACACCGGCATCAGCATGCCGCTGACCGCCATCGCCGATTTCGCGGAAAAGGGAAAAAACGATCCGTTCTTCGCCAAACTGGCGGAGAGCGTCGCCAAACACAACATGCTGTGGAATGCCGAAGCGGAGAAACTGCTGCTGACGCATTTCGGAGCATAAACGAGACGCGAAAAAAGCCGGGAGTGCAAACTCCCGGCTTTTTTATCCCCCCGCGCGGGAAAACTCACGAGCGCCGCACCTGTCCGCCGTTGAAATACTCCTCCCACTCGCGGCATACCGGCGGCACGTCCATCGGCACGTTGCCGTTGCGCATGGAATAGTGTCCCAGATACCCGGCGGCAATGGCGTTGCGAGCCGCCAACGGGGTGATCAGCGCGGGGGCTTCACCGCGGACAAAAGCGAAAAACGCCTTGATGATCCGGGGATCGGCGCCGCCGTGACCGCCCTCCACGGCCTTGAGATCGTAGATCACATCCGGGCGGCGGCGGGAACCGCGATCGGTCCAGACGTGGATCTGGCACTCTCCCTGATCGCCGATATTCTCCACCCGCCCGTGCGTTCCGATGAACGTGTAGTTGCGTTCGGAATCGGGGGTGTACATGCACTGCTGATAGGTGGCCTGCACCCCGTTGTCCAACTGCATCATGATCATGCTGTGGTCCTCGACGTCGATTTTCGGGGACAGTCCCTTGAGTTCCAGCGGGGGCCAGCAATCCGGTTTCCACGACGCCTTGCGGTCCGGAGCCTCGCCCGGGGCCAGCCGGCCGGTCGTCCGGTTGTAGACCGAGAGTTTGCCCATGGCGCAGACCCGGGTGCTGTACCCTCCGGCAAGCCAGTGGATGACGTCGATGTCGTGCGCGCCTTTCTGCAGCAGCAGTCCGGTGCAGTGTTCCCGCTGGGCGCACCAGTGCCGGAAGTAGCAACTGCCGTAATTGATGAAATGCCGCACCCAGACGCACTGGATGTCGCCGATCATCCCGGAGTCGATCACTTCCTTCATCTTGAGAATGCTCGGCATGTACCGCATGTTATGCCCGACCATGAGCGGGACCTGATTCCGATAGGCCGCCTCAAGGATACGGTCGCAGCCCTCAAGAGTGATGGCCATGGGCTTCTCCAGAAACACCGCCTTGCCGGCGTTGAGGGCGGCCACGGCGATCTCCTCGTGGTAGAAATCCCGCACCATCACAAAGACGGCTTCGACCTCCGGGTCCGCGATCAACTCCCGGTAATCGCCGTAGGCCCGGACATTTTTGTACTGGGGATAATCGGCGGCGAACTTCTCCAGCATGGCGGGGTTGCAGTCGCAGATCGCAACCAGTTCCGCCGACTCCCGGGGGTAGTACAACTCCACTACGTGGGCGCGCAAACTCATGTCCGCGCCGATCAATCCGAATTTTGTTTTCTTCATTGTCGATGATCGCTCTTTCTTATTTTTCCGCGTTATGAAGGATCCGCAATTTCCGCAGGTCCCCCTGAAACATTTTCGCACCCTTGACCGCGCCGTAGTTCCGGATCGGGCCGCCGAAACACGACGCCCGGAACAGACCGCCCAGCCCGATGCCGTTGAACGTCTGCGTTTCCCCGTTGAGTGTGACCGTCAGAACGTTGATATTGGAGGTGATCTTGAGGGTATTCCATTCCCCCGCCTTGACCGGCAGCCAGGTCGGCATATTCCGGAACGCGGTGGACGGTTTCATGAAGTTGAGATACAGTTTGCCGCCTTTGATGAAAACTCCCAGCGATCCGGGGTGGCCGGCGCTGCAGCGGAAAATCGTCATATCCTCCTCCGTCTCCGGCCGGAATTCGCACTCCAGCGTAAAGGCGCCGCGGGGAAACACCTCCGGCTCGAAGGTGACGTTCTGCATTATGCCGTCGAAGTGCAGGATGTTCCGCCCGTCCGTGTCCTTTCTCCACTGGGCGGCGGCGGTTTTCGCGCCTTTGATCCGAACCCGGGCGCTGCTGAACGGCTGACTGTAGCGGTAGCCGCCGCCGATCTCGCCGTTGAATCGCGGCGCATAGGTGTTGAGCAGCATCGCGCCCGGGCCGGGATCGAAAATATAGTTGGCATCGGGGATCCGGTCCGCCGCGACCTGCAGACTCAGCAGTTTGCGTTCCGTCTCCGACCAGACCGGCAGCGCGACCATTTTGCCGGAGGCGCGCTTCATCTGAAGCGGCGCGGAACGGAACAACTTGCCGTCGTCCATGATCACCCGCAGGTGGAAGACCGGGAACTCGAATTCCGAGAATACCTTGCAGTCGAAAGCGACCTCCTTTTTGTTCAGCCGCACCGGGATATCCGGCTGGGCTTCAAAGCGGTCGAACCGGAAGAAAATGCACGGTTCAAACTCCCGGGCCACGGAGCCGTACTTCATGATGTCCGCCACCGGGATGGAAAACTCTCCGATGTTGAGCGCACCCCGCAGGACCGCCTTGTCCGCTTCCTTGCGGGGAATGGCGAAAAAGACCCGGCGGGTCGCGCAGCCGATCCCCTGCCCGTGATATTCGATCCCGAACTCGGTGATCTCGAACTGGAAGTTTTCGTGGTTGCCGTCCTGTTTGGCGCTGCGGGCGATGCAGCGGGAGACGTTCCGCATCTCCACCGGACCGGTGAGCCGCGGGCCGGGCACGGCGTGAGTGGCCATCTGGATAATGACCATCTCGTTTTGATCGAATTCCGGCTTATCCTCGCCCAGCGCCCGCATCTCGTCCCGGTTGTCCAGCAGTTCGACGGAAGCCATCGGCGCGTTGGCGGTCACTTTGCCCCGGACCCGGTAGGAGCCGTCGGGCTCGGGCGTTGCGGTGAAGTCGGAAACTTTTACCTCCGCCGCTTCCCGCAGGGCCACCCGCACGTACTGGAATATCCGGTTCTCCGTCGGGGTCAGCCGAATATACAGATTGTCGGCATAGACCCGCTTCCGCCCATTGGCGTCGGTCACGGTGAGTTCGGGGATCAGCACCTGCTCGACGGTGAATTTTTCGCTGGGCAGCGTCTGGGTCACCGCCTGCATGACGCCGCCGTCGATGGTGACTTCATCGAACGCATGGACGACTTTGCCGTCGATATCTTTCAGCGTGATCTGCGCCTTGTATTGTCCGGACGGACCGCCGTCGGGGATGTTGAGCATTTCGAAGCGCATGACGTCGCCGAGTTTGCACGCATACCGGTAACTTAACAGTATATTGGGAGTGGAAAGATCGTCGTCAGGCAACGGAACGAGTTTCTTGCCGTCGAAAAGGCTCTGGTAGTAACGGAGCATGCGACGGTAGCCGGAACCCTTGTAGACCGACGGCACAAAGCAGGTGTTTTCGTTCCACTCGTTCCACTCGAACGTAATGATGAAATCGGGATTCAGCGAGAGCAGCGCTTCGAAGTTTTTGCGGAACGTCTCGCTGCCGTACTCCTGCGGATTGATCATCCCGGAAAAGTGATTGACGTATCCCAACTGGCAGACCGCGCCCATGATCTTGCCCTTATTCCGCGGCCGGGAAAACACCTCCAGAATCAACGGCTTCACATGATCGAAAAACGGCTGATCCCAGTGAGTTCCGTATTCGCCGCCCTCGACGTAACTGCTCTTTTTGCCGAGCGTATAGAGGTACAGCCCGTCGGCCACGTCCAAATAAGCCTGCATGGTGTCCACGAACTTTTTGGTCTCCTCCGGATCGGGATTGCCACGGGAACTGTTGAAGTGCTGGTAATAGCGCTGGCCGGGGATCTTCATGTCGGCAAGAAACAGAAAGCCGTCGCCTTTGGCCTTGCGCGCGTCGTCCAGCATGGTCTTCAGCCGTTCCGGGGTGATAACATCGCTGGCGGACTCATAGGAATTGATCACGACTTTGCCGTTGATCCGAAAGACTTTATCAGACTTCATCGCCCGTTCCAAAATCGCGTGGAACGTCTCGAAATTGGCGGAACTGGAGTAGGAGATGCCCGGCAGATACACCGCCGGCATGACCCGAAAACCCTCCACGTCGTTTTTCTCCACCGCATCCAGCAGCGGACGCAGATTACGGATGCCGCCCAGCGGCGAAAGACCGGCGATGTTGTAGGATTTGGCGATCTCGACGTTCTTCATCAGGCTCGGTTCGGTGACGTAGTCGAAGTTATTGCCCTCATAGCGGTGCGCCGGGTCGACATACAGCGGCCGATCCTTCCAGTAATGCAGGAAGTTCTGGAACGTCCCGTAGTGCATCTCCCACTGGGAAAAGATCAGAATATCCTTCGTCGCCTTCCCCGGGCGCTCCGCGATTTCCAGCGCGGTTCCCGCCATCGACACCCCCAGCATGAGGGCCAATGCCATCCGTCTCAACATTTCATACCTCCTCGATGTTTGAAACAGTGAATTTCCCGAATCAGTTTTTGTACGCCGGTTCGCCGTCCGACCGGCTGGCGAACCACCCCGGAACAAACCGTTTGTCGATATCCTCGTATTTGGCGTCATTCGACCTCAGAAACTCATCCTTGCCGCCAATCTGCTCCACATGCCCGTCCAGACAGGTGACGCCGACCTTGTTGGCATGCCGAAACGCCAGATAGTCGATTTCCGAATTGCCTTTTTCCGTATGTTTCCGCAGTTTGCCCGCGCCCCCCAGCGACCAGATCTCGGAGTCGTAAAACCCGACCAGACGGGTCGGACGGCGGATCGCGGTGATCTTGTACCACTGTCCGTTGGGATAACTACCGCTGTCGGCGGAATACCCGGCTCCCATAACGCAATTGTTCTGCGCATAACTGTAGGCCTTGGGTTTCAGTTCTATTCCGTACTGGGAGTCCGTAAGCCCGGCGTCCGAAGTGCGCCACCGGTCGGAACGGGACGGACAGCCGTTGAATGACTCTCCGGCGCACCACTTCTCCGGGGTGCAATCCCGGGACCATCCGCCCCCGGAGCCACGAATTGTACGTCCACCAGTAGGCTTTCTTTGCCGGATCACTGTAATGTCCGATGTACTGCCCGATCATATAATCCGCATGGTCCGTGGTGTACTGGTGCAGCGCCATGCCCAACTGCTTCAGATTGGAATTGCAGACCGCGCTCCGACCGCGTTCCCGGGCGCTCTGCAGCGCCGGCAGGAGCATCGCCGCCAGGATCGCGATGATCGCAATGACCACCAGCAGTTCGATCAAGGTAAAAATTTTTCGCATTCCGAGTTCACGCATCTTTCGCCTCCGCGTCATTGATACTTCGGTTCCTCTTTCGGATACCAGCCCGGAACGACCATTTTCGCAATATGGGTCTTGGTATTGTTGGCGCCGCCGCCGCGCACGGCGTAATCGTCATCACGGACACTGCCGACATGACTGTCGGCAAAGACCGCGTTGGCCTTTTTCAAGTGCCGGAAAGAGATGTAGTCGATCGTTTCCCCGTTCCACAGGCACTTGTAATACGTGCCGGAACCGATCAGCGTGGCCTCCGAATCCATCCACACCGCCCAGCGGGACGGCTTGCGCAAATCCGTCACCCGGTGATATTTCGGGGGATTGCTGCCCAAGCCGGTGCCGGTCACCGGCCACACCAGCGCATAGGATTGGGATTTCGGCTGGTACTGCGTGTCGACGTTTTTCACTCTCACCGGATCCCGGGAAGGACATCCGTTGACGCCTTCCCCCGCCAGCCACCGCTCCTCCGTGATCTGCGGCTGGACGCTTTTGCGGAACTCTCCGCTGTAGGCGAACCAATCGTATGTCTTGACGGTACCCGGCGTGGAATCGACGTGGTTGTAGAGTTTCTGCGGGACCATGCACCCGTCACTGTTGTCGACGTACTCCGAAAGCCCGAGGCCGAACTGCTTCAGATTGGAAATGCACGCCGCATCGCGCCCCCTTTCCCGGGCCTGCTGCAGCGCGGGCAGCAGCATCGCCGCCAGGATCGCAATGATCGCAATGACCACCAGCAGTTCGATCAACGTAAAACTCCGCCGGAAACCAAACTGTAATCCCGTCATTTTCACCCTCCGTCCCTGTGCTCCTTTGTTTTGAAGTTGCCGCCCTCGGTTCCGGAGAAGCGGTCGCCGTATCGCGGCGGCCTCTCCGGAACCCTCGTGCCGGAATCATGTCCGGCACGGAGAGCGACGGCGTCACTTCGCCGCGTCTTCCTTGATGACCTCCACGGTCAGATTGCGGAACTGAAGCGGCGTCATCGTGGAGATGACCGGCACCAGAGCATCGCCTTTCGGCCACATCTTGTACCGCGGATTGTCCCGCACGCCGGCCGCCACGCCCGGCACGGTGGTCATCGTGAACGTCTGCCACTCGGTGGCCACCGGACACTTCACGTTGCCGAGGAAACTCCACGTCGCCTGATGCTGACGCACCGCGGTCCCGGCATCCAGCGCGACTTTGGCCGGTTTCGCCAGCGTGATCTCGTTCTTGCTCCGGTTCACGCTTTTGATGAAACCGAGAGAATTGCGGTTGGGCAGATCCCGCAATTTCCCGGAGGGATCGCAGTCGAAGACCACCAGCGTACTGTTCCCGGAGGACCATTTGAACGCATCCTTGACGGTAATGACCGTATCGCCGGGCTTGACCGGAGCGGCCAGTTCCGTGTCGCTGCCGGGAACGAAAAATACCTCCTGCCCGCTTATGACCTGTCCCTGACACATCGGGTGAAAACCGATATTGACCCGGGCTTTTTCCGCATCCGCGGCGTCGATTTTCAACTCCACGGAGATTTTGTATTTGGCCTCCGGCTCGAATTTGATCCGCTTGGTGCCCAGCATCCAGCAGCGCTTGACGATCTGGAATCCGTCCGCGGTCGCTTTGACGTTGCCGTTGAACTTTTTGACCTGATCATACGGGATCGTCTCCGCCATGACCGGGAGCGCGGCGACCAATGCCGCACAACACGTTGCGATTGCTTTTTTCATCTTCCTTCCTCCTTGGGTTGGGTTAGGGCTGTCGATTGCGATTGATCGTATTTCCGGCGCGGTAGACCGCGTCGACATTCTGACTGGTGATGATGCCGCTGCCGCGCTGGGCCATGGCCCGTTCCATCATATCCATCGCGGAAACCGCCAGCAGATCGAACTGCTGGGCCAGCACATCAATGACGTATTTCTGTCCGGGGACCGGCGTCTGATTCTCCGCGCCGAGCCAGTTGAAGTCCCGCCCCGGTACGATCTCCGGGTGGCCGGCAAGAAACTCCGCCAACTCGCGCGTGTATCCGAGCGTGGAGGTAAAAATCGAATCGAACTCTCCCCAGTAGCGGTCGAAAATCTCCTCAAATGTCCGTCTCGTCGGACTGAAATCGGAGGATTCCTGCCCGGGATAGACCTCCAGCGGCGGGGCCCAGTTGAATGCTTCGCATCCGGCGACAAAACCGGAACAGCGCAAACTCGGTTCAAACTTCCGATAGCCGCAGACCAGCGCCCGCCGGCCGTAACGGTACAGCAGTTCCGCCGCCCGAAATCCGATTCGAAAAAGGTTGCTTCCCACCATCGGCAGCGCCCCGGTTTTCATCGGCGCATCCAGGACCACCAGCGGGTAATGCTCCCGATAAGCCCGGTCGAAAATCTTGTTCCACGAATTGGAATAGGAAACGTCGCAGTTGAAAAACATGCCGCTGATGCTGCGGTCATCCATGATCTCATTGATCTGCATCCAGTCATCACGATCGAGATGCCGGAATACGCATTCGCTGTGACGCAGTTTCGCCTCCCGGTGGAGCGCCAGCGCGAATCCGCTGCACCCGTCCTTTGCGGGGGAAAGGAAAATGAATTTCTTTCCCCCGCTGGCCCCTTTGAGATTCGCCGGCGCGACAAAGTAACCGTTGGAGGGACGACAGACCAGCACCCCTTCCGCCACCAGCGCCTGAAGCGCCCGGTGGATCATGTTCTGGGAACAGCCGAATTCCAGCGCGAATTTCCGTTCGCTGGGCATCCGCTCCCGCAGCGGGAAGTCGCCCCTGAGCACCCGCTCGAAAATGATCTGCTTGACAAATTCCATACCCGTCCTCAGTCCTGACGGAGGAAATTATACTCCATCGTCTTGCAATTCGCCACGGATTTTTCACAAAAAAGCCGACAAAAGACGAAATTGATTTAAATTGGTCTAAAATTCGGACTGAAAAAGAGGGCCGCAACGAAGAAAAAAATCCGCCCTCCGAGGGCTTCCCCGGGCGGCGGCGGGATGCAAGGCGGAGCGTTGTTCGGCGGACTGCAAGGCGGCGGGACGGTCAGTCGAAGATCACGTCTCCGATATCCCATGCGTCGCAAACGATCATGCACCAGCGGTCGAATCCGATGGCGCACCCGGCACACTCCGGCATTCCCCGATCCAGCGCGGCAAGAAAATCCGTCGCCTCCGGGTACGCGAGCATACCGTGTTCCGCCCGGAACCGCGCCGCCGCCGCGAACCGCCGCCGCTGCTCGGCGGCATCGGTCAATTCGCCGAACGCATTGCCGAGTTCCAGCCCGGCGATGTAAAGTTCCCAGCGTTCCGCGACGTTAGCGTCGGCGGCGCTCAGGCGGGAGAGCGAAGCCCGGTTCGCCGGATAGTCGATGAGAAACTCCGGGCAATCCCGGCCCAGTTGCGGTTCGACTTTCAGCACCATGAGTTCGTCGAAACTGCCGTCGGCGTCGGCGGCGAATGCGGAAACCCCCGCATACTTGCGGAACGCCTCGTCCACCGTGATGAAGCGGTGTTCCGCCAACTCCACCGTCCGTCCCCGGTAGGTCAGCGCGGTCCCGCCGCGCACCCGCCGCGCCGTCCGGGACAGCAGTTGCGCGGTGAACTCCGCCAGTCGGCGGTAATCCCAGGAAACGGCATAATATTCGAGGATGGTGAATTCCTCCCGGTGCTTCCGCCCGGATTCCCCGGCCCGGAACGCCGGACCGATCTGGAACGTCCGCTCCATGCCCGCGCAGAGCATCCGCTTCATGGCCAACTCCGGGCTGGTGCGCAGGAATCCTCCGGCGCAGGGAACGGATTCGATGTACTCCTCGGGAGCCGGAGCGGGGATCCGCACGGGCGTGGAGACCTCGCAAAAATCCGCCGCGTAAAATTCCTCCCGCACCGCCCGAAGCAATTCGGAGCGAAAACGCAGGTTGTGAAGCGGGCTCACTGCCATTTCAGATATGCTTCGACAAAGCGGTCGATATCCCCGTCCAACACCCCGGCGGTGTCGCTGGTCTCCTCCCCGGTACGCAGATCCTTGACCATCTGGTACGGCTGGAGGACATAACTGCGGATCTGGCTGCCCCACCCGTTGTCCAACTGCTCGCCGCGCATGGCGGCGGCGGCCTCCCGGCGTTTGCGCTCCTCCAGTTCAAAGAGGCGGGCTTTGAGCATTTTCATCGCCGTGGCCCGGTTCTTGTGCTGGGACCGCTCGTTCTGGCAACTGACCACGATGCCGGTGGGCAAGTGGGTGATCCGCACCGCGCTGTCGGTGGTGTTGACGTGCTGACCGCCCGCGCCGCTGGAGCGGTAGGTGTCGATCCGCAGATCGGCTTCGTTGATCTCGATCTCGATCTCGTCGTCGATCTCCGGGTACACGTCCACCGAGCAGAAACTGGTGTGCCGCCGGGCGTTGCTGTCAAAGGGAGAGATGCGCACCAGCCGATGCACCCCGCTCTCGCCCTTGCAGTATCCGTAGGCGAATTCGCCGCTGATGTGCAGCGTTGCGCTCCGAATGCCCGCTTCCTCGCCGGGCTGATAGTCGATGATCTCCTCTTTCCAGCCCCGGCGTTCGGCGTACCGGCGATACATCCGAAAGAGCATGCTGCCCCAGTCGCAGGATTCGGTGCCGCCCGCCCCGGCGTGGATGGTGAGGTAAAAATTGTTGCGGTCGAAACGGCCGGAGAGAAAACTCACGATCTCCAGTTTGTCCAGCGTCTTTGCCAATTCCGCCACCTGAGCGTCGGCCTCGGCCAGAAAAGTCTCGTCCTCGGCGGCAAACTCCAGCGCCGCGGCGAAATCGGCCAGAGCGCTCTCCATTTTCCGGTACGGCTGGATGATGTTGCGGCACCCGGAAGCGGCGCCGATGGTCTCCTGCGCGGCGTCCTTGTCGTTCCAGAAATCCGCGGCGTTCATCTTTTCCTCCAGCGCCGCCAGTTCCCGCTCCTTGTCCCCGATCTTGAGGAACTCGCCCACCTGCGTGAGCCGGGAGTTGAATTCGGCCTCCTTCTGGCGCAATTCTTCCAGCATCATCATTTTTTCAACTTCTCCAGTTTCCACATGTCGTCCAGCAGCCGCTGAATCTGTCCCAGACAGGACCCGCAGGCGCCGCCGGCCTTGCAGTAATTGGTGATCTCGGAAGCGCGGTGCAGATCGTTCTCCTTTGCCACGCGCAGAATTTTCAGGTCGGTGACCCCGAAGCACTTGCAGACGATCTTGCCCTCGTGGTCCGCCATTTTCTCAAAAGGATTCGGCTCGCCTTTATAATCGGCGATGGCCGCCTGCAGCGCCTCCATGCCCATGACGGAACAGTGCATTTTGGCTTCGGGAAGTTCGCCCAGCAGTTTAACGATATCCTGATTGGTGACTTTGGCCGCCTCCTCCAGCGTCATGCCCTTGACCAATTCGGTCAGCGCGGAACTGGAAGCGATCGCGCTGGCACAGCCGAAGGTCTTGAACTTGACGTCCGCGATCCGACCGTTCTCGTCCAGTTTGAAGGTAAGTTTCAACGCGTCGCCGCAGGCGGCGTTGCCCACCTCGCCGGTGCCGTCGGGGTTTTCGATCTCTCCCACGTTACGGGGATTCATGAAGTGGTCGATGACCTTGTCCGTGTAATTCCACATATTTTATTTGCCTTTCCGCTGAGTTGTTCCCGCTTTCGTAAGTATCCCGACGAGCCGCCCCAGAACGTAGGGGTCCGGCAGAAGTTTGCGCCGGAAAATCGTCTCCAGGTAGAACCCCGCCAGCCGGTGCCCCTGCCGGAGATGGAAGGTCAGCGACCAGTCGGCGCTGAACTGGATGAGTTGTTCGCCCATCTGCCGCTTTTCCTCCGGGGTGAGCGGCTGTTTCGCCTTGATTTTCGCCGTGCCGTCCGCCAGGGAGATACCGGGGCGCTTGCGCAGTTCCGCCGCCAGACGCCGGACCGGTTCAAATTTTCCGGTGATGAAAAACTCCATCCACAGCATGTCCAGATGCACCGGATTTTTCACCTCCGAAAACGCCAGCGGATTTTTCCCGGCGAATTGTCCGATCATGACCTGCACCTGCGGATCGATGACCTCCTTCTGCGCCATGACCGCGTCCTTGCCCAGTTCGGCGAAGATCAGCGCCATGAACAACTGCTGCCGCTCCGTGAGACCGGCGGTGGCCGCCGCCAGATCGTCGTGAAACTGGGGGTTGAGCCGGAACGCCTCCGCCAAACCGTGAATGACCGGATTGGGGTTGAAATTTTTCCGTTTCCGCAGTTCCGCATCGCCATCGCCCAAAAAGAACTTCAGCGCGGCCATCAGCCGTTCCGGACGGGGATTGCGGTAATAATTGGTGAGAAAGCGATTCAACTCCGCCCGGTCCATCGGCCGCGCGTCCGAAATGCTGTCCGCCAGTTGGATCCCGGCGGTCGCGGTCCGTACCGTCCCGGCGGGGTCCCCGGCATCCCGGAGGGTCAGCGTCCATTCCCAGTCGCCCGTCGGATCGGACGGTTCAAAGACTCCTCTCACCTCGATTTTGGCGAAGAACACGCCCTTCGCCCCGGCGGGCAGATCAAAAAGTTCCGTCTCCGGGACCCCGGTCCCGGCGGTGCCGTCGGGCTTTTTCGCCGCGATGGTGCCGATCAGTTTCAGCGGCCGGTCGGTCTGTTCCCGAAGCCGGATGGAAATGCTGAGCGTAAACGGCTGGTTCCGCTCCACCCGGCGAACCCGGGAGAGCCCGATGCCGCGTTCCGGCATCACGAACCGCACCTGATCGGCGGTATTGACCGCCAGCGTCGGAAAGAAGTTGACGTCGTAGGCCGCCGACAGCAGCCCCGCCGTCAGCGCCCACACCGCGCCCAGTTTCTTCAGCATCTCCATTCCCTCAGCGTTCCCTGTTCCGAACGCGCCTCACAGCGCGAACTTCGCCAGTTCCTCCCGGACCCGTCCGGCCAACTCCTCCGCCGCGGATTCGACCTTGAGCCGCCGGGAATCCCGGCAGGCCCGGGTGCGGAATTCCACTTCCCCGTCGGCCAGCGTTTTGGGAGAAATCACCAGCCGCAGGGGAATCCCCAGCAGATCGGCGTCGCTGAACATGCTCCCGGCCTTTTCCCCCCGGTCGTCGTACAGGACTTCGACGCCGCGCGATTCCAGTTCGGCGGCCAGTTTTTCCGCCGCTTCGCCGACACCGGCTTTCTGGGGATCGACGGCGCAGATCTCCAGTTGATACGGCGCGATGGACATCGGCCAGATCGGACCGTAGTCGTCATGGGAGTATTCGATGACCGAAGCCATGGCCCGGCCCACGCCGATGCCGTAGCACCCCATGATCATGGGGCGGCTCTTGCCGTTCTGGTCCAGATAATTGCAGTTCATCGCCTCCGAATACTTGGTGCCCAACTGGAAAATATTGCCCACCTCGATGCCCCGGAGCATCTCCAGTCCTTCGCCGCTGCCGGGCGCGGGGTCGCCCTCGCGCACCGTGGCGATGTCCGCCGTCACATAATCCACGCCCGCCAGATCCCGGTCGGCGTTGAAGTTGAGATAGTGATAACCCGGTTCGTTGGCGCCCACAACCAGATTGCCGCTCTCCATTGCGGAGCGGTCAATAACGATCCGGGCCTTTTTACCGCGCAGATTCAGCGGGCTGGCGTACCCCGGCACCGCTCCGGCGGCGAGAATGGCCGCGTCGTCGGCGAATTTCAGTTCCGCGACCTTGAGGACGTTGGACAACTTGCTCTCGTTGACCTCGAAATCCCCCCGGATCAGCGCGAAGATCAGTTCCCCGGTCCGGGCATCCTGATAAAACACCGCCTTGCCGGTATTCTCCGCGCCCACATGCAGAAACCCCGCCACCTCCTCGATGGTTTTGCACCCGGGCGTAGCGACTTTTTCCAGCGGCTCGGGCGGAACTTTCTCAAACTTCCAATCCGCCACGGCGATCTCCCGGTTGGCCCGATACGTCCGGTCGGGAGAAACGAAGATCGTATCCTCGCCGCAGTCGGTAATGGCCATGAATTCGTGGGAGACCTTGCCGCCCATCATGCCGCTGTTGGATTCGATGCTCAACACGTTATTCAGACCGATCCGGCGGAAAATGCGCTCGTAAGCCTCGTGCGCCCGGCGGTAGTAGGCCTCCAAGTCCTCCTGACTGGTGTGGAAACTGTACGCATCCTTCATGGTGAATTCCCGGGTGCGGATCAGCCCCGCCCGGGGACGCGCCTCGTCCCGGTACTTGGTCTGGATCTGGTAGAGCATCACCGGCAACTGCTTGTAACTGTTGATCTCGGTTCGCACCAGCGCGGTGACGCACTCCTCGTGGGTCATGGCCAGCAGCATCGGCTTGTCGTTGCGGTCGGAGAAACGGAGCAGTTCCGCGCCCACCGAATCATAACGGCCGGACTCCTGCCACAGCGCCGCCGGCAGCACCACCGGCATCAGGACCTCCTGACCGTCGATGCGGTCCATCTCCTCGCGGATGATCGTTTCGATCTTGTCCACGATCCGCTTGCCCGCGGGCAGCAGGGAGTATATCCCGGCGGATACCGGACGGATGTAGCCTCCGCGCACCAAAAACTGATGACTGACGGTTTTGGCGTCTTTCGGGACTTCGCGGAGCCGACGCCCCGCCATTTTGCTCATTCTCATGATAGGCAGCCTCGTTCAGAATTTCGATCAGACCCTTCGTTCCAATTTCATAATATAACGCATCATCCCGATTTTTTCATCCCGGGAACGGCACGATTTGCCAAAATCTTTCCCCCGGCGCGGACAAAACGAAGTCACAGATTGCTGTTGCCGGTGAACGCCACCGGCAGCATCAGCACATCCATGACCAACTGGAACGGCGCGCAGACCCCGGCGAAAATATTGCCGAACCCGTCGTCCATATACCCGAAGGGCAGTCCGGCGGTCGCCTGCACCACTCCCCACGGCAGCAGCAGGATATTGCCCAGGTCCTGCGCCACCGCCAGCATCTGATCCCCCGCTCCCCGCATGCCGGAGATGACGTGGGGAGAGGCGTCTTTCGCCACTTTCAGCGCCACCGGAGCCAGCAGGACCATGGTCACCGGTTCGGACCTGACCGGAATGACGGCGCAGAGTGTCAGGATGAGCAGAAATTTTTTCACAGGAAGTTCCACTCCATATACTTCAGCATCTGGTCCTCGGGACCGGAAATTTCAAATCCGGCGTAGGAAAAGACCAGTTTGCGGAAAGGCCGCGCCCCGGGATCCGTATTCGCGGGCGCCGAAATAATCACCGTATACGCCCCGCTCTCCACGGTGGAAAATTTCGCGCCGAGTTTGGCCATCAGCTCCTCGTCCAGCGATTCCGCCGGGAGAATCCGCTCGCGGCGCCACTGGTCCAGCGCCTCGGTCACGTTGAGCAGTTCGTCCTCGGTAAGGTCGGGCAGCAGCAGTTCCACCTCCCGCCGGGTCGCCGTGTAGAGCGACGGGGTCCCACTCAAGTTGGACGTGCCTTCGGGCGGTATCAGCCGCACCGAACTCAACCGGCCGTCCCGGTCCGGCGGCAGAATATCGGCCAGTCCGCGGATGTACAGCAGTTCCTCGCGGAACTGCATCGGGGCATTCCGGGGCAGCGGTTTCCGCATGGCGTCCTCGTAGTCGGCGCGTTCCATGCCCCGCTCCTGAATATTGTCGTCGTCGTCCAGATAATCCCCGATCAACTGGGTGACTTCCTCGCACAGGTCCACCAAGTCCTCACCCGCGTCCTCCGCGGCGGCCACGGTTTTCAGCACATTGGCGTAGTTGTCCGGCCCCATGTCCCAGCCGCTGACCGCGTCCAGCACCCGCACCTGAATTTTTTCCCCGTAGTAGTCCAGCACATGCCGCACTCCGTCCGCCATGAACCGGTCGTAATCGTAAGTATCGTAATCCACCGAACCTGGCTTGTCGTCCGGATGGAGATTCCGGTCCGCGGCCAACAGCCACTGGACCCGGGCGGCCGCGCCCTCGGCGATCAGCATGGAACGCTGAAGTTCCACATGGGCGGCCACCGTGAATGTGCCGCTTTTGGAGAGCGACAGCACCGCGGCGGTGAGCAGTCCCGCCGTAAAAATCAGGCACAGTACCGAAACCAGCGCCGCCCGGCGGCGAATGAATCGAACCCGCTTCATCGGACCGTTCCTCCTCCGTTGGCGGTGCCGGTACTGCCGGAGGCGGTCCCGGAGGTCGTTGCCGAACCGCGCATGCCGAAAGAACTGTTGGCCCCGGAACCGGCGACCCGGCGCAGCCACTGTTCAGTCCGGCCGTCCTGCCACTCCACGGTCATTTTGACCGCCAGCGGCAGGGAGGAATTTTCCTCCTCCAGATACGTCTCCAGAAATTCCACCGCGCCCTCGTGTTCCGTGGAATTCTCCGCGTAGGCGAACGTCACCTGCCGCACCCCGGAGGCCAGGACCTCCCTTGTCCACGGCAGATTGTCGTCGTGCTCCTCCAGCCACGGCGGGCGGGGATAGGGAGAGTATTCGGCCACCAGTTCGTCCTCCTCCACTTTCACCCGAATGAAGATCAGCGCCCCCGGCCGATCGCCGTAAGTGCGGCGTAGCGTGGTAAAAAGCATTTCGTGTTCGTCCCCGTTGAAAACCAGCCGGTCGGTCCCGTCGTCATCCGGCCAGCGGAACGGGATCATGTTGCGCACCAGCGAGTCCATCAGATTGTCGATGGCCATGGATTCCTTCAGCCGGTCGGTCGCCCGCAAACTCCGCCGGTAGCCGTTGTAGAACGACGCCCCGGACATCGCGGTGATCGCGGCGACGACCACCAGCAGTGCGACGGCGACCACCAGTTCGATCAGCGTGAAGCGGCGCGGTGCGCGGTTACGGTTCATCCGCCGCCTCCCCGTACCCCAGCCGGTCGATCGCCACGGAAAGCCGTTCCCTGCGGTCCGCCGCCCGGATCAGGGTGATGGTCCATTTTTTCAGCGGCAACTGGCCGGATTGTCCGTTGAACTCCTCCGGCAGACCGTCGGCGTCCGTCACCGTGCAGTCGATCAGATAATCCTCGTAAGGAAACACTTCATCCGGCACATGCAGATCGTTCGCCTCGGGGATCATGAGCAGATATTCCGCCGCCTGAGTGAGCATGTGCATCTCGCGCCACTTCTCCTCCGCGTTGGCGATGCGCAACTGAGACTGGGTCAGCAACTGCAGCAGCCCGGTCAGCGACAACGCCAGCACCGCGACGGCCGCCACGACCTCGATCAGAGTGAAACGCCGTCTCACCGCACCGCCTCCGTCCCGTCGCCGTCAGCGCTTTGCAGCCGTCCGCTGAGAAACAGGACTTCAAAATTTTTGGCCAGACGGCCCACCCGGATCACCGGGCGGTTGACACAGACGCCGCCGCCGCTTGGATAGAAGCGGAAAATCTCCACATAACCGGTCTCCCGGGCAACGGTTTCCGCGACGGCCGCCGTGGCGACTTCCGTATTCTCCGGCAAATTGAGCCTCATCGGGCCGGATTCCGGCGGCGGCGTGCCGGATTCTCCCTCATCCTCCACCGCGCAGGCGTAGAAAAACCGCTCCTCCGGCATCAGCCGCACGGAGTAATCGCACCCCTGCTCGGCACAGCGGTAACGCACCGCGGCGCACCATGACTCCAGTTCCAGAGCCTGCCGGTTCAGCGCCGAAGCCGGGGATTCGCCGCGAAGCGACGTCACCGCCAGCGCGGTGAGCAGCAACACGATCACCAGCACGACGATCAATTCCACCAGCGTGAAGCGCCGCCGGAACGAATTTCTGTCTCCGCGTCCGGTCATTCCCAACTGCTGATGTCGGCGTTTTCGCCTTCGCCGCCGGGCTCGCCGTCCGCGCCGTAACTGATGATCTCAAACGGCCGGTCGTCCTCTCCGGGACAGCGGTAAATATAATCATTGCCCCACGGGTCCTTCGGCAGCATTCCCTGCAGATACGGCCCGTTCCACGTCTCCAGATCCTCGACGTTCTCGACCAGTGCCTGCAGACCGCTCTCGCCGTCAGGGTAGTTCTTGTTGTCCAGTTTGTAGCCGTTGACCGCCTCGGCCAGCATTTTTACCTGCGTTTTGGCGGCGCCGATGTTGGCCCGCTTGACGTAGTTCAGATACATCGGCGTGGCGATGGAGGCCAGCGTCACCAGAATCACGATGACGATGACCACTTCGATGAGGGTGAATCTTCTCTTTCGATGCTGTTTCATATTGCACCTCCCTGACTGATTGCGTTGATTTCCATCATGGAGACGAAGATCGCCACCACGACGCCCAAAACGATAACGGCGAGAAATATGATCACCGCCGGTTCAAACAGGCTCAGCAGACGCTTGATGCGGGTCCGGGTGTCCGACTCCAGATTGCCGGCGATGCTGGTCAGCATCTCCCCCAACTGTCCGGACTCCTCCCCGACCCGGAGCATGGACGAAGTACCGGCGGGGATGAACGCGTTGTCCTTCAGAGCGGCGGACAATTTCTCCCCCGCCTTGAGTTTCCGGTCGATGCCGGCGAATCCGGCGGCGACGGCCGGATTGGAGATGATCCGTTCCGCAATGCGCACCGTGCGGATGATCTCCACATGATTGCCGATGAGAATGGCCAGCGTCCGGAGATACTTGCACATCTCCAGATCGATGATGATCCGACCGGCCACCGGAATGCGAATCAGCATCCGGCCGACCATGAACTTCCACGCGGCCGGTCCCAGACGGCGCTTGAAGTACCAATACGCCGCCGTCAGTCCCAGCGGCACCGCCCACCAAGCCCATGAGAAAAACCCGCCCACGGCCACCAGAATCCGCATGGAACCGGGCAGTTCCCGCCCCATGTCGGAAAAAATTTTGGCGAAATGCGGCACGAAGACCGCGAACAGCACCACCGACACCACCAGCACTACCGAGAAAATCACCGCCGGATAAATGGAACTGGAGACGATGAAGTCCCGCATCTCCTTGCTCTCTCCCATGAACTTGTGCAGTTCCGCCGCCACCTCGGGCAGACAGCCGGTCTCCTCCCCGCTCTCAATGAGGTTGGCGTAATAGTCCGGAAAGAGCGAACCGAAGGAGCGGACCAGTTCGGAAAACTTCTTGCCCTCATGCAGTCCCTGACGCAGGGAATTGACGAAATCCTTCTGCACCGGATCGGTCGTCCCCTCCCCGATGATGGCCAGACTCTGTTCCAGCGGGATGTTGGCGCTCAGCAGCGGCGTCAACTGGCGGGTGAATTCGTACACGTCGGCCCGATGGCCCCCGAAGTGCTTTTTCCCCGCGTCCTCCACCCCGCCGAACCGCACCGGGATCATCCCGCGCAGACGCAGTTTGGCCAGCGCCTCCTTTTCATTGGCGCCCTCGATGATCACTTCCTCCGGAACCGATCCGGGGCGGGCCGCGATGTACTTGTAAAGGGCCATGGCCGATGCTACAACTCCGCCGCCGAGCGGGTCAACTCGTCCTGGGTGGTGATCCCGGCGGCGACTTTGGCTTCACCATCCTCTTTCAGCGTGATCATGCCGTTTTTGATCGCAATTTTTTCCAATTCCCCGCTGGATGCGCTGCGGTTGACCGCCTCGCGCAATTCGTCGTCCATGATCAGCAGTTCGAATATCCCGCTGCGGCCCTTGTAGCCGGTCCCGTTGCATCGGCGGCATTTGCCGGAACCTTTTCTGCCGCGGCAGACCGGACAGATCTTGCGCACCAGACGCTGGGACAGCACGCCGAACAGCGCGCTGGAGACGAGGAAATTCTCCACTCCCATGTCCAGCAGCCGCGTGACCGCGCCCACGGCGTCGTTGGTATGCAGCGTACTGAGCACCAGATGCCCGGTCAGCGCGGCGTTGATGGCGATGTCCGCCGTCTCCTTGTCCCGGATCTCCCCGACCAGGATCACATCCGGGTCCTGCCGCACGATGGAGCGCAGACCGGAAGCGAAGGTCACGCCGATTTTCGGATTCACCTGCACCTGACACAACCCCCGGGTGCGGTACTCCACCGGGTCCTCGATGGTGATGATCTTTTTCCGGGAATCGTTGAGCCGGCTGATGACGCTGTACAAAGTGGTGGTCTTGCCGCTGCCGGTGGGACCGACCACCAGAATGATCCCGTGGGGAATATGGATCAGACGCTCGAACTGCGCCAGATGCGCTTCGGACATGCCCAATTGCGCCAGATTGAAATTGACGCTCTCCTTGTTCAGCAGACGCAGGACGATGCTCTCGCCGGTGAGAATGGGGATCGTGGATATCCGCATGTCCAACTGGATCCTCCCGAAGTTGACGTTGGTGCGGCCGTCCTGCGGCAGTCGGCTCTCCGCGATATTCAGCCCGCCCAGCAGTTTGATGCGGGAGGCAATGGCGGGAAACTGGTTCCGGGGCGTGGACAGGATCTCGGTCAGTACGCCGTCCACGCGGCACCGGACCGTCACCGCGTCTTCATCCGGCTCGATGTGGATGTCGCTGGCCCCCAACTCCAGCGCCCGGGTGAAAATATCGTTGACCAGCCGGACGATCCTCGCTTCTCCGGCCAGCGTACGCAGCGTGTTCTCGTCCTCGGCGTTGTCGTCCTGTTCCTGTTCCTCCTGCGCGTTCTGGAGGCGGCTCAGCAGCCGCTCCAGAAACGGACGCCGGACAAACCGTACTCCGGCGGCGCACTGCCATGCCCGCTCCGCCTGATAGAGCAACTCGCCCAAATTGTACGGGGACGCCACCAGCAAAGTGACGGCATCGTCGTCGAACCCCAGCACCGCGCACTCGTGGGCATTGAAAAACGCCAGCGGAAAATCCGGCGGCATCTCCGGCAGTACGATCTCCTCCTCGTCCGGTACCGGCACTCCGAATGCGGCGCTGTAAATCTCCACCAGCGCCGCCTCGGTGATCCCGCCCTCCGCCACCAGTCGGCGGTCCGCCTCCGCGGACGGTTCCCCGTAGTCCGGGAATTTCTCGCGCATTTTCTCCGCCAGCGCCCGGAACGCGGCGGTCAGATCCATGGCTTTCCCGCTCACATCCAGAATTCCTTATCCTGAAACAGCACCCCGCGGTGTTTGTCGGCATCGGGCTGATCGCCCAGTTTGGTGTCGTAGGTGTTGAGCGCTTTGATCGCATCGTTGTAACGGCGGACCAGATCGTCGATCTCGCTGCGCTCATTGACGATGTACCCGGTGATCATCACCAGCACCTCGCTTCGTTCCACCGAAGCACTGGTAGAACCCAGCAGCCGCTTCAGGAACGGGAGTTGATTGATGATCGGCAGCGAAGCCAGCGTATCATTGACCTGCTCCTGGATCAGCCCGCCCAGCACCATGGTCTGCCCGTTGGCGATGGTCATGCTGGTGCTGATGACCCGCTGGTTGAATACCGGCGAATTGATCCCCGGCGTGATGGTGTTGGTGACCGCCTGCGACATGGTCTGCTTGATGTCCAGAGAGATCAGATCGGTGCTGGTGACGTACGGCGTGACGGTGAGGATCACCCCGGTATTTTCGTAACTGTAGTTCTGCGTCACCCGGCCCGCGCTGGAACTGTCGGTGACGCCCTGCGAAATGTACGGCACCCTCTGCCCGACCTGGATCTGCGCCTCGAAGTGACTGGACACCAGCAACTGCGGACTGGAAATCACTTTGACCATGCCGTTGCCCGCCTGCGCCCGGATGTAACCGAACCGCTTCTGGGGATCGCTGGAGTTGGTCAGCGCGAATGTCGCGCCGTCCTGCCGGTTGCTCCCGGTCCGCACCGTGGTATTGCCGCCGGCGTCGGTGATGAAAGGCGTCAGGTTGGCCCCCGTGTTGGTGTTGTCGCTGTAGTTGGTGCCGAACAGGAACTGTTTGTTGCCGTGAGTGGCGGTCCCGGAAAATTCCAGCCCGAACTGGGTGGATTCGGTCAGCGTCACCTCCACCATCAGAATCTGCAGCAGCACCTGCGCCGGCACCACGTCCAGTTTGTCCAAAAGGGCTTTCACCGAAGCGTAGGTCCGGGGCGTGCACCGGATCACCAGCCGGTTCAGCACCCCGTCGGCGAACACCCGGACGGTGGTGTTGTAAATTTTGGAATCCTGATCGGTGGTGAGGTTCGTGGCATTGGCGTTGACCACGTCCGACCGGCTGGAAGCCCGGGACGCGGTGGTGCGCACGGTCCGGGCCACCGGGGAGTTGATCGTTTCGGTCCGGGTCTTGCCGGTGGTCACATCGGTAGTCAGCGCGGTGCCCTGCGTTTCGAACACCACGGAGAGCGCCCGGGCCAGACTGGCGGCCTTGTTGTGCCGCACCTTGTAGACGAAGACATTCTCCTGATCGTCGCTTCCGGCCACATCCAGCATGGCGACCCACTCCCGGACGAGATCGACCGCTTCCTGCGTGGCGGCGGAGACTACGATCAGCCGCATCCGGTCGATACCGACGATCTGTACCGCGCCGGGCGCCACGGTCCGGTCGGTGGTCTTATAGATGTTCAGTCCCAGCACCGGCAGAATCTCCTGCAGTTCGTTGGCGATCTTGTTGGGCAGAACGTTGTTGCAGGGAATGACGCTGCGCGGCCAGTCGGCTTTGCCGCTTTTGTCCAGATACTCCAGCAGTTGCCGGAGTTTGGCCAGATTTTCCGGCGTGTCGCAGATCATGACCGCGTTGGGACGGGTGAGTTCCACGCAGGTGACTCCGGCGCTGAGGAAGGGGCGGATCTGCTTGACCACCTCGGCGGCGGTGGTGTTCTGCAACTGCTTGTAGTACACCTCGGCCCCCAGCCCGGCCCGCTGATCCGGCTGCATGGCCAGTTTTGCCGTGCTCATCACCCGCAGCAGCGAACCGTCGACCTTGACCCCGGCTCCGGCCAGCGTCAGCATCCGGTCGAAAGTATTCCACAACTCCCGGCGGGTCATTTTGGAGTTGCAGTTCAGCGTCACCGTGCCGGTCAGCGCGCTGTCGGCGGAGAAGTTGAAGCCCAGCAGGTCTCCGAACGCGGACAGCACATCCAGCAGCGGTGCGCTGTTGAAGACCAGCGACACGTCGAGTTCCTCGTCGCCGTTGAGGGCGATCAGGTCCTCGTAGAACTTCGCCGGTACCTTGCCCAGTTCGCTCTCCGCGGGAGCGGGTTTGGCGTCCACGCCAAGTTTCGCCATCTGCTCGGCGCTCAGCACCGGCTTCTGGACCTGCTTCGGAGAAACTTTCTCCTGTTCGGCGGTCTCCACGGCCTCCTTCTCCTGAATATGTTCATTCCGGTGAAGAAAGGCGAAACGGTCCGCCTTTTTCGCGTCCTTGTCCGCCTGGTCTCCGACATGGCGGCACGACGATGCCAGCATCAGCACCAGCAGTACGGCCGCCGCTCCTGCGATCTTTCTCATTCTTTCGTCTCCCATCCTATGAAAAATTTAACCGGATATTCCGAAAATCATCCCGAATCAGCGGCGGCCGCGGTTGGCCGGAGGCGCGTTCTGCGGAGCCCCGCCGCGCTGCATATTCTGCAGCGTCCGGAGCATCTGGGACTGCATGAACATCTGCGCCTGCTGGAACTGCTGGTTCGCATTCAAACGCGGCCCGGCGGAACGGGTCCCGGCGGAACGGTTTTTGGAGGGGTCCTGCAGTTCCAGTTCCATCTTGTCGTTGCCCCGCACCAGCACGGCCCGAGTCCGGCTGACCTCGGTCAGAACATAACCGTTGGTCATGGTTTCGCCCACCCGGACATACTGCTTGACCGGGGTATTGCTCCGCCGGTCGTTGCCGCCCATGGCGCTCCAGCGGGTATAGTTGCCTCCGCCCCCCTGCCCCCGGTTGCCGCTCATCATCATCGCCTGCATGAGAAACGGGTTCATCTGCCGCTGCATGTTGGTCTGCCGGATGATGGCGCCCTCGATCTCGCCCATCTTGAACGTCCCGACCAGCGTCATGTCGCCCCGGGAACCGCGAATATTGGCCAAAGGACTGCGGACATTGCTGAAAACGTCCGCGGCGATGATCTTCTCCACCGCCGTATCCAGCGGCGGCAGTTGCGCCGAGGCGGGCGGGATTTTCTCCGCCGCCGGACGTTTGGCGGTCTTGCGCACCGGCTGGACCGCGATCTTTCCCGCGGGCCGGGGAGTCAGATTCCCCACCGTCAACAGCAGAACGACGACGCCGAGCAGACAGTTGAAACCGACGAGAACCTTTTTCATAATCCGGGCTCCTCCGCAAGTTTCGCCGCGGACGGGCGGGTGATCTGCAGGTCCCGGATCGACAGCGGACCCTCGTAATGGAACACCCGCAGCGTCCCGCTGAAGTTGATCCGGGTCTCCGGCACGATGTTGACCTGCGCCGCCAGATTGGCGCCGCCCGCCCCGGTATTGCGGCGAAACCGGTTGTCCGGACGCAGATCCAGCCGCCGCCATGCCAGACGCGGTTCGATCCCGGCAAGTCCGGCCAGCAGACGCACGACGTCTCCGAGATCCCCGCTGCCGGAAATGTCGATGTCGGCATAACTGAATTCGGCATTGATCCGGCCGGTCCGCACCGAACCGATGCTGTTGAGTTTGAAATCCTGCTTCTGCGCCACCGCGCTGATCCGGCGGCGCAGTCCGGTCTCAATCGCCCCGTCATGAGCGACGAACCAGGAAGCGGCGGCCAGTTCCCGGTATCTCCGACGGACATCGCGGGCGGCATTCTGCTCGCTCTCCGCTTTCTCATACTCCCGTCGGACCTTGACCAATTCCGCTTTGAGTTTGGCGATCCGCGCCCGATCCGGCACCCCGTCCAGCGATGAGAACAGCCAGTTCAGCAGGATGACCAGCCACACCGCGGCCAGCGCGGAGCATGCCAGGATCAATTGTCCTTTTCGAGTGGAGGCGAATCGTTTCCAATTCATCGCTTCGTCTCCTTTTTCGCTTTCTCCTGCGTACCGAGAGGCGCAAGTTTCAAATTGATGGTCGCCACCGCGCTGTCACCGGCCTGCCGCTGCTGCAACTGGGCGACGCGCCACCGCTTCAACGGCTGGATCAGCGCCGGGACGTCCAGTTTGTCGTTCTCGCACTGAAGCACCAGATCAATGTCCGTATCGCTCCAGCGGATGCCGGACACCATCACGTCGGAAGGCAGGATATCGGAAATCAACCCGAACTCCCGCACCGCGTCGTACTCCCCGACATTCATATCGACGACGCGGGACATCTCCTTGAGTTCTTTGGCGCCGCGTTTGGCGGAACTTTTCATGGTCGCGATCTGACTTTTCAGTTTCCGCTCCTCGCGGCTCAGCGACCGGTATTCCAGGATCTCGTCCCCCCATGTCCGGCTGAACATCCACACCAGATCGGCTGCCAGCAGAATGCCCAGCAGCGCGGAAATGATGAGATGCCGACGAAACCGTACCGGCCGGATCCGGTCCGGCAGCGCCTTGAACGCATCCGGGTAGCGGTGAACCGCGCCGCCGGCAACGACCTTGGCGGCCAGCAGGATCGGCAGAAACTCCTCCGGGACGAACTCCGCGTCCCCGGGCAGCAGAAAACGCCGCCGCAGCGCCTCCAGCATCCGCCCGGTGATCTTCGCCGCTTCCGCAGGATCCCCGGGGACCGGTTTCCATTCCGAATCGGCGAAGTAAAAATCCGATTCGACGCTCGGCAGAAAAATTTCCGGCAACTCGGGCGAGACCGCCAGAAACGGATAGAGGAATTCATCCGCCCGACAACCGGATTTTTCCAATTTCTTTGCCAGCACGCCCATCTGCGATGCGGGAAATACGGCCACATTCACGCCGATCATCCTGTCGGCGCCGACGGTCATGTCCGGCGCAAACTGCACCAGTCCGGCGTCCGGCATCCGCAACAGTCGCCGGGGCAATTCGAATTCCACCGCGCCGCGCTGGGCGGCAACCGGCAGTTCCGTGGAAGCGAACCGGAAAAACAGCGCACCCTCGACCTTGCCGGTCACCACGCAGCAGTCCGCGGTCCCGATTCGGCGCATGACCTCGCTCCACGCTCCGGTCCCGCCGTCCTCCCGTTCGGGTTCAGCCGCCCACACCGCCATCCGCCACGTCTTGCCGCTGCGGACAAAACGACCGCCGCGGACCACTCCGTCCACGGCACCGATGACCGAAAATTCCCGGCCTAAACTGATGCGCTGCCAAAGTCGGTTCACTTCTTCGCGTTCCGGTCCGATTCCATGATCTCAAGCAACTTGTTCCGCGCCGCCTGCGGGTCCTCCCTCCGGAGGGAGTCGTATTCTTTCATCTGCTCCGGATACTTGCGCCGCAGTTCGCTCAACTTGGGAACGTCGATCCGACGCGGCGCAGTCGCCCCGCCCGCCTCGGAGAATCCGCGTCCGTTGCGGCCGCCCCGTCCGCCGAAAGCGGCCAGCGCGACCCCGGATCTTTGAGCCAGTTCCTGCAATTTGCGCATGGCATCCCGGGGAGAAGTCTCCATCTCCCTGACAACGGCGGAGAATTCCGCCGGAGAATCCTTGCGGATCCGCCGCAAGGCATCGTCCCGCTGCGGCGGCAGTTCGACCTTGGCTTCCTGCGCCAGTGCCGCAAGTTCACGCTCGTATTTCTCCCGGGACGCCTCCAGCGCGGCGTACTTCTCCGGGAACGCGGCGGCGATCTTCTCCTCGGCGATCAGCCGGCCGAATATCATCATCCCCATGTTCCCCGCCCGGCGTTCCCCGCCGGGACGCCCGCCGCGCCGGGAGGGAACCTCGTCCGCCGCAACCGCCGACCACACCAGCGCCGCCGCGCCGAGCGCCGCGCACACCACCGCCAAACCACGTCCGTTCATCATCGTCCCTTCCCTCCGTTCACATCCTCAACTTATTACGAAAGATCCCGCTACACATCGTTAACGCATTTCCGGGACGTTTTATTTTATCCTCCGGAAATTATTTCGCGGATTTCGAACAGCAAGCCGCCGCGGTTCACTTTTCCAGTTTATCGGGGAAATCGGGAGGAATGTTCAACACCTGCAGCACCCGGCGCATCGTCCGTCCGAATACCGGCGCCGCCACGTTGCCGCCGCCGTGTCTGGCGCCGGACACCCGGTCGAAGGTGATGACCATGACCAGTCGCGGATTGCGGGCCGGAACGAATCCGGCGAATGTGGCGCAGTACTCCGTGCCGTAGTACCGTTTGCCGGTCGCCGGATCCCGGGTCAGTTTCTGACTGGTCCCGGTTTTCCCGGCGACTTCGTACCCGGGGATGGCCGCCTTGGTCGCGGTCCCGCCGGGAGAGGTGACGGAAATCAGCATCTCCACCAGTTCCTTCACCACTTCCGGGTGTTCAAACGTGGGGGTCATCGGCTTGCGGGGTTCCACGGTGATCTTCCCGGTCTCCGCGTTGCGCCGGCGGTCGATGAGCCGCAGTTCCGGCATCATGCCGCCGTTGGCCAGCGCGCAGTAGGCCCGGACCAGTTGGAGGATCGAGACCTGCACCGCGTAGCCGATGGGCGCCCGGGTCACCGTGAGTTTGTCGGGGAAGGGATATTTCGGCAGTTGCCCCCGGGTCTCCGAAGCAAACGGCAATCCGGTCGGAACTCCGTACTTGAAGGTGCGAAGCATCCGCATCACCCGTTCGTCCCCCATGAGCAGCGCGACTTTGGCGGTGCCGATGTTGCTGGATTTTTTCAGAATGCCGCCGGGGGTCATTTTGCCGTACCCCCGGAAATCTTTCAGCGCCTTGCCCGCGTAGATCCAGGTGCGGTCCGAACCGCAGTCGATAACGGTGTCCGGGGTGATCACCCCCCAGTCCATGGCCTTGCCGATGGTGAACGGCTTCATCACCGAGCCGGGTTCGTAGCCGTTCACGGCGAACCGCACGGTCAACGCCGCGTCATTGATGGTTTTGGGATCGCCGGGATTGAAATTCGGCCGCTGGGAAATGGCCAGGATGTCGCCGGTCCGCGGGTCGGCGATGACGGCGTAGATGGATTCGACGGGAAACTCGGCCATCGCCGCGTCCAGTTCTTCCTCCAGAATCGCCTGCACCGGTTCCCGGACGGTCAGAAAGAGATCGTTGCCGTCGCGGCCCTTCTCCTCAATGGTCAATTCGCTCAACTGCGCGCCGGAAGCGGCTTTTTCATAATGGACCACCCGCTCCTCCTGCCGCATGTCGCGGCCCAGTTTCTGCTCCAGTCCGCCGAGTTCGGAGGTGCCGTCCACTCCGATGTTGGCGTAACCGAGCACATTGGCAAGCATCCGCTCCTTGGGGTAGCGGCGGACGTAAATGTCCTGAAAACTGAATCCTCCGGCCGAGATCCGGTGCGCGGCCAGCGCGGAACGGAACGCCGCGATCTGTTCCGCGCTGGCGGCGGGAACGACCTCCCGCCCGTGGACGAAACGCGGCGCGACGCGGAGGAAGTGGTTCCTGCGCATCAGCACGGCCCCGGATTCGTCGGTCCGCGGACGGCCGGAAGCGTCCTTGCGGACGATGAAGGGCGCCAGCAGTTCGTAGTATTCGGCCTCGGAGCCGCCGAAATTCTCCGTCAGCAGACGGGCCAGCAGACGCCGCCGCTCCTCCCGGCGGGTGGGCAGGCTCTCCCGAACCCCGGGGCGCAGGGACTTCTCCAGATGGGAGAACGGTTCGTAGACCGCGGAGTACGGCGAGCAGGTCATTGCGACGCGGGGCATGTTGCCCACCAGCAAATTTCCGTCGGCATCATAGATGCGGCCGCGCTGACTTTTGATGACTTCGGTTGCGGTATACCGTTTTTTTGCCTTCTCCAGCAGTTCGTCATGCCGCTTGATCTGCAGAACATAGAACCGCCAGGCAATGGCTCCGGCCAACGCCAGCGACACGCAGGAAAACAGAATGATTTTGCGTCGCACCGGACGCAGATATCCGGACATCGCGCTCAATTCCGGGGATTGCCGCCATTGCGGACGGCGGCGTAACCGGGCCTCAGCATCGGAGTGCGGGCCGCCTGCTGCGCCGTCAGGACGGTCAGCGACCGGGTCTGGCGGTAGTTGGCCGGAACCAGCGGCAGACGGAACCGCCGGATCTGGGCGACGACGAAGGGACGCGACGAGTAACGGGCCTCCTCGACCTTGAGTTGGGTGATCTCCCGATCCAGTTCCTTACGTTCCCTCTCCACCTTCCGGATCTCCGTCTCGGTTTTGGTGATCTTGTTGTCCAGCGTGATGTATGCGTAGAAAAACGCGCCCAGCACCATGATCCCCAGCGCCGTCTGGCCGACCCGGGCCGTCAGAGCGCACAACTCCGCAAACCCGGAGGTGCCGCCGCTTTCCCGTTTCACCGGCCTGCGCCGAATCGAATTTCCCGGTTGGATGTTCATTTTTCCTGCTCCCGATTATCGTGTCGGTTCATTTCCGTTTCAAATCCTCTCCGCAGCGCGCAGTTTGGCGCAGGCCGCCCGGCGGTTGACCGCCAGTTCCGTCTCATTTGCCGTCACCGCGTGCCGGGTCAGCAGCCGCAGCGAAGGCTCGTGTCCGCACCGGCAGACCGGCAGACCGGGAGGGCAGACGCACCGCGTGCTCTCCCGGCGGAAGAAGTTCTTCACGATCCGATCCTCCAGCGAATGAAAACTGATCACCGCGATCCGTCCCCCCTGCGCCAGCATCGGCACCCCGGTCATCAGACCGGTCTCCAGTTGCCGCAATTCGTCGTTCACCGCGATGCGCACCGCCTGAAACACCAGCGTCGGATGCGGCAGTCTGCCCGGTCTGGACTTGCCCAGCACCGCGTCGCACAATTTCACCAGGTCACCGGTCCGGGCGAATGGCGAAACTTCCCGCATCTCGCACGCCTTGCGCGCCAGCGCCCGGGCGCGGCCGATCTCGCCGTACTCCCGAAAAACCCGTTCCATCTCCGCTTCGCCGGTTTGATTCAACCACCGTCCGGCGGTCAATTCCGACCGCTGATCCATCCGCATGTCCAAAGGCCCGTCGCCGCGCCACGAAAATCCCCGTTCCGGCAGATCCAACTGCGGCGAAGAAACCCCGATATCCAGCAGGATGCCGTCCGCCTCGTCCCAGCCGTGCTCCACGGCCAGCGCCGCCATCTCCGCGTAATCGCCCCGGATCAGCGTCACCCGGTTCCCCGCGAATTTCAGTCGCTCCGCCGCCGCGTCCAGCGCCATCGTGTCCCGGTCGATGCCCAGAAGTTCCAGTTTCGGATACTTCTGCAGCAGCATGGCGCTGTGACCGCCGCCGCCGACAGTACCGTCCACCAGCCGCGCCGGACGGGAAGCGTCGAAGGTCAAAAACTCCAGCACCGCCTGCGCCAGCACCGGGATGTGGTGAAACTCCCCGCTCACTTGCCGAACACCCCCTGCAGCAGTCCGCCCAGCGCGCCAAGATCGTCGTTTCCGTCGCTGATCTGCTGGATCTCGTTCAGATATTCCGTCGGATCGGCGGGCAACAGCCAATTCTCCGGCGCACAGAGCCGAATATGCGTCACCGCACCGACCAGTTTCAAATTCTTTTTCACTCCGATGGAGTCCAGCATCCCCCGGTCCAGCGCCATCCGCCCCTGTTTGTCGCACCGGCAGCGCCGGGACGCCCGCCCCAGAAACGCCAGCGCCATCTGAACTTTCTGATTGGCGATCGCCTTCTTGCCGGCCTTGCTCACGAACTCCATGAACGTCGCCAGCGGCAGCAGCAGCAGCGCCTTGTCCCGGGTCGGGATCATCATCAGTTCCGTTTCCGCGTCCTTGTTCCGCCATTCGCTGGGCAGAGAGACCCGGCCCTGGGCATCCAGCACATGGTCGTATTCCCCGACGAAAAGACCGGGGAAATTCACGCCATTGGGATTCTCTGCCATACCTATTTACTCCTATTTATTCCTTTTCGCACCTATTTTACTACACAAAGTGACTTTTTGCAAGTAAAAAACCCAAAAAAAACCGATTTTTTTCAAAAAAAACGGGGAAGACCGAAAAACGGGGGCGTGATTGGAATTTTCACCGGAACGTGCTATATTAACAGGATTGCACGATCGACAAGGAAAACCGGAACAATTTTTCAGGAGGAAGGTATGAAAATTCTGGTGATCAACGCCGGCAGCAGTTCAATGAAATTCACGCTCTTTGAGATGGACAGCGAGAGCGTGCTGGCCAAAGGAGTTTTCGAACGGCTCGGCAGTGCCAACCCCAATCTGGTCTACAAACGTCCCGACGGTTTCAAATCGGAACAGGAGATCCCGGTCAAGGATCATGTGGGCGCGTTCACCGAAATCTGTAAAAAACTGGTCGATCCGGCCGACGGCGTCATCAAGTCCCTCTCCGAAATCGCGGCGGTGGGACACCGGGTCCTGCACGGCGGCGAAAAAATCACCCAGCCGATGAAAGTGGACGATCAGGTCAAAGCCATCATCCGGGAATGCTTCCCCCTCGGACCGCTGCACAATCCGGCCAACCTCGCGGGTATCGAAGCCTGTGAAAAGGCCATCCCCGGCGTGCCCAACGTGGCGGTGTTCGACACGCAGTTCCACCAGACCATGCCGCCGGAAGCGTACCTCTACGCCATTCCCTATGAATATTACGCCAAGTACGGCATCCGCAAATACGGCTTCCACGGCACCAGCCACCACTACGTGACGCTGGCCACGGCGAAGTTCCTCGGCAAAAAGGTCGAAGACACCGACATCATCACCTGCCACCTCGGCAACGGCTGCAGCATGGCGGCGATCAAGGGCGGCAAGGTGATCGACACCACCATGGGGCTCACCCCGCTGGAAGGACTGATGATGGGGACCCGTTCCGGGGACATGGACCCGGCGGCGGTGATCCGCATGATCGAACTTGGAGCAACGCCCCGGGAAGTCGATACCATCCTCAACAAGAAATCCGGTCTTTTCGGCGTCGGCGGCATCAATACCGGCGACATGCGCGACATGGAAGCGGCCGCTTCGTCCGGCAACGAACAGGCCGCGCTGGCAATCAAAATGTTCATCCGCCGGATCGTGAAATACATCGGCGCCTATTACCTTCTGGTGGGCAATCCCGCCGCCATCGTCTTTACCGGCGGCATCGGGGAATTCTCCACCTATTCCCGCGAGCGGATCATCAATCAGTTGGCTCCGCTGGGCATCCGTCTGGACAAGGCCGCCAACGAAGCGTGCTTCGGCAAGGCCGGGGTCATCTCCACGGCGGACAGCAGAATTCAGGCGATCGTCATGCCCACCGACGAGGAAAAAATGATCGCGCTGACCACCAAGAAAATCGTTTTCGGCAAATAATCATAACACTGGAGGAAAATTCATCATGTCCGCTATCGAAAAATTCGCCGCCCGCGCCCGCAGCGTCAGCCGTACCATCGTGCTGCCGGAGGGTCAAGACCCCCGGGTCGTCGCCGCCGCCAACAAAGCGGTGGAGGAAAAAGTCGTCGCCAAAATCATCGTGCTGGGCACCGAGGCGGAAATTTCCGCCGCCTGCAAACAGGCGGGGATCGCCGAACGCAAGTTCGAGTGTCTGGACTACATGGCGTCCGATCTGCTGAAAAAATTCGCCGATCAGATGTATGAACTGCGCAAGGCCAAAGGCGTGACCCCGGAAAAAGCGCTGGCGATGGTCTCCAGCCGCATTTACTTCGGCGCGATGATGTGCCGCAACAAACTGGCCGACGGCCTGGTGGCCGGCAGCATCGCGTCCACGGCGGACATGCTCCGGGCGGCGTTTCACTGCATCGGCACCGCGCCGGGAATCAAGAGCGCCAGCAGTTGCTTCGTGATGGACCTGGCGGTTCCCAGTCCGGCGGGCGACGATGTGCTGATGTTCGCGGACTGCGGCGTCAACCCGAATCCCGACGCCGACATGCTGGTCGACATCGCCATGGCCACCAGCACCACCTACAGGGCGCTGATCGGCAAGCAGCCGAAAGTGGCGTTCCTCTCGTTCTCGACCCGGGGCAGCGCCCAGAACGAAATTCTGGAGAAGATCACCGCCGCGGCGAAAAAGTTCGCGGACAAGATCGCGGCAGAGAAACTCGACATCCTCTGCGACGGCGAAATCCAGGCTGATGCCGCGCTCGTGCCCTCCGTGGCCAAAGCCAAGGCTCCCGACAGCCCGCTGGCCGGCGGCGCCAACATTCTGATCTTCCCGGACCTCAACGCCGGCAACATCGCCTACAAACTGGTCCAGCGGCTCGCCCGTGCGCAAGCCTACGGCCCGGTGCTTCAGGGATTGGCCACGCCGCTTAACGATCTTTCCCGCGGCTGCAGCGCCGACGACATCTACGGCGAAATCGTCATCACCGTCTGCCAGACGCTGTAATAACGATTTAAACGCGCGCCCGCTATGCCACCGGTTTTCGGCATGGCGGGCGTTCTTTTTTTCGAGGGGCTCCTCGCCCCTCAAACTCCCCCGGCAAGGTCTGTAACCTTGCAACCGCGGAAAAAGTCGCGGACTTTTCCCGCCTGCTTTTCGGGTCCTTGTCGGCGGGTTGACGGCGTTGCCGTCCCCCTCTGACGGCAGTCGTGTGGAATACTGCCAAATTGCGTCTGGTCTGTCGGCCGCCGCAAATCCTGCGCCTCTCCCTTCTTTTTTGAAGATAGAGGGACTTGTCTTTGCTATGTAGGCAGTTACCCGTTTTCGGGTCGTTCTTTGCCCCCTTGCACCGTACGCCGGTGACGGCAGACTGCGACCCCCTGCGTTGAATGCAAGCGTTTTTTACGCAGTCCGCAAACGCTTGTTTGCAAGCGGATGCGAGGCGGTTGCCGCCTTTTCTCGCAGCCGCATGTGAACGGACCGCGCAAGCGACAGCGTCAACGCGGCGGCGAGGACATATCCGAAATTCAGCCGACGGTGAAGCGGATGGAGGAACAGATGTCCGCTCCCATTCGGGCGTTGACCCTGGCCAGGATCAGGTCCGGAGATTCCCGCAGTTCCTGAAGCAGCGCGCTGTGGCGGACTTTGAGGGTCATTACTCCGTTGCGTAGCGCGACCGGTTCGGAGAAGCGGGCAAACTGATCGCCCATGATCTCCGGCCACCGGCTCCGAATCCCGATCAGCAGGCCGTTCTCGGGGCGGCGGACCCCGGCCAGTACCGATTCCACCAGAGGACCGATGCTTCGCGGCTGGATGGTGTGCGCGGCCATTTCCCGTTCCGCGCGCTCCGCGCCGTACCACGAGGCCAGCAGATCGAACCGGCGCCGCCGCTTCCGCAATTCGGACCCGCGGTACTTGGACAGTGCGGCAACGGCTGGATCGTCCGTCATATATTCACCTGAGCACCGATCATGTAGGCCGGCAGGATGAGGATGTGCAGAAGAAGCCGCGTCGGAGCGACCACTCCGCCCCGCACCACGTGCACGAGCCCCCGGCGGAACCGCTTGAACGGCGCGCCGATGGTCATTTCGCCCAGTCCGTAGGGCAGATAAAGAATCTCGAACGCGTCCTTGCCGATTTTCAGCATTCCGCGTCCGGTCCCGACCGCCGCCCGGATGACGTACGGTTTCGCCGCCTCGGCGACCTTGACCGCCACCGGAGCGAGGATCGCCATCGTGATCGGGTCCATCGCCCGGACTTTGGGCGGGAACGCCGTCATCGCCACCGCAACGACAAGAACCGTCAGGAAACTCCGCTTCATATCACTTCCGTATTGAACCCCAGATTCACCCGTGCATACTATAACACCATTTCCCCGTCAATTCAATCCAAAGCGGCGGAAATTTCCGCAAGCATCCGTTCCGCCGCGTCGGGAACGGCCAGACGGCGCATCCTGTCGCCCCGGGAACGCCATTTTCCGGGCGTGGTGAAAAAATCGTCGAGCAGTTCATTGACCGCCGCGGCGGTGAATGCGGAATTCTCCACGATCACCGCCGCGTCCCGGGCGGCAAAGTATTCGGCGTTGTCCCGCTGATGGCCTTCGGCGGCGTAGGGGTACGGGATCAGCACCGAGGCTTTGCCGAAAAGCGCCAACTCCGCCGCGGTACTGCCCCCCGAACGGCTGAACACCAGGTCCGCCGCGCCGAGGCAGAGTTCCATCTCGGCGCAACTCTCCAACAGCAGACGGGGCAAATTTCCCGCCCCGTAGATTCGTTCCGGGTCCGTCAGTTTGCCCTTGCCGGCAAGGTGGATGACCTGAAAACGCTCCTTCCGTGCCGACAGCGCCTCCGGCAGGACCTGATTGAAAATCGCCGCCCCCTGACTGCCGCCGGTCACGAGAATGATCGGCAGGTCCGGAGAAAAACCGGCCTGAAAGCGGGTATTCAGCGCGGCAACGGCTTCCGCCCTGCCGATCCCGGCCTGCCGGCGCAATTCCGGGCGTACCGGCATGCCGGTGTGACACAATTTGCAGCAGCAGGTTTCGGGGTTCACTGCCGGGAAGCCGGTTCCCAGCGTCCGGGCGATCCGGCTGAAGCACCGGTTGGCCTTGCCGATACGGGCGTTGCCGTCGTGCAGAAAGACCGGCACCCGCCGCAGCACCGCCGCCGAAACCACCGGCAGTGTGGCAAACGATCCCATACCCAGCATCGCCTGTGCCCGGAACCGGCGCAACTCCCCCAGAGCCGCGAACACGCCGCCGACACAGCCGACGACAAAGCGGACGGGCGACTTGCGCGGATTGGGCATTCGCGGCAGCGCCCGGGCGGAAATGCCGAACCGTTCCGCGATCTCCCGCTGGGCCGCCGCATGTTCGCCGGACAGGAGCAGCCGCACCCGCCCGCCCTGCCGCTGAAACTCCCGGGCTATGCTCAGCCCCGGAAAGAAATGTCCCCCCGTGCCGCCGCAGGTGATGACCAGCCGTTCCAGTTTCATTGTTCCGAATCTCCTTCCCCGGATGAAAAATCCAAACGGAGCCAGCGCCGGACCTGTCGGAACATTTTCGCCCCGTACTCCGGCACGCAACTGTCCATGGCGATCGACATCAGAAACCCGGTGGCCAACAGAGAACAAACCATGTTGCTTCCGCCGTAACTGATGAATGGCGCCGGCATCCCCTTGGTGGGGAAAAGCCCCGAAACCACCCCGAGATTGATGATCGCCTGCAGTACGACCCCCAGCGTCAGCGCACAGCCCAGCAGCATGCCGGTCCGCGTTCGCGCGGCCAGCGTGATGCGGATGGCGAAAAATCCCCACAGGATGTAAAGCAGGATCACCGCCAGCACGCCGATGAACCCCAATTCCTCGCCGATGATGGCGATGATGAAGTCGGTGTGGGCTTCCGGGAGATACTTGGCCTTCAGCCGGCTGTTGGTCAGCCCCACGCCGAACCACGCCCCGGACCCCAGCGCGAGGAAAGCATTCCACAACTGGTATCCTTCCTGATTGTGGTACTTCTCCGGGTCGAGAAAAATGGTCATCCGCGCCCAGCGCATCGGATCGAACATCCTGATGACCAGTACTCCCAGCGGGATCAACGCGAGCGGGGTCGCGTAGTAGTACCAACTCAGATTGCCGGCGCTCATGGTGAGAAACGCCACCGCCGCCACCAGCACGGTGGTTCCAAGGTCCTTGCCCACCAGGATCAACATGAGCATGGCTCCCACCCCGCAGAGCAGCGGCCACATGCCGTGACGGTTGCGGGGGTCGAGGCTGTTGAATGTCCGCAGATGTTCGGAGCAATACTCCGCGACGAACAACGCCACCGCGATTTTGGCCAGTTCCGACGGCTGAAAGGTGTAGGAACCGATGTGAATCCAGCGGTGAGCGCCGTTGACCTCCTTGGAGAGCCGCGCCCAGACCAGCAGCAGCGCGCACCCGCCCAGCCACAGCACCGCGCGGCGGCAGAAAAATTTGTAGGAGAGCGCGAATGCGATCAGCCCCCCGGACAGTCCCAGCGCCGCCCAGAGCAGTTGGTTGCGAAAGAGCCTCACCGCTGCGCTCATGTCCCCGCCGCTGGCCGAGTAGAGCATATTCAGCCCGAATGCCGTCAGCACCATGGTGGTCAGCAGCAGCCCGGCGGCGTTTCCCATGCTCCGGGACCGGATCTCGTCCGATCCGTCGGCGAAATCTGCGTACTGCTCCCTCACAGCGCCACGACCTCTCCGGGCAGGACGGCGCGCAGCCCGGTTTTCCGCACCAGTTCTCCGGCATCGGCGTCATCCAGCACCAGACGCGGCGAAATCTCAATCACCGCGTCCGGGGTCCCATCCGGCCGCAGCGGAATTTCGACCCCGGCGGCGCGCAGTCTCCGGGCGTTGCGGGCGGTGAGCATCCGGCGGCAACTCTCGGCGGAATCGACGCCGACGGCGTTTTTCGTCGGAGCGAACAACTCCTGCCGGTCCCCCTCCAGAATGACGACCTTTTCCGCCAGCGGCATCGCGTCGAAAATGAACGTTTCCAACTTCACGCCGTTGGGTTCCGCCGGCGCGGTCACGTTTCCGGATTCGTCCAGCGCGGCGATCTTCTTGTCCGCCCGGTGCCACGGCAGTTTCAGCGTGCCGCCCGCGGTCAGTTTCTCCACGAAAGCGCGGGAAATGACATGAATGGCGGGACTGCCGGCGATGAAGGCGAGCGTCCCGTCGGGGTTGCGCTTCTCCGCCAGCGCCTCCGGCAGGTCGCTGTATTCGATGATCCGCACCCGACCGCCGGAAACGCAGAAATTACCCAGTTTCTCCTTCGGACCGGTCTTGCTCAGCATAATGGCGCTCATCTCGGCGCCTTCCAGCGCGTGCAGCCCGATGAACCGGGGATAGACCACCGGCACCAGCGGATTGTCCACCTGAAAATACGAGAGGTATTCGCATCCGGCGGCGGCCATCCGGTCCAGCGCGCCGGACACCCGAAGCGCCCTCAGCGTGCCGCCGTGCCCGTCCGGAGAGAGCGACAGCGAATCCTTTGCACTCAACAGCAGTTTGCCGTCGTGTCCGAATGCCGGCATCGTGCCCTGCGTGAAGAAAAACACCTGCTCCGGGTCCAGTCCGAAAAATCCTTCTTTTTGGAAATACTCCTCCGTCGCCTCCCGGTTGATGGGACTGGTCATGATGAACCACAGCAGCGTCCGGCCGTATTTTTCCTGCGCCCGGGCCACGGAACCGGCGAAATAACTGAACAGCGTCCGTCCCGTCGCCGGTCCGATGGGATAAGTTCCTTTGGGACCGTCGAATCCCAGCCGCGTCCCCTGCCCTCCGGCCACGGTGAGACAGCAGACCTTGCCGGCGCGCAGGAGTTCCTCCCCCCGGGCCTCCGCCCGGGCGTAGAGTTCGCGCATCGCCGCATCCCGGGGTTCCAGCGGAAAGAAGTCCGCCGGGGCCAGATCGTCCGGGATCGCAGTATCGGGACGGCGCAGGACGTACTCCGCCGCCAGTTGCGGTAGTTCCCGCCAGTTCACGGCGGCCAACTGATCCTCGAACCGGGAACGCTCCCCGGGGGACAATTCGTCCCGGAATTTCAACACATGCTCCTGTCCCGCCTCCCGGATCACCGCCAGCAGCGTTTCATCCATTTCCGTCCTCCATCCGATCAAAAAGTCCGCAATATCCCTTTTGCGTATAATATAACCCTCCCGGCGGCAATTTCCACACGCCGGAACAAAATTTTATCCATCCAGCGCGCTGTAGGCCGGAGTTCGGGCCGCGACCAGCACCGTCACTTCCAGCGCGCCCGCCTCCAGCAGTACTTTCCCCACCGCTCCCAGCGTCGCCCCGGTGGTGAAAACATCGTCGACGAGCATCACCCGCCGCCCCCGAATCAATTCCGGCCGGGGACAGCGGAACAGACCGCGCAAAAAATGCCGTTCCCGCCGCCCCAGCGTCGCCTGTTTGGGACGGCGCCCCACCCGCCGCAGGGCGGAGACGACCGGCAGCCCCAGTTCCCCGCCCGCGATTTTCGCCAGAAGCGCCGCCTGATTGTACCCCCGAAACCACAGCCGCCGCCAGTTCAGCGGCACGGGGACCAGCACGTCCGCCGTCAGACGCCGGAATCGGGCCGCATCCGCCATCAGCACCCCCAGCGGACCGGCCAGTTCCGGGCAGTCCGCGAACTTGAACCGCCGCACCAGTTGCCGTCCGAAGCCGGAATACGGAAACGCGGCGGCGGCGGAACGCCAGGAACGTTCCGGTTCGATCAGACATTGGGAACAGACCGCCAGCGCGCTGTTCAGCGGACCGCCGCAGCCGGGGCAGACCGCCATTTTCTCCGGGAACAGCCGCAACTTTTTCCGGCACTCCGGGCAGAACGACCGCCCGCCGGGAGGCGCTTCATCGGACCCGCACCCCGGACAGGGAAACGGCAGATGACGGAAAAGTTGCGCCGCCGGATTCATTCCGCCGCCCGCGCCGCCAGTTGCGGCAGATAATCGGGATGCCGCACCAGGGAAATCAGAAACGGCCCGCGAAATGTCGCCTCCACCAGATCGAACCGGGCGGAACGGTCCCGGATGTCCAGCGCCCGCATGTAGACCTTGCCCGCATTGCCGTTGCGCCGCCGCTGGCGGGCGGAGAGATTGGCCGCCGGGGAAAATCCCTTTCGGTACCGCATGGTCTTGACTTCCACGAAAACGATCTGCGATCCGTCCAGCGCCACGATGTCCAGTTCCCCGGCGCGGCACCGCCAGTTCCGGGCCAGGATCTCCATGCCGCGGCACCGAAGCAGTTCGCAGGCGGCGTTTTCGCCGTCCCTGCCGAGACGCTGACGGGTCTTCCGAAGTTGGGCGAACATCGTTCAGCGCTCCCCCGTTGCGAACCGGTCCCGTCCGCACAGGTCCCGCACGATCCCGGCCCGGAATCCGGCGGCGGTCAGCGCCGCCGCCGCCCGAGGAGCCTGCGGCGGGGAAAGTTCAAAGATCGCCGCCCCGGAATCGCCGAGATGCGCGGACAGTCCCTCGACGGCGCGCAGGATCAGAGCCAGACCGCAGTCCGGGGCCACCAGCGCCGAACGCGGTTCGTAATCCCGGACCTCCGGGGCAAGTTGCAAATATTCCGCCTCCGTCACATAGGGAAGATTCGCGGCGATCAGATCGAAGCGGCGATTCGTCAGCGAGGAAAACAGGTCGCTTCGGAGAAATTCCACCCGGTCGGCGAGACCGCACTTTGCCGCATTGTGCCGGGCCGCGTCCAGCGCCTCCCGACTCCGATCCACCGCCGTAACACGCACATCCGGCCGCTCCTGAGCCACCGCCAGTGCGATGGCGCCGCTGCCGGTCCCCAAGTCCAGCACGGTCCCGCCGGACGGGACCCGGGGCAGAATCCAGTCGACCATGCCCTCGGTTTCCGGACGGGGGATCAGCACCCGCGAATCGACGTCGAGCATCAGATCCCGAAACGGGGCGGTCCCCAGCACGTACTGAAGCGGTTCCCCGGCGGCCCGGCGCCGGGCCGCGTCCAGCGCGGAAGCGGCATCGGGGCATTCGGCAACGATCCACCCCGCCTCCCGGCGGCAGTTGGCGATCTTTCCGGCCCGCAGCATTGCGGTTATTTCGTCGACCAGCATAATGGCTCTCCTGTTTCTACAATGGAGAAATATAGCACAACACCGGAACGCATGCAATAAAAATCCGCCGTTTCGATTGAATTTTTCCGGGACGGGGCTATATTGAGAGAAAGGCAATTTCGGGAAACGGCAATGGTCAAAAGTGTGGAAAAACAACTCTTTCTCCGGGACGCGGACGGCGGCGTGACCCCGTTCGACGCCATGGAACTGCAGACCCGGCTCATCGGCGCGTTTCTGGCCACCGGACTGCGGGAGGACAGTTCCATGGCCGAGGAGATCGTGCTGGCGCTGGAATACACGCTGCTCCGTTCCCCCCGCCCCGAACCGGTGTTCAGCAACAGCGAAGTGGACACCGCCATCATCCGGCTGCTGGAAAACACCGGGTTCCCGGAGGCGGCCGCCGCATTCCGCCGGACCGGTTCGGAACGGATCACCCGTATTGCCGTCTCCCCCGCCGCGCTGGAACGGCTTTTCGCCGCCCATCTGGGCTGTTCCGCGGAACGCGCCGCCCGGATCGCCGGGACCGTGGCGGACAGTCTCGCCCGGCTGGATATCCGCGAAGCCACGCCGCACCTCCTGCTGGAATTCGCCCGGCACTACGAGCGCGATCTGGCCGAGCGGGAACAGTTGACCGTGGTCCCGGCGGGGCACACGCCGCCCAAGGTGACGCTGACCCGGGAGGATATCTACCGTCTGCTGCCCGAGGCGCCCCGACAACTGGCGGACGCCGGAGTACTGCGGATCAACGGCATTACCACGCTGTTCCCGAGCGTGCGCTTTTTCTTTTTCATGAAGAACTTCGCCATTCTGCACGCCATGAGCGCCCCGGTCACGGAACTGGAGGTGATCCCCAAACTCTACACCGCCGGCAACGCGCTGGAGGAGGCCCGGAGCGCGATCCTTCAGGCGCTGGAAATATGCGACCCGCTTCCCTGCTGTCTGGCCATGCCGGATGTTTTCGACTTTCTGGAGTCGTTCGCCGACAGCGCCCCGGACCCGGCGCTGGCCGCGGAACTGGCCGGGGCGCTGACCGCCGGATTGAAATGCGAACTGTACAACCTCGCCTTCGATTGAAAAATATCCTCTTTTTTTCGGGCGGGGAACTGGACACCGGGGGCAAACAGGATTATATTACTGGCAGGAATGATTTCACGCAAGCAGGAGGTTGCAAATCTTATGAAATTCACAGTTGACAGAGTCAAATTGCAGAAGGCCCTGCAAAAAGTCGGCAACATCATCGGTTCCCGTTCCATGCTGCCGCTGCTGGGCAATGTGCTGATCCGCGCCGGGGAGAACTCGCTGGAACTCAGCACCACCGATCTGGAACTCCGGCTGGTCACCACCGTGGAAGCCGAAGTTTCCGCGCCCGGCGTCACCACGCTGCCCGCCCGCAAACTTGCGTCCCTGATCGGGTCGTTCTCCGCCGCCGATGTGGATTTCGACGTCGATGACAAGGACTTCGCCCGGATCACCTGCGGGACCGCGAAATTCACGCTGCACGGGCTGTCGGCCGCCGATTTCCCGGAGGTCCTCGCCTTCGACGCCGTGCGCGAAGTCAAGATCAAGGAGAGCGTATTCAAGCGCATGATCGGCTCCATCGCCTACGCGGTGAGCGCCGACGATTCCCGCAAGGTCCTGACCGGAGTGCTGCTCAACCTCCGGGAGACCGCCATGACCCTCGTGGCCACCGACGGCAAGCGCATGGCCATGCAGGAGAACACCCCGGAAGCCATCTCCGGCGGCGACGGCGATGCCATCATCCCGCTGAAAGCCATGTCGGAGATCCGCCGTCTGCTGGACGGCGACGAGGTCATGACCATTGAACTGGGCGACAAACTCTGCCGCTTCACCACTGCCGGAGTGACGCTGACCAGCAAACTCATCGAAGGCGCCTATCCCAACTACCGGCAGGTGGTGCCGAGCAAGTTCCGGCAGGAAATCGAACTGCCGGTGCAGGCGCTGCTGGCCAAGATCGAGACCGTGGCGCTGATGCTGTCCGAGGCGAACAGTTTCATCATTCTCCGCTTCGGGGACAACCAGTTGCAGTTGCAGGCATCCAGCGCGGAGGTCGGAGAAGGCAGCGACATCATCGAAACCAGTTTTGAGGGCGAGCCGTTCGAGGTCTCCTTCAACCCGGTCTATCTGGCCGACCCGCTCCGCAACACCGACGCCGACATGGTGCGGTTCAAACTGAACGACCCCCTGAGCCCGGTGGCCATCGAAGCCGGAGAGGGTTTCATCTACATCATCATGCCGATCCGCAAAAAGTGATCCGCTGTGGTCGTAGAATCTCTGGAACTGACCAATTTCCGCAACTTCGCGTCGCGGAAATTGGTTTTTCATAACCGGAACGTTTTTCTGCTGGGCGCCAACGGGTCCGGCAAAAGCAATATTTTGGAGAGCATCGCCTTCTCCAGTCTGCTCCGCTCCTTCCGGGGCGCGCCGCCCCGGGAGATGATCCGCTTCGGCTGTCGGGAGTTTCAACTGCGCACCGTCCTGCGCACCCGAGCCGGAACGGAAGACCTGCGCATCGTGGAACACGTTTCCGGACGGAGAGAACTTTTCATCCGAAATTCTCCGGTCTCCCGCAGCAGCGATTTCATCCGGGAGTTTCACACCATCGTCTTCGCTCCGGAGGACCGGATGACCGTCGCCGGCAGTTCCGGGTACCGCCGCCGCTTTTTCGACATCCTCATCTCGGAGATCGAACCCGAGTATCTGATGCGGCTCTCCCGTTACCATCGGGCGCTGCTCCAGCGCAACCGGGCGCTGAAATCCGCCCCCCGCGCCGCCGCCGCGTTCGAGGAGGAGTTGTCCGAACAGGCCCCGTTCATCGCCGCCGCCCGGAGCCGCTACGCGGAATTGGTCGCCCGGGAGTGCGCCGCGCTGCTGGGCGGAAGGGGCGACTTCGCCGTCATCCACCGCACCGATTCCGCCGCCACGCCGGAAGAACACCGGAAACTTTTCGCATTGAAGCGGGAGAGCGAGATTCGGCGGCAATGCACCCTCTCCGGGCCGCAGTTGGATGAATTCGATTTGCTGTTCGACGGGAAACTGCTTCGCACCTACGGCTCGACCGGTCAGATCAGGCTGATCTCGCTCCTGCTGAAACTGGCGCAGTTCACGCTGGTCCGGGAGCGCTCCTCCATCCCGCTGGCGGTGCTGGCCGACGACGTCACCGGCGAACTGGACGACGCCAATCTCCAACTTTTTCTCCGCACCATCGCGGATGCCGGACAAACGTTTTTCACGTTCGCGGAGCCGCCCCGCTTCACTCTGCCGGATTCCGAAACCATCCCGGTCGCGGAACCTTAGCCCCACAACAGCCGGACCGCGGCCACGACCACCAATACCTGAATGACCGCTTCAAAAATTTTCTGCGGCATTTTGCGCAGCAGCACGATGCCGAGGAACCCGCCCAGCAGCAGAAACGGGATCATGCAGAGGTCCAGTTTGACCGATTCCGCCGTCACCCGGCCCTCCCAGGCGAAAATCGGCAGTTTGATCCAGTTCAGCATGAGGAAAAACCACGCACAGCAGCCGAGATACTTCTCCTTCGGCAGTTTCATCGCCAGAAAATAGATCGAGGAGATCGGTCCGGCGGCATTGGCCAACTGCGTGGTCGAACCCAGCATCACGCCGTAAAACGCCGACCAACCGGTCCCGGAGGGGATTTTCTCCGGTGCAATGCGCTTGCGGACCATGCTCAGAATCATCAGCGCCAGCACGATGCCGCCGATCACCCGGCGCATGACCGAACCGTTGTCGGGAATCAGCCGCAGCACTCCGCTGCCGACCGCCAGACCGAGCAGCGCCCACGGCAGCAGACGAAGCAGGATCCGCCAGTCCGCCTTCTTCCGGTAGTACGACACCGCGATCAGATCCGCCAACGCCAGCATACCCAACTGCACCCCGGTGGACATGCGGGTCTCGAAAAACAGCGTCAGCATCACCACCGGCAGCACCCCGAGCCCGGGAATCGCCGTCTTGTTGATGCCGATCAAAACCGCCGCAATGCATAATACCGTCAACTGCGCGGCGTCAATGCCCATAAATTCCAACATCGTGTCACCTCGTAAATAAAAAAAGGCGGCATCTCTGCCGCCGGAAGATTTCCGTTCAAAGTTCCCTGCCGGTGAGCATCCGGTACGCTTCCAGATACTTGGCGGAGGTTTTGGCCACCACCGCGTCGGGCAGTTCCGGGGCCGGGGGATTCTTGTCCCAATCCAGACTTTCCAGATAATCCCGGACGAACTGCTTGTCCAGACTGACCGGGCTGGTCCCCTCGACATACTGATCCGCGGGCCAGAATCGGCTGGAATCCGGGGTCAACACCTCGTCCACGAGAATGATCCGACCGTCGACTTCGCCGAATTCGAACTTGGTGTCCGCCACGATGATCCCTCTCGCGGCGGCGTAATCCCGCGCCGCGGTGTAGATGTGCAATGCCATATCCCGCATCTTCACGGCCTTGTCCGCGCCGACGATCTCCGCCACACCCTCGAAACTGATCGCTTCGTCATGGTCGCCCACGGCGGCCTTGGTGGAGGGAGTGAAAAGCGGCTCGTCCAACTTGGAGGCCTGCTTGTAGCCGGGACGCAGTTTCAGACCGGAAACCGTGCCGGTTTTCTGGTAATCCTTCCAGCCGCTGCCCACCAGATAGCCGCGCACGATGCACTCCACCGGCAGGACTTTGGCCTTGCGGACGATCAGGGAACGCCCCTGCAGATCCTTGACGAAAGGACGCAGTTCCGGGCGGGAACTCACATCGGCCGAGATCAGGTGATTCGGCACGTCCTTGAGCAAATCGAACCAAAAAAGCGAAATCCGGGTCAGCACCTCGCCCTTGCGCGGCACCCCCGTGGTCATGACCACGTCAAAAGCGCTCAGCCGGTCCGTGGCGACGAACAGCAGCGCGTCGCCCAGATCGTAAATATCCCGCACCTTGCCGCGATTCACCAGTTTGACGCCGGGAAGTTCCGTTCCCAGCAGCGCCCCGTTCGCACCGTACCGCATGGCGATCAGCCCTGAATGGCGCCGATTTCCACGCGGGTCAAAGTCTGGCGGTGGCCGTGAGTGCGGCGATATCCCTTGCGGCGTTTCATCTTGAATGCGATGACCTTTTTCGCCCGGAACTCGTCCAGCACCTTGCCCGCGACTTTCGCTCCGGCCACGGTCGGGGTCCCGACGTTGAGTTTGCCGTCCGCGCCGCTTACGGCCAGCACCTCGTCAAAGGTGACTTCGCCGCCGACTTCGGCTCCGAGTTTCTCGACCTCGATGATATCCCCGGTCTGGACCTTGTACTGCTTGCCGCCCGTACTGATGATCGCGTACATTTTTCGCTCCTGTCTATTTGAATTAGAGGTTTATTGTTTCGTAGCACTTCTCAATCGTTCGGATAATATACCGCCGGTTTCCGGATTTTACAAGTCGGATTCGCGGAAAAACAGGTCCTGAACCACATTTTTCCATCCCCGCCCGAACCGGACGTAGTTGCCGGAGCATATTTCCCGCCAGATCGCGGGCAGCCGCCGGAGAAACGGCACGTCCATCCCGGCCCGCGCCCGCGAATGCCGCATTCTGGCGTACAGTTGATCCCGAACCGCGGGGTCCAGTTCCGGCAGTCTGTCCAGCACGGCGGAAAAAAGTTCCGCATTCCACGCGAAAGACCTGCCGCGCACCGATTCCCGCGCCGCCCGCCACTGGCCGCGCCACGACATTTTCGCTCCGGCCCCGGAAGCGCTGGCTCCGTGCCGCCGAAACGTCCCCAGCGACCGGGGCACGATCCGCCACGCTCCCAGCGCCGCCGCCGCCACGCCGAGGTAGGTGTCGTGACAAAACGGAAGGTCCGGCAGCGGCAGCAGCCGATCCAGCAGTTCCCGCGTCAGCGCCATGTCATGCCCCGCCGCCGGGACCCGGCGGCAGCACGCGGCCAACTGATCGCGCCACATTCCCTCCGGCAGGCGCCGCAACACGCCGTACCCCCGGCTCTCCAGATGCGTGAATCCCGCCGGGGTCCCGCCCGCGTCCGTCACGTCGCTGTCGCAGAATACCGCCGCGCCTCCGATGCTCAGATGCCCGCACATCGCCGCGATCTTATCCGGGTACCACACATCATCCTGATCGCACAGAAACACGGCGTCGCCGGTAGTCAGCGACAAAGCGGCGTTGAAATTGCCGGTCACGCCCAGTCGGATCGGATTGGCGACGTAACGCAGCGGCAGTACCCCGGAAAAACGTTCCGCCTCCCGCCGGGTCGCGTCATCCGGGGAATCGTCGGTGATGACGACCTCGTCGGGCAGCCGCGTCTGCTCCACCAGACTTTGCAACTGGTCTCCGATCCATTTTTCTCCGCGATACGCGGCAATGGCCACCGAAACTTTCACTTATCCCTCCCCCCGCCGGAACCGCCGCTTCCACCGCCGCAAAGCGTCATGGGAAAATGTCCGCCCCAACAGCCACAGCAGAGCGATCCGCGGAAAATACAGAAAAAAGTAAAAACTCCGGTGAAAACGCCGGGTAAGCCGCCAATACCCGGGCCGGGCCTCCCGGGGATATTCTCCGAAGAAGTCGAAATACGTCGGGATGATATAATCCCGAAGCAGGCTCCGCTTCACTTGCTCCCGCGTCTTCCGGGTGATCTTTTCCGGCACGTACTCCTCCAGCATATCGGGAAAATTCTCGCTGAATACGTACAGCAGGGACCGATGATTCGTTTTCTCCGCCGGCAGACTGTCGAAAAAGATCCTCCCGTCCATCAGGACCGGCCACCCCCGCTCCGCCAGCCGCAGTGCCATATCGGTCTGAGTCAACCGGCTGTCGAGCCGGCGGGAGGGAGCGTTCAGCGTCAGAAACGCTTCCCGTCGAAAACACATGGCTCCGATCCAGGTCAGGAAATACGACCCCTGGCGGAGCATCTCATCCATACATCCGCAGGACAGCGCGACCCGACCGTATCCCGGAGCCATCCGGGTATTGGGCGTCAACACTACGCCGGAATGCGGGTGATCGTCCAGCAGCCGCAGAAACTCTCCCAGCGCCCCGGGACGCCAGGCCAGCGTGTCGTTGTTCAGTTTCAGGAAATCCCCCTGCCCCATGCGCATGACGAACTCGAAATTCTCGTGGGCATCCATTCCGACAATGTGCCGGACAGCCCGGACTCGGTCGGGGAAACGGGCGGTGAATTCCGCAACCACGGCCGGGGTACGATCGTCCGAACAGTTGTCCGCGACCACGATTTCCGTCTCGCCCCGGGACCAGGCATCCTGCGTAACGATGGATTCCAAAGTCTGTTGCAAAAGACCTGCCCGGTTGTAAGTGGGAATGCAGACAGACAGCCGCATGTCTCGCTTTGCTCCTCTCAATCTCGGTTCCGGCGCAGTACCGCCAGTGTTTCAAAATGGGCGGTGCCGGGAAACATATCCAGCAATCCGGCCTGTTCCGCCGCGTAAGTTTCCCGCAGCCGCGCAATATCCCGCTGAAGCGTATCCGGGGCGCAGGAGACGTAGAATATCCGGCGCGGCGACGCCCGCAGGATCGCCTTCACCGCCGCCGCGTCCAGACCGGTGCGGGGCGGATCGACCAGCAGAACGGCCTCCCGGCAATCCCCCAACCGGCGCATCGCGTCGCCCGCGTCTCCGGCGACGAATTCACTTCGCGCGGCGACGCCGTGCGCGACCGCGTTGCACCGGGCGGCGGCGACCGCCGCCGCGGAAAGTTCCACTCCGAACGCGGTCAGACCGGAATTTTGCTCCAGTGCGGCGATGCTGAATACCCCCACGCCGCAGAACAACTCCACCAGCCGTCCGGTCCCGTCCGCCGCCGTCGCCTCAACCACTCGGCGCGCCAGTTCCGCCGCCACCGGGATATTGGTCTGAAAAAATCCGTCCGGCGCCACGGAAAAATCACCGTATCCGGACAAATTCTCCGTCAGCATCGGGGTGTCCGGGACGACCCGGAGCGCACCGTCCCGCACGGTATACCGGAAAACCTCCCGTTCCCTCTCGGGCGGACTCTCCGCCAGCAGGGAATTGATTTCCGCTCCGGCCAGCGGACAGCGCGACACCGGAACAATGCTCCGATTGTCGAACCCGACGTACCCCCGCACTCCGTCCCGACAGTGCATGACCAGTTTGTTGCGCAATCCGAACCGCCGCGGCGCACCGAAAGGCGGCCGCAGGCCCGCTTCCTCCAGCAGTCCGCGCCGCACCAGAAATCCGTGCAACTGCTGTTGTTTCCACCGTAATTCCGCGGCGTAGGTCCCGTGAAGATACGCGCATCCGGGACAGACCCCGGCGGCGAACAACGGACACTCCGGCGCGATCCTTTCCGCCGCCGCTTCCAGTATCCGCACCGCCCGCGCCCGGCGGAACCGGGGGCGCTCCTGAAATGCTTCCGCTTCGACCAGTTCTCCGGGCAGGACGCCGGGGACGAAGCATACTTTTCCGTCCGCGCTCCGGGCCACGCCGTCGCCGCCGTAGGCCACGCGCTCGACGCGAAGACGCTCACTTTTCATCGGCGGCCTTACGGGGCAGCACATTCTCCCCGAGGTCGATCACGCCCTCGTCCCGGGGCGCGCCGGGCTTCGCTCCGGGACGGTCCTCCAGCAATTCGTCGATGCCCAGTCTACCCTCTTTGGGATCGCGGTAATCGACGCCCGCGCGGGCCTCCTCCCCGCCGATGCGGGAGACCTGACCGGACTTCTCATCCCGGTAGAGCATGGGAACGGTCCCCGAGGTTTTCCAATAACTGCTGCTCAGATTGATCCCGTTGACATTGAACGACATGTAATGATAAACCCGGGGAGAAACCGGCATCAGCAGATGGATCCGGCTGAGCATATCCACCTCGGCCTGAAATTTCTCGTATCCCACCTCCGCGCCGACGCGTGTGACCGCCAGCACATGTCCGGCGTTCTCGACTTTCAGGTAGTAACTGCGGAATCCGGCATCGCTCATCACCCGGATCGAGTACGTCCGTTCCGCACCGGCGGTGGGCTTGTCATCCGACAGGTCCGGCATCCCCACATTCTTTCTCCAGACCTCCATCCCCTCCGTGATGCTGAATTCCGCCTCCCGGCTCCGATACTCGTGCGGCAGGATATTGTGGGAGACGTACGCGTGGACCCGGTAGCGCCCCGCTTTGCCCAATTCGTAATAGCGGTCCAGCGGGATCACCATCCGCTTGATCTCGCCGGGAGCAAGATAAAGCCCCGTCACGCCGATCTCCCGGCCCCGGATCATCGGGATCGGACGATTGTTCCGGTCCCGGATGTCGAACAGGACGAATCCCTGCAGTTCCGGGCGGCTGCCGAACATCAGCGGCCTGCCGGAATCGTTGCGCAGCGTCACACAGGCGTAAATGTGTTCGTACAGCATGTAGTTCCGACGGTTGAGGGTCACGGCCGCCCCCACTTGGGCAAACAACGGCATCATCCCCGCGACCAACAGCGTCAGCGCCAAAAATTTCTTCCCGCGATTCATTTTCCGCCCTCCAGTTTTGCCGCGATCGCCGCGGCGACCGACTCCGCATCCAACTCCCAACAGCGATAACTGCCGTCGGGACAAATCCGTTTCAAACACCCGGCGCATCGGCACCCGGCGGAGAAGACCCCCGCTCCTCCGCCCCACGGACCGGTCAGCACCGGGTCCGTCGATCCGTAGAACCCGAACACCGGCCGCCCCAGCGCCGCCGCCGCGTGCAGCGGCCCGGAATCGTTGCCGGCGACGAATTCCGCTCGGCGCAGCAGTTCCAGAAGCGCCCCGATGGAGGTCGTGCCCGCCAGATTGAGCGTTCCGTGTCCGATCCGCGCCGCGCACTCCCGCTCCGCCGGCCCCCCCGCGGCGATCAGTTTCACCTGAGGCATACGCCGCGTCAGCGCCGCCGCCAGACGCCCGAAAAACTCCGGGGGGAACCGCTTGCTTTCCCAGCGGGTGCCCGGCAGAAGCACCGCGAACCGCTCCGGCAGCGGCGGCAACTCCGCCGCACCCGCCGCATTCTCCGGCAGCGGAACGTACCGCAATTCGCCGGACAGTCCCCACAATTGCCGGGCCAGTTCCCCGCACCGGTCCACCGCGTGCCCGGGGGAAACCGGAATAACGCGGTTGTAAAAGATTTTCGCACCCGGTTCCCGGGGCGCGGCGAATCCGGCCCGGACCTCCGCCCGTGCGCATCCGGTCACAAACCCGCTGCGGAACAATCCCTGAAAATCCACCGCGAAATCGTACCTGTCCCGCCGAACCTCCCTCAGCAACTCCCGCATCCCCGGCAGAAATCCGCGCCACGAACCCAGTTTCGCGCGTTCAAATCCGATCCGCCGCCGGATCGCCAGCGGAGAAAAATCCAGCAGCGGCATGAACTCCGGATTGACCACGAAGTCCGCCACCGCGTCCGGATGGTTCTCCCGCAGCAGCGCCAGCGCGGGAAACAGATGCACGATGTCTCCGAAACTGCTCGGTTTTACGATGAGAATACGCACCGCGGAATCCTATTGTCCGACGCCGAGCCGCCACGCCAGACGTTCCGGCAGTCCGGCGGCCCGCACTTTCTGCTGCGCCGACGCCACGTCGTAGGGCACCCGGTAGCGGGTGACGGTCCGCGCTTCATCATCGTACACCGCGAAACTCGAACGCGGATCGCCGTTGCGCGGCTGACCGATGCTGCCGATGTTGAAAAGATACTTGTGCCCCTTCTCCAACTGCACCGGCAACTCGTCGGACAGCGAAAAATCCTCGTCGGCCTCCGGATAGTACACGTTGCTCTCCCAGCCGTCGATCCTCTCCACCAGACGGCGTCCGATGGCCAGCGGCGCCTTGTCGAAAGCCACCGGCACATGGGAGTGTCCGCAGAAACAAAGTTGCGTGCGCTGATAGGAAAAGTTGCCCACCGCATGGTGGGAATCGAACACATACCCCCACGTCTCCGGGGAATCCAGCGTGGCGTGAACCAGCGTGATCGCGGTCCCGGGGACCACCGCCCGCAGCGGCAGAGCGTCCAGATAGTCCAGATCTTCGTCGGAAAGTTGGGTCCTCGTCCATTTGATGGCGATGGTGGCGTTGGCGTTGAACCCGGCCAACTCGGTGTTGCCGCTGACGGTGAATTCATCGTGGTTGCCCCGCACCGCGGCCAGAAAATTCAGTTCCCGCGCCCGGGCCATGCACTGAGCCGGTTCCGCGTTGTAGCCGACCAGATCGCCCAGAAAAAGATACCGGTCGATCCCCAAATCGGCGCATTTGCGCAGAACGGATTCAAACGCATCGTAATTGGAGTGAACGTCACTCAATACCGCATACTTCATCCCTGCCGTACACCTTTCTCTCCCAAACCAGACTCCGCAGACGAAAATCGTGCGGACACGAGCGGAAGCATCCTGACCGATGTAAGCCGGATTCTGTACCGCTTGACGCGGCGGCAATCATCTGTCTGTGCGACCAGAACCCGGGGCTGATAACGCCGCGAGCCACGGCTCACCCCCTATTTGGTCTTGCTGCGGGAGGAGTTTACCATGCGGCGGCGCTCTCACGACCGCCCGGTGGGCTCTTACCCCACCCTTTCACCCTTGCTCCCGGAAAACCGGAAGCGGTCTGCTCTCTGTTGCACTGGTCTTTCCGCGGCGTATGGTCCGCGGCATCCATCTTTTCAAATGGACTCCCCGCTCTATGCAGTCCGGACTTTCCTCAACGGGGCGCCGAAGCCCCCGCCGCGATTGCCCTCGGTCAGCATACTTCCGCTGTATAATATAATCATCGCGTTTTCAATATGCAAGGCTTTTTCCGCAAAAGTTCCGGAACGGGGGAAGATTTTTTGCGTTTTTCCGCCCCGGGACCGGACAAAATCCGCATGTCCGGCTTGCTTTTTCCCCGCGGTTGTGGTATATTCCGCCCGAGGGAGCGAAAGGAGGAAGCGTCATGACCATCAGAACCAAAGTTTTCGTCTGCACGTTCGGATTTGCCGCAGCCGTGCGGGGAGTTTTCGCGTATCTGGTTTCCGTCTCCATGTTCCGCAACTACCACCGGGTCGCGGGACTGGACATGCAGACGCTGCTGCGCTTCGCCGAATGGGGCAACGGCGGTCCCGGAGCGGTTCCCTTCTTCTCTCCCCACCGCCTGCTGCTCGGGCTGGACTGGCTAATGCGCGGCGGGAGCCACTCGGTGGGGACCATTTTCGCGGTGCAGGCGCTTCTCGGCGCGCTGGGATGCGCGGCGGTGGCGGACATGATGCTGAGTTTCACCGGAAAACGGCGGGGCGCGCTGATCGCGGGAGGGATCGCCGCGCTCTATCTGCCGGCGCTGATCTATGAATTTTCCGTCCTGCAGGATTCCTTCGCCCTCAATTTCACGCTGTTCGCCGTGTGGGGAACGCTGAGGGCGTGGAAACGCCGCTTCGCGCCCGCTCCGGCGGCACTCTGCGCGCTGTTGTGGAGTCTGGCGATGACCGGACGGCCGACGGCGCTGGGATGCGCGGCGGCATTCGGCGGATGGTCGCTGTGGCAACTGCACCGGCGCGGTCTGATCCGGCGGGCGATACTGCCGGCGGCGCTGGTGTGCATCCTGCTGGGCGCGTACAGCGCGTTCAATCGGCGGTACGGCTGGGACTTTTCCCCGTTCTATCAGGTCATGCCGTACACCCGGGTCAGCAACGCCGCGCCGGGCGCGCCTCCGGCGACCGTATGGCAGGTGACTCTCCACGCGGCCGGGCGGTCGCCGCGCCTGTTTTCCGCGCGGGAAATTCCCGAGAATCACAATCTCTACTTCTGGTGCGAAAAACTGCCGGTCCTGCACGCTTTTCCCGCGCCGGGGGCGCTGCTGCCGTGCGCCGTCGCCGCAACCGCGGCGCTGATCACGGCGGGGGCGTTCAGGCGCCGTTTCTTCTGGTATATTTTCATTCCGATCCTGACGCTGGCCCTGCCGCTCTGCGCCCGGGAAGCGATCGGCCGCTACCGGCTGACGCTGACGCCCTATCTGATTCTGGCGGCAGTGACCGGATTTTACGCATTCCGCAAACTGCCGGTCCGCCGTCAGGCGCTGGCACTGCTGCTGGGAGGGACCGCCGCCATGCTCTCTCTGCTGGATGCAAGGTCCGCCCCCCGCGTCCGGGCGGAGGATTACCACGCATGGGCACTGGCGGTGGAAGCGACCCCGGGGGCCGGGAAACAGGCGATCCTGAACGCTTTCGGAGACTACTGGCAGGAAACGGGGTTCCGTTCAGCCAAGGCGTTCCGGGCGATCGTCGACCGGGCGCTCCAATTCCGGGACCTGCCGCTGAGCGCCGCCATCGTCACTCAAGCATACCGGAACGGGATATCTCCGGATCTGGTTGGCTACTACCACGGCTGGATCTTCATGCTGGCCGACGATCCCGCCTCGGTCGAAAGGATCTATTCCCGCATCGACCCCCGGCGGTTGCCCTCCGAACTGCGCCCGACCTACCGCCGCGTCCGCGGCGATGCGCGGAAACTGTTGCATAAACGCACAACCCGGAGTATATTATAGGGATCGCGCTTTTACAGGGTCTTTTGGGAGAAAATCTGATGAACGGAAAATTTTATGTCACCACCCCGATCTATTATGTCAACGACCGGCCGCATATCGGGCATGCCTACACCACGATTCTGGCCGACGTGCTGGCCCGGTTTCACCGGTCGCTGGGACATGACACCTTCTTTCTGACCGGCACCGACGAACACGGGCAGAAAGTTCAGAACGCGGCGGAAAAGCGGGGGGTGCCCCCGCTGCGGCACTGTGACGAGACCGTGGTGCGCTTTCAGGAACTCTGGAAGCGCCTCGGGATCACCAACGACCGCTTCATCCGCACCACCCAGGCCGAACACAAGCGCGTGGTCTCGGAGATCATGCAGGAACTTTACGACCGGGGCGAAATCTACAAAGCCGACTACACCGGCTGGTACTGCGTCGGCTGTGAACGCTTCTTCACCGAAAAGGACCTGGCGGACGGCAAGTGCCCCGACTGCGGCCGGGATGTCTCCGCCATCACCGAAAGCAACTACTTTTTCCGCATGAGCAAGTATCAGCAGTGGCTCATCGACTACATCAAGAGCCACCCGGATTTCATCCTGCCCGCCTTCCGCGCCAACGAAACGCTGGGCTTCCTCAAGAAACCGCTGGGCGATCTCTGCATCAGCCGCCCCAAATCCCGCCTGAACTGGGGCATCGAACTGCCCTTTGACCGCGACTACGTCTGTTACGTCTGGTTCGACGCGCTCATTAACTATATCTCCGGGGTCGGCTACCGGACCGACGCGGAAACTTTCGCCCGCCGCTGGCCCGCCAGTTGCCACCTCATCGGCAAGGATATCCTCACCACCCATTCCGTGTACTGGCCGACCATGCTCAAAGCCATGGGGCTGCCCATGCCGCAAACCATTTTCGCCCACGGCTGGTGGCTGACCGGCAATACCAAAATGAGCAAATCCCTCGGTAACGTCATCAACCCCATGGACATGATCGACCGGGCGGGAGTGGACGCGTTCCGCTACTTCCTGCTGGCGGAGATGTCGCCGGGAAACGACGCCAATTTCAGCGAAGACGCCTTCATCGCCCGGTACAACAGCGATCTGGCCAACGATCTGGGCAACCTGCTCTCCCGGGTCAGCAAACTGACCATCCGCGCCACCGGAGGGACCATTCCCGCTCCGGCGGAAATCACTGACGACGATCGGGAACTCATCGCCGCCGTGAACGACGCGATCCGGACCATGGAGGAGAGTCTGCAGTCCTACAAACTTGATCAGGGCCTCGACGCGGTGATGAATGCCGTCCGCGCCGGGAACCGCTATCTGGAGAAGTGCGCTCCGTGGACTTTGGCCAAACAGGGTGACACCGCCCGGCTGCACACGGTGCTGTACCACGCCGCCGACGCCCTCTGCCGCGTCGCGGTGCTGCTGGCCCCGGTGATGCCGGAGAAAATGGCGGAACTGCTTTCCGTCCTCGGCGTCGCGCCCGAAACCGTTTCCGGCATCGCCGCGCTCAAGACCTTCCCGGGCGTGACCGGATGCACCATGCGCGAAGCCATCCCGCTCTTTCCCCGGATCATGGAGGAGGAGGAAAAACCGGCGGTGAAGGAGGCCCGTCCCGCCAAATCCGCTCCGGAAACCGTTCCCGCCGTGCCGCCGGTAACGATCGAAGAATTCGGCCGGATCCAACTCAAAACCGCCAAAGTGCTGGCGGCGGAAAAGGTCGAAGGCGCGGACAAACTGCTGAAACTGCGCATCGAAGTCGGCTCCGAGACCCGGCAGTTGATCGCCGGAGTCGCCCAGTCCTACTCCCCGGAGGAGATCGTGGGCAAAACCATCGTCATCGTCGCCAATCTCCGGCCGGCCAAAATCCGCGGGGTGGAATCCCAGGGCATGCTGCTGGCGGCCAAGGCAGGGAAAGTTCTCAAACTGGTCACCATCGACGGCGATATGCCTTCCGGGGTCGTGATCGGCTGATCTTCCTCAGACCGACGGCAGTTGCGCCAGCGCTTCCGCCACGGTGGTTCCGTCGGGGAAGCGCAATCGCGGCGCCAGCGCGGCCAGCGGTTCCAGCACGAAGCGCCGCCGCCGCGCCCGGGGATGGGGGATGGTCAGGCGGGGCGTTTCCAGCACCAATCGGCCGAAAAGAATGATGTCGCAGTCCAGAATCCGGGCTTCGCGGCTGCTGTGGAGCGCCGGTCGTCCGGCCTCCCGTTCGATCCTCTGACAGAGCGCCAGCAGTTCGTCCGGGGTGCCGCCCCATTCGCCATGCAGGGCCATGTCCCAGAAGTCCGGGGTCCCCGGCACGCAATCTTCCGGGGCGGAACGGAACGGCGGCCCGGTACGCGGATTGCGCACCCCGGCGGCCCGGAATTTCTCCACCGCCGCGGCCATCGCCGCCGGAGTCCCGGGCAGGTCGCCGCCGAGCATCACGACGATTTCGACCATATTTTCGGTTTGATGTGGATTTTTCACAATATCTGCGGTATATTAATGTTGTGTTGTCGCGTTAATGTAATCCGTACTGAAGTTTTTTCAAGTGAATAGCAAGTTGAAAGTCGTTTTTCTCGGTTCCGGCCCCATTGCTGTGCCGATTCTCCGGGCGCTGGCCGCCGCGCAGGGGATCGACCTGGCGGCGGTGGTGTCGCAGCCCGACCGTCCCGCCGGACGCAAACGGGTCCCGACGCCGACCCCGCTGGCGGCGGCGGCGCTGGATCTGGGACTGACGCCGCTTCGGACGGAGGATGTGAATGTCCCGGAATTTCTGGACTTTCTCCGCGGTCTGGCCCCGGACCTGCTCTGCGTGGTCTCGTTCGGGCAGATCCTCCACTCCGACGTGCTGGCCGCGCCGAAATCCGGATGCGTCAACGTCCACGCTTCACTGCTGCCGGCCTATCGGGGCGCTTCGCCCATCGCGCAGGCGATCCGCAACCGGGACGCCGAAACCGGCGTGTGCTTCATGGCCATGGAGCGGGGCCTGGACAGCGGGGGGGTGTACCGGAGGCTGTCCCTGCCGCTGGACGGCACCGAGTACGCCGACGAACTGGAACTGCGTCTGGGGGAACTGGCCGCCTCGCACGCGGCGGAAACACTGCGTGAGATCGCGGCGCACCGGCTCGTCCCCGTCCCGCAGGACCCGGCAAAAGTCACCGTCTGCCGCAAGATCACCAAGCCGGACGGCGCGGTGGACTGGAACGCTTCCGCCGCCGTCATTGAGGCCATGAGCCGGGCCTACTGTCCGTGGCCGGGCGCGACGGCCCGCTGCCGCATTCCCGACGGCAGGGAGATCGCCGTCACCCTCCGCCGCTGTCGGGAAGCGGCGGGATTCGCGCTCGCTCCGGGAAGGTGTGCGGAACTTCCCGGACGGCTCGTCGTCGGATGCGGCGGCAATTCCGCGCTGGAGATCCTTGAAATTCTCCCCTCCGGCGGAAAACTGATGAGCGCGGCCGCATTTCGGAACGGCATGCGCGGGAAGTTGCCGGAATTCATCGCGGAATTCCCCGCGGAAAACTGAACAATTTTGGTTGGATATCATGAGCAAGGAAATCATTCTCAACTGCGAAAAACTCGAACGCCGGTTCGCTCTCCGCCATGACGGACGTCTGGAGGAGTACGAACTTGAGCATGAAGACAACGAACCCAAAGTCGGAGACATCTACCTCGGAAGGATCGTCAACCTCGACGCCTCGCTGCAGGCGGCATTCGTCGACATCGGCGCGCGGAAGAACGCCTTTCTCCACTACAAGGAGATGCTCCCCGGCAACACCGGTCTGATCGAACAGTATCAGAGCGATCAGGCCGGAAAGGAGGCGGAAGCCATCAACCCCAGGCGGCGGAAAAAACGCACCGCCCCGGAGAACGCCAAACTGGACGCCGAAGCCGCCCGCCGCCGCAAAAAGATCACCATGGAGGAGATCCCCAACATCTTCAAACCGGGTATGGAGATCCTCGTGCAGGTGGTCAAGTCCCCCATCAGCACCAAAGGCGCCCGGGTCACCACCGACATCACCATCCCCGGACGGTTTCTCGTGCTGATGCCGTACAGCGACCACATCGGGCTGTCCACCCGGATCGAAAGCGGAACGGAACGCGACCGGCTGCGGAAGATCCTGGAACAACTGGAACTTCCCGAGGGCATGGGGCTTATCTGCCGCACCGTGGGCGAAGGCCGACGCTCCACCTTTTTCAAGCGCGATCTGGAACTGCTGCTGGACTACTGGCACAAAGTCGAGACCGGGGTGGCCGGCGGCAGCGCGCCCCGGCTCCTTTTCACCGAACCCAATCTCATCGACCGGACGGTCCGGGATTTCGTCACCGAGGAGATCGACGGCATCGTGGTGGACGATCCGGACGCCTTCAAGCACATCCGGGAGACGCTCAAACGCATCGGCGCCAGCAAGATGGTGAGCAAGGTGACGCTCTACAAGGGCGCCGACCCGGTGTTCGACTTTTACCACATCGACGAGGAACTGCACAAGGTCTTCCAGCGGGAAGTGAAACTGCCCGGCGGCGGCGCCATCGTCATCGACGAGACCGAGGCGCTCATCGCCATCGACGTCAACACCGGGCGCGGACGGAAAAACGCGGACCAGCCGGAGTTCATCCGGCAGACCAATCTGGAGGCCGCCGACGAGATCGCCCGGCAGTTGCGGCTGCGCAACGTGGGCGGACTGGTGGTGCTGGACTTCATCGACATGCGTTCCGCCGCCGACCGCGACGAATTGTACCGGCACATGAAAAAACTGGTCAAGGACGACCGGGCCAAAACCAAACTCCTGCCGCTGAGCAAACTGGGGCTGATGGAAATGACCCGCCAGCGGGAGCACGAGAGCATCCAGGCTCAGGTGTACGACCCCTGCCCCTACTGCGGCGGGTCCGGGCTGGTGAAATCGGCGCTGACGATGAGCGCGGAGATCCAGCGCAAACTCAGTTCGATCATGCGGAACAAAAAATACAAGGGGGTCCCGCTGCGGGTGTTCATGCACCCGGAGGTGCTGACCCGGCTGCGCAATCAGGATGCCCAACTGCTCCGCGATCTGGAGAGCAAATACAAGCACGAACTCAGTTTCCGGGCGGACCCGAATCTGCACTGCGAGGAGTTCGTTCTGGTCGATCCGGAGACCGGGGCGGAGGTCAAGTGAGTTTTGAAGTTCGAGGAGTACCATCCCGCTGAGATTCCCGCCAGACCCGGGGTATACATGTTCCGGGACCGGTTCGGACGGGTCATTTACGTGGGCAAGGCGCGGGACCTCCGGCGGCGGCTGGGCAACTACTTCCAGCCGTCGCGCCGGCGGACCGGCGATCCGAAACTCCGTTCGCTCATCAACTCCATCGCGGAATGGTCCTACACCCTCGTCCGCAGCGAGGACGAAGCGCTGCTGCTGGAATCCCAACTCATCAAAAGTTACGCGCCGCACTACAACATCCTGATGCGGGACGACAAACGCTATCTTCTGCTGAAAGTCGACTTCAGCGACCGGTTCCCCACGCTGGCGCTGGCCCGGCTGAAAAAGCCGGACAACGCCCGCTATTACGGCCCCTTCCCCCACGGCACCGCGCTGAAAATGACGCGGGAGTTTCTGCTGGCCTACTTCGGACTGCGGGGCTGCCGCAACCCCGACCCGGACGAGGAGACGCGGAAGCACTGTCTCAAAAAACTGGTCAAGGATTGCTGCGCGCCCTGCACCGGCGCGATCACCTGCGAGGAGTACCGGCGCAAACTGGATGCCGCGCTGGAGGTGCTGGAGGGCAACGTGACGCCGGTGCGGGAAGCGATCCGGGCGCAGATGCTCGAGGCCGCGGGCGCGGGCAATTTTGAAAAGGCCGCCAGACTGCGGGACACCGCCTTCAACATCGACGCGGTGTTCGGCCGACGCAACCGGGTCTTTGAAAATCCCGCGCTTCCCGGGCAGGAGATGCCGCCGGGCGAGCGGGCGGTCCGGGCGCTGGCGGAGAAACTGGGGCTGAAAACTCCGCCCCGGACCATCCTCTGCTTCGACATTTCCAACATTCTGGGCACGCTGGCGGTGGCCAGCATGGTCACATTCACCGACGGCAGGGCCAACCGGAGCGCCTACCGGAGATTCCGTATCCGGACCGTGAACCAGAGCAACGATTTCGCCATGATGAAAGAAGCGGTGGGGCGTCACTTTTCCCGGCTGATGCAGTCCCGCCGTCCCCTGCCCGACCTGCTGATGGTCGACGGCGGCAAGGGGCAGTTGTCCAGCGCGGTGGACGCGCTGCTCGCCGCCGGAGTGCCTCCCCTGCCGGTCATCGGGCTGGCCAAGCGCAACGAGGAAATCTTCATCCCCGGACGCGGGGACCCGCTGGTGCTGGACCGGCACGACCCCGCGCTGAGGCTGCTGCAGTCCGTCCGGGATGAATCCCACCGTTTCGCCATCACCTATCACCGCAGTCTGAGGGAGAAACGGATCAGCGCCTCCGTTCTGGATGACATTCCCGGCGTCGGGGATGTCCGGAAACGGCAGTTGCTGCGGGCGTTCGGCTCGGTGGAGTCCCTGCTCAAAGCCGATGCGGCCACCATCGCCGAAAGGGTGCGGGGGATCGGTCTTGCCGGAGCGGAAAAGATCGTTTCATTCCTCGCCGCCCGGAAAAAAGCCCCTACCGCCGCGTCGGACATACCGAAAAGTTTCCAAAAATAAGCAAAAACGCGATTTTTGCTCCGAAAAATTATTGTTTTTCTTCAAAATTATGAAGAAAAATCCTTCTTCCCGGTGTATAGTATGGCGGTGTATTGAGAAAAAAAACAGCGAGCCGCGAATCGGGCCGTCGGGTTTCGTTCCCGCGCACGACGGGGTCCGCGCTGACAGGAAAGGTCATCCCCCTATGCTGAAATTCTCCGCGTTTCGCCATCCGTCCGCCCGCAGATACCCCGGATACTTCTGGATCATCAACCAGCCCATCGACATGGCGAAGATCCGGGCAAGACTGCGGGGCATGGCGGCCGACAAAGTCCGCACCGTCTGCCTGCACCCGGTTCCCGAAAACTTCCGGATCGATATCGACTCCACGATGTCCCCGCCTTATCTCTCGGAGGAGTACCACCGGAAAATCGCCGAGATCGTCGACTGCTGCGCCGAACTGGGTATGAATTACTACCTCTACGACGAAGGCGGCTGGCCCTCCGGCGGAGCCTGCGGGCAGGTCTGGGCCGCCGATCCGGAAAAATTTACCTGGCGGTCCATCGTTTCCGACGGCGACGGCGGATGGAAGATCGTAAAGGACCCGGTCACCCCGGAACTGGCCGCGCCGCGTCCCAATCTGCTGGAAAAGGGCGCAACGGAGAAGTTTCTGGAACTGACCCACGAGGGATACCGCAGACACTGCGGCCGGCACTTCGGCAAGACGGTGCACATGGCGTTCACCGACGAACCGCTGATGCCGCTGAAAACTCCCGGGAAACTGGGGTATTGCAGCGATCTTTTCGCGGAGTTCCGCCGACGCAAGGGCTACGCGCTGGAAGACCACCTCCACGACCTGCTGACCCGGGACAATCCCGTCTGCATGCGCGGCCCTTTGGCGGAGACGATGATCGACTACTGCGAGGTGATGAGCCAACTCTTTTCCGAGCGGTTTCTCCTGCCCCTGCGGGCGTGGTGCCGGAAACATCACCTGCTCTCCGCCGGTCACTTCGGCGGCGAAGACGAGTGGCTGAATCTGCGCTGCAACCACTTCGGCGGCGTACTGCACTCCCTGAGGCAACTGGACTGCCCCGGCGTGGACATGATCTGGCATCAGTTGTACCCGGGCGAACGGCTCCACCCCTTCCCCAAACTCGCCTCGTCCGCCGCCCGTCAGACGGGAAAACGCGAAGTGCTGGGCGAGATGTTCGCCATTTACGGCGGCGGACTGACCCCGGCGGTGATGAAGTACCTCGTGGACTACATGCTGGTCTGCGGGGTGAACACATTCGTTTTCAGCAGTACGCCGGAATACACGGATCAGGTCGATCTCTCCGGCGGCCGTCCGGCGTTCGGACCCTGCGACCCGCTGTGGATGAATTTCGACCTCTGGCACACCTATGTGGCCCGGATGTCGGTTCTGCTGACGAGCGGAAATGCGGAAGCGGACACCGCGTTCTACTTCGATCAGCGCGCGATCTGGCTGGGGACAAGGGAGAGCGAGTACGCCGTATTCAACGCGGCGGATGCGGCGGAACGGTTGCGGCGGCGGCAGTGCGATTTCGACTTCATCGATGATGAATCCATCCTCGCCGCCCGCTTCTGCGGAGGAAAACTCCGCATCGGTTCGGCGAAATACGCCCGGCTGGTCCTGCCGGGACATCACCGGATGAGTGCGGCGGCGGCGGCCAAAGTCGCCGCGCTGCGGCGCCGGGGATTCCCGGTGCTGACCCCGGACGACATCGAAACCATTCCGCCCACGCTGGCCGTGTTTCCCGCCACCGAAAAACTCCTGGTGCACAAACGTGCCCTCGGCGGCGGTCAGGCCGGCTACATGGTGATGAATACCGCCGCGACCGCGGTCACGGTCAAACTTCAGGCGCGGGAGGATCAGCCGGTTGCCGTGGCGGACTGCGACGACGGCACGTTCCATCCGGTCCCGTCGCTGCACGGCGCGTGGGAATGGACATTCGCCCCGTGGGAATCGCGCTTTTTCCTCTGCGCGCCCGTCGCGGCGGTGCCGGCCCCCGCCGCGCCGCAAACGTGCGTCCGAATCCTGACCCGCTGGCGTCTGCGGCCGCTGGTGAAACACGAGGTCAAGGAGGTCCGGCAGATCCCGTGCGGCGCGAAAGCGATCCCGGCGAAAACCGGCGACTGGCGGCCGTATCTGGGAGAAGATTTCTCCGGGACGGCGCGCTACACCGCCGAATTCCGGTGGAACGGGACGGCGGAGATCAACTTCATTGACTTGGGACAGGTCAACTACACCGCAGCGGTCAAACTCAACGGCCGCGAAATCGGACGGAAGTTCTGCGGACCGTTCGTATTCGACCTGCGCGGAGCCCTGCGCCGGGGACGAAACCGCCTGGAGATCACCGTCGCCAACACGCTGGCCAACGCCCTCAGCCCGGCGGACGTGCAGGAATACTGGAAAAAACGGCGCAAAGTCGAATCCCCTTACAATACGATCCAACTGGGTTTTGAAAAGGAATCCCTCCCCTCCGGCCTGTTCGGACCGGTGCGGCTGATGAAGTGACCGCAAGGGGCGGTCGGGGGATTTTCGCGGCGACCGCTTTCCTTACGCCAGTTTGCCGAACTTGATGCTGTCGGGGGCTTTGGTCAGGATGTAGGTAACGTCGCCGATCACCACGCCGCCTCCGGTGTACTCCGTGCCGTTGACGTAGAACCGCGCCGCGGAGAAAACATCCATGCTTTCTCCGCTCAGCACCGTCCAGTCGCCCTCCACTCCGTCCGTGACCAGATTTACCGCCAGATCAACAGGTTCGTCATAGAGCGCCAATTCCCTGATGGTGAGTCTGCCGCCTTCGGCGATGTTGATCCGGTCCACATCGTCGAGGTAGTTCAGCGCCACGTCGGTTTCCACATTCAGCGTGCTGAGCGCAGTGTTGTCGGCGCCGCAGTCGTTGCGGCCCGAGACCCGGGTGAGCGTCAGCGCGTCATCGCCGGTGAGCGTCAGCGTCGCACTGCCCACGGAGCAGTTGATGTTCCTGCCGCCGAGGAAGACGAAATCCACCTGCCCGCCGGTAATCGTGATATTCGCGGTCCCGACTTCGGTGTACCCGCAGGGAGCGTTGCCGCCGCCCGCGTAGAGCCGTTCGACCGTGCCGCCGGTGATCGTGACCGTCGCGGTCCCGACCGTACTCAGTGCGGCGGTGCCGCCAGTGATGTTCTTGTCGCCGCGTTCGGCCCAGCCGCCGCCGTACAGTTTCTCAACGTACCCGGACGAAACGGTGATGAACGTTTCGCCGACGCTGGCGTACGCGTACTTGCGGGCGTGGGCTCCGGCGTAGAGATTGCCGTTGATGCTCGCTCCGGCGAGGTTCAGCACCGCCTTGTCCACGGTGTAGTTGGCTTCAACCGAAAGCGCAACACCGTCACCGTAGGCGTACCCGGCGACGTAGTTCATGCCGCCATTCTCCTGTCCGCCCTGGAAGTCGCCGCCGCGCACGTCCAGCGTCACCGTGACCAGATGGCCGCCGGTCGGCTGACCGGACACGCCGATCAGGGCCCCCCCGATCACCGGCTGGGCGATCGCGCCGCCGGTGATGACCGAACGGGCGTTGCCGGAAGTTGCCAGCGTGCCGACGAAAAGATTCGTGACCGTGCCGCCGGTCATGTACTTCTCGGAACCCGCGGTCAGGTTCCGTGTCGTGGTTCCCGCCGCAAGGTCCGCTTCCCGCTCGTAGAGCACGAGGTTGTCGGACGAATCCACTTTCAGAAACAGGCCCGCGTTATTCGTGCCGGTGAATCCGTACCCGCCGACAGCAATCACACCGGTGGCCACCACAACTTCGCCCGTGACGTATCCCGACGCATCCACCGTCAGCGCAGCCCCCGAAAGATCATGCGCATGGCAGGATATTCCCGCTCCTTCTCCGATGTACAAATCGCCGGTGACGACCGCCCCTTCCAACAGAGACATACTGCCGCCGGATACCACCACGGCGTCATTCACCGTGCCACCGCTGAAAACAGACATCTCGCCGCCGACGGAAACGGCGGTATCGCTCGCCACGCCGCCGATGGAAACGCACATACTGCCGCCGCTGGACACAGCGGTATCGCTCATCGTGCCGCCGGACATGATCTCCGCCCGGCCGCCGGAAACGATGCCGACGCCCCCGGCGCTGCCGCCGCCGGAAACATTCAGGAGGCCGCCCGCACCCAGTTCCGCCGCGCTGACAAGGCCGCCGTGATTGAC
>JALEMG010000024.1 GCA_022768375.1 Lentisphaeria bacterium
ACATCAGGTTCTGGCGGCTGTCAAACGGCAAACGGAATAAAAGCGACCAACGGGAGCGGTTATGCCGGATTGCCGCTTGACTGACGACGGGTTCTGATGTATCTCGCTCTGATTTACCCACAAATTCCCGTGAAGACCCAAATTTTTTTAAATGTACCGTTGGTACAATTGATGTTTTTGGAACCCCAAATTCCTTTGACTAAAACAAAACAAAACAAAAAATTTATAGACAAACTAAGGATAAGAAATAACAAATATATTTTTTTCATTTTTTATTCTCCATTCCTTTTTCTTTTTTTGCGACCTACCATATCCTGCCGTTGAGTTCGCTCGTCATCTTCCGGCATCCCTCTTTGCCTATGTGATCAGGATGGCATTAAAAAAAATCAATCCGGCAGATCGCGGCAGAATATAGCCCCCGAGAACCATATTTCGACCAAAACGGGGGAAAAACGGGGAAGAACGGGCCGTTTTCAGGGTAAAAATGGTAGTCCGGGCGGGAATTGAACCCGCGACCCACTGCTTAGAAGGCAGTTGCTCTATCCACTGAGCTACCAGACCACATCCGAAACCGTCCTATAATATGCTACCGCGAAACGTTTTTTTCAAGCGAGAGGAATAACTTTCAGCGTCCGGGACGCACCGGAGGGACCCCGGGAGCCGCCAACTGCGGCTTCGGCTGCAACTCCAGCAACGCAGTGTGGTCGAAATGCATATTCACGCTGTCCCGGTTGAAGTAGGATACCACCAGAATCACCAGAAACGCCACAATCCCGATCACCACGACCGCCGCCGCCGCCGGCAGACATATCTCAAGCCATCCCCGGCGGTTCACCGTTTCCGGTTCGTCGTCCGCGATCATCGCGCCCGGAAGATTCTCCGGCACCTCCCGGCGCAGCGCACGCCACGGACGCACCAACTCCTCCTCCTCCTCCGACGAAATATGGTAGAGCGCACACAATTTCCGCAGATAGGCCAAAACGTACACCTGCTGCGGCAGACTGGATAAATCCCCGTGCTCCAGCGCGTTCAGATACCGTTTCCGAATCTGAGTCTCCCGCTCCACATCCTCCAGCGTCAAATTCGCGTGCAGCCGCGCTTCCTTCAGGATATCCGCGGTCTCCTGCCGATCGACGGCCGCCAGCGGGTCTTCTCCGCGTTTCCGACGGAACGACAGGAAGTGGCGAAGCGGACTCCCCCCCCCTGCCTCGGGTGATTCCTCCCCGGAATCGTCCGTCTCGGATGATCCGTCCGCGGCCGAGAGCGCCTCCAACTCCCCGTCCCGCGAAATTTCGTCCGCAACGGCGGAAACAGCCTCCTCCGGTCGGCCCGGATCGGCCGAAACGTCCGCCGCCCGTCCCCGATCGGAAAGTTCGGCAAAGAGATCGTCTTCCCGATCCGAAGCTGCCTCCGACATCCGGGTCCCGAAATCCAACATATCCTGCTTTGCTCCTATGATTGATTTTTTCAACCGATATCCACGCCGTCAAAGACCAGAATGTCCCGCTTGCTGCCGCTGCCCGACGGCGGTCCGACAATCCCGCGCTCCTCCATCTGGTCGATCAGTTCGGCGGCCCGGTTGTAACCGATCTTCAGCCGCCGCTGGAAATAACTGGTGCTGGCCTTGCGGTCGAGAATCACCACCTCCAGCGCCCGGCGCATGGTGTCGTCGTCGCCCGGACGCAGATATTTTTTCAGAATCGGCGCGATATCCGCCCGGTCCTCGTCGTCGATCGGCACATAATCCTCCTCGTCCTCCGCCTCGCCGTCATCGGGTTCGATCAGCACGCTGTCGTTGAAACGCTGCGGGGCCTGATCGGAGACGAACTTGACCACGTTCTTGATATCCTCGTCCTTGACCCATGCGCCCTGCACCCGTTCCAGTTCCATGCTGGAGGTGGTCATGACCAGCATGTCGCCGGTACCCAGCAGCCGTTCCGCGCCGGGGGTGTCCAGCACCACCTGGCTGTCCACCCGGCTGCGCACCTGAAAGCAGAGGCGGGTCGGCAGATTGGCCTTGATGACGCCGGTGATGATGTTGGTGCTGGGCCGCTGAGTGGCCACGATGATATGGATTCCGGCCGCCCTGCCCTTCTGGGCGATGCGGGTGATATTGCTCTCCACATCCTTTTTCGCCTCGGTCATCATCAGATCGGCCAACTCGTCCAGAATGATGACCAGAAGCGGCATTTTCGCCGGGATCGGTTTGCCCTCATGATCCAATTCCGGTTCCTCCGGGATGGGACGGCGGTTGAATTCGGAAAGTTTCTTCACTCCGACTTTGGCCAGCACATGGTAACGGCGGTCCATCTCGTTGGCCGCCCAGCGCAGCGCGATGGGAACTTTGGCCGAATCGTTGATGATCGGGGTGAGCAGATGCGGCAGGGTCTTGTAGGCGTCGAATTCCACGATCTTGGGATCGACCATGATCAGCCGCAACTCCTCCGGACTGAATTTGAACAGCAGACTGGTAATGATGGAGTTGGAGCAGACGCTCTTGCCGGTGCCGGTGGCGCCGGCGACCAGCATGTGCGGCGCTTTGGCCAAATCGAGGATCACCGGTTTGCCGGCGACGTTCTTGCCCAGTGCCAGCGGGATCTCCGCCTTGCTGTTGCGCCACTCCTCGCTCTCCATCACCGAACGCATGAACACCGCTTCCGGTTTGGAGTTGGAGACCTCGACGCCCACCACCGAACGTCCGGGGATCGGCGCCAGCACCCGAATGCTGGTGGCCGCAAGATCCATGCGGATGTTATCCTGTATCTGTTCCACTTTCTTGACACTGATGCCGGGGTCGAGCGTGATCTCATACCGGGTGACCCGCGGCCCGGAAACGTAGCCCGTCACCCGTCCGGCAATGGCGAAATCGTCCAGCGTCTGCTGGATCCGGCTCTTGGCCAGTTCGATCGCGTCCATGCTTTCGCCGTTGACATCCTTGCCCTGCGCCAGCATACTCACCAGCGGCAGAACGAATTCACCGTACTCGCCCTGAAGTTTCTCTCCGGCCTTGACCACCTGTTTGCCCACTTCCGGAGTCTCCAGCATTACCGGTTTGGCAGCGGCAGTCGAGGCGGCGGCCGCCGGTTCCGGCGCGGCTTCCGGCTCGTTGAGCAAGGGAAGATCATCCGCGCCGCGCGTCGATTCCGCCGAGGGCGCCGGATCGGGTTCATCCGGAGAACCCGAAATATTCAGCAGTTCCGCCAAACGGGACCGTTTTTTCACCGGCGCGGGTTCGTACGGTTCGTCATCCTCCTCCGGCTCGTCACCCTCCCGCTCGAATTCTGTCTGCCGACGGCGCTCCTGATACTCACGAAGCGAACGGGAGGCGCCCTCCATCATCTCCCCGCCCGGCGCGAACACATACCGGCGCATCAATTCATGCCAGTCGGACGCGTACATCATCACGCCGCCCGCACCGACCATGACCCAGCCCACGATCAGCGTGCCGACCGCGCCGATGAGATTGCGCAGACATCCCGGCGGCAGATCGCCGTACGGCGGCGCGGCGAAAAACTGTCCGATGACGCCGCCGGACAGCACCAGCAGCGGTTCCTCCTGCCGTCCCAGCCCCAAATTGCGGGCGATCCCGGCGAACGGCTCGGGGGAGATGGCGAACAGCAGCATCGCCCCCGCCGTGACCAGCGCGGAGCCGCTGAGAAAAATCCCCGTCCGTCCGGCATCCGGCAGCAGCATCCGCAGCGCCCGGAGCATGTAGATCAGCACCACGATGTATCCGGCAAATCCGCAGTACACCAGCAGAATGTGGGAGAACCGCGCCCCCAGCACCCCGATCCAGTTCTCCGGGACCGCCGCAACTCCGCCGCTGAACGCGTTCCAGTCCCGGGGGGAATAGGAGATCAGCGACAGCATGGCCAGCACCATGACGATGCAGAAAAACACATCCCGCAGCCGCAAGCCGTGCGACTCGCCGCCGGAACCGGATTTTTCGACTTCCCGGATCAAAACGATTCTCCTTGACTTATCTGCCAATATTCCGCAACGGTAATATAGTCCATCTGCCGTCGATTGCAAGAAAAAACTTCACTTTTTCCGAACTTTCGATCTCCGGCGCGGGGATGTTTCCGACTTGGCGGCCTTGCCGCGGACGGGGGTGTTGATTTTTCGGCCCATCGACGTATATTGAAAAACGCGGAGCAAATCATCATTCACAGGGAGGAAATCATGGCGGTCACCGAAATCACTCCGGCGCAATTCGCGGCTCTCACCGCGCGCAAAGATCACACTGTACTGGTCAAATTTTATGCCGACTGGTGCGGCCCGTGCCGGCAGTTCGCCCCGATTCTGAGCGAATTCGCCGCCGCCCACCCGGAGATCACCGTGGCGGAAATGAACATCGAGACCCCGGAGAACGTGCCGCTCGTCGCGGAACTCCACATCGGTACCATCCCCACCGTCATGCTGTTCCGCGCCGGACAGCCGGTCAAGCGGATCAGCGGCTTTTTAAGCAAAAGGGACCTCGACGGACTCGGGCTGTAAACGGGGATGCCGCATCACCAAAAACCGGGAGCGCGACTGCCGCCTCCCGGTCCGCGGATCGCGGTGCGATCACCAGCCGAATGTGCCGCGCTCCTTCATGTAGCCCAACTGCTTGGTGAACTTCCAGATGATTCGGCCGGTTTTGATATCGGCCATCTCCATCACGAACGTGCGGACCACGGCTTTCTTGCTGCCGTCGAGCACCGTATTGGAGATCACTTTGGGACGAAGCACCAGCCGGGCGGCCTGCAAAGTCCCGCGCTTGGCCACGGTGCGCTGATCGAAATTGTCGTCGTTCTCCAGTTCCCGGGAGGCGGCGATCGCACCGGTTCGTCCGGCGCCCTCCGCCATCGTCACATCGACTTTGCCGGCGTTGAGCAGTTCCTCGTTGAGCATGTCGGTCAATTCCGAAACGTTGAGGTCCGGATCGTCGGTATCGTTGATCACCCGGTCCAGTTTCAGCACCGGAATGGCGTCCGCGTCGTTCATCTCCTGCTTGTACTGCCGCAGAAAGGTGTTGAACTTCACGTTGGTCATGGCGCCTTTCACCGCCACCGCCGCGACTTCGCGGTACTCCTCGCTGGAAACCGCCCGATCCTGCCGGATGCCCGTTTTGACGCTGGCCGGATCGTAGATCGTCGTGGTGGTGCTGCATCCGCTCCACAGAGCCGCCGCGGCGGCAACACCGCCGAGAAAAGTGCACTTGCGCATGATTGGGAATCTCCTTTGATGATTAGTTGGATTCTTTCAGACTGACCTTGAAATCGTTGCAGGATTTGTCCGGAGCCACCGACTGCAGATACAGCGTTTCCCCGGGCATGACCGTGGCATCCTGCCAATCGGACAGCACACTGTCCACCGCCATGCCGTCGCTGTTGAACCAGACGAACTTATACCGGATCTTGTACGGATTTTCGCCGGTGATTCCGCTCCACAATTCGGAGAAGAAACCGGTCCGGGCGTTCTCCGCCGCCACCTGGACCCGCAGAAATCCGTCCGCGGTCCGCGATGTGTTGACCAGTCGGATCACCAGCCGGTCCCGGAGAAAGCGGTCCGTAATGAACCGGGATTCTCCCACCGCGTGGACACGCATGGACTTGTCGGCATTTTCGGTCGTGTTGACCGTGTCCTGACAACCGGCGAAAATCAGCATCGCCGCCATGCCGCCGAATAAAATCGCGTTTTTCACCTCGCACCTCCTTTTACTTGGATGAAAACGGCAAAATTTGAACCGCCACATTGTGCGGACTTGGCGCATTGACAAAAAGAATCGCGGACCGACAGCGGTCGGGCAGCGTCACGGTCCGCTCCAAATTCCCCCGCGGCCCCGTCAGCGCAATGACGACGCGCCGGTCCGCCGGCATGGGGAACTGAGTCAGCAGAAACTCCTTGGGCAGACTCTCCCAGCACCGGGTGTCCGCCGTATTCACGGCCGCGGTGTACAGCGACGCGGCGAGAAAAACGCCGGCGCCGAGCAGTTCATTCTCCTGAGCCGCCGCATACGTCGCCGCATACTTGGCGGCCTCCTTGAGCGCCGTGCCCACGGCGATGCGGACGATCATCATCGGCAGACGCTCCTCGAACTCCTGAGCCAGTATCCCGTCCATGTCCGAAATGGGCAATGTTTCGTACTCCGCGCCCCCGGCGGCCGCGGAGATCCGAGTGAACGGCGCGTCGTAGAATTCGCACATCGGCCACGCCGTCATGATGGGGAAATAAACGGATATTTGCCTCAGAGCGGCTCCGCGGCCGTGAGCGGCGATCACATACACGCAGTCCCGGTCCAGTGGAAAGGGGAACGGCGTTTCATTCTGCAGTCCCGCCGGAAACGGACGACCGGACCGGGCCAGCGCGGAAACGTAGTATTTGCGGACCATCGGATTACCCGGCATCGCCGCGTACAGCCGCCGGAAGTCGATCCGGGCGTTGTCGAAGTTCCCGTCCCGGACCGAGCCCAGCCCGGAGAGAAAGATCGCCAGCGGGTTGAGAAATCCGCCGTACCCCTTGTGGGCGATGCGGCGCACGTCCTGCAGGCCGGAAGCGAACTCGGTGTTGCGGTCGTCCCCGATCATCTTGTCTTCCGTCGCCGACTTCTCCGCCCGCTCCACCGTGCTCCGGTCCTGCCGCTTCGCCGCGGCGAGTTCCGCTTTCTGCTGCTCGAAAAATTCCCGATACTCGTCCTGAACCTTTTTCTGTTCGGCGCGAAGTCGGCGCAACTGAGCCCGAAACGCATCCTCTTTGCCCATGCCGAGATAAGCCAGCGACTTGTAGACGGCCAGCGCCATCCGGTCCCGGCACCACCCGCGATACGGCAGGGCGTTGGGATTGGTCAGCGCCGAACCGGTCTCCGCGCCGACGTCCCGGAGGCTGATCCGGGCCCGCTCATCGTAACCGGTGATCAGTGTTTCCGCCAGTCGGAACTGCTCCAGACTCTCCCGCCAGCGGCCCATGACGAAGTTGAGGCTTCCGGCTTCCAGACGCCAGACCAGTTCGTCGCCGGTACCGACGACGGAGGTGTCGAACCACGAGGAGTCATCCAGACGCTCCTCGACCACCTGCAGCGCCTCCCCGCCCCGGCCACCGCAGTACGCCGCCATCACCGGCTCCTTCTGCAAATGGGAATTGACCACGGTCGAGCAACCCGTGGACAGCAGCACGAGCCAGATCACGGCCGAGATTCCGCAAACGTCGATCAGCGGCTTCATTTCAACTCCCGAACAGACGGGGCGGAACCATCTTCCTCCCCGGACCAAACACAAACACGGCGTGTAACGTATCACGGCTTCCCCGGGATTGCAAGTCCGACGGAGAAAAAAATCGCGTCTTGACCGCGCGCGGAAGAACTGGGAAACGGTCCCGTCAACGACACCGCAGCGCGCGGGAGAACTTCCACGGATTGTCGGTGCGGACTTCGTACGCCACCGGGAAGTCGCAGACTTTCCGATACTCCGCCGCCAGTTGGTCCAGTTCCGGCTGCGTCAGTTCAAACTTCTCGGTCAGATCGGTCAGATCGGTCAGAACATACTTCCAGTTCGGACGGCGGACGGAAATGGCACGTACCGTGGCCAGATCGATCCAGATGGAGTCCGCTCCGCCGTCCCCGGATTCCCGCCAGAGCACATTGCGCGGATGCATGCCGCCGTGAATATATCCTGCCGCATGGAGTTGCCCCAAACGGACGATATTTTCCTTCAGCAGAGCGAGCAAGGTGCCGCGCTGTTCCGGATGCTCGTGAAAATATTCCAGCGTCCGCGTCCCCTCCGCGAATGCGGTCACGAAATACGCTTCAAGCAGATTCAGACGGCGGCGCCGCTCCCCGCATGCCAGGATCTCGACCAGAGGGATGCCCAGTTTCGCAGCCGCGGCGAATCCCCGCGCCTCCCGCGCCGCCAGCGACGGACGGAACAAATAGCGCCAGAACCGCTTCTCGCGGTACACTTTGAACGCAACCCGGATATCCCCGTTTCCCCCCGGGACCGCCAGCGCCCGCACCTCTTTGAATCGGGTCCGGGACAGCATGTCCCCGATTCCGGCATCCCACTGCCCGCGGACGAACCGCCATTGCGCATCGAAGTCCCCTCGATTCCAGTGCCATGAGTGAAGCGTTGACATCACCTCGTCCGGCACGCCCGCCATTTCCATAATTTCCTCCGTAATATCCGCATGCTCTGCCGCGCCGCCGCCGGCATCCATACCTCCGGCGAACGCGCGTCCTTAAAGATAACTCCCCTCCGGGGCATTGTCAAGCATTTTTCATTCCGCATCGCCGGAAAAACGCGCCGCGAGCGAAAAAGATGCCGCCGGAGAACAACAACGGCTTGACTTTTCCCCGCGACATGTGTATTTTATCTGCGATTCAGGCGCACCGTGCGCCGAAACCGCCGCAGAGGAGACCGGAGACAATGGGAAAGAACTTTGCCGCCCTTTTTCGGGGCCGCCCGGAACGGGTGCTGGGCATGTTCATCGCCGGGTCCATGATCATCTGGACGCTGCAGTGCTCCCTGCTCCAGAACATCCTCGGCATCGACATTCTGGAAACCGTTCTCTGGGGCAGTCAGCCGCAATGGGGGTACAGCAAACATCCTCCGCTGTCCGGCTGGATCGGAGGTTTTTTCGCCCGCGTAACCGGGCATTCGGACTGGGGATTGTACCTTGCGGCGCAAATCGGCATCGCCGCGGGGGTATGGTTCACCTACCTGCTGGCCCGGCAGTTTTTCTGCCGTTCCCGGGCGGCGACCGCGGCGCTGCTGCTGTATTTCCTGTTTTACTATACTCCGTCGGAGATGAAGTTCAGCACCTATTTCGTGGAAATGGCCATCGCTCCGGCGGCATCGTATTTTCTGCTGAAAGCCCTGCGGGGCAACCGGATCCGGCACTGGCTGATCCTGGGAGTGCTGTGCGGTCTGGGCATCCTGAACAAATACTCCTTCGCGCTGGTGATGCTGGGCTTTGCCGTGATCGTCCTCACCCGCCGGGAGTACCGCGTCCGCCTCAAGTCCGCCGGTCCCTTCCTGAGCGCGTTGACATTTCTGCTGATCATCATGCCGCACCTGCTCTGGCTTGCCGCCCACGATTTCATCTGTCTGAATCATGTGGACGCGCGGCTGGGAGAAGACCACAGCGCGCTGATGCCGCTTTTCGTGCTGGCGACCGCGCTGTATCCGCCGGTCAACGGCGCGCTGGTCCTGCTGGCCTCCCGGGGCCTCGGCCGATTGTTGGGGGACGGCGGCGGGCAGGCGGCGAAATTCCGCCGGGACGTCCGGCCCCGCTCCTGCGGGATCGACCGGGATGCCATGCACTTCGCGACGATCCTGACTCTGCTGCCGGGCGCGGTGTACTTTCTGCTGGCGCTGACCGGCACGGACATCATCCTGATGTGGATGTGTTCCGTGGCGTCATGGAGCGGTATCATGGTCGTATCCGCGTGTCCGGCGGCGGTCAACGCCAAATGCTTCCGCCGAGTCGCTCTCCTGCTGGCGATCGGCATCGCGGCGGTATTCACGGGGACGACGATCCACCTGCTCTGCCGTACCTCCTCCGGCATCCATCCGGACCCGCACGCAATCGTTTCCGCGGCGGAACGATTCTGGCACCGGCACTCCGCCGGACCGATCCCTCTCGCGGTGGGAAATCTTCGCTACGCCGCGCTGATCCATCATTACGCGCCCGACCATCCCCCCGCGTGCGAATGCGGCGACGAGATCATGGTCGGATTGAACCGCGCGCGTCTGGAACGGCACGGAGCGCTGCTCATCGCCGGAAACGAGAATCATCTCGCCGATTTTCTGCCGCGCCTTGACGCGGACATCAAACTGGAATCCGTCCAAATCCCGTTCCGCGCCCGGTTCGGACGGACCCGTCTGCGGAGATTCGTCCTCGGATTCATCCCGCCGGGAACCGCGCTCGGACCGGCCGCGGACGCCCCCGCCGGAGCCCCGTCCGGGAGCGGAACGCGGCATATGGGAGAAAAAGGCGTCCTTTCGCCACCGAAATCTTTGCAAAAGTGCCGATCCGGGGTTAGATTATAAACCGGCGTGACCGGCGCCGCACCATGCCCCGCCGCCGCGCGTAATTTAAGGAAAGGGAAACGATTGTGAACGATATCATCAACGCCATGATCTCCCGCCGCAGTGTGCGGCAGTTCTCCGCCGAACCGGTCCCGGAGGAGTTGCTCAAAGAGGTGATCGAAGCCGGACTTTACGCCGCGAGCGCCATGGGGCGGCAGGTTCCGGTCATTCTCAACGTGACCGATCCCCGGTGGCAGGCGCGCATTCGCAAAGTGAACTGCGAGATCGGCGGCTGGCAGCCGGATTTCGACCCCTTCTACGGCGCACCGGCCATGCTGATCGTGCTGGCCCCCAAAACGTGGCCGAACCGGGTCTACGACGGTTCGCTGGTGATGGGCAATCTCATGCTGGCCGCCCATGCGCTGGGATTGGGAGCCATCTGGATCCACCGGGCCAAAGAGGAGTTCGAGCGGCCGGACTTTCAGGAACTGCTGCGCCGGGCCGGTCTGGAGGGGGAGTGGGAAGGCATCGGGCACTGCGCCGTCGGGTATGCCGCCGGTCCCCTGCCCCCGCCGCCGCCGCGCAAGCCGCGCCGGGCGTTCCGGATCTGAGGTTCGCGGGGCTCCCTCCCCGATCATATCACGACAACCCCAAAATCAGCAAAGGACATTTCACTCATGAAAATCCGATTCGGCACCGGAAGACGGTGCATCAACCCCGAACTGCCGATCTCGCTGGCCGGGTACTTCAACCGCCGCGAGTGGAATCACGTCAAAGACGACATCGAAGTCCGGGCCATCGTCTTCCGAAGCGGGGCGGACGTCGCCGCGCTCATCAACTTTGACCTGCTCTGCGTGACCGGCGAACTTTACGACGAGGTGCTGGACGGCATCCGGCGGGCGGGATTCTCCGAAATCACCCCGGACAATCTGCTGGTCTGCGCCATTCACACCCACACCGCGCCGGATGTTCGCAACGACCCCAACAGCGCGGCCTACCGCCGTTTCGCGGCGGCGAAAGCGCTGGAAGCGCTGGGCGACGCCGTCGCCGCGGAAAATTCCGGCGAACTGCTCGGCGGCATGGCGGCGGACCCCCGGTTCCTTTTCAACCGGCGGTACTGGATGAAGGACGGCACCGTGGTGACCAATCCGGGCAAACTCAATCCGGATATCATGCGTCCCGAAGGTGAGATCGACCCGCAGATCCCCATGCTGGCGGTCCGGACCGACGCCGGACTGCAACTGCTCATCACCAGCATCGTCAACCACACCGACACCATCGGCGGCTGCGGCGTTTCGGCGGACTGGGCGGGATTTCTGCGGCGCGCTCTGGAGGCGGAAATGGCCCCCGGCGCCATGGTGGCGCAGTTGATCGGCGCATCCGGCAACATCAATCACTTCGATGTCGCCACCGACATGGACCAGACCTGCTATGCCGAACCGGAACGCATCGGGTCCGGTTACGCCGACACCATTCGGAAAATGCTGCATACCCTGGCGCCGGTGACCGGGAACGGTCTTCGGGCCCTTTCCGCCGTGGTGAAAGCCGGGACGAGGGAACTTGCGGCGGAGGAGATCGCCGCCGCCCGGGAAACAGTGAAGCGGTTCGCGGATGTGGACACCTCGAAAGTCGGTTCCGAGGTCAACATGACCAGCGAAGACCTGGCCAAAGGCGCGCCGTTCGCGCTCAAGTATTTCGCGGAACAACTCCTGCGTCTGGCCGACGGGACCCCCGCCCCCGAATTCCGGCTGAGTTGTCTGAGGTTCGGGGATTCGGCGGTCATCGCCTCGCTGCCCAGCGAACCCTTTGTGGAAATCGGGCTGGAACTACGCCGGGCGATCTTTCACGACAAACTCTGTCTGGTGGCCTCTCACGGCAACAGCAACGGCGGCCCGGGCTACGGCGGCGGATACATCCCCAATCCGTGGAACTACGGGCGGGGCGGATACGAGACCACGCCGCGCAGCAGCGGGTACTCCGTCCGCACGTCGGAAATCCTGCTGGCGGCATGGCGGGACCTGGCCGCGAAATAACGGATTTGCGGCGCATTCATTCCCGTCGGCACCGGAGAGCGGCGCCGACGGGAATTTTTTCTACGGAAGCGGGACCACGCTGCGTCCGGCGGGCAGTTGCAGTTCCCGTCCGCAAAGCCGGAGCGTGAATGCTTCGGGCGCGATGATCTCCGCCTCGCGGCGTCCCGGGTCGGCGATCAAAGTGTAAGATCTGCCGCCCATTTTCAAATCGCGGATACCGCTGCGCTTCGCCGAACACGGTTCCCAGACGATGCGGCGTTCCGGCGCGTTGACCTCCCGCACGCCCAGGATATTCTCGATGAAAAGCGAGATCGGCCCCAGCGCCGACCAGCCGCAGAAATCCGGTCTCGAGTAGCGGTTCACCTTGTTGGTGGACGGTTTGTCCTCGGTGGGCGAATAGCACTCCCAGATCGTGTGGGGGTCAAAATCCCGCCACGTCCGGTACTGCAGGGAAATCATCTTGCAAGCGATCTCGTCCGCGAGTGACTGCCGGCCGTATTTTTCCAGCCCCTTGACCGTCATGTAGACTTTGGGCATCCAGATCCCGCCGCGCCAGTATTCTCCGACGGGCGAGAAGCGCGGATCGTCCCGGCTGACGCTGGGGAGCGGCCGTTCGCCGCCCAGTTTCGTCGGGTCGCACAGCACCGCGGCCAGCGCGTCCGCCTGTCCGGAGTCCGCGATCTCCGCCAGCATGGGCCACATGGAAGCCGGAGTCAGGACTTTGCAGAATCCGCTCTCGTCCACCTTGCGGTCAAGGTACATCCGGTCGGACTCCGACCAGAACCGTTCGTTGACCAGCGCTTTCTGCGTTTCATACTCGGCGAACCACGTCCGGGCCAACGCCGTTTCGCCGACGGCCTCGGCAAGACGGGCGATGTAGAGCGCGCTCAACGCCTGCTGGCAGGAAAGGTCGAGATAATAGATCGAATCGTAGTCGTCATCGCCCCGCGGCGTATTGTCCATCCCGGCCTTGCCGCCCTCCCACCGGAATCCCTTGCCGGGGACGAATTCGGCCGCAATCGGACTGGAGGCGTAGTCGAACAGCACCCCCGATTTCACCTCGTTGAGCCACTGATAGTGCCGCTGGAGATAACGCTTTTCCAGCAGGACCTTGCGGATGCGTTCCGTATCCCCGGTATGTTGGAAATACTCGTACTCGGTCCACGCGAAAAGCGGCGGATTGTCCGGAATGCACACTTTCAACCCGGTATTCTCCCCGTCGTGCATGACCCGGTAAAAATTGTCCAGGCTCTGGATCCCCGGGAAAACATCCGCGGCATACCGGCAGAAATGCACCATGAAGCAGGTGTCCCAGATCCAGATTTTGTGAATCCGGATCCCCTCGTTCATATACAGGGGGACCGGGGCTTTCCGGCAGGAGAAAATATGCGTCCACGCCGACTGCCACGCCGCGTAATAAAGGTCGATCCATCCCGGTTCCTCTTCGTACACCGGAGCGGGAACCAGTTCCCGGGGCATGATGGTGTCCCGTGAAGTGAAAAGCGGAAGCCGGGGTTTGCTTTCCCAGCCCTTGTTCCGAGTCAGGACCGCGTAGAAACGGGGGTAGACCGCGCCGTCTTTTTCCAGCCGGACGGAAACTTTTTTCTTCGACGGCGGCAGGGGCATGGCAAACACGCCGTCGGCGTCGAACTCCGCCGCCATGCGTTTGCCGTCACAGGTCAGAATGAACCGGCGGGTCTCCTCCGCCGCGCCGCAGATGAGCAATTCGTCCCCCCGGTCCAGTTCCACTTCAAAGAATCCGTTGGGAAAAACCCGGTTGCCCGCCCAGCGGGAGGGCAGACCGCGATGCAGCGCCGCGTGGGAAGCGTGCATATAGCGGACGATCCGCCAGTCGTCGGTGATCCCGCCGGTGATGACGCCGTCTTCGCAGCCGGTAAGAAACTTCTCCTTTGCGGCGTACTCGGCGGGAAATTCCGCCAGCAGTTCGCTGCAGATGGCCGCCAGCGGTTCCAGCACCAACTCCTCAAGGGTGCGATGGGCCTCCTTCAGACGATGTTCCAGCCCGTTGACGACTTCCCGTTTGACGACTTCCACATGGTGTCCGGCGAGCCGGTCGAACTCTGCCAGCGAAGATGCGACCTGCGCTTTCAAGTGCGGGAAATCCGGCTTTTCCCACTCCATGTCGTCGAAGTACGCCACGATGCAACTGGCCAGTTCCCGGACCGCGCGGGTGATGACCACCGCGTTCCGCCAAAGCCGCCAGCGGTAATCGTCCGGCGGCGGATTGATGCGCTTCAGCAGCGCCATCCCCTTGTCCGCCAACACCACGGCACGGTTTTTCTCAATCATGATCGCCGCCCGTCCCACGGTTTCCCGGTCGGTCAGGATCGACCAGATTCCTTTGCCGTTGGCGAGTGTGCGGCGGCCTTCGGCGAAAAGGGCGAAAATGAAACCGGCTTTCAGATACTTCATGGAGTAGTTGCCGTGAAACAGCACCTGATGATCAATGAAGTAGGTCTTGGTGACCATCTCCCAGCCCATCTTGTCCAGTTCGATGAACCCCTGCCGATACTCCGGCGGATAATGTTTTTCGTACCACTCCCGCCGGATCTCGTCGGCGGTGATGTCGGGATCGGCGATGGCCCGGTCATATGCGTAGTAGTTCAATTCGTAGAGGTCGAAAATGCAGTACCCCCTGCGGTCAATGCGGATCGAGAAGCGGTCCACCCCGGCGGCCTGCCCCTCCCGGACGTAGCGCACCAAGTTGTCCACATTCTCGAACGGCATGTACCCCTGCCCCATGAATTCCCCTACGCACTCGCACTCCGACGACAGCGTGAAATTCGGGCTCCGGCGCAGAAACGGATTGGGCGGCAGAAAGGGATCGAAGTCATAGGGAGTGCACTTGGTCTCGATCTCAAACTCGTACTTCCCGGCCAGTTGCTCCGCGCCCGCCAGAATATCCTCGTAATCCTGCGCGATGGAACCGAATGAGCGCATGATGAAGCGTTTTCCCCGCTTCCGCAGTTCCGAAGCGAAAATCTCGATGATGAACCGCACCACCTCCACCGGCGGATACTTCACGGTATTGGAGTTGTGAATGGCCGAAAAATCCGCCTCCGTCAGCGTCAGCACCAGCCCGTCCAGTTCCGGCGCCGCCGCCAGCGCCCGGTCGATCTTGAACCGGATCAGCGCCGCAAACGCCGCGCCCAGCAGGTCGAATTCTCCGTTTCCATCCAGCAGTTCGGGAATCTCCTCCAGCAGTCCCGGGGGGATCATGACTTCCCGATGCCAGAGATACACCGCCTTGCCCGCCGCGTGGGAAACCGCCAGTATCTCATTCAGACTCCGCCGATTTTCCGCGACCCTATCCTGATCCCACCGGGCGAAGGCGCGGGGATACTCCGCGTAGTCGATCAATCCGTCCAAACCGCCGTAGGGTGTATGGCACTGAGCGCATATTTCAAAACTGTCCACGTGGTATTCCGCGGACTTCCGGACCAGTTTCCGCACATAATCCGCATCCAGCGGGGTCGGGTGCATCAGACTCCACGTGATCTCCGGCTTTTTCATGAATCCTCCCAATTCCCCTGATAACTGTCTTCGTTTCACAGTTGCATAATATAAGTTCTCTCCCCTCCGATGTCAAGCAGAATTCGGGGCAAAGCACTCGGAAATCCATCGTCTATTTGAAAAAAAGCATAACGTGAAGTACGGGGACGTGATATGATTGCGACGACGGTCGCCTGGATTTTGACACGGCTTTTCGCGTGGATGTTTCTCCGCGTGATCCGGTCGGTGATCAGGGCGGTATGGCAACTGTTGGGGCTCATGGGACCGACACCGCCGAAAACGCGGCGCGGGAGTTGACAAGGCGGCACGGCCGCCGCAGAGCCGCACCAGAGGTGCGGCAACCCTCAACTCATCCAATCCGCAACGCGGAACAGAGCCCCGAAAACAGAACATCTGTTTGCGGGGAAATGGTACGCGGCGCGGGAGTTGAACCCGCATGCCTTTCGGCGGCAGGACCTAAACCTGCTGTGTCTGCCATTCCACCAGCCGCGCAATCAATGATCCAGGATCGTTTCCGCGATCTCCGGGAAGGAATTGACCGTAAAGTCCGGCGTTTCGCCCCGGAGTTCTCCAAAACCGTAGGCGCAGAAAATCCGCCGGAATCCGGCCCTGCGTCCCGCTTCCATATCCGTAAAATGATCTCCGACCATCCAGCAGTCGCGGGGCGAAACCGAATACTTCGCCCGCAGGCTCAGCAGCGCATCCGGCGCCGGTTTCAGCGCGTATCCCGAATCGCCGCCGACAAGATCGGAAAAATACTCCAGCGCCCCATTCCGATCGAGAATAGTCCGGGACTCCCGGGAGTCCTTATTGCTCACCAGCGCCAAAATCACCCCCGCATCGCGCAGCCGCACCAATCCCTCCTCCCCTCCGGGAAAAAGCCGGGTATGGTCGGTCAGGTGTTCGCCGTAGACTGCTTTCATCCGCGCCACGGCCGACTCCCAATCGTACCGGTTGCCCGCAAGGGCCTTTTCCACCAACTTGCGCAAGCCGTCACCGATGCACCCCCGCACCGCATCCGAACTCAGCGGCGGCAGTCCGAACGAGCCGCGCACGAGATTGATGGAATCGGCCAGATCCCGCAGGGAATTGACCAGCGTCCCGTCCAAATCGAAAACCGCAAGGCGCGCCATGACCGGCCTACTCCTCCCCAGCCCCGCCGACGACGAACGGCACCGACACGATTTGCGGCAGACGGGCGAACGCATCCATATTCAACGGCGCGAAATCCCGCCGCTTCCATGCGTGATACGCGATCCCGCCGACCATGGCGGCGTTATCGGTGCAGTATTTCGGCGGCGCGAGCCGGAGTTTGACCCGATCGGGCAACTTCTCGGCCATCATCCGCCGCAGTTCCGCGTTGCAGGCGACGCCGCCGGCGACCACGACGGTGCGCACCGCGTGATTTTTGACCGCGGTCAGTGTTTTGCGCACCAGCACGTCCACCACCGCCCGCTGGAAGCCCGCCGCCGTGTCGCGCAGCCAGGCTTCGTCACACACCCCGGCGGCCTCGGCCTTGCGGACATGATAGAGCAGTGCGGTTTTGATCCCGCTGAAACTGAAGTTATAGAGATTCTCCGGGGCCAGCGCCCGTCCGGCGCCGCCGGTGAGCGGCCGGGGAAACTCGAAGCGTTCCGCGTTCCCGCCTTCCGCGGTGCGCTGCATGACCGGTCCGCCGGGATATCCCAGACCCAACAGTTTCGCGCCCTTGTCCAGGGCCTCGCCCGCGGCGTCATCCAGTGTGCACCCCAACTGCCGCGCCGCGCCGTTCCGGTCGACGAGCAGAAGCGAAGTATGTCCGCCGGAGACCACCAGCGCCAGCAGCGGGTAAGTTTCCCGGGCGCCGAGTACCGCGAGGTCCCCGTCCAGAAACGCCCCGTAAATGTGAGCGAGGAAGTGGTTCACTCCGATAAGCGGCAACGCGTTGGCCTGCGCCACGCCTTTGGCGAAGTTGATCCCCACCAGCAGAGCCGGGATCAGTCCCGGCCCCTGCGTCACCGCCACCGCGTCGATCTCGCGCAACGTGACCCCGGCGGTACGCAATGCCTGTTCCGTCACCGGGAGCATCGCCTTGAGGTGTTCGCGGGCGGCAAGTTCCGGCACCACGCCGCCATGGGGAGCATGCCGGGCGATCTGGGAAGCCACTTCGCTGGCCAGCACGGTGCATCCGTCGCGCACCACCGCCGCCGCGCTTTCGTCGCAACTGCTTTCCAAACTGAGAATCAGAGCCATGATGTGATCCAAAAATCCTTCCGATTGTCGTGCATCGCCCTAATATACCATTGTTTCCGGAGTAATTCCACTTACCGGCTTGAAAAAAAACGCCCGCGGCAATATATTATTGGCCTGACAGGATACGGTTAAGTTCTTATGGATAAATTTCATTACGATTTCGACCCTGATCCGCGCCGAACCAGACGACAGGGAGACTTGTGGGGGCGGCGAATGCGCATCGTGCTGCTTTTCTGCACGGTGGCGGCGATCACCGCGGCGGTGGTGTACGCGCTGATCCCTTCCCGAGCGGCAAAGCTGGTGAACGAACCGATGCCGGAGACGCGGGGAGGCGCCGAAGTTGTGACTTCGCAGGGCGGAGGATCCGCCGAAGCGCCGAAAACGACCGGAGAAACGGCATCCCGGAGCGATTCGGGAGAAAACGGAAGTGCGGCGGCCGCATCCGCGGATGCGCCGTCCGGTTCCTCCGCTTCGGCGGGAGTAGCCGGGAACGCGGCAGCCTCCCCGCCGATAAAAGGACATCCCGCCCCCGGCGATCCGGCGCCCGACCGCGATGTGCCGCAGCGTTCCGGCAGCCGGGATGCGGCTTTGGAGCACGAATTGCGCAAAATGCTCAACGACGGCGATTTTGCGAAGTTCTTTCCCGCCGCGGAAAAGGCGGTGGCCGCCGCTCCGCCGGATTCGGAGGCCCGCGCTCATCTTGGCCAGATCCTGACCGACGGCCGCAACTTGGCCTGGCTCCGCGGTAAATGGCGGCGGCTGGAACCCGTTCACAGGGTCGTCAACGGTGACAACCTCTCCTCCCTGGCCCGCCGCCATCACACCACGGTGTACTGCATCAAAGCCGGCAACAAACTCAAAAGTTCCTCCATCATGATCGGCCAGAAGTTGACACTGGTCCCCGGACCGTGGCGGGTGACGGTGGCGAAAAAAGCCCGTCTGCTCACGTTGTACCGCCGCCGCGAGGGAGGGGAAACGATTTTCGCGGTGTTTTCCATCGGCATCGGCAGAAACGACTCCACTCCGACCGGGAAATTCGTACTCAGTCACCGCCGACTGCATCCGGTTTACCGCGATCCGCAGGGCCGCGTATTCGCCTGCGGCGACGCCCGGAACCCGCTGGGCGAAGCGTTTCTGGCGCTGGCCCTTCCGGAAAATCCCGCCAAACCGTACCGGGGATACGGCATTCACGGCACGACGGACAACGCATCCGTGGGCCGTTCGGTCTCCCACGGGTGCGTACGGATGCGCAACGAGGACGTGAAAATGCTGTACAGTCTGCTGCCGCCCGCGACGCCGGTGGAAATCACGGATTGACAAAAACTCTCAACATGAAGGTCTTGAGACATGTTTGAAAATTACCTTGAATTTGAAACTCCGCTGGCGGAACTGCAGAACAAGATCGCGGAACTGGAGAAGTTCTCCGCGACCAGCGGAATCGACGTTTCCAGTGAGATCAAGGCCCTGAGTGCCAAACTGAAAAACATGACGTGCGAGATCTACTCCAATCTGACGCCGTGGCAGAAGGTGCTGTTGTCCCGGCATCCGGCCCGTCCGTATACGCTGGATTACGTCGCCAGGCTCTGTCCCGACTTCATGGAGTTGTCGGGCGACCGCCGATACAGCGATGACAAGGCGATCGTCGGCGGGCCGGCGACCTTCCGCGGCCGCAAAGTCATGGTCATCGGCACCCAGAAGGGGCGGGACATGAAGGAGAACGTCTACCGCAACTTCGGCTGGCCCCAGCCGGAGGGATACCGCAAGGCCCTGCGTCTGATGCGTCTGGCCAATCAGGCGGGGATCCCCCTGCTGACTTTCATCGACACCCCGGGAGCCTACCCCGGCATCGGCAGCGAGGAACGGCATATCGCGGAGGCGATCGCGGTGAATCTGAGGGAGATGTTCAATCTGAACGTTCCGGTCATCGCCTCCATCATCGGGGAAGGCGGTTCCGGCGGTGCCATCGGACTGGGAGTGGGCAACCGCATTCTCATCATGGAGAACGCCTACTACTCGGTCATCACGCCGGAGGGGTGCGCGGCGATCCTCTGGAAGGACCGCAAGTTCGCGCCGCAGGCCGCGGACGCGCTGCAGTTGACCGCGGCCAAACTCAAGGAACTGGGCATCGCCGACGCGGTGGTCCCGGAACCGGAAGGCGGCGCCCATCGCAACTGCGACGAAGCCGCAAAAAAACTCGGAGACGCGATCGCGGCGCAACTGGAAGTTCTGTGCGGCAAGGACGGCGAAACACTGAAAGCCGAACGTTACGAAAAATTCCGGGCCATCGGCTGTTTCGAAACGGTTCCCGTGCAGCAGGAACTTCCCGAACCGGCGGCGGAGTCAAAGTGAAGGAGTCGATCTCGGTCAGAGCGGCGACGCCGGAGGACATCGACGCGATCTTTCACCTGCTGGAGAAGTTTTCCGGTTCCGGGGTGTTGCTGCCCCGTTCCCGGGAGGACATCGCATTCTATCTCGGCAACTTCCAGATCGCGGAGCGCGGCGGAGAGATCGTCGGGTGCGCCGCGGTGCGCGATTTCGGCAACGAGTTGCTTGAAGTTCGTTCGCTGGCGGTGCGGCCGGACGTGCATGGCCAGGGCGTGGGCAAGGCGATGATCCGCGCCATCATCGACCGGCTGCGGCGGACGCGGGACAACTGGCGGCTGTTCGCGCTGACCATGCGTCCGGATTTCTTCCGCAGCCGGGGCTTCCGGGAAGTGCCGAAGGCGCTGTTCCCGGAGAAAATCTGGAGCGATTGCGCAAAGTGCGCCAAGCGTCACCGCTGTGACGAAGTCGCCATGCTGCTGGATTCCTCGGAGGTGACGGATGGGCAGGGAAATTGAACGCAAGTTCCTTCTGGCGTCCGAGGCGTGGCGCGCTCAGGTCATCGGCAAGCGCTATATCAAGCAGGGATATCTGGCCGCGACCGGCGCCACCGTCCGGGTGCGTCTGCAGGAGGATGAGGCGTTCCTGACGATCAAAGGCCGCCCCTCCGGTCTGGTCCGCAGTGAATACGAGTACCCGATCCCGGTGGCGGACGCAAGGGAAATGCTCTCCTCGCTGGCGGTCTATCCCCCGGTGGAGAAGTTCCGCCACCTCGTGCCCGCGGGCGACGGCCTGATGTGGGAGATCGACGAATACCTCGGCGACAACGCGCCGCTCTTCACGGCGGAAATCGAACTGCCGGAACCCGACGCGCAGTTCGACATCCCGGAGTGGCTGGGCGAGGAAATTTCCGGTGACGGCAGGTACACCAACCGGGCGCTGAGCCGGTTCCCCTACTCCCTTTGGCAGCAGGAGGATTGAGTTGATGGAACAGCAGTCGCTTTTTGCCGACAACGTCAGCCGGCCGCTGGCCGACCGGATGCGGCCCACCCGGATCGAGGAGATCGCCGGACAGAGCGAACTGCTGGGCGAAGGCGCCCCCCTGCGCCGAATGATCGACTCCGGCAAGTTGTCCAGTTTCATCCTCTGGGGGCCGCCGGGATGCGGCAAAACCACGCTGGCCCGGATCCTGGCCGGCCGGACCAGCATGCGTTTCGTCGCACTGTCCGCGGTATTCTCCGGGGTGGCCGATCTGCGCAAGGCGTTTGAAGAAGCGGAGAAACACCGCGCCTACGGCGAAGGGACACTGCTTTTCATCGACGAGATCCACCGCTTCAACCGCGCCCAGCAGGACGGTTTTCTTCCCTATGTGGAAAACGGCACCGTAGTGCTGGTCGGCGCGACCACGGAAAACCCATCCTTTGAACTGAACAGCGCGTTGTTGAGCCGGTGCAAGGTGTTCACGCTGAAGCCGCTGGATGCGGAGGCGCTGGCGCTGCTGATCGACCGGGCGGAAAAACTCCAGCACCGCCCCCTGCCCGTCACTCCCGAAGCCCGGCAGACCCTCATGGATATGGCCGACGGCGACGGCAGGTACTTCATCAACCTGATGGAGACCGTGTACGATCTCACCGCGATGAATGAAACGCTGGATGCGGAAGCCCTGCGCAAAGTGGTGCAGAAACGCGCCCCGATCTACGACAAGGACCGCGAAGGCCACTACAACCTCATCAGCGCCTTGCATAAATCCCTGCGCGGTTCCGACACCGACGCCGCGCTCTACTGGGCGGCGCGGATGATCGACGGCGGCGAAGACCCCAAGTATCTGCTCCGGCGGCTGACCCGGTTCGCTTCCGAGGACATCGGACTGGCCGATCCGCAGGCACTGCAACTGGCGCTGGCGGCGTGGGACAGTTACGACCGGCTCGGTTCCCCGGAGGGCGAACTGGCCATCGCCGAACTGATCATCTACCTCGGGACCGCCCCCAAGTCCAATGCCGCGTACACCGCATGGTCGGCCGCCCGCCGGAGCGCCCGGGAATTCTCGTCGCTGACGCCGCCGTCCCATATTCTCAACGCCCCGACCCGGCTGATGAAGGACCTCGGCTACGGCAAAGATTACGTTTACGACCATGATACTCCGGAGGGATTCTCCGGTCAGGACTATTTCCCGGAGGCCATGGGCCGCAGAACCTTTTACCGTCCGGTGGAGCGGGGCTTCGAGCGGGAGATCCGCCGTCGGCTGGAGTACTGGGACAAACTGCGCCGACAGAAAAACCGAATCCAAAACGAGGAATCATCTCATGAATGACGACCGCTACAACGTCACCGATCTCGCCGCCCCGTTCGACATCAGTTGCGACATGAAGATCCTCATGCTGCCGATGCGGGACGGTGTAAAACTGCATACCACGATCTATTTTCCGCCGGGACTGCCGGAGAAAGCCCCGGCGGTGCTCATCCGTTCCCCTTACTCCCGCACCACGTGGTTCGATCTGCCGTGCGCGTCGGCGTTCGCCCACGGGTGCGTCTACATCCATCAGGCGTGCCGGGGGACCGGATGGAGCGAAGGTGGAGTATTCCACCCCTCCGACGTCGATGTGGAAAAGAACGATGCGGAAGACCTTTTCCGGTGGCTGGCGCGGCAGACGTGGTTCAACGGCCGGTGCGCCATGCTCGGGGCCAGTTATCCGGGCTGGACGCAGTGGTGCGCCGCCCGTTGCGGAAACAACCCCCTGGCGGCCATCTCCCCCCGGGTCGCGCCCCTGCACAGTTGCTGCGGAGCAGCCCAAAAAGGCGGCGGCGCGCGGCTGGAATTCCCGATCAACTGGCCGCTTTCCATGTACCATCGGCGGACTTACGGCTACGCCGGGGTGCCGGACTACAACGCAATGCGGGTGTACCGGCACCTGCCGGTCCGGGAGTGCGACCGTTTCGCCGGATACGGCAAACCGCTCGGGATATTTCAGGATTTCCTTGATGCCGCGGCTACCCCGCCCGGAGAGTTTCTGCGCCGACATGAGACGTGGTTCGCCGGCATGCGGACTCCGGCCTTCATTCAGGGAGGCTGGTTCGACGGCTTCAAGCAGGAATCCATCGAAAGTTTCCAGCGGATGAAGCGGGATTCCGCCACGGAGAGATCACGGAATTTCACCCGATTGACCATGGGACCGTGGGGACATGCCGGACTGCTCAACGAGGACCTTTTCGGCAAGGAAAACAACCTTGAACCCATGCAGGCGCGGCTGGAAAAGTTTGTTTTCGGACTGCTGAAGGACCCGGACCGGGACCCGCTGGCCGGGGAAGCGGCGGTGCGGTACTTCATGCTGGGCGAAAACCGCTGGCACGACAGCGCCGACTGGCCGCCGCCGGGTACCGGAACGGCGACGTTCTACCTCCACTCCGGCGGCAACGCCAATACCCGGCGCGGCGACGGTACGCTCTCCCGGAAGCCCCCGGAGACGGAACTGCCGGACCACTATGTGAGCGACCCCGACACCCCGGTGATGCCGACGGACGGAAGCGACGAGCAGGGATGCTGTGACCGGAGCCGGATGGAAGACCGCGGCGACGTGCTGGTCTACACCACGGAGAAATTCACCGAACCTCTGACCGTGACCGGCAATATCCGGCTGCGGTTCCACGCCGCGGCCACCACGCCGGATACGGATTTCTTCGCCACGCTCACCGACGTGACATCCGAGGGCAAAAGCATGCTGCTCAGCACCGGAATGATCCGGGCCCGCTACCGCAACTCTCCGGACAGAGAGGAACTGCTTACCCCCGGAGAGATCTGCGCCTACGAGATCGACCTCGGCGACACGGCGGTGAAGTTCCTGCCCGGACACGCCATGCGGCTGGAAATCTGCGGACAGGAGTTTCCCGCCTGGGACCGCAACGCCAACACCGGAAATACGCCTTTCACCGACACGGTGCTGCGCACCAGCATCCACACCGTGTATCATGACGCGGACCATCCGGCGGAACTGCTTCTGCCGGTCCGCCCGGAACCTTAAAGATCCAGCAGACGCCGGAAGTTGTCGCCGAGGACCAGGTTGAACTCCTCGAACGAGAGGTTCTCCGACAGCGCGCCGAAAAGATTCATGCCGGGACTGCACACCGGCATGTCCGAACCGAAAAGAATCTTTTCCGCGCCGCAGACATCCACCCCGTACCGCAGCATCCCCCAGCGGAAAAGTCCGGTCCCGGAGATGTCGATGTAGAGGTTCTTGTAGCGGGATACGAAGTCGAACCGCGTTTTGCAGGAATCCCCGTCCCCGGGGTGCGCGAGGATGATGTTCAGACGCGGACAGGCGGTCAGCACCGGAGCGAGTTCCTCTTCGGTACCGCCGTGCAGATTAAGGGTCATGCCGAGATGCTCCGCCTCTTTGCACATCGTCATCATGCCGGGCTCTCCGTACCCCCACGGACCGAGGAAGTACGGGACCAGTTCGCCGACCAGTTTGACGCCCTCCGCGTGCATATTTTGCAGTTCCTCGCAGGATTCCTGCACATACGCGCCGTGGATGTGTACGCCGGGAGTGTAGATGTCGGGATAGGCGTCCCGGAGACGCAGCGCCTCGCGGTTCAGCATGCGGATGGTGTCGAAGTCGACGCCGTCACGACAGACCTGGACCACAGACCCCGCGAATTTGTAAATGCCGACCTTGTTCATCTCGCGGATGAATTCCTCCATGTCGCGGGGAGTGCCGAACCGGGCGATACTCATTTCCGGCGCGATGAATGGATGGGTATGCATGTCGATGATGTCAAAATCTTCCGGTTTGAACATTTTTCCTTCCTCTCCCGATTTTCAGACTGGTCCCATAATGTATCATTCGCCCGGAAAAAATTCCACAGCGGGGTAAAAAAAAATCCCCTTTCCATGCGATTTCCCCCGAAATTCATTTGACAAAAGGGAAAAGATGCGCCATATTGTGCGTCGGGAGATTTTCACCAAATGTCAAAGGAAAGGTTGTTGGGATGAAAGCACTGGTTTTCGGCGGCACCGGCTGGGTGGGACATCACATCGTGCTGGAGTTTTTCAAACACGGGTACGACGTCACCGTCGCCTCCCGGGGGACCCGGTCGGAGGCCAGTTACGCCGAACCGATCCCGTCCGAGGTCCGGCGGGTCGTGGTCAACAAAAGCGATGCGGCGGAGATGAAGGCGCTGCTGGCGGAGAAGTTTGAAATCATCATCGACTCCGTGCCGTCGCCGGATTCGATCCGCAACGTCTTTCAGTACGCCCGCGGTCTGCGGCACTATCTGCACTGTTCCAGCACCGGCGGCTATGCGCCGCTTCCTTTCATCCCCTGCAATGAGACCGCCCGCTATCGCGGCGCGGCCGAGGGCGACAATGTGGCCGACGCCATCGGGGTCGGCTGGAAAACCAAGGCGCTCTGCGACGCCGAAGTCATGTCGCTTTTTCATACCCACGGCTTCCCGGCCACGGTGATCCGGCCCTGCTACATCACCGGAGGCGGCGACAAACTCCCGCTGGACAACCTCGGCGGACGGCGGGAGACCTTTCTGCCGGATATTCTCGGCGGCAAAGTTCTGGAAGTCCCGGACAACGGTCTGGCACTGCTGCAGCCCGTCCATGTCAAGGATCTGGCGAGAAGTTTCCGCCTGGCGGTCGAAAACCGCCGAAGCATCGGGGAACGCTACAATATCTGCCTCTCCCACGCCCTGCCGCTGAAAGAGTATCTGGCGCTCAACGCCGCCGCGCTGGACCGGAAAGCGGTGCTGGAATTCGTGCCGCTGGCGGAACTGCTCCAGCGCCACCCCGAAGACCCCATCGGTCTGCGGTTCGTGGCCACGCACATGTGCTTCTCCATCGCCAAAGCCCGGTGCGAGATCGGCTATGAACCGGAACACACGCCGGAGGACACCATCGTCGAGACCGCCCGGCTCTGCGCGGCAAAACTGGGACGGTAGTCGCAACTTCCCCCGAGAGGGAGACAGCGGCGTCACCGCGCCCGCCGGTCGAAAAAAACGCATCGGCGCCGAACGGGGACTTGATTTTTTTCTTCGCACGGGTTACATTATCGGCGTCGCGCCCGCAGCGCGGGCAGGAGATGGGATCATGGAAGAACACAAACCGTTTGTCGCCGACTATCCGCTGATGCTCAACGATCTGGCCCCGGACGCCAAGATCCGCGGCTGTATGCTTTTCAACTATTTGCAGGACGCCGCCGGCCGCCATGCCGACCGTCTGGGGCTGGGACTGCGGCAACTCCGGGGCAATCATCTGATCTGGGTGCTGTCGCGCATCCGGCTGCAAATGGAGGATTTCCCGGAATACGGCGACGTACTGCGCGTCATCACCTACCCCAGCGGATACGACCGGCTGTTCGCGTTTCGGCAGTTCCGACTGGAATCGGCCCTCACGGGGCGGCACTTCGGAGTGGCGGGGAGCGCATGGCTGACGCTGAACCCGGAGACCTACCGTCCGGCGTCGCCGGAGCAATATCTGCGCGACCTTCCCCACTGGACCGGTCGCGGCGAGGTGTTCTTTCAGGGGGATTCGCTGGGCAAACTCCGCCCGCCGGCCGACGCGGAACCGGAACTGCCGCTGACACACCGGATATCCGCCACCCAGATCGACTACAACCGGCATCTGAACAACGCCTATTACGCCATGTTCACCGAGGACTGGCTGGGCGAATACGCCCGTTTGCTGGTCCGGGTGCGGGAAATTCAGGTGAACTTCAACCACTCCACCGCCTTCCGGGAACATCTGGTCTGCCGGGGAAGACTGGAGGAGGAGTCCGGGGCGTTCTACGTCGAAGGGACGCTTCAGGAAAGCGGCAGGAATGCGTTTCAGGCGCAGGGAACAACGGAACTGCTTCACCTGTCGGAGTGAGACCTGCCCCGGGACCGCCGCGGACGCGAACCGGGAGCCCCCCCGCCGGAACCGATCAGCATGTTGCGGAATTCACTGGGCGTCTTGCCGAAACTCTCGCGGAAAACCTTGTCAAAGTAATGTTGGGCGTTGAAACCGCAGTGGTCCGCCACTTCCTTGATGTTCATGTCGGAGGCCAGCAGTTCCAATGCCTGCTGCATCCGGTAACTGCACAGGTACTCCTGCGGCGACACTCCGCATTTGGCGGTAAACACCCGGTGCAGAGTCGAACGGTGTACTCCAAGTATGTTCGCAGCCTCCTGCAGAGAAAAATCGCCGTTGGCGAAATTCTGGGCGACAACCATCCGGAACCGCTCCTCCAGATCGTGACTGCCGGTATCGCCGGAGAGGGGATTGACCGCCCGGGTGAAAATCTCGTAGGCCGCGATGGAGGCCGTGATCGCCCCCTCCGCGTCGATTTTCATGATGGCGTCGATCGCGGAATTGAAAAGTTTCTCCGGCGGGGGACCGAGATGCAGTAATTCCTGCCGGAATCCGAACGTCCGGATCACCGCCTCCATGTCCGGCCCGTCGCAGGTCAGCCAGTAGTAATCCCAGCGGGACTTGTCACTGTAGATCACGTGTGTGCTGCCGGGCATGTAGCAGAAGAAGTCTCCGGACGACATTTTCATCTCTTTGCCGTAACTGTGCAGATACCCTTCCCCGCCGCAGCACCAGAGAATTTCCAAAAAATCCTTCTTTCCCCCGGCGTCCCGAAAATCACGGTACGTTATGTAATGTCCGGCGGAACGGACATTTATGAAACTGCGAACAGGGCTTGACTTTCCCACCCGAAACGCGACCCGCTGAAAATACGACCCCGGCATATCCCCATCTCCCCTGGTGCGACAAATTTGCTATTAAAAATACATCCATGTTATTGTAAAATCAAGTTCTCTCAGGTATATTTGTGGCAGTTCATGAAAAATTGAGGTGCGACGGAGAGCATGATTCACACGATTGATCTTAACGGCGAGTGGGATTTTTTCTATTCGCCCCAAGGGTTTGTCCCCGGAGAAACTCCGCTGCCGGACACGGGAGATTTCACCGGCAGAATGGTCACTCCGGGCTACTGGGACGACCACTGGGAATTATTCAGTGAGGAAGACTTCTTCGGCCTCACCGCCCGATTCAATCCCGACTACCGGCCGGTGGTATTTCCCATGGCGCGGTCGCTGACGCCGCACGCGGCCAGCAGTTTCCTGATCGGGACCGGTTTTTACCGCCGGACCATCGCGTTTGAATCCGGAGTCGATCTCGCGGTGCTGAACATCGGTCCGGCCATGTGGGGCTGTTCGGTTTTCTGCAACCGGAAACTCTGCGGCGTGCAGACCGGATATTCCACGGCGACGGATTTCGACCTGACGCCGCATCTGCGCGCCGGAACGGACAACGAGATCATCCTCGTCGTCTGCAACCGGCACGACGACGGAGGCGCCTACTGCCGGTTGGACGGCACCCATGCGGGCATGAATTTCGGCACCCGTCCGGGCCAGCACCGGGGACTGGCGGCGCAGGGCTTTCAATCCGAACGCGGCGGGATCTGCGGCGGCGTCTCGCTGAAACTCTCCGACCGGGCCCGCATCGCGGACTGGTTCGTCTCCTTTGAAAACGAAGTACCCCACTGGCATGTGGAGTTGCAGCACGGCAAAAACCGGCGTCTGCAATGGCGGATCCGCGCCGCCGGACAGGAGATGTGCGCCGGAGAAGTGCGGTGCAGTTCCGATCGGGCGGATTTCCTCACCCCGGAATTCTCCGGCAAACGCTGGAGCGACCACGACCCGGCGCTTTACGATCTGGAACTCCAACTCCGGGACGACGGGGGACTGTGCGACACGGTCTGTCGGCGCTGGGGCGCGGTCAAAGCCTCGGTCAGGGACATGGCGATCCTGATCAACGGAAAACCGACCTTTCTTCGCGGAGTGACCGAACACTGCTATTTTCCGGAAACGACCGATCCGCACGCCGATTTCGGCAAATACATGCACGATCTCGGCGTCCTCAAGGCCGCGGGGTTCAATTTCATCCGCTGTCACACCTGGTGCCCGCCGGACGAATTTTACCGCGCCTGCGACGAATTGGGGATCATGGTCCAGACGGAACTGCCGTCGGTCTACACGTTCCCGGAAGCGGAAGCGGTGATCCGGCAGATTCGCCGCCATCCCTGCGCGGTCATTTTCTGCGAAGGCAACGAAAAAATGCTGGATGCCGACGTCATCGCCCGCATTCGGAAACTGGCCGCGCGGCTCCGCGAACTGGCACCGGGCATCCTGTTCAATCCGCAGGAGGCCATGCGCGGCGTCGAATGCGCCCTGTCCGAAAACCAGCCGGTGCGGGAGAATCCGTTCCCCCACGACCCGGTCCGGCTGGCGGAACTGACGGAATTTTCCGACGTTTTCGGCGCCCATGCCCGGGGCTGGTGCAGTTACGGGCACGACCTGTTCCCCGGGGTGGAGGAAATGCGCCGGAGTTTCACCGTCTACCATCGGCCGTGTCTGGTGCATGAAGCGGGCATCATGGGCGGGTACATCGATTTTTCGCTGGAGCCGCGGTACGAAAACACCTACATCGGCACCGCGATCTTCCGGGCCGCCCGGGACAATATGCGGCGGCACGGCGTGTGGGAGAATGCGGAACGGTATTACCGTCTGAATACGCGGATGGTTTCCGCCATGCGCAAGCAGTTGATGGAGAATATGCGATCCTGCGATTTTCTGGCCGGATTCGATTTCCTCGGCGGCATCGACACCCACTGGCATCTCAACGGTTATCCCTGCGGCGTATTCAACGAGTTCTACGAGGAGAAGTACGGCGAGACCATCGCGGACATTCGCCGTTACAACGGCGAGACCATCCTCATCTGCGGCGCGGGCAAATGGAGAAACCGGACGGCGGGGACCCGCTTCAGTGAAAACATCGTCGTCTCCCACTTCGGCCCGGAGGACCTGCGCGGTGCGGTGCTGCGATGGCGGGCGGCGGCGGCGGACGGACGGACGCTGGGTTCCGGCAGGAAAGCGCTTTCCGAGATTCCCGCGGGCTGTGTGCGCACCATCGGCCGGATCGATTTCGCCCTGCCCGCCGCGCCCCGGGCCGAAAAATTCATTTTGACGGCGGAGTTGCGGAATGACCTCGGGAAATGGGACAATCAGTGGGAGTTCTGGACTTATCCGTCCGCGCCGGAATCCCCGGAGCATCCCGGAGTGCGGGAATTGCCCCGCCTCACTCCGGCGGATGTGGACGCATTGCGGCACGGGGAGAGTATCCTGCTGACCGGGGGCTTTCCCGGAGAGATTTTCACCGAGGCGTACCGGCCCTGCCCCAGCGGACGCGCCATCGGTCACTGCGGGACGGTGATCCACGACCATCCGATCTGGGAGCATTTCCCCCATGCCGAATTCGCGGAATGGAATTTTTTCCCGCTGATGACCGATTCCACTTCGCTGACCACGGACGCGGAGATGCCGGCATTCACACCGATCCTGGAGTTGATCCCGTCTTTCAAACTGATCCGCCGCAAATCTCTGCTGAGCGAATACCGCGTCGGCGCCGGGCATCTGCTGATCTGCGGGCTCCGACTGGATGCGCCGGACCCGGCGGCGCCGTGGATGCGGCATGTACTGCTGGAATATCTTCGCGGCGGTCGTTTCGCTCCCGCGCCGGAATGGTTCCCGACCGACCTGCTCAAGCGCGTCATTGCGCCGGTCCGACGGGGCAACACCGGGTTGAAGATCGATTCCGGCGGACGGCCGATTTTCGGAACGGGCAATTCCCGGCGATGAAAAGATCAACCCCAACCAACGGGAGGTAAAATATGATGTTGCGAAAAGGATTCGACGGGCATTCAAGGTGCGGTTTCACCTTGATCGAACTGCTGGTGGTCATCGCCATCATCGCGATTCTGGCGGCCATGCTGCTGCCCGCGCTTCAGGGCGCGCGCAACCGGGGCAAGGCCGCGAACTGTCTTGGGAATATGAGCAATGTCGGGAAGTGGTCGCAGTTCTACATCGACGACTTCGGCGGTTTCGTCTGCCGGGCCAGACTGATCTCCGACGACCACTCGGAGACGGAAATCACCTTTCAGAGCAAATTGACCCGGCTCTACTGCAATATCCCCTACAAGACCGGGGCATTCACGGATTCGGACCCCGATATCAGTCTGCGGAAACAGGAACGGCTGCCGTGGCGGTGTCCGGCCAACGGGGTGATCTGGCAGCATCGCGGAGCGAGTTCCACCGAATGTCTGGGCAATTATGCTGTCAACCGCTCCGCCGCCGGCAGCGCCAGCGCTTCCGGGGGCAGCGTGACCGGAACATTCCGCAGGGTCTCCGTCTTCCGCAAACCGTCGCGCACCGCGCTGATGCTGGACGGTCGGCCGGAAGGCACCGGCAGCGGGATCACTCCGTGGCCGGGGACCTATCTGGAGTTCACCTACCATCAAAGCCGGGAAAAATACGCCGACGGCCAGACTTACGGCTCGGTCGGTTATCCGCACAACGACCGGACCAATGCGATGTTCGTCGACGGTCATGTGGCGGTGACGATCCACCTCGGGGAAGGCCGGCAGTTGCCGGACATCGCCTATCAGGGGGGGAACGACTTTTACGAGTAAGCAAAATCCGTCCCGGACGCCGGAAACATCGGGAGGAGGAAGAAACCGCGCCGGGGAAGCGGAACTTTTCCGCAAAGAGAATCGGAATGACGACCATCAACCCTAAACAATGAAAGGTTTGTAAAATGAAAAAGACTCTGTTTCTGCTGGGCGGCCTCTGCGCCGCGATGATGCTGACGGCTCAGGACGATCCCGATCTGCTGTTCGAGGCGAATTTCGACAATTTCAGCGTCAATGCCGACATCGCTGCCGGAGACGCGAAATGCAAATCCTTCGCCGATCCGTCGCTGGAAGCGCGCAAGGCCCCCGGCGTCAACGGCAAAGGCAACGCGGTGATCCTGACCGCTCCGGAGGGGTGCGATTACGCCGTCGACGGCAACTTCGACGCGACACAGGGCACGGTCACGGTGTACGTCGCGGCGCAGAACTGGAAACCGTCGGCCAAGACAGTCCAGATATTCTTTGACGCGGCGTTGAGCGACGAGTTCCGGCTGCTGCTCTACAAGAACCCGTATGCGAACTGCTTCTATGCCCTGCTCTCCGCTCCGGATGCGGACGGCAAACGGCAGAATTTTCAGGCGACCAGTTTTCTGACCGACGATCTGTGGCCGGCCGGCAAGTGGCACCGGCTGGATGTCACTTGGGATTCCCGGTATCTGAAACTCTACGTGGACGGGGTGCAGACGCCCCGCAAAAGTTGGCATGTTTCCACCCGCAAATTCCCGCAGGTGATGACCTTCTCCAACCAGAGCAGCGCCAGCGGTTACCTCAGCATCGGGACCTCCCCGGGGTGGCGCAGCAGCAGCAGCGTGAAGCACGGCGACGCCACCGCGTTTGATCTGGTCCGGGTCTGGAAACGTCCGCTCACGGCGGAGGAGATCAAGAACGATCACGACAAGTATATCGCCCGCTGAAACAGAAAAGAAAGGATGCCGCAATGAAACACTCTTTGACATGGTTGTGCCTTTTTTTCGGGATGCTCCTCTCTCTTTGCGGAGCGGAACCGGGGGTACTGTTCGAGGCGAATTTCGATCAGTTCAGCGCCAACGCCGCGTTCGGCAAAGGGGGAGTGACGTGCCGTTCGTTCGCCAACCCCGACCTGCAGTTGCGGATGTTTCCGGGGGTCGGCGGCAAGGGCAACGCCATCAATCTGGAAAACTCCGAATTCTGTGAATACCCGGCCATCGGCAACTTCAATTCCAAACAGGGGACCGTGACCATCTGGCTGGCGCCGCAGAACTGGAAGCCGTCGGAGAAAAAAGTGCAGGTGTTTTTCGACGCGGTGATCCATTCCGGCTTCCGGCTGATCGTCTACAAGAATCAGTACGCCAACTGCTTTTACGCGCTCATCATGTTCCCCGGAGCGCCGGGAACGGAAAAGAACTTTCAGGCCACCAGTTTCCTGCCGGACGCCGACTGGCCGGCGGGCAAGTGGCATCGGCTGGACGTCACCTGGGATTCCGAAACGCTGAAACTCTACGTCGACGGATTGCAGACGCGCCGGGAACGCTGGCACATCTCCACGAAGAAATTCCCGGCGCGGATGGACTTCCCGATGCCGGACGACGAGCGGGACTTCATCGCCGTCGGCACCTCGAAAAGTTGGAACGGCAGCGCCGATGTCGACCGGCATCACCGGACCGCGTTTGATCTGGTCCGGGTCTGGGACCGGCCGCTTTCCGCCGCGGAGATCAAGGCCGACTACGAAAGGACCGTGCCTTCGCAGTTCGGCAAGGTCCGGCGGAAAAACCGCCTGACCATCCCCCTGACCGCCGATCCCGCTCGCGCCACCGTCGTGCCGATCAACAATCTGATGGAGGGCAGCGAAGCCAAATGCGCTCCGGCCGACGCCAAAGCCGCGCTGTACTGCGACGAAAATTACCTTCATCTCGATGCCGATATCGCCTATTCGCCCCGCCCGGCGCGGATCGCCGCGCGCGACGGGGAACTCTGGCTGGACGACGTGCTGGAGTTTCATCTGGTCAGCACCGCCGGGACCGTCTATCAATTCATCGTCAACGGCAAAGGCGCCGTCTACGATGCCAAAAACGGCAATCCGGCGTGGAACCCGGCAATCAAGTGTCAAGCCGATGTCAGGGACGGAATGTGGCAAATCCGCCTCGCCATTCCCCGCAAAGACCTGGACGAAATAACCCCGAACGCGGTGTGGCAGGGCGGAATATTCCTGTCGCTGATGACCCCGCGCGGCGCGTACTGCCGTCAGGCGTGGTTCGACGGCGGAGCCAAAATGTTCGCCGAACCGGTCAACCGGGGCGAATTCATTTTCGGCGACGAGGCATTTCAACTGGCCATGCCGGGCGACCTGGGAAACGGGGACTTCGTCTTTGAACTGAAGCGCACGGGGAGCGAACCGGTGAAAACCCACGCCTATATCCTTGCGGAAAACGGCGTGCGGACCGACTTCGCCGGAGATCTTTTCAAGACCGGATGGGCGACTCCCCTGCCCGCCGGCAAGTATCAGTTGGCGGTCACGGTCTCCCGGGGCGGAAACAAACTTTTCCTCTACGAGAAGTTTTTCACCGTCAACAAGCCGCTGGAACTCAAATTCACCTCCTATCCCTCACGCAAGTTCGTGGAAGTTTCCGTGGATTTCAGCAACGCCGGAGCGGACAATTTGAAAAAACTCGGCGGCGCGGGCATCGAAGGCTCCGTCAAACTCATGCGCGACGGCAAGACCATCTCCGAAGTCCCGATCACGGCTAAAGCGCTGAAAACCATCGTCAAACTCCCGCTGCCGAACGCTCCGGAAGCCGGGACCTGCGTCATCGCCGGGGAATTCGGCAGTCTGCGGAACTCCGTCAACTTCCGGGTGCCGGACATGACCCCGTACCGGTTGAAGATCGCGGACGATCACACCGTGCCCCGGCCGTGGGTCCCGATCCGCGACAAAGGGGACTTGAGTTTCGATCTGCTCGACCGGACTTATGTTTTCGGCAACTCTCCGGCTCCGGTGCAAGTTGTCTCCCGGAGCGAAAACATGCTGATCTCTCCCCCCGTCTGGGCGGTCAACGGTCAGGCGGTGCAATGGAGCAAGGTCGAAATTGCGGCAAAGCATCCCGATGTGGTGAAACTGACCGGCACCGGTCACGCTCCGGGCCTGAAATTCACCTGGCGGGGCGAACTGAACTTCGACGGCGTATACAAACTCACGCTGGACATGACGCCGGAAGCCGGACGGACCCGGATCGACTCCTTCCGAATGAGTTATCAGGTCCCGGCGGCTCACGCCCGTTATTTCCTCTCGCCCACGCTGCTGCCGTGGCGGGACGACCGCATCGACGTCCGGTATGAAATCCTCCACGCCAACAGCAACCGGGACTTTTTCCTGTGGAATACCGGAATCGAAAAAGGCTTCCTCTGGTGGCCGAAAAGCAACGCGAATTTCGTCAACGCCCCCGGCGAAAAGCAGATCTCCGTCGTCCGGCGCAAAGAAACGGTCACAGTCGATGTCCGGTTCATCAGCCAGTCGGCGGAACTGACCAAAACCGCGCAGTACGTCAGCGCCTTTCTGGGCACCCCGGTCAAACCGCTGCCGCTCAAATCCCGGGCGGAGAACATCAGCGGCTGGGGCCGGACCGCGCACCAGACGTTGCAGCCGATGGGGTGGGGAGTTTTCGAGCCCGGCGAACACGCGGAAGACTGCACCAGCGCCGCTGGCATGAAACTGGCGCACCCGGACCGATTCCAGAGCGCGCTGGACCGCTGGCACAAGGTCAACGTCCGTCCGTTCCTCTACGGAATGCCGGCGCAGATCGCCACCAACGACCCGGAATACGACTACTTCTACGCCGAATGGGCCAAGACGCCGACCTACACCCACAGCGTCACCAAGCGGGGGGTCAAGATCATCAACGAGCCGATGTGCGGCCACACAAAGGTGGCGGACCTGGGCGCGTACCGGGCGGATCAACTTTTCCGGCAGTTCAAAGACCTGTCGGGGCTGTATTTCGACCTCTCCGACGTGCGCTTCTGCGAAAATCCGCTCCACGGCTGCGGCGGCATCGACGCATTCGGCAGGCCGTATCTGAGCAGTATCGCGCTGAATCTGCGGGAATTCATGAAGCGTATCTACAAGGTCTCGCGCCGGTATGACCGGGAGATCATCATGCACGCGCACAACCTTTTCAACCCCATCGCCCACTCCTTCAACGACTACTGGTACCCCGGCGAGCAGACGTTCGCGCCGCTGGCCCGGAATATCGAACACTACTACTGCGAAGGGATTTCGCCGGAGGAATTTCAGTCCGAATACAGTTCCGAAATCAAGGGCATTCCGGTGGTGTTCCTGCCCCAGTACGCCCGGGTCTCCCACCGCGGCATCGGCTTCCCGCATCTGAAGTCCCGCCACGCGGAACTCTACGGGCCGGAATACGCCATCCGCACCATCACGCCGATGATCGTCCACGACGTCAACGTCGCCGCCGAACAGATCCACTGGGGGACCACCGGCAAACTCTGGACCATCCGGCACGATCTCGACCTCGGCGCGGCGGAATTCCGGGGTTACTGGTTCGATGACGCCGTGAAGACCTCCGACCCGCGGGTGTACGCCTCGTACTACATCCTCAAGGGAAAAACGCCGTACAAGCGGTTCATCATCGTCTCCAATTTCGCCCGGGGACCGAAGCCCGCCGGATTGAAGATCGACTGGGACAAATTCGGCCTCGGACCGGATGCGGAATTCGTCGGTCTGTGGGATCAAAAACCGCTCACTGCGGAGGAGTTGCAGACCAAAACGATCCCGGGCAATCACTTCCTGCTCATCGGCGTCAAACCGGGGAAATGAACGCATTTCCCCGGCCTTTGCCGCCGGGTGCGACATCGTTGTTAGAGATACGACATTTTTGTTATTGTTTTTATGCAATATTCAGAATATAATAAGGTACTGACAAGTAGGCTCATATCGGGCGACAAAGAATTGAAGGAATCGTAAAACGGGGAGGAACATACGATGGCGACATTCACATTGACAAGCGACGGGGTAGCATATCCCACGCTGCAGGATGCACTCAGCCATGCCACGAACAGGGATTTTGTGACCATCGCCATCTCGGACGACGAGGTGTTGACCGGTTACGTCAATGTCTACACGACGTATTACAACTACGTGAGCGGCGGACTGCTGGGCTGGGACATAACCGGGGGAACCATCGCCGGCAACACCTCCGACGGCAACGGCCTTATCAACGGCAAACGCAGCACTACCGTCACCAATGTGACGATGGACCGCAACTACGGCGCCACCGGAGGTGCCGTCATGCTCAGCGGGACCGCCCCGCTTAACGTCTCCCACAGCACATTCACCGGAAACACGGCCAACAGCGGCGGCGCGATCGGCGCGCCTTACGGACAGACCGTATCCGTTTTCGACAGCACTTTCTCCCAAAACGTGGCACTGAGCGGCTCCAACGGCGGGGGCGCCATCTACACCTGCCGCGGCCTGACGATCGGCCGGACGGCTTTCTCCGACAATCGCGTCACCACCAACGGCGGTGCGATTTACGTAGAGAGAGACGGAGGCTACGCCACGTCGGTCTTCGATTCGATGTTCACCGACAACACCGCTGCCGGCTACGGCGGCGCGGTCTACCTCTCCGGGGCGAGCAGTGCGGTCGAATTTTCCGGAACCACATTCAGCGGCAACTCGGCCAACAAAGGCGGCGCGTTTTACACCAAGTGCTCCGTCGCCCTGCAGCCGCAGACCGGCGGGACCCGGACCGTGTTTGCCGACAACCGGAGCCGGGACGACGGCGGCGCGATCTACGTTGAGTCCGGAACCGTCGAAATCACCGACGTCGTGCTGGCCAGCAACTATGCCGCCGGAGCGGGCGGCGCGATCTTCGTCGTCAGTTCCGGAACGGCGGATATTTCCGGCGCCACCTTTGCCGGAAACACCACCGCCGCCCACGGCGGCGCGGTCTACGCGGCGGACGGGATCACCGTAACGGACAGCCTGTTTCTCAACAATCAGGCACCCAACAGCAACCGTGACGCCGGAGCGCTGTATCTGGCCGCCGGAACTTCGACCGTCTCCGGATCGACCTTCACCGGCAATATCGCAGGCAATTTCGCCGGGGCAATCTACTTCACCGGTTCCGGGGCGACGGTATCCCGCTCCGTATTCGATCGGAATGCCGGTCTTTACGGCGGTGCGATCGCCATCAGCGCGGACTCCTTCGTCGCCCATATCGTCGGCAGCACTTTTGCGGGAAATGCCGCGACCGGACACAGCGGCGCGATCTTCGTCAATGTCGGCACGGCCGATATCTCCGGGAGCACCTTCGGCGGAAACTTCGTGTCCGGCAACGGCGGCGCGCTCACGACCGGCGCCAGATACAACAGCAATACCGGTTTTTTCACCATCACCGCGAACGGCGCCGACCGCACGGTGTTTGACGGCAATACCAGTACGGCAAGCGGCGGCGCGATCTACCAGGCCTACAATGGCGGGACAAACTCCATCAGCGGCGCGGATTTCACCAGCAATTCCGCGGCGACGGGCGGCGCGATCTACCTCCTCAACGGAGCGCTGAGCATCAGCGATGCCGCATTTTGCAGCAACACCGCCGACAACGGCGGCGCGATCTGGTCCAAGCAGAATATCGAAATCGACAACAGCACATTTTCCGGCAATGCCGCCGCCGCTCGCGGCGCGGCGCTGTACCTGTACGAAAACACCGCCGCCATCACCGACAGCATTTTCTCCGGCAATTCCGCGGCAACGGGCGGCGGTGCGATCTACGTCAACGGAGGCAGGATCACACTCTCCGACAGCGTCGTGTTTGCCGACAACCGGAGCGGAGACGACGGCGGCGCGGTCTTCGTCAACAGTTCCGGGACGGCGGAGATCACCGACGTCGTGCTGTCCCGCAACTACTCCGCCGGAGCGGGCGGCGCGGTCTTCGTCAACAGTTCCGGGACGGCGGAGATCACCGGCGCCACGTTGACCGGGAATACTTCCAATGCCAACGGCGGCGCGATCTACGCGGCATCCGGGGTCACCGTAACGGACAGCCTGTTCCTCAACAATCAATCGCCCAACAGCACCCGTGATGCCGGAGCGCTGTATCTGAGTGCCGGAGATTCGACGGTTTCCGGCACGACCTTCACCGGCAATATCGCGGGCAGTTATGCCGGGGCGCTCTACCTCGGCGGTTCCGGAGCGACGGTATCCCGTTCCGTATTCGACCGGAATATCAGCACCTCCGGCGGCGCGATCGCCATCAGCGCGAATTCCCTCGTCGCCCACATCGTCGGCAGCACTTTCGCGGGGAATATCTCGACCGAGCACAGCGGCGCGGTCTTCATCAATGTCGGCACGGCCGATATCTCCGGGAGCACCCTCGGCGGGAATTTCGCCTCCGGCGACGGCGGCGCGCTCACGACCGGTTCCAGAAGCATCAGCAACGCCGGATATTTCACCATCACCGCCAACGGCGCCGACCGCACGGTGTTTGACGGAAATACCAGCACGGCAACCGGCGGCGCGATCTATCAGGGTTATACCGGCGGAACCAACTCCATCTGCGGCGCGGATTTCATCGGCAATAACGCCGTCAGCGGCGGCGCGATCTCCCTTCGCAACGGAGCGCTGAGCATCAGCAACGCTTCGTTCCGCGACAACACCGCCACCAACGGCGGCGCGATCTATTCCCGCATGGATTTGACAATCAGCAACAGCGTTTTCTCCGAAAACTCCGCTAATTACGGCGCGGCACTGTACCTGTACGGCGGTACCGCGGAGATCACCGACTGCGTCATCTTCGGTAATACCGCTCGCAACGGAGCGGTTTTCCAGTCCGCGGCAACGGGGAAAGCGTACATTTCCGGCACCACCTTTACCGGCAACACCGGCAATGCGGTCTTCAACCATACGGGTTACCTCTCCGTTTCCGGAAGCCTTTTCCTCGGCGGCGAAGACAGCGGGGACGCGATCGACAACCGGGGAACCGCCGGCATCACCGGTTCGACCTTCGCCACGGCGAAGGACACCGTCGCCAATACCGGAACGCTGACGTTCACCGGGACAAATCACCTCAATGCTTCCGTCACCGGCACGGGCACCTTCAATGTCACCGACGGCACACTGATCTTCGGCAACGCGGCGGCGATCGACGTGGCGGGGTTGACCCTGAGCGGAAACAATGCCGTGACCTTCGGCGGAACGGGGACGGTGAACTTCACCAGCCAGAGTCTGGCCAACGTAAGCATCACCGTGAGTTCCGCCGTTCTCCCGGCGGAGGGCGAGAGTTTCACCATCGCCACCGGCATTGCCAGCCTGACCGATGCGGTCATCACCATCGACGGCACGACCCCGGTGAACCTGAACGGGACCACCGAGTTCGGCGGCGGGACGTACACATTCACCTACGAGGACAGCAGCCTTGCGGTCAGTCAGCAATTCAACACCTACGATACGGTTTACGCGGTCCTCAACGGCGCAACCGAGGTCGTCATCGACGGCGAGACCGTCAGCCTCACCGGAAACAACGCCTACGACTCCGTCGCCACGGCGAAAAGCCACCTCAACCCGGGCGGGCAACTGGTCATCGTCGGTGCGGAGATTGTCAGCGGGGTGGACGGCACCCGGACGATGCTCGTGGACGGTACCTTCAATGGGAACGTCTATCTGACCAACGGGGCGACGTTCTCCGACCGTACCGACCTGAACGTGAAGATGGAACGGGTGACGATGCCCACCGCGGGCAAGAACATGTACGTGATTTACACGAACAATATCCCCGGCGGAAATGTGGATCTGACCATCACGGACTCGGATTTCGTCGGCGATATTTCGCTTACCAGTGCCAATACGGGAGTGACGCTCTGCAACGACGTGACCTATGTCATCACCGACACTCATGTCGCGGGCGGTGTCTACGGCGGCGGGTCCGATGCAAATCCGATCATCGCCGGAGACGTGAACATCACGCTGACCGGTTCCACGGCGGGCAAGATCATCGGTGACCGGGCCAACCGGATGGAAGCCACGCAGAGCATCACCGTGACGCTTGCCGGTTCGACGGTGGGCAGTGTGGCGAAGTTTGATTACGGCGAGGATTATCAGTATGTGCTGGCGGCATGACGGTGAATATCACCGGCGGAACCGGCAGCGTCATCGGCAGTCTCACCGACGTGGACAAACTTTCGATCGACGCGGGCGCGTCCGTCACATTCGACACTGCGCAGGACCTCTCCGGCATCGCGCTGACGGTGAATGGTTCCCTCGGCGTGGGCACCGTGGCCACCGGCGTGACCGGTATCGGCGGTTACGACGTGATCGGCGATGCCTCGCTGTTCCTGAAACTGGACGGCACCGACCTCGTGATGTACGAGAGAGCCGCCGACCTCAAGGACGGCGACGCTCCCGTCGGCAATTACAAGGGGACCGGCGACAGCAAT
>JALEMG010000026.1 GCA_022768375.1 Lentisphaeria bacterium
AGATAATCCAGACGATTGTCTATGTCAAATAATCCGTTCAGCATCCTGTCCTCCTGTCATTGATGCTGTAATGTACATCCTCTCGCGTTCCTTTGCCAGCGTCATCTCAATTTATCCCCGAATAAATAGAGATGCCCATAAATCGCATCCTTATTTCCGGGAAATCCCGGTCAAAATGAATTGTCAAAATCCATCAACGATACTGTTGATACAACGCCTCTACTCTGTCGGCGATTGCCGGAGCGTGGCAGAACATCCCGATCCTTTTATAGAGGAACTGCGCCTCACGAGGCAGCCAGCAATAGCGGACCACACACCCACAAACATTGCTGTCGTTGAAAAATTCCTTCCAATCCGCATCACTCGGCGTGATCGACAAATTTCTGATCTCCGCCGGTTCGGACAGGATCTCGCCGACCGCGATCACCGTAAATCCGTTGGCCAATGCGAACAAATCGTGTGCCCTCGCATCCAAAACCGCATGCGTATAAGCGAAAGCAAGATTGTAGCGCCGAAACACCCGATCCGCAATGCTGGTATCGGGATCGCCATTGTCACTCCATCTGGAACCGAATTTCCACACTTTCATTTTTCTTTCCCTTTCGTTGTCGCCGATTGTCAAATCACACTTAAAACGTATTCAAGCACATTGAGCAAATGTTTTGCGGTCAAATCGGAAATCGCCGAAGACTTGTTGACACTGTCGTAAACTTCGGATGCGGGATTGCTGTCCGGCCACATGCCAATGACACCAACCAGCAAGACCTCGTGTTCCGGCTTCTGCCGGCAATACTCCTCCACCTCATTCAATGTCGTGCCCTTGGTCCGAACCGCGGTCACCAGCACATCACATCCCGCCTTCTCCGCAACTTCGATATTGTGTTCGGTATCCTCGCCACAATCTCCCTGACTGAAAAATCCCACGGTTTTTCCATTCGGCATCCTGAGAATGGCTTCAAAGTCGTCGCCATTCTCCCGGAATTTGAATGATACGACCGATACGGTTTTACTGAAAATTTCGTACGCCTTGCGGATGGCGGAGGTCTTTCCAGTATTGGCGGTTCCGTACATGGCAATGATTCTCATTTCTCTACCCTTTTTTTGGATTTGAAATTTAAAAACGGCAAGGCGCGGAAACACGACAGGTGTTTCCGCGCCGAAATGGACGTGGGCAGACGCGACGGCGAAGCCGTCGTCGGTTTCAGACACAGAGGGAGTTTTATTCCCTCTGGCAGTATGCCAGAGGGACCCCATGGGGTCCGGGGGATGCGGAAATTCTCAACGCTTTCATTTCCGGACGCTTTCCCATGGCGGGTTCCAAAACTTTTCGTTAATATATCACCGTCGCCATTCCATTGCAAGCCGCCGATCGAAAAAAACGAGGGCGGAAAAGAGTTTCGCTTTTCTTGAAAAGGGTGAGGGTTTGGGAGCGGGAAAAATCTCTTTTCTCGGGAAAAGAAGTTTTTCCCGCTCCCAAAAAAACGTCCCGTTGAACGTCCCCGCTACAGGTTGCTGAACCAGTCCGAGGCGTCGGGATTGAAATGGGCGTAGTTCTTTTTGGCGAATTTCGCCACGCCGCGGGCGGTGTACGGGTCCATCCCCACCCGGACCCGGACCCATTCGGCGTTGCCGTAACCGGTGGACTCCGGCACGAAGTTGCCCACATGCCGACTGTCCACCATCAGCGCCAGCGCTTCTCCCCGGTGCCCGTCGCTGAGCATCTGCCACTGGGTCTTGCCCATCCGGTCGATGCGAAATTCCAGATCGCAGACATCGGGATTGCCCGGCCGGGGTACCGCCCGGGCGGATCGGATCCGGCGGCTGCTGAACAGCGGATTGGCGTTGATCCACATCGACTGACCGTCGACGGCGGTGATCTCCTTCTCCAGCGTGAGGGCCCGGGGATAGCGGACGATCTCGAACGCGCCGACTACGAAACGCGGTTCAAAGTCGTCGCTGGTGGGGTCCTCGGAGGCATAACTCTCATGGATCGCTTCCTCCAGCACCTCACAGCCGCAGAACAGCCCCGCGCCGCAGACCGCGAGCAGGCACAGCCAAGTTTTCGTCTTCATGATCCTGATTCTCCAGAAAAACAAAAATTTCATCAATTTTCTTGCGAAGCACATGATTCCCATGTATATTAACTCCAAAGTCGGAATTTTTCCACTCAAAAGCGTAAAAAAATGATAAAATATCTGGTAATCGGCGATCCGATCGGGCACAGCCGCTCGCCCGGGATGCAAAACGCGGCCTTTGAATCGTGCGGATTGGGACGCCCTTACGGGATCCGGCGGGTCGCCCGGGAGGACCTTCCGGCCTTCTTTGAGTTCGCCCGGACCCACCTGTCCGGCGTCAATCTGACCGTGCCGCACAAAACCATGGCGGCGGAACTGGTCGATGAGATATCCCCCGGGGCGAAGGAGTGCGGCAGCGTCAATACGCTTGTCATCGCGGACGGCCGGATCCGGGGAGAGTCCACCGACGGTGTCGGACTGGAACGGGCCTTGCTTGAAGTGTTCCGTCTCGGAGTGTCCGGCAAGCGCATTCTCTTTTGCGGCGCCGGGGGCGCGGCCCGGGCCACCGCGGTGCATTTGGCGCGCCGCGGCGCGCGGGAGGTGAACTTCATCAACCGGACCGTGGAAAAGGCCGAAACGCTGGCCGCGCTGTGCCGCCGGGCGGTCCCCGACGTGGAGTGCGAATGCGCTTCGCCGCGGGACGAGATCGCGGCCCGGGCCATGCTGGAACGGGCGGATGTGCTGATCCAGGCCACTTCGCTCGGGCTGAAGCCGGACGATCCTCCCCCCTTCCCGCCGACATGGCTGCGCCCCGGGATGCCGCTGCGCATCTTTGACACGATCTATCATCCGACGCCCTTGCAGCGGTACGCGGCGGCGGCGGGGATCGCCTGCGCCGGGGGCAAGGAGATGCTGATCCATCAGGGAGCGGCAAGTTTCACGCTGTGGACCGGTCTGCCCGCTCCGCTGGAAGCGATGCGCCGCGGTTTTGAGGAGGGAACGCCCGGACAATGAATTGGGAAATGTGGTATCACTGGGCCGGAACCGACTGGTTTGCCCGTTCGGGAATGATCTACCCCGGCGTGTGGAGTTTCATCGGCTTCTGGGTGTTCGCGCTGGGGGCCTGTTTCGGCAGTTTCCTCAACGTCTGCGTCTGGCGGATTCCCCGGGGCGAATCGCTCTCCCAAGCCGCCAGCCACTGTACCCGCTGCGGCATCCCCATCCGCTGGTTCGACAATCTGCCCGTGCTGAGTTTTCTGATCCTGCGGGGGCGGTGCCGCCACTGCGGGGAACGCTATTCCAGCGCCTATTTCTGGGGCGAATTGTCCTGCGGATGTCTGTTCGTGCTGAGCATGGTGAAAACCGGGCTGATGCGGCAATATCCCGGACTTATCCTGTTTCAGTCGGCGCTGATCTTCTTTGCCCTGGGCGGGGCGCGCATCGACTGGCGACACCGGATCATCCCGGATAAAATGACGGTCCCGGCGATGGTCACAGCGCTGCTGCTTTCGCTGGCGTTTCCCCGTGCATGGGGCGTAGGATCGCATCTGGCGGCGCTGGGGATATGCGTCTCATCCGGCGCGATCCCGGCGGCGGTCCTCTGGCTTTTCGCCCGCGCCGGAAAATTTGTCTGCCGAAAGGAGATCGTCGGGATGGGGGATATCAAATTTCTGCTCGGGCTGGGAATGCTCGCCGGTTTGCCGGGGGGACTGTTCGCGCTGTTTTTCGGAGCGGTCGCCGGATGCGCGGCGGGGCTGTTCACCGGACGGAAGTGGCATGACAGCATCGCCTTCGGTCCCTTCCTCGCCGCCGGAGCGATCGTCTGGATTTTTGCCGACACCTTACTGCTCAACGCGTATCGGAATTTCTGTCTCACATTGTGAATCCAAACATTTCAGAAGAAAGGCAACATTTGACATGAACGAAGCAAGAAAGCCCCGTCCGTCCTGGGATCGTTACTTCATGGATATCGCCCACGTGGCGGCCTCGCGCAGCAACTGCAGCCGGCGGCAGGTGGCGGCGGTGGTGGTCCGGGACAAGCAGATCATTTCCACCGGTTACAACGGCACTCCCAGAGGGGTGAGGAACTGTTCCGACGGCGGCTGCCCCCGCTGCAATTCCGACATTCCGTCCGGCGAAGGATTGGGCCAGTGTCTGTGCAGTCACGCGGAGGAGAACGCCATCGTGCAGGCGGCGTACCACGGCATCATGCTCAAAGGTTCCACGCTGTACACGACTTACAGCCCGTGTCTGCTCTGCGCAAAAATGATCATCAACGCGGGGATCGTGGAAGTGGTGTACGATCAGCGGTACTCCATTGACGACGTTTCCATGGCCCTGCTCCGGGAAGCCGGAGTCCAGGTCCGCTCGATGCAGGGGGAGGAACAGTGATGAAGATTCCCGATCCGAAGTATTGCATTCTCCCTCTGTCCGAAGCCGTGAAATGGCGGGAGGAACTGCGCCGTTCGGGGCGGAAACTCGTCGTAACCAACGGCTGTTTCGATCTGATGCACCGGGGACACGCTTCGTATCTGCGGCAAGCCGCGGCCCTGGGCGACGAACTGCTGGTGCTGGTCAATTCCGATGCGTCGGTCCGGGCACTGAAAGGCGACACCCGGCCTTTGGTGTCGGCCCCGGATCGGGGATACCTGCTCTGTTCTCTGAAAGCGGTCAGCCGGGTGGTGATTTTCGACGCCCCCCGCTGCGCGGCGGAATTGGCGGCTCTGCGGCCGGACATCTATGTCAAGGCCGGAGACTACACGGTGGAATCACTCGACCCCTCGGAACGTCAGGCACTGGAATCCTGCGGGGCGGAAATCGTCTTCACTCCGTTCTCGGACGGATTTTCCACGACGGGGATCATCGAAAAGATCCGCCGGACCATGCAGCATTAAAAGACGATGCGGCCGATGTCCGTTACTGCGGGTAGTAGCGGCGAAAAAACTCGCAGAATGCTTTTTCCCGCGGTGTGGCCGGAACCTTGTTGACGTCAACTTCAATGTGGCAGTCCGGCGCGTGAACGAAGATACGGTCTCCATTCATCCAACAGAACGCCAAATTCTTCGGGCTGAACAAATCCCGTCCCATAAACGATGTCGGCGTCACTCCCCCCATCCACGCCGTCAGCGTCGGTGCCAGATCAATGCTGGAGGCGAATTTTTTTCGGTCCAGTTTCTGAAAAACTCCAAGATTGGGCGTAATGAAAATCAGCGGGATCCGGGCCGGAGTGAAATCCGGTCGCTTCAGGTAATTTTCCCCGTGAGTGGCGGAATGGTCCGCCGTAATTACGATCAGCGTCCGCTCGTTGTAAAGTTCCTTATCCGCCATGACGCTGCGGACAAAATTCCCCAAATGCCGGTCCGTAGTGTGAAGTGCCTGTAAAAACGGCGTCGGGAACCGGAGTTTGTCCGCTTCGGATATCCCGCTGGCGGTGTACGGCGGATGGCTGTCCATCGTGCTGATAAGGGCAAACAGCCGTTTTTCCCGCTGCTGCCGCAGGACTTTCAGCACTCCGTCGTACAGTTCGGGATCGGAGATGCCCCAGGTACAACTGCGGGACAGCCCGAACCTGTCGCTCCACTCCTCCAGAAAATATTGCACGCGGGGCTTGAAAATCTCCGCGTAGATTTTGCGGTTGTCCCCGAAAATCCCGGACAGCGGCGCGAAGTACGCGCAAAAATACCCCTGCGTCGCGGCAATGGTGAAAAGCGAAAGGTTCTTCTCCTTGCTTCGGCATTCCCGCGTGTAGTCCACCCGGGACAACAGCAGTGACGACAGCGCCCAACTGGTCGGCTGGGAGGCGGCGAAGTAATTGGTCAGCGCCGGAAATTCCGTCATCCAGCGGTCCAGATTCGGCGTAATTCCCTCCGGCATTTTCGGATTGACCGCTCGAAGGTATGCCAAGTCCAGAGATTCCACCGCGACGACGATGATCTTGTCGAAAACCGCCTGCGGCGGCGCGGTCAATTCTCCGGTCGCATCGGGATTTCGGGGAGCGAACATGTGCAGTTCGTGAAGCGTTTTCAGCGCGGCGTCATCCATTCGTCCCGGACCGGAAGCCGCCGGTTGCGGGATCATGGTATGAATGGCGTCATTGGCATAGTCCACGGAGATGAAGGGCAGCGGCCGGACCAGATGGCCGGTGTAGAATTCCTGCGCGTCCGTATGATGGACCGCCATGCCGTAAAGCAGATTGGAAACGGCGGACAACAGCAGCAGTATTGCGAAAAGAATGCTCCACAGGATCGGCAGACGGCGGCCCTTGCGCCGACTGGTCCGCCACACCACGAGACAGGAGTAGACGATGCCGGAAACGATGAGCACCGACAGCGGAATCAGCCAGAGATAGTAAAACTCGCCCAGCACTGCCCGCAAAGCGTAGTGCCCGGAGTGCTCCAGCAGCAGTCGGACCGACTGAAAATTCAGCGGCATGAATGCTTCGTGGTAGATGATGATGGAGGTGATCCGCAGAAAAATATTGATGAATGAGGAGATGATCGCCCCCACCGCGCACAGCCGGCTGCGGAACAGCAGTGCCGGAAAAAACAGCAGCAGCGGCACCAGCGCATCCCCGAACAGCGGCCACGGGAAATACTGCACATGGCCGCTGCCGGTGAAGTTGGATATGGTCAGCGCCAGCAGTCCGGATACCAGTGTCAGCACCAGCATCAGCAGTACGGAAGCGCTGCGTATAAGGTAGTAACGAAATCGCATAACTTATCTCTGTCCCCGACGATCTTATGCTTCACACCCATGACGGAAATATCAGAACCGAACTGTTTCACCGGGACGGACGCACCGGATGTCCCGGGCACTCTCCCCGTCGGCGGCGAACCACACCGTCTGCGCCGTGGGGTTGTAAAGCATGCCGCCGCCGGCTCCGGCGACCAGAGCGCGGATCGCCTTGATGTAACGGCAGATTTCGATATTGGTGGCGTACCAGACATCGGTGTGTCCGGACAACTTCCGGCAGATTTCCTCCATCAGTTCCCAGTTGCCGTTCCGATGGAACTCATACGAGTGTCCCCAGACGTAGAAAATTCTCAGAAACGGCGCCTTGTCATCCAGAAACGGCGCCATGCATTCCAGCGCGTTCCGGTGGTGACAAGTGGGATGCCAGCGCATGAAGTCGTCCGGAAGATAACGTCCGGTCGGACGGTTTTCCACCGTTCGAGCATATTCAAATCCGGCACTTTTCAGCGTGCTGATCACCTCCTGGGAATACTGGCCGCACGGATAGGCGAATCCGGTGACCGGATAACCGCAGAACTGCTCCAATCTCACCCGGTCGTTCCATACTTCACGCATGGCGTCGGCGGGAGCGCACCGCTCCAGTCCGGCATGAAACTCCGCATGCGCGGCGATTTCGTGTCCGGCGTAGACCCGGGTGTAATGTTCCGGTTTCAGTTTCTCCGGGTAGTCCCGACCGGAATTGAGATTGAAGGTCGCCTTTAATCCGTACCGGTTGAAAATTTCCACCAACTGTTCGTCATAGATCTGTCCGTCATCATAACTGAATGTGACGGCTTTCGGTTTTCCTCCCGGAAACAGATACAGCGGGGTCATCGAAAAAAATCCTTCTTTATTGGGATGGCAGTTTGCGGAATATCCGCGCGGAACCCGACGCGGGCAGCGGGGCGATCTCCGCCCGGTCCGCGTCGAAATCAATACGGGTGCTCCAGCCCGGTCCGGACAGCCGGATCTGACGGATGTAGTAAAGATCGTTCTTTTTGGTCAGCGCCCCGGCCTCCAGTTCCCGAAACGGCGTGTTTTCCCCGTAGCGGGTGAATTCCGCCCGCAGCGGGAAGGCGTGTTCCCGGGAGATCCAGACTTTCACCGTCTCCTTGTTGGACGGGTCGTCCAGTTCAAACACCCGGCACGGCACAATTCCGCGCAGGGTTTCGCCCTCCAGTTCCCGGAGCGGCTGACAGAAAAGAAAACTCAGCATCAAATCCCCGGCGCGGACGCCGACGTAGCCCAGTTTGTCGCCGGGCGCGCCGCCGGACATCCGGGAGATCGAAGTCACGCCGACCCCCTTTCCCTGCCCCAGCAGATACGCTTCGTTTCCGTCCAGGATCAACTGTCCCACGGTGCGGTCGGGATGGAGGATGACCCCGAAGTAAATCGGCATCTCCACGATCCCGTCCCGTCCCCGCCGCCTGTGCTGCAGCGATCCGTCCAGCCGGGCATAGGTCGCAATGGGATTGCTGCGCCGGGAGCGGAGCAGGAAATCCCGCATCGGCAATTCCGCATTCGCCGGTGCGCCGGAGGCGAATGCTCCAACACTCAGTACAAGCAGAAGAAATACGCGGCGCCGAATCATCGCGGCACCTCCGGGATGGCGATGTTACGCGCCTCGGCGAAATTTTTCACAAAGTCGATCTTCAGCGCGGTGCGGATGTTTTCCGGCAACTCCTCCACGTCCTTGCGGTTCTCCTCCGGCACGATCACCCGCGTGATCCCCGCCCGCAGTGCTCCGACCAGTTTTTCCCGCACGCCGCCGATGGCGGTGACATTGCCCTGCAGTGTGATTTCGCCGGTCATGGCCAGTTTGGGGATCAGCGGCGTCCGGATCAGCAAAGAACAGAGTGCCAGCGCCAGCGTGATTCCGGCGGACGGCCCGTCTTTGGGCGTCGCCCCGTCCGGCACATGAATATGGAAGTCATGATCGTTGAAAAATTCCGGTTTCACTCCCCATTCCCCGGCCCGCGACCGGATGAAGGTAAAAGCGGTTTCCGCCGACTCCTGCATGACTTTGCCCAAACTGCCGGTCAACTTCAAATTGCCCTTGCCTCCGGGGACCGCCAAAGTCTCCACCGGCAGCACCACTCCGCCGACACTGGTCCACGCCATGCCGGTGGCGCATCCGGGGGCCGGAGGCGTCGCCTTGTCCCGCAGGAATTTGCGGGCGCCCAGCAGGGAACGGACCATTTTGGCATCCACGGCGAGTTTTTCCGTCTCCGCGATCTCCCCGGCAACCAGTTTCCGGGTGATCTTGCGGCAAATCTGCCCGATGGTTCTTTCCAGCGTCCGAACTCCGGCCTCCATCGTATAGTAATCAATGATCTCATTCAGCGCGGAAGCGCGGAACTTCACCTGTTTCGGGTCCAGTCCGCACTCCCGGAGTTGGCGTTTGACCAGATACCGTTTGGCGATCTCGTGTTTCTCCAGCGCGGTATACCCGGGCAGCGAGATGATCTCCATCCGATCCCGCAGGGGGCCGGGGATCTCCTCCAGCACATTGGCCGTGGCGATGAAAAAGACTTTGGACAGATCCAGCGGCAATTCAATGTAATTGTCATTGAAAGCGAAGTTCTGCTCCGGGTCCAGCACTTCCAGCAGCGCAGACGCCGGGTCCCCCCGGAAATCGTGGGCCAATTTGTCCACCTCGTCCAGCATGAACACCGGATTGCCGGTGCCGCACCGTTTCAGATTCTGAACGACCCGACCCGGCATGGCCCCGACGTAGGTGCGCCGATGCCCCCGAATCTCCGCCTCGTCGCGCACCCCGCCCAGCGACACCCGGATGAACTCCCGGTGCATCGCATTGGCGATGGAGCGGCCGATGGAGGTCTTGCCCACGCCCGGCGGCCCCACCAGACACAGGATCGGGGCCTTGCCCGCGCCCTCCTCGTTCCGGCGCTGCATGACCGCCAGAAATTCCAGAATCCGGACCTTGACGTCCGTCAGGCCGAAGTGATCGGCCTCCAGAATTTTCTCCGCCTCCCGGCAGTCCAGCCGGTCTTCGCTGAACTTCAGCCACGGCACGTCCAGCAGCCACGAGATGTAATTGTAACTGATATGGTATTCCGGAGCGTTTTGCGGAATCAGTTCCAGCCGGTCCAGTTCCTTCTTGACCGTCTCCTCCACCTTTTCCGGGACCTTGACTTTGGACAAACGCTCCGTCAGTTCCGCGACATCGGCGTTGCTGCTGATCTCTCCCAGTTCCTTCCGGATGACTTTCAACTGCTCCCGCAGATAGAATTCCCGCTGGGACGCGCCCATGGATTCCTGCACGTCCGCCTGGATCTGCATGCCGAGTTTTCCGGCCTCCAGTTCCCGATTCAGCAGGACGGTCAGCATATCCAGCCGGGCCTCGACATTGGGGGCAGTCAGCAGCATGAGTTTCTCCGCATAGGCAAAATTCATGGCGTCGGCCAGCGTGTCGGCGCACCGGGACGGCGAAGCGGCTCCGACGACGGCCAACTGCAGTTCTTCGGGGATACCCGGCTGGAACTGCAGGAGTTCCTGAAACATCCGGACCACGCCTTTCTGCCGGCCGAGATTGTCATTGCTGAAGTTGTCGCTGCCGGATTCCGGCATCACCCGGTAACGCACCATCGGGGCCTCGTTGACGCCCTTGAGCATACTGATCCCGATGATGCGCTTCAATCCCCGGACGACGATGCGCCGGGAGTTATCCGGCATCCGAATCTCCTTGACCACCCGGGCCAGCGCCCCCACCGCGGCCCGCTGAACCCCGGAATCGTTGAACTGAGACAAGGTTCCGGGAAACGGCAGACGGTTCAATTCGTCCGTCTGCGGCACTTCGTTGAAAACCGCAACCAGCCGGTCGTCTCTCATGGCGCCGTCCAGCGCATTGAGATTGTTCCGGCCATCCACCGGCACACTGGTCAATGCAAAAGGAAAAATCACCGGTTCCCGCATCCGCAGCAGAAAGACCGGATGCTCCGCCGCCACGCCGAGGCCGTCGACCACGATGGAGTTGTTGGTATTCTCCGAACTCATTCCCGACCCCGTGTCAGCAGTCCGCTTCGGTCATTCCCGCCGGAAGCGGCGAATATGCGGCGGTTTTCATGAATTCCAGCATGGTCGCCAGGTCCACCGCACCGCCGCTGGCCGTGGCGGATTTAAGGTTGAAATTGCTGAATGCACCGCCGAGTCTCAGCGCTTCCCGCAGATCCCATTGCTCATGCAGCGCGTACATGACTCCGGCGCAGAACGCGTCCCCCGCTCCGTTGGTCCCCACGATATCCTTTTTGGCGGCGAAGAAACTCGGCATGTAGAAGTACCGTCCGTCCGGAGTCCCCGCGCAGGCCCCCTCCGGGAAGTGGATCACCACCGTCTTGCGGACTCCTTTGGCAAAAAGGAATTTGACCGCCGCAGGCAGTTTGCGCCAGAGAACATTGCCCTGTTCATCCCGCAGCGCGTCGCCGGAACAGCACGCGGTCTCCACTTCGTTGACGATCAGATGGTCGATATACGGCAGGGCCGGCAGGACTTTGGCCCGGAACTTCTCCGGCGCTTCCGAGACGAAGTCCACCACCGTCTCATAGCCCTTTTTGCCCATGTGGTCCAGCAGCCGCACCGCCTGCGTCCCGTATTCGGGATCGTCGCCGTCCAGCGTGTCCAGCAGCAGCAGATACGCCAGATAGAAATACTTGGCCGGGACGTCAATACCGCACAGATCGGCGAAACTCAATTCGGCATTCGCCCCCCGGCAGTGAAAGAACGTCCGCTTCCCCTCCCCCGACATCACATCGGTGAAACTAGTCGGCGCCTCCGCGGTGCGGAGCATGTAACGGCTGTCGATATGACGCTTCACGATCTCGTCCCGGATGAAATCCCCCACCGCGTCCTGCCCGAGTTTCCCGGCGGCGTAAAGCGGAAATTCCGCATCGGCGGCCCGCAGATCGAACAACACGTTGGCCGGACCGCCGCCGGTGGCGGCCTCCTCCTTCAGAATGTTGCACAGATTGCCGACTCCCGGCCAGCGGTCAATGGTTTTGACCCGATCCTGAACCCAGTTCCCGGCCCCGACGATTCCCTTTCTCATCGCATCATCTCCTTATGTTCCAGCATGATATGGACGTTAATTCAACATGATCTGCCCGCCGGTGACCGCGATGGCCTGCCCGGTCTCGTACTGCTGTTCCACCGCGTACACGATGGCTTTGGCCACATCGGAGGGGAAACAGCCGCGATTCATCGGCACCAGACTCTCATAATGCCGCCGGACATCCTCCACCGTCTTGGCGCCGGGAACCTTGCCGGCGGCCAGATACTGGACAAACAGCCCTCGCACCGGATCGCTCCACAGCGGACCGTCGAGAAAGTTGCCGGGGCAGACGGCGTTGACCTTGATCCGGTCCGCGACCAATTCCAGCGCGAAACTCTGAACCAGCCCCAGTCCTCCGAACTTGCTGCCGGCGTAGGCGCCGTTGTTTTTGCTTCCGGCCAGCCCGCTCTTGGAATTGACCTGCACGATATCGCTCCACAGTCCGGTCACCTTGTTCTGTTCCGCCATGACCCGGGCGAAATACTTCGTGCAGAGGAAAAATCCGTTGTAGTTGACGTCGGTGACGAACTTCCAATCCTTGAAGTCGAAACTTTTGACCGAACCGGCCCGGGCGACCCCGGCGTTGGAGACCAGCAGATCGACGCCGCCGAATTCCCGGACGATCTCCCGGACCAGATTCTCCACCGAAGATTCATCCGCCACATTCACCGCGAAGCCGCGGCAGCCGCCTCCCAGCACCGCGGCGGCTTTGGCCGCGCCTTCGGCATTCATGTCCGCGACAACGATGTCGGCGCCGAGCGCGACCAGCGACTCCGCAATGCCGAGGCCGAATCCCTGCGCACCGCCGGTGACGACCGCGACCATGCCGGTCAGAGCCGAATTGCCGCCGGAGGCGACCTTGGCCCGGTAGGATTCGACCTCCCAGTTTTCAATGAACTCCCGCTGCGCGTCGGAGAGGTAGTGGACTCCGCCGAACGCGGCGGCGATCTTTTCGATCCGGGCGCCGTTCAGAGCCAGAGCCTGCACGGTGGCGGCGGCGGATTTGCTCTTTCCGGCGCAAAACACCGCCTTGCCCGGCACCTGCACCATCCGGGGCGCGTACCCGCGCCCGGCGCGAAACGCCTCGATCTCCGCCGCATCCGGCCGGGCGGAGATCACGCCGAACGCTTTGGCATACACCAGATGGTCCGGGGTCAGCGGCCCGCGGGGGATGGAGAAATCCCCCAGCGCCGCGACAGTGACCGGGCGGCCGTCGGCATCCGGACGCAGCAGTCCGCGCAGGCCGGGAGCGAGACTCATGACGCATTCCATGTCCGGCGCCGCCGGAATCACGGGAGAAACGTCCACGCCCGCGGACGCGCAGAAGCCGGCCAGTTTCCGCATCATGCCGGAATAAACGGCGTCGATCTCCTCCGCCGTATCCGCGCCGACGAAAACCCCGTGGTTCTGCAGAAAGATCACCCGCGGGTCACACCCTTTCGCCGCCCGGTACTTTTCGCACTCGTCGTAAACGGTTTTGGCCAGAATGAACCCGGGATCGCAATACTCGACCCAGAGCGCCTCCGGGAACAATTCCGCGCAACGGCGTTCCCCGTCCTGTCCGCAGGTCATGCCGTTGACCAGCGCCGGATGCGTATGCACCACATATTTGAAGGGCAGGATCTCGTGCAGCGGCGCCTCCACGGACGGCCGCATGCCCTCTCCGACGACGGCAAAGGCCATCAGACTTTTTACTTTGGCTTCACGCTCCGCTTTGGAGGCAAATTCTCCCAGCGCGAAACAACTGCGGACGACAGCGCGGTCCATTTTGACGAAATCACCTTCGGCAATTTTCGCCAGCGAGACACCGCTGGGCTTCACATACAGAAATTTTTCATCCTTGTATGACGTATTGCCGCCTCCGGCCAGCACGAATTCGGGATCGGCGCCGTAGCGGTTGGATAACTCTTTGATGACCGACAATGACATAGTTCACCTCGCTTGTATGTTCGGGAATCCCCATTCCCTGATCCGTTGATTCCGCAGTCGAAGCCGTTTCAATCCCCGCCGCGATTTCTTTCATCCAAATGCAGCTGGATCACCGTAATGATGATCAACAGCAGAAACATCTGCGCCACGATCACGGCGCCCGTCTTGAAGTCCCCCCAGAACACCGGCAAAGCCCCCAACGCCACGGTCAGCGCCATCAGATGCACCAGCGCCACCGCGCTGCGGCGGCTCAGCCCCATGCGCACGAAGCGGTGGGAGATATGATTGTGGTCGCCGATCCAAAACGGCACCCGCCGGCAGGTCCGGATCGCCACGACCATCGCCGTATCGAAAAGCGGCAGCGCCAGAATAAAGGCGGGGATCAGCACCGGGAACCGGGACAGCGAATAACTTTTGTCGAAAAACGTCACCTGCGCCGCCACCACCGCGGCCAGATAACCGAGAAAATGACTGCCCGAGTCCCCCATGAAAATGCTGGCGGGATTGGCGTTGAATATCCAGAATCCGCAGCACACTCCACAGTTGAGCGCGGCGAACGTCGCCACGAAATACTCCCGGTTCAGCGCGGCGATCACGGCGAAAAATCCCATGGCGATCGCAATGGTCCCGGCGGCGAGGCCGTCCATGTTGTCGAAAAAATTGATGGAATTCATCATCAGCACGATCCAGAACACCGTCACCGCCGCCGTCAGCGCCGGGGCGTCGAGAAAAAGATTGACCCGGACCCCTCCCCCCAGCACCGCGAGCAGCGCCACGGCAAACTGTCCGGCGAACTTGCTTTTGGCACTCAGCGCCCATTTGTCGTCGATCAGGCCGAGAATGACCGCGAGCAGCGCCCCCAGCCCGATGAAGCCCAGCGGCAGGATGATATGTTTCATTCCGGCGACATGACTGCTCCAGACCTCCCGCAGCGCCCCGGGAAGCCACCCTCCGGTCACGGCGCACCATCCCAGCGCCAGCATTCCCAGCCAGGAACAGAACATCGCCGCACCGCCCAGCAGGGCCGTCGCTTTGGCATGACCTTTGTGATTGTTCGCCGGCAGATCGAGAAAACCGGTTTTCCACGCGATGCGGCGGAAAACGACCGTCAGTCCCGCGCTCAACCCCATCGCTCCGGCGAATGCCAGCGCATAAACGCCCACCCACTTGTCCATATCCTCAGGTCCGCTCCATGTTTCGCCGCACCGATTCGAAAATCAGCACGGTCGCCGCCTGCGCGGCATTGATGGATTCATAGCCGCCGGGCATCGGGATCGTCACCCGGTGCGCATCCGGGGCGGCCCCGATGATCCCGTTGGGCTCGCCGCCGATGACGATGACCGAATGCTCAAACAGACCGGGCTCCCGGAAGCAGTTCGCCCCCTCATGCGGATCGGCCAGAAACACCTTGCCGAATCCGGCCGCCGCCGCCGCCCGCGCCAGAATTTCCAGCGTGTCGAACCGGCGCAGACGCAATCCGAACTGCGCCCCCATACCGGAACGGATCGCCTTGTCGCCCCACGGGTCGATGGACCCTTTGGTGTACCACAATTCCCGCTGTCCCGCCGCCCGAAGTGACCGGGCGATCGTTCCGAAATTCCCCGGGTCGCCCAGTTGATCCAGCGCCAGAATGAAGTCACCCGCCACCGGACCGACCGCCTGCGGCGGGATTTCCGCCACCGCGATCACGCCCTGCGCCGTCACCGTGCCGGAAACGGCCGCGAAATCCGCCTCCGAAATCATGCGGACCTCCGGCGCCCCGATCCCCAAAGTTCGCAGCCCCCGTTCCGTGGCCGCCGTGAACCGGACCCGTTCCGGGAAGAAGGTCAGCAACTCCCGCACCGCCCGCACGCCCTCGCACCGGCAGCAGTTCGCCTTACGGCGGCCGATCCGGGTTGTGAGGGACTGCAGCAGATTTTTTTCGCGGCGGGAGAGTTCCATCTGCGTTCGGAAGCCTTCCTATTTGGACGTCGGGGCGAAATCCCCGTTGGCAATGGCCGCCAGCGCATGACGGCTCTGCATCACCCAAAGTTCCGCGCCGGAATGTCCGACGTCTCCCAAACTCGCCACCCGGGTGAACGCGGCTTTCGCACCGGGAATGTCGCCGTTTTTCAGCATCATCCGACCGGCCTGATACCCGGCCTCCGCCCGGACCGGCAGCGAATTCTCCGCACCGGCTTCCACGGAGGACCAATCCGCGATCGCGATTTTATCCTCGCCGGCCAGTTCCGCGCAGGACGCGGCCTCCATCCGGGCTTTTTCGCGCAGGACAGCCGAAATCCCGGCGCAGGACGCGGCTTTGATGTATTCGCTTCTGGCCCGGGCGTACTGTCCCGCGGCCTGAAGCGCCCGGGCGCACCGGAGCCGGGCCACAACCACCGCCGGGTGCGTCGGACGGCGGGCGGCGACCGCCTCCAGATTCTCCGGCGTCGCCGCGGCCAGTTCCGCCCGGTACGCCGCGTCGCGGCGGCGCTGGACATGATTCCATGCGAAAACGCCCACGACGATCACGACCACCAGCGCGGCCGTCACGACGCATCGCTTCCAATTTTCCGCGATCCACAACTCCATGCGTTCCCGGTCGGAAAAAAGTTCCTTCTCCAGCCCGTCGATTTTCTTCTTCGCCATGATATGACCCGCCTTTCTCCTTACTTTGAATCAATGATGAGAAAAAATCCGCTCCGGGGCGTGGAACAGCGCCACGCCCAGTTCGTTGGCCCGCTTGATGACATCCGCGTCGCGCAGACTGCCGGCGGGAGCGATGATGGCCCTGATCCCGGCGGCGGCGGCGGTCTCCACACCGTCTTCAAAGGGGAAGAATCCGTCGCTGGACATCACGGAACCCTCCAAAATCCCGCTGCCGGAGTATTTCTGGTTGAATTTGGCGATCGCCTGCTCGATGGCCCCCACCCGATCCTGCTCGCCCGTACCGACGGAGAGCGTCTGGCCGCCGGAGACGATCACCACCCCGTTGGAACGGACGCTTAAATTGACATGCCAGGAAAAGAGCAGGTCCCGCTTCTGCGCCTCGGAACACGGCACCGTCGAAACCTGTTGTCCGCACCGGGTGTTTTCCCCGCGGGCGGGACGGAGGTCCGCGACGGTCCGCAGCGAAGTGAGCAGCGGAGCGGCGAGGATCAGCGAACCGTCCGTCAGTACCTTGATGGTGTCGGATGCCGCCGCCGCGTCGGAGCAGTATTTGGGCAGTGCGTCGATGTCTCCGCAACGGATGATGCGGACATGCCGGTTGAGTTTGAACCGTTCGGCGTCGTTGAAAACCGCCAGCGCCTCCGGGGAAAATCCCGGTGCGACCACGCACTCGACAAAGGTGCTCATGATCTCCTCGGCGGTCGCCGCGTCGACCCTGACGTTGAATGCGATGACACTGCCGAATGCGGCGCGGGCGTCCGCATCCCGGGCCTTGATGTAAACCTGTTTCAGATCCTCTCCGGGGAGCCCCATCGCGGCGCCGGAGGGGTTGACGTGCTTCATCACCGCACAGGCGGGGACTCCGGGGCAGAATTTGACGATGTTGAGGGCGCCGGAGATATCCTCCAGATTGGTCTGGGAGAGACCGTTCTTGCCGGTCTTGAGGATCTCCATCCCGCCGATGACCCCACGACTTCCGGCCGGGCGGTAATACGCCGCCGGCTGGTGGGGATTGGTGCCGTAGCGCAGATCATCCACCTTTTCATACCGCTGTCCGGCCACTTCAATGGAATCCGGAAAACTCCCAACATTCTTCTCCAGGTAACTGGAACGCGACAACTCCGCTGCCATGACTTCCCCTTTTCTGTGCGAATTGCAATAAAACACGATTTTTTCCAATAATACAATATATCACCATTTGAACTTATGAGCAAATGGAACTATCTTTAAATAACGCATTTATTCGGGTAAAATTCACGCGATCCCGCGGTCGCGGCATGGATGATGAGTCTCAAGCAAGGTTTTTTCATCACGTTCGAGGGGCCGGAGGGCGCCGGAAAAAGTTCGCAGGTCGAGCGTCTGGCCGCGTATCTGCGCTCCCGGGGCATGGAGTGTCTGCTCACCCGCGAACCCGGCGGCACCCCGCTGGCGGAGTGTCTGCGCACCATGGTCAAATCCCATCACGGCGCGGAAACCATTCACCCGGAGACCGAACTGCTGCTGATCGAGGCCGCCCGGGCCCAGCATGCGCGGGAGGTCATTCTCCCGGCGCTGGATGCGGGCAAAACGGTGATCTGCGACCGTTTCTACGATTCCACCACCGCGTATCAGGGCGGAGCCCGGAACCTCCCGGGGGAGATCATTTCCGCGCTGAACCTTTTCGCCGCCGGGGGCAGGAAGCCGGACCTGACATTTCTGATGGACCTGCCGCCGGAAACCGGATTCTTGCGAATCCGGGAGCGGGAGAGCGACGGGTACGACCGTTTTGAACACGAGGACCTGGCGTTTCACCGGGCGGTCCGGTCCGAGTTCCTGCGCGTCGCCCGGAACGAACCGGAGCGGGTCAAGGTCATTGACGCCGCGCAGGACCGAAACACGATCAGCGAAATCATCCGACGGGTGGTCGATGAGTCTCTATTCTGAATATCGGCGGCGTTACGGCGGTCTGATCGACTGTCTGGAACACGCCCGGAGTTGCGGGCGGCTGGCTCACGCGTTTCTGATCCATTCGCCGGACGCCCGGGTGCGCCGGGAGTTCGCGGCGGTGGTCATGCAGATTGTCGGGTGCAAAAACGTCCGCGACGGACGCCCGGACACGACCTGTCACTTCTGTTCTCAGGTCGAGAACCGCCTCTACGCCGACTGCCACACCATCAGCCCGGTGGGGAAAATGTATCTGATCAAAGTCGGAGACCGGATCAATCCGGAACCCAATACCCTGCGGGATATGCTGGATCATCTTGGATACACCTCGGGAACGCATCGGAAATTCGGGGTGATCGAGGATGCCGACCGCATGGGCGTGGAAGCCCAGAACGCTCTGCTCAAAACGTTGGAGGAGCCGCCGCCGGAGACCACGATCATTCTGGAGAGCGCCAATCCCGGCGCACTGCTGCCGACCACCCGGTCACGCTGTCAACTTCTGGAACTGCCGGACAACCGGTTCCACTTTGCATTCAACGGCTTTGATACGGTGCGTCAGGCCCTGTACGACCTCTGCTTTCACTGCGGATGCGACCTGGTGAAAGTGGAAATGGCGGCGGCCCGGCTCATCTCCGTCTCCGATGCGCTGGCGGAACAGGCGGCGGCGGAAGCGGAAACGGAATTCGCCGCCGGAATGACCGCTGCCGCGCAGAGCGAGGACGCCGCATTCATCAAGCGCATGGAGACCCGGCGAAACGACGCCGCCAGCGGCGCCTACATGCGGGAACGGCGGGAATTCATCACCGCCATAACCACTTTCTGCTCGCAAATCTTTTTGCTGGCGCAGGGCGTGTCGCCCGCGGACCTGCCCAACCCGGAGATGTTCGAGCATCTGGCGATCCCGGCGACGATCCCGCCCGAACGCGCCGGGAGGATACTCAAGGAAGCGGAGGATCTGGAATACACGCTGCGCTTCAATGTCAATTCCGATCTGGCGCTGCGGACATTCGCGGTCAACGTGGCGATGAACTGAGTTTCAGATGAAACGCATCCCCAGCATCCGCATCTGTCCGTCCTTTTCTCCGAAGATCAACTGAAACAACTGCTGCTGCCGAATCTGCCGCCCTTCCCGATCGCGCCGGACGAAATCCACCACCCATATCTGGTTGATCAGCAACGGCGTCTGCAGATAGGTCAGGAAGCGGAAATCCACCGGCTTGCCGTATTTCCGCACGATCTCCTCCCGGTCCCGCCGGAATTTTTCCGCGTCTCCGGCGATTTGCGGTTCCCCTGCGGCTTGGGCGAATTGTTCGTAGTTTCCGGCCGTGATCGCCGCCACGATCCCCTCTCCCCGGCCCCGGCAGATGTCGGAGACCTCGATCCCGCCCTGCGACCAATCGTCCGCGCGCAGACAGCCCGTTCCGATCCCCGACAGCAGGAAAAACAGTAAAATCCACCGGCCGCATCGGATCATCGCGTCACCTCGCCCGGAGCATCCCAGCGGCAACTTGCCACCACCACCAGTTCGGAATTTTTGACGGACTTGGACTTGCTGGAAAACAGATACCCGAGAAGCGGGATGTCCGCCAGCCACGGTACGCCGGTTTCCGATTCGACCACCGCCTGCTTATTGAGACCGCCGATGACGAATCCGCCCTCTCCGGCAAACGGAAGACTGACGTTCTGACTGATCACGTTTCCCTGGGAGATACGGGGCGAACCGTTGGACTGAAACCCGATCAGACTGGTGTTGCCCAGCGTGACGGTGAAACGGCACTCCTTCAGATTGACGGAGACATTCTCCACCTTCATGGTGAAACCGTATCCGCTGTTGGCCGTGGTGATCTGCTGTCGTCCCTTGCCGACCGGAATGTCCCGATCGGAGACCGCGCTGACCACATGTTTGATGATGGACGAAAACAATTCATAGGGACCGACCCCCATGTCCGGAAGTTCCAGCGCGTCCGGCGGAGGCTGGGAATCGTCGGCAAAGAAAATCTGCGTCGTCCAGCTGAACATTCCGTTGGTGTTGTTGCGCAGACAGAGTTCCCCTGAGTGGACGATCTCAGCCCGCCCCCTGGCGGTGAGGAAATCCAGATATCGGCTGTTCCACTTGGGATTGAAGTTAAAAAAACTGCTCCGTTCCGAACCGTATGCCCGGTTGAGATTTCCCGCGCCGCCGTAGATCGCCGCCCAGTTGTTGCGGTAACGACCGCCCACGGAAAAGAAATCCGTGCCCTCGTTGTTTTTCCACGACTGAAAATCAATGCCGATGCGGTCGTCGTTCTCGGAATACACCTCGTAAACTTTCACGGTCAGCCGGACCTGCGGGATCGGCACGTCGTATTTTTTCAGCAGATTGGCAATGTTGTCGCAGGAATAATTGGACACGTCGAAAATCAGCCAGTTCAGATCGGGGTCGGTGGTGACCAGATCCTGCCCCTGCCACAACTCCGTCACATCGCTGACATTCATCCCGACGTTTTCGATCAGCGGCTGCAGATTTGCCGCCGGGACATAACGCGGCATGTAGATGAACATTTGGGAGCCGGTTCCCAGCGCGCCCATTTCGGGGCGGTCGAACATGGCGACGATGGTGTCGATCCCCATGCCGTTCTCGCTGTCCTTGAAGCGGTATTCCTCGGCGCTCACGATGAGCAGCCCCGTGCCGTCCACATATTTCAGGCACTCCACCGCGGTGTTGCTGCCCAACTGCGGCGTCGGGTTGTATCCCATCTGCGCCGCGGCCGCATTCAACTGGGTCTGGGAAACGGCCGCCTGCACCGGAACCCCGGCGGTGTTGCCGGGATAACTCTGGACCATACCGGTGTTGCCCACCCGTTTGCTCTGGACCATCTGCCGCAGATAATCCCGGAATCCGTAGGCGTCAACGTGTTTCAGCACATAGGTTTTCGTCACCACCCGGGGGTCGTTGTTGTCCCGGATGAAATGCACCACTTCGGTATGCTGATCCACCTGCACCGTCAGTTGCGCTTCGACTCTGGTGCCGTCATAACCGCCGGTATTGCCGGTGTTGGAATCCCGCGGCACCCCGGGGACCACCGCCGAATACAGCGGCAGCACCGCCGCCGCCGCACCGTAAATCAACCATTTTACTTTCATTTGCCGTTCCTCATTCTCACTTGATCCGTTTCAGAATCCCCGCCCTGAGTCCGTCGGGATCGGCGGGATTGAGCAGATGTGCTTTGACGGTGACGTAGACCCGGGTCTTCTCCATCGTGGTGGTTTCCGTACTGAAAAGATAACGCAGGATCGGAATTTCCGACAGGTACGGCATGCCGATGATCTGCGTCACGGTGGTATTCTTCTCCCAGCGGCCGAGGACAACCTCCTCGTCCAGCGGGATCAGCGAATTTCCGCTGATCCGGGAGGTTTCGATCAGTTCCGCGCCGACATTGTTGCGTTCGACCGCGGAGGCCGACTGCACCTCGTATCCGAAAAACAACGTTCCCCCGGGCGCCCGGAACCTGGCCGGATCGTACGGGTCCACGGTAAAAATCTCCCGCTCGGGATAACCGCTCTGCGGATTGCCGTAACTGAGATTGACCACCGGGCCGACGATCTTCGCATAAGTCTGGTAAACATCGTCTTCCGCCGCCAGTTGACTGGTGGTGACACTGGTCTGATCGTTGTTGCTTTTGACGATGTTCTGCGACTGCGGATTGAAGAATATCTTGTATTCGGCGGTGTTGGAATTGGACACGGTCAGCGTCGCGGTGTCGGCGATCTCCGCGTGACCGTGCTGCTGCAGCAGCCGGATGAAACTGGCGTCGAACTGGGGCGCGAAGAAAAAACCGCCGAAAGGACCGGACAGCGCCTGCAGCGCCGCACTCCCCGCCGACGACAGTCCGAACGCCTCGAATCCGGCCTGAAACATATTCAGCCCCGGGCCGTTTTTCCACGCAAGGTATTCCACGCCGAGGTCCCGCAGCGTACTCTCCCGGACCTCGAAAATGGTGAACTCCAGCGTGATCTGCGGCGGCGGACGGTCGAGAAAACTCAAGAATTGGTAAACGTAGGAGGTGTTGGAGGCGTTGTCCTTCCAGTAAATCTGATTGCTGTTGGCGTCGTACGCGTAGATCGCACCCGCCGGACCTTCGCCGATCACCGAATTGATCAGCACGTCGGCAATCGCCTGCCCGGAGCGGTAAAGCGGCCGGTATACCGCCCGGGTGATGCCGGTACCCTGAATGATTTCCCCGGGGACTCGACCGGCGACTTTGACCGCCCGATCCGCCTTGGCGACGAATTCGTCCACATACGGCATCATTTTTACCGGACAGGTCACGGTCAGCCACTGCTGATTGTTTCCGTAACTGACGCTGTCCACCGTACTGTTGACGTTGTAGCGCATGACCATACCGCTGACGAACGGAATCAGGTCATTTCCCTGCACGTATTTGAGTTGGTAGATTTTGGACACCATCCGATCCTGGGCGTCGTCCTGGATCAGATGCACCTTGCGGACTTTCGGGGGCGCCGACGGGGGGACATCGGTCCCGGTCTGTCCCATCAGCGGCATGCCGCCGAGGATGCACCACAGGCACAGCACGGCGGCCCGCCGCTTCCGAAACGACATCGGATTGCACGCGGTCATCATTGACTCTCCTCATTTTGGGGCGCCGTTCTTCCGGCGGCGCCATTCTCCTCGACAGGAAAATCAATGTAAGCGTTTTGTCCGGAAACACAAGCCGGAGTTATGGAAAATTCCGGGGAATGCCGACCCGGATCACCCATTCCCCGGCCACGGTCTCGCCGTTGAGGGCGCTGCGGCCGTAGTTGCGCTGGGCATCCAGCATCATGCGGACGTCTCCGCCTTGAATTTTGACGACCTCCAGTTCCAGTCGGCCGCGAAGCAGGATCGCCGGCAGGATGACGAACTTGCGTTCGCTCCGCCCCGGCGCCGGAGGCGGCAGGACCCATTCCCGATACCCTCCGTTGATGATCATCCCGACGGTCGCGGCCTCCGCATTACGCATCATGATCTGAAGTTCGACCGGAGCGGTCACTCCGACGGCGAAGGTTTTGCCGATCCGCATGCCGAAGCGCAGCGGCACTTCCCGCCAGTCGCCCCACGGCGCCGGACCGTGATCGAAGTACATGAGATTCGGTCCGTTCATATCCAGGCAAATTCCGTCCGGATGGATCGCCCGCTGAATCCCTGCTTCGCAGGCCCGGTAGCAGTCGTAGGCCCGGGAGGAGACCCAGCATGACGCGAGCAGCACCGCCGCCGCGCCCGCCGCCGGACGCCACTGTTTCGCCGCGCGCCACCGCCGCCAGGCCGCCGCCCACGCGCACAGACCGCCGCCGCCGAAAATCGCCAGAAACGGCAGCAGCGGAGCCTTGAACCGGGAAAGAATGTAGAACATCACCACCGTAAGGTAGAACGCCACGGTAAAACCGTAAAGCAGCGGCAGTTCGCCCCGGCGCTCCCGCCGCAGCGTCGGGATGAACCACAGCATTCCGGCCAATCCCAGCGCCAGCAGAATATGATTGCGTCCGCACAGCAGATAACGGAGGATCAGAGAGTGAGCCGCGCCGTCGTATTCCAGCGATACGTTATTGGGAATCTCCCTCCCGTCCCAGAACAGCAGGGCCTTGCGAAACTGCAGTTCCGCAAATCCCCACGGGTCGGCGGTCAGCCAGTCCCGCATCTGCGCCGGAACCGACCGGGCATATTCCCCTCGGGTATTGGCCATCATCCGCCGGTAAGATTCGGAGTAGTACATCGCGCCCGCCGTCTCTCCGGGGTTTCTGCCGCCGGCCGGCGCATCGGCCCCGTTTCCGAGCGCCAGCACCGCGTCGGCCGCGGTGGACGGCCCCCGCAGCGCTCCCGCACTCACGCTGTTGCGGAGGATGAACGGCAACTGCACCGCCAGCAGGGAAACGGCGAAAATTACCGGAAACAGCCATCCGCGGGGGCCTTTCGGCCTTCTCCGTATCAGAAATCCCGCGATCACCGGCACCAGCAGCCAGACGTTGCCCCGGGTCAAGATCGCGATCCCCGTCACGCCGCCGACGGCGAACCAGCCCCCCGGGGATTGCCGCTCCCCTGCCCGCAGCGTCAGCGCGAACAGCAGGATCAGATGAAACGTCTGCAGCGTCTCATTCTGGTGAAACGGCACATACAAAATCAGCGAAGAGGACACCGCGGTCAGCGCCGCCGCCAGCAATCCCGCCCGCTCGGAGAAAACCTTGCGGGCGCACCAGCCGGTCAGAAACACCGTGGCGGCGCTCAGAATCGACTGGATCACAATGACCGCGTAAACCGCCGCCCCGCCGAACATCCGGTATATCGCGGCCAGAAACACGGCATAATAGTACGGCTGATAATAAAATTCCGTCGGGAAGTCCCCGGCGGCGCAGGCCCGGCCGAGCGTCATGTAGGTGGCCAGATCGCTGGTCGGCGGCGGGGTGAACATGTTGCCGACTCCGTTCCCGGCCCGGGACATTTCCCACGCCGCCGCCAGCCGGAGCAGCCACGCCGCCAGCGCGATGACGGTCAGCGACCGAACAAAAAAAACGCTGGAGCGGTCTTTTCCGGCGTCGAGATCTGGTTCTGCGGCACGCATCAGACCGTCATCAGTTCCTTTTCCTTGGCCGAATACATGGCGTCGACCCTGGCGATGTAACTGTCCGTGATCTTCTGAATGTCCTCCAGCATTTTCTTGCGTTCGTCCTCGGTCAGTTCTCCGTCCTTTTCAAACTTCTTCACCGCGTCGTTGCCTTCACGACGGATATTGCGCAACGCGACTTTCGCCTCTTCCGCGCTGCTCTTGGCCTGACGGCTGAGCGAAGCGCGGCGGTCCTGACTCAACTCCGGGATCGGCAGTTTCAGCGTCTTGCCGTCGCTCATCGGGGTGATCCCGATATTGGAAGCCAGCAGAGCCTTTTCGATGCTTTTCACCGCGGACGCGTCCCACGGCTGAATGACCAGCAGCCGCGGCTCCGGCGCGGTGATTCCCGCCGCGTCCCGGATCCGGGTCTGGGTGCCGTAGTACTCGAACGTGATGTTTTCGACCAGAGCCGGAGAAGCCTTGCCGGTGCGGATCCCGCTGAACATGCCGGAAAGCGCATCCTCGGTCTTCATCATGTTTTCTTCCAGTTCATCCAACAAAGTGTCTACTGTGTACGCCATTTTGACATATCCTTTCCTTGCTTGGAAAATCCGTTATTCCGCTTCGACGGCAACCGGGGCGGAACACAGCGTCTCAAGGCTTTTTTTCAACTCCCGCCGGCCGACGGAACGCAGACCGCAGATATCCCGCTTCATATTCTCCCGGGGCGACGCATTCCCCTGCTCCCACATGCTGACCGTGTGGGGGGCGACGCCCAGCAGTGCCGCGAATTTGCTCTGGGACAATTTGAGTTTGGTCCGAATCCGAACGATCCCGGCGGCATTAAGCCGTCTTTTGACGCCGGAGTTTTCCCCGCAAGCCGTTTCCTGAACCGGAACTTCCGGCATCGGGACCGCCTTTTTCAATTCGGCGATCTCACGTTTCAAATCCCGGATCGCCTGCTTCTGCTCGGCAACCGTCTTTTGCAGCGGCAGTACGGCCTGTTTCACTTCCTTGCGGGCCAAACGACGAATCTCCTCACCGAGAACCTGTTTGATATCCGGCATAACGACCTCCTTATCTTTCGCAATCGACTCCAGCCGAACTGAACATATACGCGGCAACAGGCGCACGGAACGCCGAATCCTGCCGGACGTTAATGTAACTTTGCGAACGGTTATTTTCAAGTATCGGGAAGGACTTTTTTCCCTTTTTTCGATTTCTTCACGCATTTGTGCCGAAAAACCGTCACTTCCCGGCGCAGAACGCTTGAAAAGCGCGGCACCGGGTGTATATTTTCCCATTGAGCGGAATCAGGCGGACAAACCGGCAATTCATGGAGCATTCAAAACAATGAAAATCACTGTAATCGGCGACGGCGCATGGGGTACAGCACTGGCGCTGAATCTGTTGTACAATCGACACAATGTGACGTTGTGGGGCGCCTTCCCCGACTATCTGGACGCGGTTCGGGAACGCGGGGAAAATTTTAAATTCCTGCCCGGGGTCGCTCTGCCGGAAGAACTCCGGCTGTGCCCGGACATGAGCGAAGCGGTCGCCAACAGCGATTTCCTTCTGCTGGCCACGCCGACCCAATACCTGCGGGGCACGCTGAAGCGACTGGCTCCCGTATTCCGCCGGGACACCCCGGTCATCAACGTTGCCAAAGGGATCGAAGTGGAGAGTTGGAAGCGGATCAGCGGGATCATCGCGGACGAGTTGGGCGAAGTGAACTTCATCGACCTTTCCGGTCCCAGTCATGCGGAGGAGGTTTCCCGCAAGGTACCCACCGCCGTGGTCGCGGCTTCGACGGACCCGGCGCTGGCGGAAGCGGTGCAGAAACTGATGATGAACGAATTTTTCCGGGTCTACACCTCCGCCGACGTGATCGGGGTGGAACTGGGCGGAGCGCTGAAAAACGTCATGGCCATCGCCGCCGGGATCATCGACGGCATGAGATTGGGCGACAACCCCAAAGCCGCCATGATGACCCGGGGCATCTCCGAAATGAGCAAACTGGGCGAAGCGCTGGGCGGTCAGCGCTCCACCTTTGCCGGATTGAGCGGGATCGGGGACCTGATCGTCACCTGCACCAGCGGCCACAGCCGCAACCGTCATGTGGGAGAAGAACTCGGGCGTGGCAAGACCATGGAGCAGATCCGGCAGGAAATGGGCATGGTGGTGGCCGAAGGCGTACCCACGGCCCGGGGCGCATTCACATTGGCCGCACAGCACGGAGTGAGTACGCCGATCACCGATGAGATCTACCATATCCTCTACCGGCAGCGGGATGTTCACGACGCCATCCGCAGTCTGATGATGCGCCGGGCCAAACCGGAGGAGGATTGAGCGGATGCGTCTGTCGGTCTCGTCGAACCTCTTTTCCTCCGCAGGGGACCCGGAAGACGCATTGCGGCTGATCAGCGAAACCGGATTCACCCATATCATGTGGGGACACCACTGGAACAGTGATTTCGCGTACGGACGGTACGAATTGTCCGCCATCGCCGGTATGCTCCGGCGGTATCACCTTACGCTGCAGGACGTTCACGGCTGTGCCAACGCGGAGAAAAGTTGGTTCTCGGTGCTGGAGTACCAGCGAAAGGCCGGGATCGAGTTGATCGTCAATCGGCTGCGGATGATGAAGCGCCTCGGCGCCACCGGCGTGCTGGTCATGCACCAGCCGCGGATCAAGGCGGACTCCTCCCCCGGGGAAATCGCTTACAAACGTCGGCAGTTCGATTCCCTGCGGCGGTCGATGGACGAAATCACGCCGATTCTGGAAAAAATGGACGCCCGCATCGCGCTGGAGAACATGCCGGGGGATACCTGGGAGTTCCTCAAATACCTGCTGGACAATTATCCGGCGGACCGTTTCGGGTTCTGCTTCGATTCCGGGCATGCCAACATTGACCTGCGCAAGCAGTTCGCGGAGTGCGAAGCGTATCGATCCCGGATATGGGCGGTCCACCTGCACGACAACGACGGGACCGGCGACCAGCATCAGGCCCCGTTCTACGGCACGGTGGACTGGCAGCGCGTCGCCCGGATGCTGGACTCCTCCGGATATGAGGGGGTCATCAATTTTGAACTGCACATCCAGAAAACCGGATTTTTTTCGCCGGAGCATCCGGCCGCGGCCCAGCCGCCGGAAAACGTGCGGGCTTATCTGACCGACACCTACGCCCGATGCGAAAAATTCGGCGCCATGTGCCGACGCGGAGTGTAACAAATGAAAATCGCGGTCATCGACTACAATATGGGTAATCTGGCATCCGTGACCAAAGCACTGCGGTACCACGGCGCCGAACCGGAACTGGTCTCCCGTCCGGCGGATCTGCCCCGGTTCGACTGTGCCGTCCTGCCGGGGGTGGGCAATTTCGGGGACGGAATGGAGAATTTGAACGCTTCCGGCATGAACGGCGCGGTCAAGGCGTTCATCCGGGCGGGCAAACCGCTTTTCGGCATTTGTCTGGGCATGCAGATGCTCCTTGAATCCAGCGAGGAGGCCCCCGGAGTAACCGGACTGGGCATATTCCCGGGCGGCTGCCGCCGATTTCCCTCCGGAAGTCTGAAAGTGCCGCAGATCAGTTGGAATGTGGCGAAGTTCACCGATCGGCATCCGCTGAGCGCCGGTCTGCCGGAGCAGCCGTATTTTTATTTCGTCCACTCGTATTATGTCCCGCCGGGGGACTGCACAATCGCCCGCGGGGAGTACATCGTCCCCTTCTCCGCCGCCATCGGCGCGGGAATGTGTTTCGCCACCCAGTTTCACCCGGAAAAAAGTCAGGACACGGGACTGAAACTGCTGAAAAACTTCCTGACTTTGGCGGAAGATCATGCAAAAAAGTGAACGCTATCGGCGGATCTACGATCTGCTTTTTGCCGAGTACGGGGAGTGTGCCTGTCCGCTGGAACATCATTCGCCGTTTCAACTGCTGGCGGCGGTAATGCTCTCCGCCCAGTGCCGGGACGAGCGCGTCAATCAGGTGACGAAGGAACTTTTTCGCCGCGCGCCGGATGCCGAACGCATGAGCGAACTTGCCCCGGAGGAGATCGAAGCGATCATCCGTCCCTGCGGGCTTTCCCGCAACAAAAGCCGCAATCTTCACGACTGCGCCGCGATGCTTGTGCGGAAATACGACGGAGAAGTGCCCCGCACGATGGAACAACTGATCGAACTGCCGGGGATCGGGAGAAAAAGCGCCAACGTACTGCTGGGAAACGCGTTCGGCATTCCTGGGTTCCCCGTGGACACCCATGTTCTTCGACTGCTGAACCGCATCGGGATGGTGCGCAGCGACTCGCCGGAAGCGATCGAAGCGGACGTGAATGCCGCGGTCCCTCCGGACTTGTGGACCAATTTTTCCCACATTCTGATCCAGCACGGGCGCAGGGTCTGCGCCAGCAGGAAACCGGCCTGCGAACGGTGCGTGCTGACGGGAGTGTGCCGACGTCAGGGAGTGAAGTGAAATGTCGTTCAAACAGCGTTTCCGCAAAATCAGGAAATTTCCTACCTGGATTTATTTTTTTCCCGCCGTGCTGATGCGGGCGATCTTCAAACTGTGCTACCGCTTTGAACTGGTGGACCCGATGCATCTGTGCGATGATCCGCGGAAACTCGTGGGGCTGATCTGGCACAACCGGCTGTTGTTTCTGCCGGTGGCCTTCCCCTACCGGCTGAGAAAGACCGCATTTGCGATGGTCAGTTCCTCCCGGGACGGCCAGTATCTGACCGATTTTCTCTCCCACTTTTCCGTTCGGACGCTGCGCGGCTCCTCCAGCCGCAAGGGAGCGAACGCGCTGCTGGGAGCAATTCATGCGATTGAAAGCGGCAGCAATGTGATCATCACGCCGGACGGCCCGCGGGGGCCGAAGTACCGGATCAAAAGCGGTCCGGTCCTGCTGGCGTCCAAAACCGGCGGACGGCTCGTTCCCTTCATCATCAACGCTTCGAAGTGCTGGCAACTGAAAAGTTGGGATAATTTTCAGATCCCGAAGCCGGGGGCGAAACTGATCATGCGGATCGGCACCCCGATCTCCGTGCCGCCGACGCTTACGGACGAGGAGGTGGAGGCGTTCCGTCTCCGGACGGAACAGGCGATGCGGGAGATCACTGTCGATCCGGAGTTGTGACCGTCGACTCCGATCCGCGGGGGCAGTCGTGCAGCGCGGCCAGTCCGCCGTGTTCCCACAGCCCCAGCGCGGCGCCGCAGAGCAATTGAAACAGCCCCCAGAAGATCACGATCCGGACGAAATTCCGCGCGTGATGCGGAATGGACGGACGGCGCAGACGGAAGGTGTAAAACGTCACCCCCGCCCAGACGATCAGCGCCTGCGCCGCGTCGAACGCGCCGAGCGCCAGTGCTTCGTGACCGGCAAAGGACAGCCGGACTCCCGCGCACCACGCGAACGCCCCCGCGATCCACAGCGGCAGATACGCCGGCAACAGCAGAAACCAGAGTGCAAAGCCGTGCACCGCCTCCCGGGACAGATCGTAGCGGTCGACGGAGCCGAATACCGTCGCCGCGGCCGTCAGCAGGATGTAAAACAGGATGGCCAGCGAAAACTCCCGCCATTCCCGCCGCAGTTTCTCGCTCAGTTGATTCCGGGGGGCCGACATGAAGTATGTGCCTTTTCTCGCCATGTCAACGTCTCCTCCGGTTGTGCGGTGTTCCGATGTCGCGCACCAAAAGGTACGTGATGTAGCCGACGGCCACCATGAACACCACCAGTCCGCTGTAAGCGTGCGGCCACCACAGACCTTCTGTCATCATCGTGAATTCCGACATTCCCCCCAGCCCGGTGATCACCGTCAGCGGCATGAACACGATGTTGATGACCGCCAGCAGTTTCATGATGTTGGAGAGGTTGTTGCTAGCGATGGTGCGGCGGGCTTCGGACATGCCGGTGAGAATTTCGGCGTAGATCTTGGCCAGATTGTCGCACTGTTTGTTCTCAATGGCGATGTCCTCCAGAAACTCCAGTTCCTCCGGCAGAAATCCGATGCGCCGGAAGTCGTCCCGCAACCGGCCGATCAACAGCAAATTGGCCCGGGTCGCCGACTCATAGTAGGTCAGACTTTTCTGAAAGGAGAACACATTGACCATGGACTTGTTGGTCACGGCGTACCCGATCTTTTTCTCGATCTCGTCGGAAATATTCCGGATCAGCCGGAGATGCTGGAGGAAATGCTGAGTGGCATGATAGAGCAGCCGCAGCAGCACTCCGGGGATGCTGTTGCCCTTGAGCGGCATTTTGCCGTGCTCGAAAAGCGACGCCGGTTCCGGCTGCACCACGATGATGCGGTCCTGAAAGAGGAACGCGCCGAGGGAGGAGACGCGAAACGCCGTCATCTGGTCGATCTCGATGTCCCGCGGGCGTTTCATGATCACCGCCACATGGTTCTGCTCGTACTCGACCCGGCTTATTTCGTCCTCGTCCAGAGCGGAATTCATGGTGTGCTCGTCGATCCCGCACTGTTCGATGAGGTAGAGTTTCTCCTCGTCGGTGGGATCGCTGTAAACCTGAATGACTCCGAGTTGCCCGTCCGGACAGCGCCGGACCCGACCGTCAACAAGATCATAACATTTGAACATGGATGATTCCTCTTTTCTGTGATCGTCAGCGTCAAGAGGACACCGTCAAATGCAACGCCGCGCGGGGAATCGGTCCGGAGAGGCCCGATCTTTCAGATGCCGGAAATCAGAGCCCAGTCCGGCGGCTGAACCTTCCCGCGGCATTGCACCATCGAGGTCCGGGATCGTCATCGATACTGCTCATACATTCAGCCTCTGCCTGGATTGAAACTCAAAAAACGACGAAAACGCCGAACCGCAGTCCGGATCGTCACGTCCGACACCCCGTTAAAATAGCATATGGAAAAAACTTTTTCAACCCTTGAAATCCGGAAATTTGCATTTTTATTGTACCTGTGGTATAGTATAGGAGGTTTTTCCGAGGAGCGAAAAGAGAGCCATGTTGTGCGACAAATGTAAGAAAAATGAGGCGACCGTCCACATCAAGGAATTCCATGACGGCGCCTGCAGGACCATGCACCTCTGCAACGAGTGCGCCCGCAGAAAAGATTCCGAACTTCCTCTGGGGGAACTGAATGATCTCGGCGTCAATCTGGCCGAGGTGCTGTTCAATATCGAGAAATTCGCCAAAACCGTCCAAGCCGCGCCCCCCGGTCAGCCGGAGGGCGGCAAAGATGCGGAACTCGCCTGCCCGAAGTGTCACTGGACGGCCTCGATGATCAAAGATTCCGGCGGCAAACTCGGCTGTCCGGAGTGTTATCGGACGTTCGGCAAGATGATCTCCGACGCCATCGCCCGCATTCAGCGCGGCACCATCCATCTGGGCAAGCGTCCGGGCGGGAATGCCGGAGCGGATTCCCCGGCCCGGATCAACGCGGAACTGCGCCATCTGCAGGCCGATCTCCGACGCATGATCGCCGGAGAGGAATATGAAGCCGCGGCGGTCTGCCGGGACCGGATCAGCGAACTCCGGGAGCAATTGGCGCGGACCGGAAGCGGAGGCGCGGAACAATGAGCGAAAATCCGATCGACGATCTGTTGCGGCATCCGGTAAGTTTTCTTGACGACTCCGGGCCGGACGGAGATATCGCCATTTCCAGCCGCATCCGGCTGGCCCGCAACGTCGCCGGGCACCCGTTCCCGCCCGCGGCGTCGCCGAGTGAGCGGGAGGAACTGTGTGAGGAAGTCACCGCGGCGGTCGCGGGCATCCGGGTGCTGGGCGGCCCCGGAGCCGCCTGTTTCTCGCCGGGGACGATGAGCGATCTGGACTGCCGCATCCTGCTGGAACGCCGACTGGCCAGCAAGGAATTTTTCGCCCGCAAACCGGGCACCCGGCTGTTCGTCTGTCCGCAGGAGGCGTGTTCGCTGATGGTGAACGAGGAAGACCAGATCCGACTGCAGGTCATTCGGCCGGGATTGCAGTTGGAATCGGTGTGGCGGGAGATCGACGTGCTGGACGACGAACTGGGCAAGGTTCTGGAATTCGCCTTCGACGACCGCCTCGGATATTTGACCAGTTGTCCGACCAATGTCGGCACCGGCATGCGGGTATCGGTCATGCTGCACCTGCCGGCGCTGGTGCTGGCCAAGCAGATCGCGCCGACCATTCACGGCATCGGCAAACTGCACATGGCGGTCCGGGGGATTTTCGGGGAAGGAACGGAAAATCTCGGCTGTCTCTTTCAGATATCCAATCAGAGTACGCTCGGGGAGAGCGAAAACCGGATCATCGGCAATCTGGACCGGGTCATCAAGCAGTTGATCAACTGCGAAAAACTGGTTCGCCGGGAAATTCTGGAACACCGGCGGACTTATCTGCTCGACTATGTGGGAAGAGCCTACGGTCTGCTGAAGTACAGTTACACCCTGTCGGAGAAAGAAGCCCTCAATTCCCTCTCCGGACTGCGCTTGGGGGCCGATCTGGGACTGTTTCAGGACATCGACATCAAAAAGGTCAACGCGCTGTTCGTCGAAATCTCACCGGCGCATCTGCAGAAAAGGGCCGGCCTGGAGTTGTCTTCGGAGGCATGCAACGAATTCCGCGCCGCGTATTGCCGGGAAAAATTGCGGCAAAGTGCCTGAAAACATCGAAAATCGGTATATTTTCCCTGAGACCGCTTGATTTTTTCCGAATCGGTGGTAAATTAGGGGCAGTCCGTTTCAGATATCCGTTGTTTTAAAGACTTGTTTTTACCCCAGACAGGATCGGGACCCCGTGTTCCCGTATTGCCGGGCCGGAATGGATTCGGAGTTTGACTTTTCATGATTCTCGGAATTACCGGTGCGTTCGGATGCGGCAAAAGTACGGTATTGCGTTTTTTCGCCGCGAGATCGTGGCGCGTTTTTGACGCCGATTCCGTCTGCAAAAGTCTTTATGACAGTGGAGAAAAGGATGTTTTGGACGCGGTGAGGATCCATTTCGGCGCGGCGGCATTCACCCCGGACGGACGGGTGAATCCGGCGGTGCTGGGACAGGCGGCCTTCCGCGACCCGGCAAAAATGGCGGCGCTGACCGGAGTACTTTATCCGAAACTGACGGAAAAACTGGAGCGGGAGATCGCGGAGTGCCGGCGGGAGCGCCGCAGCGGAGCATTCGAGATCCCCCTGCTGTACGAAAACAAATTTGAATCGCGCTTCGACGCGGTCCTGACGGTGTGGGCGCCGGAATCTTTGCGTCGGGAAAGGCTTCGCGGCCGCAATTTCACCGATGCGGACGTCGACCGCCGCAGCCGGATGCAGTGGAGCGCGGAAACCAAACTGGAACTTGCGGACTACGCGGTGATCAACACCGGGGAGCCGGAGGACCTCGCCGCGCAGTTGCGGGAATTCGCCGCCGCAGCGGACTTGGGGTAGTATTTTTACAACCTTCAGAAAGGATATTCGACATGAGCAACGAAAACGATCTGTTTTCTCAACTTCCGGACAATGAACCGTCCGCCGCCGCTCCCCGGCGGCGCGGACGCCCCCGCAAAGTCAGGACCGACCTTCCGCCCACGGAGTCCGAGGGGAGTTTTTCCGCTCAGGCCCCCGATCCCACCGCGGTCGTCGCTCCGGGCGTTCCGGCGGGTCAGCCGGAATCGCAGGAACCGGAGTACGTCGTGCCTCCGGCCGCCCCGGTCGCGGCGGGACCGGAATCTCCGAACCGGGACCTTCCCGAGTCCGGCCGTGACGGGAACAACCGTCCCCGGCAGTTCAGCGGCAATCAGGACAACAACGGCAATCGGCGGGATCGCTTCCGCCGGAACAAGAACAACCGCAACAACAATCACCGCAGCAATCCCGACCGCGGCGACTTCCGGGATGACGAGGAAGACCTGCCGCCGGTCGATCCCAATGCTCCGACGCTCAACATCACCGATCTGCAGAATAAATCCATCGTCGAACTGGCGGAAATGGGCGCGCAACTGGGCATCGAAGGCATCGGCGCACTGGAAAAATCCACGCTGATCTGCGAGATCCTGCGGGCCAATGCGGAAAAATGCGGTCTGCTCTACGGCAGCGGTTATCTGGAAGTCCTGCCGGACGGATTCGGATTCCTCCGTTCCCCCGCGTACAGTTATCTGCCTTCTTCCGAGGACATCTATCTCAGTCCCTCCCAGATCAAGCGGTTCGCGCTCAAGACCGGAGACTTCATCACCGGCCAGATCCGTACCCCCCGGGAAAAGGAACGCTTCTTCGCCATGCTGAAAGTCGAAACCATCAACAACGACTCTCCGGAACGCAAGAAGCAGATCATTCCCTTCACCAGTCTGGAACCCTATTTCCCGACCCAGCGCCTGATCCTGGAACGGGACCCCGCCGACTACTCCACCCGGGTGGTCGATCTGGTCACGCCCATCGGCAAGGGGCAGCGCGGATTGATCGTGGCCCCTCCCCGCACCGGCAAAACCGTGCTGCTGCAGAAAATCGCCAAAAGCATCCGGGCCAACAATCCGGAAGTGACCCTGATCATCCTGCTCATCGACGAGCGTCCCGAGGAAGTCACCGACATGGAACGAAGCATCGACGCCGAGGTGGTCAGTTCGACCTTTGACGAACCGCCGGAACGCCACGCGCAGGTGGCGGAGATGGTCATTGAAAAAGCCAAGCGAATGGTCGAATACGGCAAGGATGTGGTCATTCTCCTGGACAGCATCACCCGGCTGGCCCGGGCCTACAACACCCTCCAGCCTCACAGTGGCAAGATCCTCACCGGCGGCGTGGACGCCACCGCGCTTCACAAGCCGAAACGCTTTTTCGGTGCGGCGCGGAACATCGAAAATCACGGCAGTCTGACCATCATCGCCACCGCGCTGATCGAAACCGGCAGCCGCATGGATGATGTGATCTTCGAGGAGTTCAAAGGCACCGGCAATATGGAACTGCATCTGGACCGCAACGTCTCCGACCGGCGGATCTACCCGGCCATCAACATCGAAAAGTCCGGCACCCGCAAGGAGGAACTGCTGCTGCATCCCGATGAGTTGAGCAAGGTGTGGCTGCTGCGCAAGGCCGTCAACGGCGTACCGTCGGCGGAAGCCATGGAAATGGTGCTGGGCAGACTGAAAAAATGCCGGACCAACATCGAGTTTCTGGTCACACTGCAGCCGGAGCGGTAGTTCCGGCGCTCCGGCGCCGTTTCGGAAGGAGGTCGCATCATGTCGCTGAAAAAAGAGACCCGGGCCACACTGTGGTGGCTGCTTTTCATCGTCATTGCCGCGGTGATGACGGGGCTGTTTCTTTACCCGCGTTACCAACTGCTGCGCGAAAATCAGCGAAAACTGCGGCGGCAGCAGGAGCAATTGGCCCGCAAAAAGGGCGAAAGGGTGAAATTGCGTGACGATGTGGAGGCTCTGAAAACGTCCCCGGAGGCCGTGGAACGCGTCGCCCGGGAAAAATACCAGATGGCGGGAGCCGATGAAACCATCCTGGTTTACACCGCCCCCCGCCCCGGAGAGGAAAAATAAAAATTTTTCAAGATCCGCTATTGCAAAAAAAGATATTGTTCCGTATATTATGGCATGGTAATCCAGTTGCACGACAAACAATTTTTCAGGGAGGAAAAAGAAGTGCGTAAGGTAATTTTTTTCGCGGCGGCCGCCGGCATGGGCGTGCTGCTCACCGGGTGTCCGTCCGATGTGATGACCGACCGGCGTTACATCCCGGCTCCGTCCGATAACGTTCCGCTGACCGATTCGGAGGTCAAGGCTCCGGCGACGGAGGAGCTCGTTGCGGATGCGCCGAGCGCAACTGCGCAGGAATCCGCCAAAACGGTCGCGGCCTACGAGCCTATGACTGATGCGGTCCCGAGCGGCGGGGTGGATTCCGCCGCCGTCGCGGACAAAGCCGGCAAAACCGGCAAGGCAGAGGGGGGAACGTACATCGTCCGGCGCGGCGATACTCCGGAACGCATCGCCCGCCGTCACAAAGTCAAACTCGGCGACCTCATGCAGGCCAACAATCTGGATCAGGACTCCGCCAGGAAACTGCGGATCGGCCAGAAACTGATCATCCCCGGCAAAAGCAATGCGACAACCGCCAAAGCCGCGACGAGATCCGGACGGAAGGGCGGCATCTCCGCCGCGGCCGCAACTCCGGCTTCGGCGCCCGCGCTGGAGGGCGGCAAATACACGGTCAAATCCGGCGACACGCCGGAACGCATCGCCCGCCGGTTCAAGATCAAACTCTCCGATTTGCTGTCGGCCAACAGTCTGGATGAGAATTCCGCCAGAAAACTGCAGATCGGGCAGAAGTTGATCATCCCCGGCAAGGCGGATTCCGTAGTCGTCCCTGCCTCCGCTCCGGCGGCAGCCCCGGCGGCAACTCCGGCTCCCGCGGCGGCGGAAGCGGCCGCGGCCGACGCCGCCAACCCCGCGGCAACGGAAGTCGTCTCGGAGGATGCGGTCCCGGCAACGGAAGCGACCGAGCAGATCGACGCGGTTGAGGTGTCGGAAGACACGACCTTCGCGGAGTTCGCCGCCAAACGCGGCATCACCGAGGAGGAACTGCGCAGGTTGAACAGCGGCAATACCGCGACCAAACTCAACAAGGGCGATATGATTTTCGTTCCGAAAAAGTAATCGTCCGCCAAGCCTTGTTTTTGACCCGTTCCATGCTATATTGTTACAGTAGTGAAACGGGTCAACGTTTATCATAAGGAGAAAATGTCCCATGAGTCTGCAAGTCGACACTTTGCTGCTCCATCGTTCCGAAGACGCGGTACGCATCCAGAACGGTTTCATCAACCGGGTATTCGGCTGGATGACCCTCGGATTGGCCGTGACCGGATTCGTGGCCTTCGGCTTCGCGCGAAACCCGGGCTGGATGGTCGGCCATCCAATCATCTTTCTGGCGTTGCTGGGAGCGCAGTTGGTTATGGTGATCACGCTGGGCGCGGCGATCCGCAGGATATCCCCGGCGGCGGCGTTTCTGGGCTTCATCGTCTTTGCGGCGCTCAACGGCATGACCCTTTCGGTGATATTCCTGACCTACACGGAAAGTTCCATCGCCCAGACGTTTTTCGTCACCAGTCTGACTTTCGGCATCATGGGACTGTACGGTTGGGTCACGAAACGGGACCTGACCGCGCTGGGCAGCCTCTGCGTCATGGGGCTGATCGGTCTTATTCTCGCGTCGCTGGTCAATCTTTTTACCCGCAGTTCCCGCTTCGATCTGATCATCAGCGCGGTCGGCATCCTGCTTTTTGTCGGGCTGACTGCTTATGACACGCAGAAGATCAAGCGTCTTGCCGTCGGGGTCGGTGAGGGTGTTCTTTCCGAGGCGGACAGCCGGCGGGCGGCGGTGCTGGGGGCATTAACGCTCTATTTGGACTTCATCAATCTGTTTCTGTATCTGCTGCGGTTTTTCGGCCGACGCAAGTAATTTGACACCATGCATGTTCTTATCAGCGCCGGACCGACCCGGGAAAAGATCGACCCGGTCCGGTTCATCTCCAATCGTTCCAGCGGCCGCATGGGGTACGCTCTGGCCGCCGCGGCGGTACGGGCCGGTCATCGGGTGACGCTGGTTTCCGGTCCGGTCGCCCTGCCATGCCCGGAGGGAGCAAAGCGCATCTCCGTGGAATCGGCGGCGGAAATGGCGGCGGCGATCCGCGGATGCGCCGACGACGCCGACGTCATCATCATGGCGGCGGCGGTGGCGGATTACCGTCCGGTGGTCCCGGAAAGCCGGAAAATGAAAAAACAGCCGGGAGAGTTGGTCTTGAAACTGGAACGGACGGAAGATATCCTTGCCGCGCTGGGACAGAGCAAACGCCCGGGACAGATTCTGGTGGGATTCGCCGCCGAGACCGACGATTTGGAATGCAATGCGCTGGACAAACTGCGCCGAAAAAATCTGGATTGGATTGCCGCGAACTGGGTCAGAGACGGGTTCGGAACGCCCGACAATGCGCTGGTGGTGTTCCATCGCGGCGGCGAACGGCATGTACTGGAGAATTCTCCGAAAGAAATTTTGGCGGCAAGGCTTCTGCGCCTGATCCTGCCGGATTGAGGGTGCAATGGATGTGAATTACATCGACCGGGAAACCGGTCAGGTCTGTACGGAGAGTGTACTGGGGGACAAGGCATTGCGCTTTGCCTACGAAACTTTGCTGGGGCGGGCGTTGTGGCCGGGGCTGTTTTACGGCCGCTGGGCCTCGGCTCTGCTGGGCCGGTATTACGACAGCCGCCGGTCGCGCCGGGCCATTGCCGCGCTGGCTGCCACGCCGGGACTGCGGGCGGAGGAAGCGGAAAAACCGTGGACCGAATACGCCACTTTCAACGAATTTTTCACCCGGAAACTCAAACCGGGGACCCGTCCGGCGGCTTCCGGCGAGGGCGTCCTGTGCGCCCCCGCAGACGGCAGACTGCTGGTATATCCCGACATCGCGCCGGACGCGGCGGTGCCGGTAAAAGGCGTGGTGCGCTCGCTGGAACACCTCTGCGGCCATCCGTTGTCAGCCCGGCGTTACGGCGTTGCAGTAGTCCGGTTGGCCCCGGTGGACTATCACAGGTTTCACTATCCCTGCGACTGCGAACAAGCCGGCGAACCCAGGCGCATTCCCGGCAAGTACCACTCGGTGAATCCGATAGCGTTCCGGCGTGCCCCGGATGTCTTTACGGAAAACGCCCGAGCGGTCTCGGAACTCGTTTCACCGGTTTTCGGTTCGATGATCTATCTCGAAGTCGGGGCTTTCGGCGTCGGTTCCATCATCCATACCGCCGCAAGCGGACCGCACCGGAAACTGGATGAAAAAGGGTACTTCAAATTCGGCGGTTCCACCGTCATTCTGATTTTGGAACAGGATAAAATCATGTTCGACGCCGATCTGGTGGAAAACTCCCGCAATGCTCTGGAAACGCTGATCCGCTGCGGCGACCGGATCGGCGGCCGGCCATAGACACAATAAACGGGGAAGCGGCGGGGGATGGGGATGCGGTGTCCAAGATGCGGTTCAGAATTGCACCGAACCACCGGCGGCGGTTACCGTTGTCCCGCCGGGTGCGGCCAATTTCTGACGCTGGCGGCGCTGCGCGCGGCGGGCGCGCCGGGACAACTGACGGCGGAGTTGTGGCGCAACGCCCGGATCGGCAACACCATTCCCGGCCTCCCCTGCCCCAACTGCCGTCGAACCATGCAGCAGTTGAAACTGGGCGACGGGAACGTCACCTTTGATCTGGACATCTGCACGGGATGTCAGTCGCTGTGGTTCGACGCCGGAGAGTTTGAACATCTGGGGCTGCCCGTGGAGCCTCCCCCCGCGCCGCCGCGCCCGGAATTGAAAGACCTGCGGCCGATCACCGCCGGATACGACCATCTGCCGGATTCCGACGACCTGACGCTCCGCACCATCCTGCCCGCACTGCTGGGGCTGCCGGTGGAGCAGTATCCGCGAAAACTGTCCCGGCTTCCCTTTGTCACCTGGGGACTGGCACTGCTCTGCCTGGCCGTCCATGGCGTGCTTCTGTGGCGGGGGGAACTCGCTTCGGCCATTGCGGATTGGGGGATGATTCCCGATCAGTGGCAGAGACACCACGGGCTGACCCTGCTCAGCAGCATGTTTCTCCACGCGGGGATACTGCACCTGCTGGGCAATGTCTATTTTTTGCTGATGTGCGGCGACGACGCGGAGGATGTATTGGGGCACGGCGGGTACATTCTGCTGGTCCTGCTGTCCGGGCTGAGCGCGGATATGCTGCACACTCTATCCGGAGGCGCCCCGGGGATCCCGTGCGTCGGAGCCAGCGGCTTCATCAGCGGGATTCTCGCGTTTTACGCCATGACATTTCCCCGGGCGACCATCGGAATATATCTGTGGTCAAGACCGGGAGGGATTCTGTTTGCCATGCACCGCTTCCGGCTGAATCTGCCGGCGTGGGGATGGTTTGCGATCTACGTGATCATCCAACTGTCGGCGGCGTGGCTGGACCGAAGCGGGCGTATCGCGTACTTTGCCCACTTGGGCGGGATCATCCCCGGCGTCGTTTTCGCCGTGCTGAACCGGTGCGGACGCGACGTGCCGGATGTCGTTGCTCCAAACGGCAACGGAAATCACATCATCGGAAAAACTTCTTGATTTTGAAAACTGCCAGTGCTATATTACTGCGATAGTTATGCATTTTTGATCGGGAATACGAAAATATATATTTCGGGAGGGTTGAAGGATGGCAAAGGCATCTGCGGAAATTTGCCGCAGCGCAGGATCGGCGGCGGGAGCCGACCGTACGATCGTTCTGGATTTTGACGGCGGGGTGCAACGCTACCGCAACACCGCGCTGGGCGTTGAGATACCGGCGGACATCGCGCCGAGCGGCATCGGCGCCGCGCGGCAAAAACACCTGGCGGCAGCACTGCGGCGCGAGGGCTTCGACATCGCACCGACGGGCGGGCGCACCATCCACATCGGGAAAACTTCCGCCTTCGACGCTTTCGGGCGCTTTGCGGGATTGGCGGAGGGGATCGGCGCGGGCGATGCCTTTGTTTTGCTCGACGACTCCGCGAGCGACGCGGAACTCCTTAACGTCATCCGTCACGAGGCGGGGCATATCCTCGGTACGCTCGACCACGGCGGCGCGGGGCTCGCCCGGTATGCGTTTACCCATACGTTATATAGATGGGAGTTTCAAGGGCGCGGGCTGTGGGGCGAAAACGTCTATGACGGCAGAATCGGGGCGCCGTATCTTTGGAACACGACGATAACCAGCGTTACATACACAGCGAAGGCGGCGCCCGCGAACGTCGACAACATATCGCTGGTGGCGGAAGTCGGCTATACCGAGACCGTATATACCTACGACTTCGAGTGCAAAGAGTGGAGTGCGGAACTCAACGGCTATCACTATACCCGCCTTAAAACTTCCCGCGACGAAATTTTACATAACTACGATTACTATTATGAGGCGTCGGGGATCAAGGCGGCGGGAACCATTTCTATTTATGGCGGTAAAGCCGACAATTGTACGGCTTATAATATGGAGGTAAGAGGCCACCTTACCGGTTACGATGTAAGAACCGAAGGCAATCAAGACGAGTGGTATGACAAAACCTTCGGTTTCGTGTGGGCACAAGGTACCGCCACCGAATGCAAGGTGACCAATAAAATGACCGTTTACGGTCGGGCGGTGGCGCTAAATTGCCAAGCGTACAGTTTGGTAGTCGGCGACTCGGCTGAGTATTACGGTGCGGACGGTCCTTCCAAGCGTGTCAGCGGGAAAGCCGTCGGCTGCACTGTTTCCTATCTTAATGTGGAACCGGGCGGCGTTGTGCAAAACATCCGGGTCGACGGATATGCCAATATCGGACTCGAAGCCAATACTCCGGAAGACAAGGCAAAGGTGGATGCGATCATCGCGGAGCGCGGCAACGCGAAAGTAACTAATTTCTACTACAATACCGCCAACAAGCGCGGCGGTAGTGGTTCCCTCTATGCGTACCGTGGTGCCGAAGTCACTAACGTCGACACCGAAGGCACAATCTTTGCCCGTGAGGGCGCGATCCTCAAAGGGTCGCTGACTTGCGGCAGTGTTGGTTTGCAGGGAGTAACTCCTCAAAGCAACATCACCATAAAATTGGACCTTCACGACTACGCCAGCGCCAACTACTGGGAGCATTTTTCCAACATAAACGGCGAAATAGTGAAGACGGTTGAATATTTTGCCAACTACACCACCAGGACCATCATCTACGGTAAAGACGAAGAGGGTTTTTCCACCTACACCTACTCTTACGGCACCTTTGACAATGCGGACGGCCGCTTCGACATGCGGGATTGGGTGTACACTTTCAGCGTCCATATCGGTAATGTAGATGCCTTGGCGCTGCCCTATATCACGGTCGATTTCGGCGGCACGGAAAGTGACTTCGGCGGCGGTTCGCTGAGTTTCGACTACCCCTCGAGTTCCCGCGAGATCCAGTTCGTGATGAACAGCAACAAGGAAAAGTGGCACGAGGTCTGGGAGGATAGTTGGGGCAATGATTTAGGCGAATATCAGGGCTGGCTGGTTTACGACCCCACGCTGCACGGCGAGGTGGAGGACGTCCTGTGGCTCGAAAACGGCGAGGACGAGGGGGTCGAATACACTGTGACGCTGCCTTCCAGCGTCATGGGCGGCGCCCAAAGGGACGTCGAAATCAGCGGCGCGGAAATCGGGGAGGTGAAACTGCAGGGGAATTCCCTGGTTTTCAAGGGCGGCGCCGACACCGGAAACATCACCGTAAAGGCGGAGGATAAAAACAACGTTCAGCACGAGTGCGAATTGGACCTCGTCGTCGTGCCCGAGGAGTTGCCGCTTCTCGGCAAGGAGGGGGCGAGAATTTACTCCGGTGCGCTCAGCACGGCGCAGAAACAGAAAACCACCAAGGTCTCCGTGACTTTGCCCAACGTCCATATCAACAATATGTTCGGAGCGAAGTTTGACGCCAGCAGTCTGGGCATGAATTTTACCGTCAACTGGACCACCCGCACCGCGGAGTTGAAAATTCAGGGCAAGTTGGAGTGGACGCCCAGCGGCGCCATGGCGGGCAGCGGCAAGCAGGTGAAACTCGTCATCGATCTGTCGGGAGACAACTACATCGGCATCAGCCACAACTTCAACACCAAAAAATTCGATTGGAATCTGGTCGGCGAGATGAAAATTCCGGACTTCAAGATCGGTCAACTCGGATTTTCCAATATGGTGTTGAAAGCCAACACCGTACAACACTCGTTTTTTGCCAGCGCCAATGTCGAGTTACCGGGAGTGAAGTACAGTTTCGGCGGCTCGATCGGCATCGTTGACGGCTGTATTGACAGTTTGAGCATCTGCATGGACAGCCTCAACATTCCTTTCGGTGCGACCGGAATGATGCTCCAGACCATTACCGCAGGTTTTTCCGGTGTGGCGACCAAGATGGTCATCACCCTCGAAGCCGGCATGGGCTTGACTTTCGGCCCCAAGAAGCATCTTTCTTTCAAGTTCGACTGGCTGGGTTTGGACGAGGGCGACTATTACATCGCCGAACTCAAGCTCGACACCCACATCACCACCGACGGTGAGTACACGGGCACCGCCGAGGTGACGTCGCTGGGCGGCTTCATCACGGGCGGCGGCAAACTCCACATCTACAACGGGAACTTCACGCTCGACGGCAATTTCAAAATGCTGGGCGGCTGCATCAGTGCCAAAGGCACCCTCAATGCCTCGGACGGCAAATTCACCATTGCCGCATCCGGCAAAATGCAGGTGCCGAACGAACGGGTTTTCGGTCCGCTTGCCGGTCTGGGGCTGAGTGTCAACACCTTTACCGATTTCAACAAGCGCTACGTCAAGGCGTGGCAGGAAACGGAAATTTTCGGCAACAAATTTGCCATCGGGATCAAGAGTACTTTTGATGGCGATATTTCCCTGCTCGGTTCGACCGATCTGCTTCGGGAAATCGAAGTGCCCAAGCGGGAGATGCGTACCCTCAAGAGCATATCGGTCACCGGTTCCGGCGAAGGTTTGCGTGGTGCGGCCACGCCCTCGGCGAGCGAAAAGTACATCGTTGCCGACTACGGGGTTTCGCTTTTCCAGGTCAATTTGAGCGTTTCCGCCGCCGAAGTCAGCACTTCGCTGGTCTATGACGGCGTGGAGTACACGCAGGCGGATATCGCCGCCGGGCTCTACGGCAACATGCAGATCGTCAGCGAGTTCAGCAATGATAACGTCATCACCATCGCGGTCGAAAACGCGGGGCTCGGCGAGTGGACGATCAACAGTTACGGCGACTCCGACGCGCTTTTCAACGCGTTCACGATGGCCGATGCCGTCACCCGTCCGCAACTTGACGCGGTGGTGCTGGGCGAAACGGCCCGGAGCGCCACGATCCGCTACACCCTCAGTGATTACTCGGCGCTCGAAAACGCCACCATTTCCGTTTTCCGCACGACCGCCGACGACACAGAGCATCAGGGCCTGATGCTGGCGGAAATGGCGATCGAAGACGCGACCGGAATTTTCGAGTACGAAATGCGCGAAGATGAAAGTCACGGCGGCGCGTATGCCTTTTATATCATGGTCAACAGTGACAGCCACACTCCGGTCTACAGCGTGATCAGCGACGCCTATACCTTCGCCGACCACGACATTATGGCACCCAATCAGATTCAGAGCATCGACGCGATTTATCTCTCGACCGGTTCGACGCTCGCATGGGAAGCGCCGTATGACGATTTCGCCGTCGTCGGGTACAAGGTCGGCTATCGCGCCTCCGAGGCGGATGAGTGGACCGAGACCGACGTCGCGGAGCCGACTTTCACCTTCAACGCCGTCCCCAACGGCATCTATACCTACCGGGTCGCGGCTTGCGACGCGGCGGGCAACGTCGCCGCGTGGAGCGTTGAAGATTCGGTGCTCGTCAACCTCGGTTCCAACGCGACGTACCGAAACGCCAGTCTCACCGAAGATACCGCGCTCGCCGAATACGAAGGCGCGGTCAGCGTCGACGCGTCGGCAGTCAAACTCACCGCCGCCAAAAACTCGCTCGTTTCCGCTTCGACGCTCGGCGCCGCGGAGATCCGCGGCATCGCGGAAAACACGGTTTTCAGCGGCGAAGCCGAACTGTTTGAGGGGGCGCAGGGGCGCGATCTCACCGTCAGCGGTCATCTTAATGTCGGGGTCAACACCGAGGAGGAGATCGAGGCACTCAATCCCTTTGTGGATGAAATTCCGGAAAGCGTCATCAATACCACCAATCTTGCCACGGCGGAAAACGTCAACGTGGTTTCCGGCGGTACGCTCACGGTCGGGAGTTTCGGCCGGGCGAACGGCGTTACCGTTTCTTCGGGCGGCGCGCTGCACCTTTCGGGCGATGCGAAGTTTTCCGGCGTTGCGATCGATTATGGCGCTGTGGTCACGATCAGCGGCAATGGGCGTTACGACCTGACCGACGACATTGCAATCGCTGGCAAACTCAATACCAACCGGAATGTTTACGGCAACGGTTACAAGATCCGTTTCGAGCAGTATAAGCAGACGGCCGAATTTCAAAATTCCCTTGACGACGTCGCCTTCGTGTCGGATATGGACAAACTCGTCGGCGACGTTCTGGAAATCGAGATCGACTCCGAAGCGTACGGGAGTTACAAGATCGCGGACGAGGCGAAGTACTTCGACAGTACGATCAAGATCGTCAGTCACAACGACGGAAGTGCGGCGAAGGTCGGTCTGGGAGAATTCACCCTCGTCGACAACGCCCTCTGCCGACTGGTTTATTACAACGACAAATACGGCACTTACGGTCTGTATCTTGATGTCGCCCGGTCACAGATCGACGCGCCGACCCTTTCGGTGGAAAACGCCGAGAACGATTACGAGGATACCATTAGCGTCAGCGCCGCGCCCGCGGACGGTACCGGAGAGGTGACGCAGTACACTTTCCGCTACTCGACCAACGCGGATATGAGTGATGCGGTGATCGTTACCCCCCAAAAGAATACGTTCACCATCGCCAAAGACGAATTGACCGCCAACGCCACTTACTATATGCAGGTAAGCGTGGAAAATACCAACGGCGTCCAAAGTCTCTGGAGCGAGGCGCGGAGTTTCACCGTGATCCCGAAACTCAACCGCCCCGATGCCCCGCTGCTCTCGATCGATTACGCCGACAACCGGTATTGGAACTACTTCACCGTCAGTGCGAACTACGACTGGTATTCCAGAGAAAAACAGTACTCCTTCCGCTACTCGCTCAATGCGGATATGTCGGACGCCGTGGTCGTCACCGCCGACGAGTGGTACTCTTACATCGACCTCGCCAAAGACGATTTCACCGCCAACACCGCCTATTACATCCAGGGCCGCGCGAAAAACCGCGAGGATATCTGGGGCGACTGGGGCACTACGACGAGTTTCACCGTGGTCCCGGTTTCCGACGTACCCCCCGCGGCGCCGACCAATCTGACGGTTACTGAAACCGACGGCGGAGCCGTGGGGCTTTACCGTCTGTCGGTCTACCGCGATACCGATAACTACGACATCAAAAGTTATCGCTTCCGCTATGCGGATAACCCCGAAATGGAAAACGCGGTCACCGTCAGCACGAGCAGCGCCGATTACAACTACACCACCGTCAACCGCTCCGATTTGGAAAACGGTAAGGTCTACTACTTCCAGTCGGCGGTGAAGTTGGGCACCGAGTGGAGCAGTTGGAGCGATTCGGTGTCAGTCCGCAACACTTTGGGGTGGAACTACGAAAATATCACCGTTGATGTTGACGGTCCGTATGCCAAATTGTCGCTCAACGGCAAGCGGGCGCGCAACGTCACGGTTGTTGACGGCGGCTACTTCTACGGCGGCGGCCGGGTCGACGGACTTACGGTTGAAGCCGGCGGCTTCTTCCGCAGCGATAGCGCGGAGGTCACTAACGCGGTAGTCAACGGCGGTAATTTTTGGCTGTATGAGGGCGGCAACGTTACCGATTTGGTGATCAATTCCGGTGAACTTCGCCTCATCAACGGTACGCTCAACGGCGCGTTTATCGGCGCCGGCGCCGTTGCCGAAATTACCGGATACAACACCCCGACTTTGACCGGCACGATCACCATTGCCGGGGGAATGCAAATATACTACTATCATCCCGGCATCACCAGCGATGCGAACTTCGTCTTCGACCTCGGCGCGCACGAAGGCGACAAGGATAAGTTCTTCATCGATTATGCCGCGCCGCTGTCGGGCAGCCGCACCTTCACCGTGAAACTCGACGATACCCCGGAAACGGGCAACTACAAACTTACTCACACCCCCGCTTCCGGTGAATTCAGCGTCGGGCTTGTCGGCGCCGACGGTTCAAGTCAGGGAGTGCTTTCGCTCAGCGGAGAAGCCGTTTTGTACGACAACTTGTACTACTCGCTCATCCAGCAGAGCGGTGAAACTTACCTGCACGTTTCCGACAGCGATGCTCCGGTTTTCCTCGGCAAGGTCAAACTTGCCAAAAACGGCGCGGTTTACGATTCCGAAGACAGTTACCGCGATTTGGAAATTTCCGGCTCCGATGATTGCGACTACGCACTGGTGGAAGCGGGCGGCAGGCTCACCGACGTCACGATCGGTCCGGGCGGCGCGGTCGACGCCTACGGCGAAGTCCGCGGCGCGACGATCGGAAACGGCGGTCGGCTCACGATGAATGCGGGCGGTCTCTTCAGCGACAGCCCCGTCACCATCGACAAGGGCGGCGAAGTCGTCATCAACGGCGGCTCCGTCCGGCAGAGCGCGAAGTTCAATATTGCCGGAACTTTGACCGTCAACGGCGCATTGCGGAGTTACGAGGACAACGACGGTTCGTATTATCCCGTCTACCATGATTTCAACTTCGTCCTCAGTGAGTTCGCCTCTCCGAATACGTCCGTGATGATCTCCGACTACGAACTGCTGAAAACATGCGACGCCTCCTTCTCCGTCAGCGTCTCGGCCAATCAGGCGGAGGGCGAGTACCAACTCATGGGCAATGCCGCGAACTACGCTTTCGGCATCACCCTCTACATCGAAGGCGGCGCGAGTTACGGGGACTACATCTGGTTCGGCGGCAACGGAAGCGAGATCAACGGGAGGGACTATGCGCTCTCCGTCAAGGATGACATACTGACGCTGACCGTGGGCGAAAGCGCGCCGCCCACGCCGATCATCGTTTCCGACGTCATCGCCCGCACCCAGTGGTGGGATCAGCCCTCCGATACCGGAAGTTACGTCGTGGAGTACTCGACCGACGACTTCGAACACGCCGTGCGGATCGTCGTCAACGACACCGCGCTGGATTCCTACGCCGCGCCCGCCGGATGTCAGTGGCGTGTGCGCCCCGAAGGCAGCGGCGAGTGGACCGAACCAGACACCATCTACGGTGCTCCGACGGATGGCGAGCCCAAGTTCGTCCGGTCCAACGCCGACGGCGTCGACGACGTCTTCTTCGCCCGCGCCAACGGCACATGGGATGGCGGCTATCAGGCGAAACACGTCGGGTCACTCGACAGCGAGTGGGCGGGGACCGGCGAACGGGTCGGTCTCGCCGGCAAGAACCGCCTCGGCGACTTTTTCGAGGGTTCCTACGACGCCAACGTGCTGCTGCTCACCGACGACGCCAACGGCGACGCGCTTTTCGTCGACGATATCTACACCGCGCTGCCCGGTTCGCTTGAGGAGCAGCAGGCCCGCATCGCGCAGATCTATGAGATCCGGGCGGGCGCGGGAGACGATATCGTCGATATGACGAGCCAGCGCTTCGAGTATGTCGGCGACGGTTTGACCATCCGCGGCGGCGGCGGCGACGACACCATCTGGGCCGTCGGCTACGGCAACTACCTTTTCGGCGACGCCGGAAATGACCGCATCGTCGGAGCCTCCGGGTTCGACTTCATCGCCGGCGGAGCGGGTGACGACTCGATGCACGGCGGCGGCGGAATGGACGTCTTCACCTTCGGCGGGAACTGGGGCAAGGACATCGTCGAACAACTCGGAGACGAGGAAAGTCGGGTCATGCTGTGGTTCGCCGAGGGCGATCACGCGCATTGGGACGCTTCGACGCTGACCTACACGGACGGAAGCAACTCCGTGACCGTCATGGGCGTCACCGCGGATCAGGTCGAGATCTACATCGGCGACGAATTCCCGTGGGACTTCGAGATGATGAGCGAACTCGGCATATTCGCCGACGCGACAAGTGAAAACGTCTTCGAGGGAAAGAACAAGGGGCTCCTGGCAACGCTCTGAGCGGCGGGGCCATAAAATAAAAAATCTGCCACCGGGTGCTACCCGGACGTGATCCAGCGGCGGAACGCTGGTCGCCGCTTGACGCGGCGAAATTTCAGCGAAGCGTTGAAGTCGGCGCAAGCCGATACCTCCCGCCGGAAGCGATGTCCCGGAAATCCTTTCCGGGACGGTTGAGCGGGAGGCGGCTGATCGCACGGAACAGAAAATCAGGTATCTTTTAGTACAGAGCCAATCGGAATATTTCAGCGGGAGAAACGGACTTCGCCGCCCACCAGCGTCTTGCACACGGTGAAATCCGCGTCCAGCAAGGCGATGTCCGCCAGATATCCCGGCAGCAGATAGCCGCGATCATTCAATCCCAGCGACCGCGCCGCGGACGCGGAAGTGGCGCGCACCGCTTCGCACATGGGCAGTCCGGTAACTTCGCAGACATTCCTGAACGCGGTGGCCAGTTGCAGTGTACTTCCGGCCAGCGCCCCGCCCTCTTTCAACCGGGCCGCGCCGCCGGAAACCATGACCGGCAGACCGCCGAGAGAGTATTCGCCGTCCGGCATGGCCGCGGCGCGCATCGCGTCGGTGATCAGCACCACGTGGTCCGCGCCCTTCACCTGAAATACCAATCGGATCATCTCCGGAGAAATGTGCAGTTTATCGCAGATCAACTCCGCAAACACGTCACGGTGCAGCAGACCGGCGCCCACCAGTCCGATGTCCCGGTGATGCAGCGGCGTCATCTGGTTGCAGAAATGGGAAAGATTGCGCAATCCGGTCTCATACGCCGCCTTGAAGGTCGGATATTTGGCCGCGCTGTGGGTGCAGGATGGCACGATCCCCCGGTTGAGCATCGCGCCGACGAACTCCACTCCGCCTTCGGCTTCGATGGCGAAGGTGATCTTTTTCACCGGACAGACCGCGTTGAGCCGATCCACTTCCGCCGCGTCGGGCACACGGACGTATTCCGGATTCTGCGCGCCGGCGCACTTGAGGTTGATGTACGGTCCCTCCAGATGCACACCCGGGATCCGGCACCCCTGCCCCGGATCGCAGGCGGCCACCGCCCGCAGTGCCGCGGTCAACTCCGCTTCACTCAGAGTCAACGTGGTGGGAAGCAGTGTGGTCACGCCTTCAGCAAGTTTGTTTTTTACGATTTCCGCCGTACCCGCTTCCGACCCGTCGCAGAAGTCGAAACTGTTGCGGCCGTGGCAATGCACGTCAATGAATCCGGGAACCGCGGTCAGCCCTTCGGCGTCGATCACCCGGGCTCCGGCCGGTGCGCGGAGATCCCCCGGCGCGATTTGGATAATCGTTTCATCCTGAATCAGGATCGCGGCTTCCGGCATATCCACCCCGGGAGAAACCAACCGGCAGTTTTTGATCAGTGTCTTCATTGCTTTACCTCCTGCTGAAAAAACAGTGTTCAACTTCCACGATTTTAAGATACTGCACCAAACGATTTTATGCAATCGACGCTTCGATATTCTTTATGGACTTTCCGGCAAAATCACTGACTTCGGTTGCAATCCCCGCGTTCCGGTGGTATATTGGATGGAATACAGCAACGGAAAGGAAATACGTCGATGGGACTTTCATTGTTGATCCTCGCCGCCGGGATGGGCAGTCGTTACGGCGGACTGAAACAGTTGGACCGGATGGGGCCGTCGGGGGAGACGGTAATGGATTACTCGGTATTCGACGCCATGCGCGCCGGATTCGACCGGGTGATTTTCGTTATCCGTCGGGATTTCGAGGCGGAATTCAAGGAGATCATCGCCAAACGTTACGAGCACAAGGTGGAACTGGCCTACGCTTTTCAGGACCTTGACGACCTGCCCGGCAACTTCCATGTTCCGGCGGATCGGGTCAAACCGTGGGGCACCGGTCACGCGGTCTATGCCGCCCGCGAACTGCTGACCGAACCGTTTGCGGTGATCAACGCCGACGATTTCTACGGTCAGGACAGTTATCGGCAGATCGCGGCGTATCTGCGCAACGCGCCGCAAAGCGACAAAGTCCGCGGCTGTATCGCCGCCTTTCAACTCTGCAACACCTTGAGCGAGAACGGTTCGGTTTCCCGGGGAATTTGCAGTGACGACGGATGCGGACACCTGACGCAAGTGGTGGAAAACACCAAAATCTACCGACGGGAAGACGGTGCCGTCGTCTCCTGTCAGGAGGACGGGAAGGAACTGATTCTGACCGGAAATGAGCCCGCTTCCATGAATTGCTGGGGATTCATGCCGGAACTTGTCGGACAACTGGAAGCGCTCTTTGCGGAGTTTCTCGCCGCCAGAGGCGGGGAACTTAAGAGCGAGTTTTATCTGCCCTTCGTGGTGGATTCTCTTATTCGTTCCGGCAAGGCGGAGATCACCATGTGCCACAGCAGGGACAGTTGGTTCGGTGTTACTTACAAGGAAGACCGTCCCTCCGTCCAGAAGGCGCTGAACGATCTGGTCGCCGCCGGTGCGTATCCGCAACGGCTGTTCTAACTCATCAAAAGGAGATTGGCGAATGGCAACGACGCCGTATTCGCAGCGCGATATCCGCCGACTGATCGGCATGTTCGATGTTTATGGCGACTTTCTGGTCGGCACCCCGTTCGGCAACGGCAACGTCAATGACACATTTCAGTTGACTTACGATCAAGGCGGGACGCGGCTGCATTACACCTTGCAGCGAATCAACTCCAATGTGTTCAAGGATCCGGTGCGGGTGATGGAGAATGTCGCCCGGGTCACCGATCATATTCTGGGCAAGATCCGTCTCGCCCACGCGGAGACGAAAAAGCGGACGCTGCGGCTGCTGCACACTCATGACGGCAAGCCGTATGCCTTCGATGCCAACGGCGACTGCTGGCGGGCCTACATCTTTGTGGAGCATGCCCGGGCGTATGAAGTGCTGGAGTCCCCGGAACAGGCGTTCCGGGTCGCGCAGGGATTTGGGGAATTTCAGCAGTTGCTGGCGGATTTTGAAGGCCGACTGCATGAGACCATCCCGGACTTTCACCACACGCCGAAGCGGGTCGCCGCTTTGGAGGCCGCCATCGCGGAGGACCGCGCCGAACGGGTGAAACATGTGCGGCGCGAAATCGACTTTGTCCTGTCTCGCAAGGAGGAGTGCGACAAACTGCTGCGTCTGCAGGCCGAGGGTGCGATTCCGGAACGGATCACCCACAACGACACCAAGGCCAACAACATCCTGATCGACGACCTCTCCGGCGAAGCCATTTGCGTCATCGATCTGGACACCGTGATGCCGGGGCTGTCGCTGTACGATTTCGGCGATATGGTGCGCAGCGGCACCAATCCGGCGGAGGAGGATGAAGTCAACCTCGACCGGGTCGGTATGCGTTTCGACATGTATGAAGGGTTCTTTGACGGCTTCCTGAGCACGGCGGGCAAAATTTTGACCCCGGCGGAACGGGAAATGCTGCCGTTTTCCGCAAAACTGATCACGCTGGAGATCGGCACCCGCTTTCTCACGGACTACCTGATGGGCGACATTTACTTCAAGATCAGGCGTCCCGATCAGAATCTGGACCGCTGCCGTACCCAGTTCAAACTGGTGCAGTCCATCGAAGAACAGATGGACAAGATGATGGCGCTGCTCTGAATCCGCATAAAAGCGCCCCGGCCGCATGTCAGTGAGCGGCCGGGGCGTTTCGTTTTAGCCGAACCCAGGCCGGAAGGCCTTTGGATTTGTCCTCGAAAATTTTCTCACCGGCGGCGGAAGCGAACCCCCGGCGGGCAGCGAGGAAGCATCTCCGCCGAATTTCAGCGTCACTCCCGCCGTTCCTGTGACCGTCACCGAGTTGAGGCCGTCGGAGTAGGTCCGCGCGGCTTCGTCCCAATTGACCATGGAACCGGATTCAAACCACAGCGTCACCGGGCCGGAAACAAGTTATTCCACCGTGTCCGCGCCCCAGTCGGCCCCGAAGGTGAAGATGTCATTCCCGCCGGCACCGGGCCGGGAATCGGAAAAATATCGCTCCGCCGCAACTCAGTTGCGGGTCGCCAGAACCTTTTTCTCGTAGTTTCTGACGGTCTCCATCATGGCGAAGTCGTCCGCAACGCCCTGCATTTCGCAGTAGTAGTTCCAGACGCTTCCCCACGGCAGCGTCTTGATCTCCTCCTGCCGGGCCATGCGGGCCGAGAAGTCCCACACCGCTTCTTCCTTGCGAAGCAGTTCGGTGGGTTCCAGCAGCGCGATGAGCAGCGCCTTCTGCATATTCCGCGCGCCGACCGCCATCGCCGCCACCCGGTTGATGCTGGCGTCGAAGTAATCCAGACAGAAGAAAATTTTGTCCAGATATCCGTACACCGCCGCTTCCCTCGCAATGGAGAGCAATTCGTCGTTGATGAGGATCACATGGTCGCTGTCCCAGCGTACCCCCCGGCTGACGTGCAGCAGAATGCGCCCCTGCTGGGCGACAATGGCGCTCAGTTTGTCCGCAATGGATTCCGTGGGGTGGAAGTGCCCGGAGTCCAGACAGATCAGTTTGCCGCGCTTCGCGGTATACATCAGGAAAAGATCGTGGGACCCGACGGTGCAGGACTCCACGCCGATGCCGAAAAGTTTGCTCTCCACCGCGTCCAATTCGTACTTCTCGTCGATCTTCTCCGCGAAGATGGTGTCGAGCGATTCACACATCCGCACCCGGGGCGCGTAACGGTCGGCGGGAATGTCCTTGAACCCGTCCGGCATCCAGAAATTGCAGACCGCCGGAGTGCCCAGCGTCTTGCCGAATTCCGCGCCGATCCGCCGAATGGCCCGCCCGTGGTCGATCCAGAACTTGCGGATGCCCGCGTCCGGATGGGACAGCGAAAGCCCGTGATCCAGTTTCGGATGGGAATAGAAGCAGGGGGCGATGTCCATGCCGATCTTTTTCGCTTTGGCCCAATCCAGCCAGTTGGAGAAGTGTTCCAACGTGAAGCCGTCCCGGTCCACCCCCGGCAGCATCCGGTCCACCTGATGCCCCTGCAGACAGACCCGCTTGGTCCCGGGAACCAGTTTCAGCACCATGTCCAGATCGCTCCGCAATTCGTCGGCGGTGCGGGCGCGCCCGGGATAGTTGCCCGTCACCTGGCATCCGCCGGTCAGCGCGGTGGCGAAGTTCTCAAACCCCACCACATCGTCCCCCTGCCATGCGTGCAGGGAAACGGGGATCTTTTTCAGACGTTCCACTGCCTCGACCGGGTCCACTCCGTGTTCGCGGTAGATCTCACACGCGATGGCGAAGGCTTTGTCAATCCGGCTCATACTTTTTCCTTTCCTGTATTGGTTGTCGTCGTCAGGATCGAATTTCCTGCTGCATCATGTCACTGGGCCAGCGCAAAGGGCGATACCGGCAGGTCGTTGCTCCCGCCGAGGTTGGCCGCCGCCGGATTGTTGCTCCATGCGTAGCGCACCCGAACCGGCGCGGGCACGGCGGCGGAGGTCAGCCGTATCTCCCTCCCTCCGGCGGCGATCTCCGCCGCCGCCGGGTGAAATTCCCCGTCCGCTCCGGCAATGACCAGCGCTGCCGGTTTTTCGCCGCGGAGCAGAACGACCGGAGCGTCAAACTCCACGATCAGTGTCCGGTCTTCCCGACGGCATTTCACCGGGGCCGGAGCCTGACACGCCGGTTTCCCGGCGATCCGGCGGGCCGCGATCGCCCCGGCCCTTTCGCCCACGGGTTTCTTGTTCCGGGGATGAATGTCGTCCGCTTCGCCGTACTCCAGCGTCACCACCAGATCGCTGCCGCTCGTCAGCGCGGCCCGCCGCTGGGCTTCCCGGAGTTTGGCCCACTGGCTGTGTGCGTCGTAGTCGCGCGCCGTCTGAAATCCCGGCAGTTGGATGATGATGAAATTCATATCCCGCCGCCCCCAGCGGAACTTCCAGTCGTCGATGAGCGTCAGCAGCAGCCGTTCATAGGAGTCGGCCATGCAGATGGCGTTGGCTTCGCCCTGATACCAGACCACGCCCCGCAGCGCGGCGGGGATCAGCGGGTGGATCATATTGTCGTAGAGCATATGCAGCGAAGCCGGGGCCCCCGGCCCGAGCAGCCGCATGAATTCCATGCCTGCCGTGCCGAAATTGTGTTCCATGCGCAATTTCCATTTGCCGGTCAGCGGGATGGCGGCGGAACCGCACTCCAGTTTCATCTCCGCCGCCGGACCGATCAGCCCCCCGTCGGCGGAGATCGACGCCGCCGAAGCCACCCGGACGGCAATGAGATTGCTTCCCGGCTTGACCAGACGGCCGGGAATACGATAGGTCCGAGGGGTATTCCAGTGCTCAAATCGACGGAAGTGCCCGGTCTGTCCCACCTTTTCTCCGTTGAAAAAGGTCTCGTCGCACTTGTCCGCCGCGCCGATGCCCAGCGTCAGATCGTGTCCGGCCCACTCCGCGGGGATATCCACATACTTGCGGAACCAAAACACCCCGGCGTGATTGTATCCCGCCAGCGTCCAACTGTCCGGCAACTCCATTTCCTGCCACGCGGCATCGTCAAATTCGGGGGTATGCCACTTCTGCGCCTCCCCCAGTTTGGCCGGTTCCCCGGGAAACAGTTCGTCCAAACGGGCGAAAATCGCGGCGTCGCCGCCGTCCGGCACCGCCCGATCCGGCGGCAGATCCCGGTAATGGTCCTCGGAAAATTCCAGAACGTCATATTTTGCGGCGTCGGCGGCAAAATCCGGATTGGCCAGCAGCGCTTCCCGGCTCACGAAAGATTCGGCCCCCATACCGCCCAAATATGCGCCGATCAGTCCCACCGGAACCCCGAGTTCCCGGCGCAGCGTCCGCCCGAAATGGTACCCGACAGCGGAGAAATTCGCCGCGCTTTCCGCTGTTGCCGTCTGCCATTTGCCCCGGGCCTCCGGCTGCGGCCCCGGCAGTTTCGTCACCGGGACACGGAACATGCGCAAATCCGGGTCCGCCGGGTAATTTTTCGCCGCGTCGCCGTCCAGCGCCCGATGCAGCGGCAGTTCCATATTGCTCTGTCCGGCAAGGAGATAAACCTCCCCGACCGCGATGTTTTCGGAAACCACCCGGCGTCCGGAGGCAAGTTCCTCCAGAATCAGTTCCTTTCCCGTCCCGGCGCTCTGCGGCGGCAGCCACAGTCGGAAATTGCCGAATCCGTCCGTCACCGTGACCGCCGCATCACTCCCCAACCGACACCGCACCCGGCTCCCGGGCGTGGCTCTGCCCCACACCGGCAGCGGCATATCCCGCTGCAGAACCGCCCCGGACTGAAACAGCGGCGCAAACCGCAGATCCCCGCCGGATGGCTCCCCCTCCGCAACCTCCGACCGAGGACCGACCGCACAACCGAGAGAAAGCATAAGCAACACTCCTGCAACTGAAAACCAACGAATTTTTATCATTTTCCACTTCTCCGCACCAGTCGGGAATCATCGGGACCAAAAACCGACCTGCGTTGATTTACTATAACGCCGAAATCCCAATTTTTCCAGTGAAACAGGATGGTATTTCGCGGATTTTATCCATCCGTTTCGCCCGCAATGGAACCGGTCTCAAAATGTTGAGTTCCCGTTCCGCGCCCGGAAAGTGCGCATTGTTCCGGGGCTCGGTCGAAAATCCGCCGAAAATCACTTGAAGCAACTTGATTTCACGACGGAACCGATGTATCTTTAGGGAACATTCCGGCGAACTCCGCTTTCCGTGCGCTGTCCGCGATCGGATGAATGTTTCCCGAGGAGAGGACCTGATGAAACGCTCGCTTGTGTTCTGGATGTGGAATGACGAACTTGATTCGACGGAGATCCGGCGGCAGATCGGCGAATTTCACGCCAAACATGTGGACGGATTTTTCATCCACACCATGCCGGCGGAGTTCCGGCCCCACGACTTTCCCGGCGGCATGCCCGGATACCTCTCGGAACACTTCTTTGCCATGGTCGAAGTCGCTGTAAAACAAGCCGCCGCGCTCGGCATGGAGGCGTGGCTCTACGACGAGGGCGGCTGGCCCAGCGGCACCCGAAACGGCCGTCTGCCGGTCGAACACCCGGAGTTGCGGATGCACCACATCCTGTCGTCCGGCGAGATCACCGCCGTCGAGAGCCGGCTTGATCTGCTCAATCCCGCCGCCACGGAACTTTTCATCCGCAGCACGTATGAGGAATACGCCCGGCGACTGGGGAAATATTTCGGCGGCGTGATCCCGGGAATATTCACCGACGAACCGTTTTTCGGAGATTTCGATCCGTCGGACCGTCTCCCGTGGTCCCCCGTGCTGACGGCGCGCTTCGAGGAGCGCAAGCACTACGATGCCCGCGACGCCGCCATGCGGATCCTCCACGAGCGTGACCCGCAGGCCGGGATCGACTACTGCGAAATCTGGAGTTCGCTGATCGCCGACGGTTTCATGCGGCCGCTGCACGACTGGTGTCACGCTCACGATCTGATCTTCACCGGGCATTTCAACGGGGACGACAGCGTGGAGAACGTCTTCCGTCTGCTGGCGTCCGACATATTCAGCATCCACCGCTTTTTCGACATGCCCGGATGCGACGCGATCTGGCGGCAGGTCCATCCGCTGATGCCGGAAACCGACCTGAGCCGGCTCACCGCTTCGGCGGCGCGGGGCCGCCGGTCGATCAGCGAGAGTTTCGGCGTCTACGGCGCCGATCTGTCACTGGCGGAGATGAAATCCGTCGCCGCCGGACAATTCGCTTCCGGGATCGAAGTCATCGCCCCCATGGCGATCCACTATTCCGACCGGGGCGGACGGCAGGTCACGACCTGTTCCAACTTTTTCGGCCTCGATCCCCGCTGGGCGCACTACGCGCAGTTCAGCGATTTTCTCCGGCGGATGTCCAAAGTGTTTGACCGTACCGTTCCGGTCATCAAGACCTCTCTCTCCTTCCCGGTCCGGGCGCTCCGTTCCGGCGTCCCCTGCCCCGATCTCTTTGAGCAAGGTTTGCGACTGGCCCGGCGGCAGATCACCTACGACTACGTCCCGGATGCCCCCGAAGCAGACGGCGTTCCCGTCCCGGATATCCGACTGGCCGCCCCCTGCCCCGCGCTGCGGACCCGGCATCTGAAATCCCCCCGCGGCGAACGGCGCATCCTGATCAATTCCGGATTGGAAGCGCTCCATTGCCGCTTCGCCGCGCCTGCCGGATTCAACGTCTGGTTCGACCCGGCCACCGGGAAACGCACCCCCGCCCGGGCCGACCGGGATGGTTTTCTGGAGTTGGACCTTCCCTTCGGCGGCGCAACGGTTTTGCTCACCCTGCCCGGCCGTTCCCAGACTCCGGCGGCGGAGTCCCGCGCCGACACCGCCGACCGGCACGAAGTGATCTTCCGCCGGGGAGCGGTGATCCGGGCGTTCCGGGCCGGGGAAAACGGTCTGGAGGAAGTGACGCCGGTCCCCCCGGAACTGCCGGACAACATGTGCGGCACCGTCCGCTGGGAGACGGAAATCGACGCCGATGCGCCCGGCACGGTCGCGCTGGTCCTGCCGGAAGCAAAGCGGGCGATGGTCACGCTTCGGCTCAACGGCAGGGAGATCGGCACCCGGCTGTGGGGACCGTATCAGTGGAATATTCCGCTGAAAGCCGGACGCAGCCGTCTTGAGTTGGATATCTCGGATACCCCGGCAAAGGCGCTGTACGCCCCGGAGCACGTCGCATATCTGGAAAAACACAATTTTCTGAATGTCTACCTGCAGAAGTGTCTGACATTCCAGCGGATATTCCCCGAAGAACAGCCGTTGGCCGGGGCCTATTGGCAGCAGGTGCGACAACTTTGATATCCATGCGACATTCATGCCATTGACAATCATTTCGCGGCGAAATATATTGAACCGCCGGCAAATCATTTTTCAGGAGACGTCTTATGCGTAAAATAATCTGGTTATCCGCCCTTTTCGGTTCGCTTTTCCCGGTAAAGGCGATGGAGCCGGAATCCCCGGAGAAATACTGGGATTTCAACGAACTGAAACAGCCCCCGCGCTACCGGGACGACCACGATCCGGGCAGCACCCATCCGGGGTTGCGCTCCATTGTTTTCGACGGGGTGAAGGAAAACGGTGTGACGACGCAAGTTTTCGCCTACATTGCCATCCCGGACGGCCCGGTGCCGCCGGGCGGATTTCCGGGGGTGGTGCTGGTCCACGGCGGCGGCGGCACGGCGTTTCCGTGGGCGGTGGAGTTGTGGCGTTCCTACGGGTATGCGGTCATCGCCCCCGACTGGTACGGCAACCGTCCCATTCCCCGGGACCGGGGCGCACAGGAGGTCGGCGGGATGCGGAAATTCCGCAAGCCGGTGGGCAAAGCCCGTCCGCACACCTACAAGGGAACGCCCCAGCATATTTCCAACGCCGCCAACATGGTGCTGGCCCACTCCCTGCTGCGGAGTCTGCCGCAAGTCGATGCGGACCGGACCCTCTACGTCGGACTCTCGTGGGGCAGTTGGTACGGCGCGATGGTCACTGCGATCGATCCGCGGTTCCGGGGCATGCTGGAAATTTATCTGGGCAATGTCCGCGATGACGATCTTTTCATCAACGGACGCTTCCTGCACGCGGCGAAAGTCCCGATGTATTATGTCGTCGGCACCAACGATCTGGCCGGAGCCCCGCAAAGTCTGCAGAAGGGATTTACCGCCTGCGGCACGATGCTGCGGAGCCGGACTATGATCGTGGATCTGCCCCATTCCCACGAGGGATTCCGTTTCAAGGTCTGCCGCCGGATCGCCGACTGGATTTTGAAAGGCGAAACGGGACTGCCGGTGCTGGGACCGGTCAGCGTCGGGAACGGCATGATATCCGCGCCGGTGGTATCGGAGGGCAAAGGGATCAAAAAGGGCTTTCTCTGTTACACCGCCGACCGGAAGGAAAAGGTTTACCACAAGCGCAAGTGGCAAATGATTCTGGTGCAACCGGCGGACGGGAAGGTTTCCGCAGCGCTGCCGGACGGTATCTATCAGGGGTACCTTGCCGTTTACGATGAGGACGAACTCTCCGGCTATTGCTGCGGAAGTTCGGATATGATCACGTTTCCGCGGTAAAATTGGAAATTTTTTACACTTCGGATTGACAAATCCGATTCCGCGTGTATATTAAGAAGCGTCATCACGAATGGGGCAGTAGCTCAGTTGGCTAGAGCGATACGTTCGCATCGTATAGGTCGAGGGTTCGACTCCCTTCTGCTCCACCATCGATTTTTACAAGAGGTTTGATGACATTGCCATCAAGCCTCTTTTATTTTTGCCCTAAACGCCTGCAACAAGCCCACTTGCGAGCCTTTTCTCCGTTTTCTCTTTGCCCCCAAGAGAATCGACTAAAACGCTAAACCGCCCACCGCTTCATCATAAGTGCCGCGTCTTTCTCGGTCTTTTCTCCGACGAGTAATTTCATGGACTTTATGATTTCGCCAAAACGAACTCGCGGAAATCCAACTTTCTCCGCCGCTGTCGGGAGGCTGCCGGAGAACCATTTTGAGCAATAAGCAGAGGTCGCCATATTACCGAAAGAGTATGAAATGACGCCATCGGTAACTCAAACCGCCGACTTCATCTTCAAACGCTATCGGCAAAAAAGAAGGACCGCCGGAGAATCGTCTCCGACGGTCTCTGGACCTATGTTTACGCGCGCAGGAGTTCTTTCTCCTGCTCGTCCCAGTCCACTGGGATGTTTTCCCGCAGTCGCGCGGAGGTCAGCGTCGCAGGGTAGTCGCCCGTGATGATCCGGTGAACCATCGTCGGCGAGAGCCTCGTCAGGCGGAGTGTCCGCGACACCCTCGCCAAGTCGATGCCGAGCGCGTCGGACAGCGCTTTCCCGTTGGGGAACCGCCCCTCGTCGATTGCCTTCTGCCATGCGTAGGCCCGCGCCAGATGGGTCAGCAGCGAGTCTTTCTCGTTCTCGCCGCCGACCGGGACAATCCTCCGCTTGCCCCCGTGGCTCCGCAGCGCAACCGGCAACACGACGCGCAGGTTCCCGTTCTCCAGCTCCTCAATCCTGATCTTCATTGTACGCCTCCTTGGCGAGGGTCTGCATCCCCGCCGATTTTATTTCCATCACGACCTCGTTGTCGTAGACCGTCACCGATTCCAGCAGAAGCTCTGCCAGCCGTTGCCGCTCGCCCTGCGTCATCCACTTCGTGGGGGTCTCTCCGAGGGCCTCCGCTTCCTGACGCGTTGTGAGCCCCGTCATGCCGCAGGTAGCCGCGATCACCTCTGGCGACCGCAGGAGCTTTGCCAGCTGGTCGATCACGTAGCTTTCGATGTCTCCTGCCGAGAGGCGGCGGATCGGGCATTCGTGGATGCTCCGCTTCGAGTCTTTTACGCAGACGTAGAAGCAGTATCTTTTGCCCCCCTTGTAGGTGTAGCTTGGGGTCATCGCTCCGCCGCAGTGTCCGCACCGCAGGATGCCCTTGAGCGGCGCGATGCCGTCCACACCCCTTGCCTTGGATCGTTGCGGCGGCTTACCCGCCATGTACTGGCGGACAAGGTTCCACAGCTCGTCGTCGATGATGGCTTCGTGCTCTCCATCATAGACTTCCCCTTTGTATTCGACCTTGCCCGCGTACACCCAGCGCCGGAGCATGGTGATGATCTGCGCCATAGTCCACTTCTTGCCACGCCGCAGGATACCAGCGTCGTTCAGCTCCAGCGCCACCTGCTTGGGGGACTGGATTTCCGAATATCGCCGGAACACTCTGCGGACCGTATCAGCCTCATCGGGCACGACGACCAGCGGTGACGGAAGCGAAAGCACTCCTCGCGCGGATCACGGTCGGTCTGCCACTGTATGATGCCGTTGCGGATGTCCTGCCCCCGCAGGTCGCTGCCGTCGTTCGGCAGGATGAAGCCGATCATCTTCTCGGGCGGGGTGCGGTCGTAGACCACTTTATAATAGTGCGTCGGTACGGTGACCCGATTCGCGCCGATGGTGACCGTCTTGGTCCTCGGCAGAACCGGTCCGGTGACGATGTAGACGTCCTGTTCCGTGATGGCGAAGTCTCGCACCTGCGCTTCGAGGTCTTTCCAGACGCCGCGGTTGAATTTCGGACGCTGCGGCGACATGTTGCTCATGAAGAAGCTGTCGCTCATCGTTCGCATAGAGTAAGCCATGTCGGCGGCGGGGCAAAGGTGTCCTCTGTCATACCCGGAGCGGCGGTAGTCCGCCAGCGTTGCGCTGCCGGTCGGGATTTCGGGATCTTCCTTGAATTCGTTCCCCCGCTTCGCCGCCTTGGTCAACGCCTGCTGTTTGGTGAGCCGATAGATCACCCATGCTGGCTGTTCGTGGTACTCTATATATCCGAGTGCGTATCCGGGGCGGTCGATAATCGTATCCGCTCTGCCCGGAACACCGAGTTTGAGATGGTCGTACTGCGTTTGTACGGTGATGACCTCCCGCTGAGGTTCTGTCGCACCGGGGACGAGAACCTCGGGCTCCGGGATCGGCACAGGCCGCTTTACGGTCGGTTCCGGTGGGACTTCGGCGGTTGTTGGGGTGTCGGGAGCTGGCTCTGGCTTGGACGCCCGTGTTTTGCCGGAAACGAAGTCGATCCATTGGTTCACCAGCTGCCGCGTTGAAGCGGGGTACTTATATGCGCCGTATCCACCGGCAAGGCAGAGGAGCAGCAGGAAGAACAGCAGTTTCAGCCAGAAATGCGAACTGCCTTTTTTGCGGGATGTGCTTCTTCTACGCTTCGCCATAATTAACCTTGAGTCAATGCATATGAACAAAAAACACCATAATATACAACGGCACCCAGCAAAATCAACCTATCACCGCCGCCACGCGTTGCAGATGTCGGTCGAACAGTTTGATTATTTCGTAACCCGCGACCTTTACCGACTTGGCGATTTGAGGTGAAAAACAGCCCCTGCGGCATTCTCCGCAGAGGCAAAACGACCTGTCCGGGAGTAAAGGTCTGGTTGGATCAGGCTTGCCAGCGCCCCGACCGCCGAGAGAATGAGTCGGGAGTCTCCGCAAACCGCTCCACCATTAGTAAAAAGTACGGAATCAGGAAGTCAAAGCCTGGTTCCGTTTTTCTTTGTCTTTTACGCCCGCACAATCAATCACTTGCATAAAACAGAGAACGCCGGGTATGGAAAACTCCCTAATCCTATGCCCACTATTCTCGCCTTTTCTCGGCCGTTTTTCTCTCTCTTTCTCTGTAGGGTCGGGAACTCGTCCCAAGCTCAAATTACGCTCAAACCGAGCAAAGGACGAGGTTCAAAGGAGTAATGCAAACGCTGTTTAATACCAACTCAGCGAACTATTCTTGAAACGATGTCCACGAGCTTTTCCTGTTAAAAGTTCGCAGTTTGAAGATCACGTAACTGATATAAAATGCAAAATCAAACCAGGCAACTTGTCGGGTGAACTTGTGGGGTCAGCTTGTGGGGTCAGCTTGTCCGGTGCTTGTCCGGTTTACTTGTTCGGTTTGTGAACCAGAGTCGCCGCTGACATATTTTTCTTGAGCGACATCTTGGGCGACACCTTGAGCGACATTTTCTGTCAAAGCTCTACAATATCCGAAATGGGGATAACTGTTCCGTCGGTCAGAACAATGTATGACTTCCGTCAAGTGGGGCTTCATCGGACGGCAGGCCACATCCTCGGTCTTTCAGGAGATGAACTTGCCGACTTGCCGCCCCGTGTGGATCTCTCCGCTGAACGGAAGATCAAGGAGAAATATGTGGTTGTAGCGGCACAGGCAAGTTCACAGTGCAAATACTGGAACAATCCCTTCGGCTGGCGTGAGGTAGTGGAACACCTCAAAAAGCAAGGCTACCGAGTGCTGTGCATCGACCGTGCTGCTGAATATGGTGTTGGCTACACCTGGAATCGGATACCCTTTGGAACGGAGAACTTCACCGGGGATTTGCCCTTACAGGAAAGGATAAACCTCATCAAAGACGCCGATATGTTCATCGGTTTGAGTTCCGGTCTTTCGTGGCTGGCATGGTGCTGCCAAGTTCCTGTGGTGCTGATTTCCGGTTTTACTGACCCGGTCAATGAGTTTTATACCCCTTACCGCATCAATAACCCGGTTGCCTGCCATGGTTGCTGGCATGACGGCAAGGTGGAATTTGACCACTTTGACTTCTTCTGGTGTCCCCGCAAAAACAACATCAACGACAAGTTCGAATGCACCAAAATGATCTCCTCAAAGCAGGTCATTGGCGTAATCGACTCAATTATTGAAAGGAGTGTAAATGGAACAGGTAACAGCGAATCTGCTGGTAAATAAACTTTCAACGACCCTTATTGATGAGTCCAAGAAGGCAACCACCGAACTTCCGATGATATTCCGGGGAATGCCGATTGAGCTTGTATTAAAAGTGTTCAGCGCAACCGGAGCAGCTTACCCTGCCGCTGACCTCGCCAATAAAACATGGAAATTCGTGGCATCTAATGTCTGGAACCCCGATAAAACTCCGCAGTTGATTTCCACCAACATCACCGTTGAAAAGAATGAAATCCACATTTTTCTGGACGAAACAAACACACAGGAACTGGTGGCGGTCATCGGCACAGCTGAAAGTGTCACGCTGGGTACTGAACTTATCGGGATCAACGCCGGGGAAACAAAGCCATCGGCAATTTACCAGTTCAATTTGAATGTTCACAACCGCCGTGGTGGTACTGGATCACCAGTTCCAGTTGCAACCGATGCCATTTCCGAGTCAGAGGTCTTTGCTCTGCTTTCTGCCGGATTTGCCTGCGAGTTCAGTGAAGATGCGGTTTCCTGGCACAGTTCACAGAACTCCACCGATGCCTACTGGCGTTTCCGTAACGCTCAAGTCCCCACCGGGCAATGGTCTGTTCCGATGCTTCTGCCAAAGGGAGAGAAAGGCGACCGTGGCGAACAGGGTATTCAAGGCATCCAAGGGGAAAAGGGTGACAAAGGCGATAAAGGTGACAAGGGAGAACAAGGCGAACAGGGCATCCAAGGTGTGCAAGGCGAGCGCGGTGAAACCGGAGCTGCTTTCCAAGTTGATGCTACTGGTCCACTTGCAGACCTCGCCCTTTACGATGATGAAGCTGAAAACTTCGGCTTTCTCGATCTTGACTCCGGGAATGTGTATTTGAAACTCTCTGCCACTTCTGCCGACTGGTCAGAGCCGATTCCTTTCCGTGGACCGCAAGGTTTGCGGGGCGAAAAAGGTGAAAAAGGTGACAAGGGCGACAAGGGTGATACCGGAGAAAAAGGCGAAAAAGGCGATACAGGGGCTGTCGGTCCCCAAGGCGAGCAAGGCATACAGGGGGAGAAGGGAGAAAAAGGCGACACTGGCGAACAAGGTGAACGCGGTGCAACCGGACAATCTCTGCGAATAAATGCCTTCGGCACTTTGGATGAGCGTTCCTCCTACGATGCTGAAGATGCGGATTTCGGTTTCATGGATACCGCAACAGGAAGGATTTAGAGGCATTGGTGAGGTCTTTTGCCATAACTGAACGGAAAATTGTTGTTGTGACCGGTCCGATACTCCCGAAAGAAAAGACTGTTGCCATAGGTGCAAATCGGGTGACCGTGCCGACACACTATTATAAAGTGATTTTTGACCTGACACCACCGCAGAAGATGATTGGATTCATCCTGCCCAACGAAGGTAGTGATGAACCGTTGGCGGCTTTTGCAGTAACAGTTGATGCAGTCGAAAAAGCAACGGGACTGAATTTCTTTTCAAAAGTCCCCAAAGAAGAACAGGAAAGGCTTGAACGCACAATCTCAACGAAAGCATGGAAGGGGTTGTGATGTTATGAATAATTATGAAAAAGCAAACCGATACTTTCAAACGGTTGCGTTCCGTAATCAAAGATGTGAACGGAGACAACCGACAGATCATAAAAACGATGCAGGATCAGATTGATTATCTGATGGAGTTTATTGATATTCAGGGGGAAATCCTTGAAGAGAAAACCGGAAGCCGCCAGCCAGAGCTTTCAATAGAACAGAAAAAGCGACTGGCTCACCGCGGCAAAAAGCTCAATGAATTTCTGTTGGGGCAGATTGAAAACACTTTTGCTCCGTCAACGGTTATGAAATGGTACTCCGAGCTTATTTCCAATAAATACAACAGTACCGGCGAAAATCAAAAGAAGCGCGGTCGCAAACCTGTCAGTGAGGAAAGCGTCAAAGAGGTTCTACGACTGGCAAACAGTAATCCCACTTGGGGCTATGATCGCATTGCCGGTGTTATGAAATACCTTGGCTATGATGTTTCCGCAACCACCGTCCGCAATGTGCTTGACGCTCATGGCATTGTTCCCGATCCGGAACGCAGACGGCGTGGAGATTGGCTTCAGTTTATTGAAACGCAGCAGTATGTAACGGCAGCGACAGACTTTGCCCATGTTGAAATGGCTACCGAGTATGGTCTTGAAAGGCGGCATCTCTTATTTTTTATGGATATCGGTTCCAGAGAAGTCCGCTGCGGAGGTATTGCCCATAATCCGGACAGTAACTGGACAACGCAAATCGCCCGGAATATGTGCGATATGTGGGACGGCTTCCTGCTGGGCAAACGCTATCTGATTCATGACCGGGATCCAGTGTTCAATAAACGCTTTGATATGATTTTTGAGTCCATCGGCATCGAAATAAAAAAGCTGCCGCCATTTACCCCGATGATGAATTCTCGTATGGAAAACTTTATCCGTGCAATTAAAACCGAGTGCCTTGACAAAATAATCTTCACCAACGAACATCAGCTCCGTATTGCCGTAAAGGAATATTTGGAATATTGGAATCACTACCGCCCCCACGCCGGACTTAACGGCAGAATGGTATTGCCATATCCGCAGGATGCAGACGGAGAAATACAAGAGATTTCTTTCCTCGGTGGGCTGCTTCACGGCTATCGCCGAGTAAAGCAAGCAGCGTAATTTCACTACAATCCATCACAACATACTGAGTGGCGATGAACCGTCACTGGACAACTTGTGTCTTGATTTCGGAAAAATGCGGTTAAAGTGCCATTTCAAAGTGCCAAATTGACACTTTGGGAATGGAGCTGCCAAATTTATTGATTCTCGATTGCTTTTCCGGGTTGGCATGATATAGTAAAAAAAGTGCAGTCAAGCACTACTTTTGAGGGAAAATGAATTTTTGCACCCTCCTATATGACAAGATTTCGGTTCAACTCATTTTTAGGGCATCTGCACCTTACACAGAACCAAAAGTACTATGCGTTTGAGCATAAGCCGAGATTTTTGATAGGACGAGGTTTCACAAATCCTCATCTACTTTGCAGAGCATAAAATAATTCACCGTTTCGCTCCTACCTCAAATCAGCACAACGGTTCAAATAGTGTAACCTTCAGGAAAAAGGCGACTTGCAAATCCGGATCATGACCATGCTTGCCAGATGGACTGCGCAGCGTCTGGAAACATGCGCCCGCATGACCTGGAACGACTTCGATTTTGAAAAGAAAATATTCCTGATGAAACCGGGGAAAACTTCGCGGTTCAACAAATTCGTCTGCGTTCCTTTGTTCTCTCCTCTGGAACGATTTCTGAAAGAACTTGAACCGCGGGTGAAAGACAAATCCGCGCCGTTGGTGAATGTTTTTGGATGGACAAACAACGACGCGTTTTCCAGAAAATTTGCACGTTTGCTGAACCGCTTGAACATTCAGGATTTGCCGGAAGGCACTGCCACATTTCATTCCATTCGAGGCACGGCGATAACGTGGATGAAAGATGTTGGGTTGTCCGCAGACATCCGGCGAGCCATCACCGGGCATTCCAGTTTAACCACGGAGGACATCTATGCAAAATCAATAAAAGGCGTATCGGATGCGGCGAAAGCGATCAATAAATGTATGTAATATCGTATGTAATCACATACTTCAAGGTAAAAAAACGGGTTCAACTCCCGCCGGCTCCAGGTTTTTTTGTATCTTGATTTTTACCCAATGAATGACAGCTATTTATAGCGTAAAAGCTCCCCAACAGAGAACAAATAGAGAACGGCAAATTCTCTGAAAAGACGTGTGTTTTGCATAGATTCTTTCAAAATTCTCTGTTTGGTAAGGTCGGCGGTCTTTTATGTCCATTTATTTTGTAAGATATTAGAGATTAACATTTTATAGAAACAAACGCCAGGAAATAAGAGAATTCTCTATTTTTCTCTATCCGTATTTTGTCGACTTTCACTTTCAATATCTCGTATTTTCACCCCATCCTTTTTCAAGCCTTCGAGCAAGCGGGTTCTTGTCTCATATTGACACAATTGATGACTTGCCATTTTCAGCCGAAAATCCCGAATCGAAGCGTTTTTTGCAGAAAAAAGCGATTTTTTATGTTTTTTCACTTGACTTTTCTAGAAATAAAGATTATCTTTAGCTAAAGACAAAATTTATCAAGAAAAGCAAAAAATGAAAATCGACGCTCTGCATGAAAACTTTAAAAAACTCTGCAGCGTGCATCAATACAAATGCACGGCGCAGCGTTTCGCCGTTTACGCATGTATCCTCGGAAACAAGGAACATCCCGATGTCGATGATGTCTTGAAATGTGTCCGGAAAAGCATTCCTTCCATCACGCGGGAAAGCGTTTTCCGGATTTTGATGGAATTCTCCGACAGGGGAATTATTTACAGGATGGATAAAATCGTCAATGCACGTTTTGATGGGATCGCACGGAATCACGGGCATTTTATCTGTCGTGAATGCGGAGCGATTCAGGATTTTGAATTGCCGCAGGATCTTCCGGAACCGGATAACAATCCGGGATTTCAGGCAGATCATGTGGAGCTGAGAATCAGCGGAATTTGTGCGGAATGTGCAAAAAAAAGCGCGTACGTAGCAAAATAAACAACTCTAACCCCGGCAGGTATGCTGAATACAGGAGGAAATGAAAATGGATCTAAAAGGCTCAAAGACCGAAGCCAATCTGTGGTACGCATTTGCGGGAGAATCCCAAGCGCGCAACAAGTACACCTACTTTGCAAGCAAAGCGAAGAAGGAAGGTTTCGAGCAGATTGCGGCCATCTTTGAAAAGACCGCGAACAATGAAAAAGAACATGCGAAACTTTGGTTCAAAGCGCTGGACGGAATCGGCTCCACGCTCGAAAACCTGAAGGCGGCTGCCGCAGGCGAACATGAAGAATGGACGCAGATGTACAAGCAGTTTGCCGAAGAAGCCGCCGCCGAAGGCTTCACGGAGCTGGCTGCTCAGTTCGCCGCCGTTGCCAAGATCGAAGAGCGCCATGAAGACCGCTACAACAAACTTGCCGCCAACGTTGAGAAAGGCGAAGTCTGGGTCAAGGTCGGAGAAAACCGCTGGGAATGCCGTAACTGCGGACATATCTACATCGGCGAGAAGGCTCCGCAGGTCTGCCCGGTCTGTGCACATCCGCAGGCTTATTTTGAAATTGAAGCGCAGAACTACTGATGCAACAATTCTGCGTTAAAACCAACATGAAAGGATATACAAAATGAGAAGCATCACAACGTTCGATCTGCAGTATGCCCATCGGTTCTACAGATTTCAGGGAGAGGCTCAGTATCTTCACGGACACACCGGAGTGCTGACCATTGAGGTTGAGGATTCCGTGAATCCCGGCGTCAACATGGTATTTCCCTGTAATGAAATCCAGAAGA
>JALEMG010000046.1 GCA_022768375.1 Lentisphaeria bacterium
TCGAATTTCATGGATCGGTCTCCTTATGCCAGTTTGCCGAATTTGATGCTGTCGGTCTCTTTGGTCAGGACGTAGGTCTCGCCGCCGATCACCACGCCGCCCTCGGTGTACGCCGCGTCGTTGACGTAGAACTGCGCCGCATCGGAGAGGAAGGCGTCCAGTCTCGCGCCGCTCAGCACCGTCCACTCTCCGTCGAACCCGTCGGTGAGCAGATTGACCTTGAGCGCAACGGGATCGGTCTCGTCGTACGAAGCCAGTTCCCGAATCTGCATGGTCTTGAGTTCGGTCATGTTGATCACGTTGACGTCATCCAGATAATCCAGCGTTACGTTGGTTTTCACATTCAGCGTGCTGAGCGTGGTGTTGTCCACGCCGCAGTCGTTGTGACCGGAGACCCGGGTGAGCGTCTTGCTCCCGCCGGTGAGCGTCAGCGTCGCGTTGCCCACGAAGCAGTTGATGTTCCTGCCGCCGAGGAAGACGTAGTCCACCGTCCCGCCGGAGATCGTGATATTTGCGGTCGTGGTGTAGGTGTACGCGTTGGAGCCGTTGCCGCCGCCCGCGTAGAGCCGGTTGATCGAACCGCCGGAGATATTCACCGTCGCGGTGCCGACATCGCTCTGACCGTACCGTTCAGCCCAGCCGCCGCCGTACAACTTCTCGACGATGCCGCCGGTCACGGTGATCGTCGTGGCGGCGACTTCCGTCCACGCGCCTTTGCGGGCGTGGGCTCCGGCGTAGAGGTTGCCGTTGATGCTGGAGCCGGAGAGGTTCAGCGCCGCCGAATCCACGGTCAGGCACTTGGTATCATCCCGGCCCGAGGGATTGGCGTTCGCACCGTAGGCGTACCCGGCGACGTAGTTCATGCCGCCGTTGGAAGGTCCGCCGAGGAGCGACACCCCATCGCGGATATCCAGCGTCACCGCATCCAGACCGGCGGAATTTCCCGCCAGCACCAGCGCGCCGCCGATGGTCGAATTGACCACCGTGCCGCCGGTGAAGACCGTCCGTACACTGCCGGAAGCCTGCGTCGTGCCGAAGAACGCCACTTCCACCGTGCCGCCCGTAATCAGATTGCTGTCGCCGCTCCCCTTGTAATTGCCGACGGGAGCGTCGCCGTCCTTGAGGTCGGCGGCTCTCTCGTACATCACGAGGTCGGTGCCGTCCAGTTTCAGGAAGAGCGAACTGTTGTCCGTATCGGTGAATGCGTATCCGCCGATCTTGCTCACGTTGGTGGCGATGGTGACTTCGCCGCTGACGTGATCGGAGGCATCCACGGTCAGCACGATGTCGGCGAGGCTCAAACCGTTGAAGTCAACCTGACTGCCGGAGGTGAAGACGAAGCCGTCGAAGTCGACCGCCGCGCCGGTGACGGCAATGGAGTTCGCCGTGCCGACGAAGTTCAGAGACGTCACCGTGATTGCCTCGGCATTGGCGAAGACGAGGTCCGCGCCGTTGACGAGGAACGTCCCGTCGCCGCCAACGCTTGCATTGATGATATTGTCGCCGGTGAAAGTCACTGTGCCACTGCTGACGATCGTGTCGCTGGCGGTGGCGAAAGTGGTGCCGCTCAACGAAATGACGTTTTTGCTGGAAAATCCGAGGATCGCGCCGCCGTCGCCGCCTTTCCCGTTTTCCTTTTCGACCGCGGTATTTCCGCTGAAAAGAGTGTCGGAGATGATCGCGGAACCGTAGTTGTACACGGCACCGCCGTTCCCGACAACACCGTTGCTGGTGAAAGTACATCCGGAAATGGTCAGACTGCCGTCCTCATCCGCGTAGATCGCACCGCCGCCGTATGCTCCGGCGGGAGCGGCGTTGTCGGCGAAAAGCATGTTGTTCAGGGTCAGCGTCTCACCGGCCTTGTTGTAGATCGCGGAACCGCCGAGCGCGGCGTAGTTGCCGCTGAATGTTCCGCCGTTGATCGTGGTGGTCGCGCCGTTGTAGAACCCGCCGCCGCCGCCGAACGTCGTCGCGCCGGAGGAGTTGAATTCTCCCACGACGAGGATGCTGCCGTCGTTGCTGATCCGGGAGTGCGAAGTGATGGCGGTCGCGCTCGCGTCGACCGTGCCGCCGACGAAGTTGATCGTGCCGTAGTTGAAGATTGTGTCGGTGGCGGTGGCGAAGATCGCGCCATTGATGTTGACGGTCCCCTCATTGTAGATCGCACCGCCGCGACCGGCTTCGTTGCCGGAGAACGTCGTGCCGGTGAAATTCATTGTACCTTTGTTGTACGCCGCACCGCCGTAATTGCCGTCACGTTGACCGGAAGTGCCGGTGTAGTTATTGGCAAGCAGAACCGAACCGACATTAGCGACGGATGTAGTATAATGATTGCGGATCGCGCCATAACCGGTACCGTAGCGGTTATCGAAACTGATCTGTCCGCCATTCAGATTAAGAGTGGCTCCATCATCGTTGAAAATAGCGTAGGCGTCACCGATCGAGCCACCAAACACCGCATCAATCGTTCCAACGGTCAAAGTTCCTTTGTTGTCGAATACTCTCTTGGTGGTCAGCGTCGTCGCCGAAGCGTCGACGTTCCCATCCATGACCATCGTGCCGTAGTTGTAGATCGTGTCGCTGGCGGTGACAAAGGTCGCATCGGTGACGTTCGCGGTCCCGGTGTTGTACAGCGCGCCGCCGCTGGACGCGGCGCTGTTGCCGGAGAACGTCGTGCCGGTGATGTTCATCGTGCCGGAGTTGTACAATGCACCACCGTTGATGCCGGCGCTGTTACCGGACATCAGAAGCGCGCCGATATTGGCGACTCCTCCGGCGTTGTTGATGGCTCCCTGATCGGAATAACTGGTATTGGCGATGGTCCCGCCGAGCAGGGTCACGGTGCCGTCATTCCAGATTGCCCCGGCGCCGCCGGTTCCGTTGATGTCGATTGCCTCGAAAGTGCCGACGGTCAGAGTTCCCCTGTTGTCGAACGTCCTCGTGGTCGTCAATGTCGTCGCCGAAGCGTCGACATTTCCGCGCAGAACCATTGTACCGGCATTGTAAACGGTATCGCTGGCCGTGGCGAATGTCGCCCCGGTGAGGTCCAGTGAACCGGTATTGTAGATGGCGCCGCCGTTGGACGCGGCGCTGTTGCCGGAGAAATAAAGATTGCCGACCGTGGCCGTGCCGTTGTTGGTCAGCGCACCACCCGAGTTGGCGCTGTTGCCGGAAAACTCGACTCCGGAAATGGAAAGAGTTCCCTGATCGACGCACACGGCGCCGCCCCTGCCGCCCGCGGTGTTTTCGGCGAAAGTGCCGCCGGAGATGCTCAACGTCGTGCGGACGGTGTAGATCGCGCCGCCATCGTAATTCAGCGATGCGGTGACGCTGTTTCCGGTAAAATCGGCATTGACGATCGTAGCCGTGCCGTCCGCGGTATAGATCGCACCGCCATTCAAAGCGGTGTTGCGGGTAAAGCTCGCGCCTTCGACATTCACCGAGCCTTTGTTGTGAATGGCACCGCCATTGCCGCTGTTGGAAGCATTGCCGTCAAACAGCACCGCGCCGATATTGGCGGCGGAAGTGGCGTAATGATTGCGGATGGCTCCGACATCCGCATAACTGGTATTGGCGACCGTCCCGGCGAGCAGAGTCACGGTGCCGCCATTCCAGATCGCACCAGCACCGCCGCTGCCGGCGATGCCGTCCGCGATGAACGTGCCAACGGTCAGATTGTCGTAGTTGTCGAACGTTTTCGTGGTGGTCAGCGTCGTGGCCGAAGCGTCGATCGTGCCCCGGAGAACCATCGTACCGGCATTGTAGATGCTGTCGGTCGCGGTCGTGAAAACGACGTCTCTCAAATTGAGCGTACCGCCATTGTCATTGTAAATCGCGCCGCCGACCCGTGCGCTGTTGTTGGAGAATGTCGTGTTGGTCAAAGACACCGTCGCGTTGTAGGCATTGTAGATCGCACCGCCCCGTCCGTTGGCTCCGGTTCCAATCGCAGCGCTGTTGTTCTCGAACAGCGTGTTGGAAAGCGTGATCGTACCCTGATTGAAGATCGCGCCGCCATCGCCGTTGGTCGCGGTGGTCTCATTGCCGGAAAAGATCGCATAGCCATCCAGCGACCCGGTTCCTTTTACCCAGAACGCACCGCCGTCCCCCGCGGCACAGGTGTAAGTATCACCCGTCAACGTCAAACTGCCAGACAGATCCTGATGTACGGTTACCACAGCCATAACAAACCTCCTTTTTGTCCCCGGCATTTTTCAATACCGGTATTATTTATACATTCCGGTCACGTCTTATTATACAACACATTACTTCAATTGTCAAGAGGCGTCAATATTTTTTTCTCATTTTTTTGCATCCGTAAAAATGCTTTACGGCTCAAAACTTATGAACAGCCGCTCCGGGGAGATGGTTTTCGCAAGCGCGCGATATTTTTCCCGTGCGGCTTCCCGGTCGTCGTAGATCCACTCCGTGCACCGGGGCTGCTCAAGGTCGCCGACATCGTATATCTCGAATAATCCGGCGCGGGCGTAAACCGGCTGTACCCAGCCGGGACAGTGCAGACAATACTTGCGGCACAGCCCCGCATCGTTATCCATCGCCTTGCTCAAACTCGGACAGACATTCATCCGCAGAGTAAGTTCATGGCCGTTCAGTTGAATATCCATGTCGCAATTTTCCTCTTTGCGGATCGTACAGTAGTATTCGTACACTCCCTGCAAGCCGCGGGAACGAAACAACTCCAGACAATGAAAATCCTGATGGCGGCTGATTTCACAATAAAAATCCGCGAGGCCGTCCCGGCCATCCAGAAACTTGAAAACTTCGTTGTAGAAACGGACAAAATGGTCGCTCGGGATCATTTTTCCACCTCACCCTTTCTGCGGAATGTCTGCACACAGTGTCCCGGCCCGAGGATCTCCACGGAACTTTCCCACGGGGTGTTTTCGCACATTCCCGCGTTGACTTCGCTTGTTTGCAGACAGTTGTATTCGGATACGGGCAGGCCCAGTGTTTTCAGGTGCTTGTGGGCCGGGCACTCGAAAACCTCCATTTTTATCTCGTCGGCGGAAACGGTCAACTGATAGGGCGCGCCCTCGCGGAAATAGAACCAGTTGAGGTGTTCCAGCAGTTCGGACGCGTCGCCTTTGGCCAACTTTTCCCGGATGGAACGGTAGACCTCGCGTCCGGTCCGGCGCAGGATCTCTTTCAGTGCGTCCGCACCGTACTTCCGGGCGATGTACTCGATGGTCATATTGGTCGTGCCGTGGAAATCCCGGTGCAGTTCGTTGTTTTCCTGATAACGCAGCATTTTCAACTTCTCCCACTACGGCAGCAGCCATGATCTTTCATCACGGATGACTTCATCGATCGCGGCGGAACACTCCGGCGTGAGGTGATAATTCATCAACGTCTTTGCGGAGTTGAAGACCCCCAGCCGCACCATCAGTTCTTTCTGTCCGGCCATCCAGCATCCCAGCGTCTCCCCGCCGAAGACCTTGAACAGCACAGAGGCGAGGTGTTCCTGCAGTTTCTGCGCGTCATCGACCCTGCCTTCCCGGACCAGTTGACAGATCCTGTCGGCATACGCGCCGTTGAAACAGCCGCCGCCGAAAAGCACCCCGTCGTAGCCGTCGCGCAAATACGGGACACAGTCGAATTCATCGCCGCAGAGCGCCGCCAGTTCCCCTTTCCGCCGCTGTTTGGCCGCAAGGACCGCCTGTTTGTACTCCTCCTGACTGGCGCTGTCTTTCACCAGTATGACTTTGGGATGATCGAGAATGCGGCCCAGCAGTGTCGGCGAGACCGCGACGCTGGAGAATCTGCCCCGATTGTAAATGCCCACCGGGACTTGGCTGGCCTCGATCACCCGCGTATAAAGGCCGCAGAGAAAATCGTCCGTCTCATCCGACTGGAAAAACGGCGGCGCGATGACCGCGATATCCAGCCCGCGATCCTGATACCTTTCCAGATTTTCGATCATCCTTTCCGCCGAATTGTCGGTGATCTGCATGGCGATCGGCATCCTGCCGGCAACAAACCGGACCGTCAGATCCAGCAGCCGCGCCCGTTCCCTGTCGGGCAGAAACGGACCCTCTCCGGCGGTCCCGGCGAGAAACAGCCCCTTGATGCCCAGCGCGAGTTGATGTTCGACAAGTTTCTCCAACGCATCGGCGTCGACTTCGGCATTCGGCGTCAGCGGCGTGGACATCGCCGACCATGCGCCTTGAAAAACGGATTTTGCAAATTTCATGTTACACCTCTTTTTTGAATGGGTCGTTTTAACACATTCCGCGATTTCACACTCAATACGATCAGCCGCCTCCCGCGTCCACCTCCGCAGAAACTACGGCAGACAAGCAATGCCGCCTTTTCTTTGGTTACTTTCTTCCAAAGAAAGTAACGCTGTCGCCTTTTCTTGTCTTACTTCTTTTCCTGCGAGAAAAGAAGTAAGCACCCGGTGGCAAATTTCTTTTTTTTATTTTTCCGGGATCTCCAGTTTGTTCCGCCACTTTTTCAGATATTGCGGGACATGCCGCTGGCGACCGAAATTGCATTCGATATCGTTGAGGACCGGGACCAGTTTTTTCCGCTGTTCCCGCAGAAAATCCGCCCTTTTCAACCGCAGATACGATTGCGCCGACTGCCGGTCGAAGTCCGGCACGATCTCCTCCGGGAACCGCGTGTTGACCAGCCGTTCCAGCCATGCGACGGTCTTTTGCATGGGAATAAGGTACTCCTTTTGCAGGTGTTCCCGGTCGATCCAGGTGTGCGAGGGGGCTTCCATTACGATCCGGGCGGCCAGCGGCTTCATTTTCGCCAGCATGTGATTCACATGCCGACGGTTGCGGACATCCCGGAGCCGCCACAGGCATTTGGTCCAGAAGTCGTCGCCGATAAAGGACAGATTGTGATTGACCCCAGTCAGATAACGGTCGAATTCGGCGGCCGCATCCGCCAGTTCCGCTCCGTACAGCCGGGTGTAGGCCCGCTTTCTCAGTTCCCGCGTGCTCGCGGCGCCCGGGTTCCACGCCCAGGCTCCGAAAAATTGGGCCAGCGTTTCCGGGTATTCCCGCGTCCAGACCATCGCACTGCTCAAGCATCGGTCCGCACGGGCCAGCATTTCGTCGTCGAGCCAGTCCATACCCCGGTCGAAGTCGTCGAAATCGCCCAGCGGCAGATACGCCCGCTCGAAGAAGAACGGCCGCTGATACGCCGGGGCGTCGCGGTTGCCCATCGGCCAGTTGAAAAACCAGCCGAACTTTTTGCGGATGCCCATATCCTTGAGCATCGCCAGATTCTCCGGCGAGGGCGAAGCGGTCAGAAACCACGTCGCATCCCGCAATTCCGGGACGCTTTGCAGCATTTTGAGGTTGAAATCGCTGTAAAACTTGGCGTAATCGGGGTACGGCGGCAAAAACGCGATCCTCTCACCGGCGATGCCGTGCTTTTTCGCCGTATCGACGATTTGGCGGATCAACGCCTCCGCGCCCTGAACCTTGCCGGGGTCGTCGTAGGAAATGTAAACGCCGTCCACGCCCAGCGCGATCAGTTTTTCCACCTGACCGACGACTTGCGGGTGGTTCTCCGGCGCGGCGGCACAGGCGACCACGCCCCACACGAACATGCCCCGGCGGTGGGCGGCGGCGATGACTTTGCGTTCGTTTTCGCCGGTGATCGGGTAGTTGTATGGATAACCGTAATGACCGTACAAATCCTTGGCGAAGCCGTCGCGCAGTTCGATGCAGTTCATCCGGGCGTCGGCGTAGGCGTCCAGATTAACGTCATTGTACCATTGACAACTGTTCCAACTGTAGGAACGCCACCGGATCCCTGCGTGGTCGCGGACCTCCGCGACGGTCAGCAAATGCCGGTCGCCTTCGCGCTTGATCATCGCGCACAGGACCTCCTGCGCGTAGATGAGAGCGCGGGGTTCGGCGGCGGCCAGATGGACTTGTCCCGGCGTGAAGTGGATCACAAAACCGTCGTATCCCCAACTTGCGGGCGAAATGTCGATCCCGGCTTTGCCGCAGGCGGCGGCGAGGTCGGCTTCACATTCCGGCAGTCCCATGCGGATGATCAGTTCGACGTTTTCCGGGACCGTTTCGGCAATGGCAATTTGACGCCCGGTCAACCGAAAGAGCGTTTTCTGCAGACGTTCCGCCGCGTATGTTACGACTTCATGCGGTTTCGGCGCAACGACGATCGCCATTTTTTCCGCAGTCGGCAGAGCGACGGCGTCTCCATCGGCCCGGTAAGTCCGGGGCCGGGGAATGACCGGGCAATCCCCCGCCGCCGCCGCGCCGATGGCGGCACAGGCGAGAAACGACACGATGATTCGTCGAAACATTTCAATTCCTTTCCAGCAGGGAACGGTGAATCTTGACCACGATCTTGGTGTGCGGGAGCGCGTCGCCACCGATGCTCACCCCCGGCAGATGTACTTCGCCGGGAGCGATCAGCAGCATCGTTCCCGGCCGCAGAGCCAGACGGCAGGCCGTCGCCGCCGGACCGTCGAACAGACGGTAGTCGTCGTTGGCATGGTATTCCCCCCGTGCGGTGCAGTCGGCTTCGGAGGCGATGAGGCAGAACTCCTCCCGCTCCACGACCAACTGCAAATCGTAATAATCGTGATGCGCTTCCCATTCACCTTCCGTTGCCGGGGTGACGGAAAAACGGTTCATCCACATCTTTTCCGGGATCAGGACCGTTTTCCCTTCCGGAACAAGGTCGGGCGATGCGACCGATTTTTTCAGCGTTTCCGGCAGAAAATCCCACTCCCGGGAACCGACAGGCGCGAGTATCATTTATTTTTTCCCTCCTTCTGATTTACCCTGTATTCTTCGATGATCTTCCTGTACTCATCAAACGACTTCTTGGGCCGGCGGCGCAGATCGTCCGGGGTACAGCGTATAAGTCCGAAATGCCGCTGATAGCCGCTGGTCCACTCGAAATTGTCCAACAGCGACCAGTAGAAGTATCCCCGAAGATCCACATGCGAATCCGTTTTGGCCGCCAGCGCTTCCCGGGTGTACGCCCTTATGAAACTGCTTCTCGCCGCGTCTTCCAGCGGGTCGGAGATCCCGGTGATCGGATCGGAACAACCGTTTTCCGTGACGTAGATCGGCGGATTGCCGTAGCGTTCGGCGATCCAGCGGAGCATGTTCCGCAATCCCCACGGGACGACCGCCCAGCCCATGTCGGTTTTGGCACAGCCGTCCGGCGGCGACAGCCAGACCTGCTGATCGTCGATCATGCCGCCGTTGCCGGACGCGGTGGTGTCGCCGCCGCCCGGCGGCGGCGAGTCGGAAGCGTACATGGTGGTGTAGTGGTTCAGCCCCAGAAAATCGGCGCTTCCCGTCAGCAGTACCTTTTCGGAGGAAGAAAATTCCGGCAGTCTTCCACCCAATCGCCGCCGCATCGTTTCCGGGTACTCTCCGGTGAACAGCGGATCGGTGAACCAGCCGTAAAAGAACTGCAGCGCCCGTTCCGCCGCGTCGCGGTCCGCCGCCGTATCGGTCAGAGGCTCCCGCCAGTCGCAGTTGTTGGCAATGCCGATCTCTCCGGCATATCCGCCGTTGCGGAACTCCCGGACGGCCAGCCCGTGCGCCAAAAGCAGATGGTGTCCGGCCCGGTACGGCATTTCGGGATCGGTCATCCCCGGTGCGAACACCCCCAGCCCGTAGCCCAAAACGGCGGAACACCACGATTCATTCAGTGTGATCCAGTGTTTCACCCGGTCGCCGAAAGCGTCGAAGCAGACTTTGGCGTAGGCGGCGAATGCTTCGGCGGTAACCGGCTCCAGCCACCCGCCGCGACATCCCGTCGGCAGATCCCAGTGGTACAGCGTCGGGAAAGGTTCGATCCCGTTCGCGATCAACTCGTCCAGCAGACGATTGTAAAAATCGACTCCGGCGGGATTCACATTGCCGACGCCGTCGGGAATGATACGCGGCCACGAGATGGAGAAACGGTATCCGGTGACGCCGAGTTCCTTGAGCAGCCGGATGTCTTTGCGGTAACGGCGGTAGTGGTCGCAGGCGATCGCGCCGTCGCCGCCATCCAAAATTCGGCCGGGCCGGGCGCAGAAGTCGTCCCATATCGACCGTCCCCGCCCGTCCGCGGCAGTCGCGCCCTCGATCTGAAATGCCGACGTCGCCGCGCCCCAGACGAAACGTTCCGGGCCATCGTTTTTTTTTGCAGTTGTTTCAGCCAATCTCATGTTCTTTTCGCAACCTGTCTCCAACGCCCGGGAAAACGCTCCCGGCCGCATGGCGTTTCAGAATGTCCAGCAGATTGCCGGAAAATACCTTTTCCTGCTCTGCCGGGGTGAAGTCCCGTTCCACCCGCAAAATATACGGCTCCGGGTCGTAGCCGTCGAAATCCGTGCCGAACAGAATTCGTTCCGCACCGAAAAGCGAACGAACACGCGACAGCACCCGGTACCCCAGACCGCCGCTGTAACCGCTGATGTCCACATAAACATTGGGCAGATCGGCCTCCTTTTCCAGCATCGGGTCGGTCAGATGCGAGGCCACCACGGTCAAATCGGGATAGCGGGCGGCAATCACCGGCACTCCGGAAGCGTTGTGCAGTTGGACCACCATCCCGTTATCCGCGCAGGCCGCGAACAGCGGGGCGAATTCGGGCGCGTCGAAATCGTTTCTGCCGCAATAATTCGACACCCATTCTCCGGCCCAGACCAGTCCGAGTTCCCGGAAGCGGCGAAGCCATCGGCGCGAGGTCTCCGGGAATGCGGGGTGCATGCTCAAGCCCGGATACAGAAAATCCCGGTGCGCCTCCCAAACCTCCAGCGCTTCCGCGTTGGCGGCGTCGAGATCGGCTTCGCTCTCGCCCAGTACGCCGCGCCACGGGGTGAAGACCGCACCGCTTATTCCCGCCCGCTTCAATGCGGCGACGGTTTCATCCGCGTTGCGGCACTCCGGGGCGTGGCCGGCCCAGAACCGATGCTGCAAATGGATGTGTGCATCCAGAATCGGCATTTCAGCAGACCTCCCCGCGATTTGCGTTTTCATCGTGCCCAACTCCCTTTGCCCGTTCGTACTTTCGGAGCAATTCCCAACTCCACAGCCAGTTTGCGACGGAATCTCCGCTCAAAAAACGGGTTTGATATCGACGGTCCGGAGCGAATCGTTCCGGCTCGTCGTAATAGGTGCAGTCCCGGAATCCGAGTTTCTCGTGTACCCGTTCGGTCAGGGGGATCACCTCGTCCGCCAGTTCCGGGCAATGCCGCAATGCCATCATCCCTGCGCGCACCACCATGGTGCTCCAGCCGGATTTCGCGCCGTGCATCAGCGTGCCGTCGACGGCGAAGCCCCCGGTGCGGCGCGGTTTGCCGGTAGCGAAGTCGAAAATCTGCATGGAATAATATTTGCCGTCCGGCGCAATGGAGTCCTTGACTTCATCCCACATCATCCGAATACCGGCGCGCCATTTTTCCGCAAGCGGATCGTCGGGCGCGTAACGCAGAAGAAGATCGAAATTCATGGTGTCCATCGTGACCCGATCCGCGCCGTTGTAGGTCAGCCAGCCGGAATTTTCCCGCTCGAAGTCGGTCGGATTGTTCTCCTCCCTCCTTTGGCGCAGTTGACAATGCTCCGGGAACGAGGAGTAATTGCGGAGACGGTCGTATTCCCGCAAAAAGATCGGGTCCGAAGAGAAATGCCGCGCCAGCTGCAGCAGCGCCGGGAAACGCACCAGCGGCCACTGCCAGTCGTCGCCGCAGATCTTGAAAAAATGATACCGATAATCCCGCTTGACCCAAAAGTTGACCAGCGAGGGGATCAACTCCGCGATCTCGGACTGCTCCCGAGGGGAGGCATGGGGAAAGAACGCTTCACAGCCGCAGCAGCAGTACAAGACCTGATCGGTGCTGGTCTCCGCGGAAAAGCGCCCGCCGTAAGCCTTGGGAAAAAATCCCGGCTCCAGCGCGAAGCCGCGACGGTAGTTCCCGAACAATCCGGCAAAACACGCGCGGGCGTTTTCCAGCGCGTCTTCCCCGCCGGTGCGCTCGTATCTCAAAACTTCGGAGATGAGATAACTTCCGGTGACCATGCCGCAGTTTTCATGCATGTACTTCTCGCTGTTTCCGGTATGCGGCACGTCCAGTCTTTCGTCGCAATCGGCGCCGGCAAAAAAATCGTCCGTCGGCGGAGCGAGCGTGTCCATATCCAAAAACGAGAACATCATCCCGCTTTTTTTGTCGCGGAAATAGAATTCGAATTTTTCCTGCATCGTCATCTTGTTATTCCTTATCGCCGTCATCGCGCACTTCGCCGTTGTCCAGCGGGTTGTCCTTTCTCGCTTTCAGATCCCGAAACATCCGCCGCAGGTCGACGACACCGCCGATGGAGAACCATACGGTGCTGATCACCGCGATAAAGCACGGCACGATCAGATTGACGATCAGGAAGTAGACGCTCCAGTACTCCAGCGGCCAGCGGGAAAAGGCGTTCCAGATCACCACTCCGACGAAGCAGATCAGGAAAGAATAGACGAAAGAGTAAACGAATACGCTCCACGCGATCACCTTATCCCATTTGGTGTATTCCGAATCAATGCCGATGAATGTCGCAAAAAGCGACTTCAGCCGGAATTTTTCTCTCAAGGACACCGCTACGGCGTCTCCACTCTGTGCGTCGGCGTACTTGCCGCGATGCAGCATTTTGTCCAGATTGAACGGCTTGCGCAGCGTCAGCAGGGAAACGACGACATAGCCCAGCACTCCCAGCACCATGGAGATGAAGAACAATTCATTGGAATTGATCGGGAACTTCACCGGGTCCATCCGCCAGACGATGTACGGGGCAAACGGCGCGGAAACCGTTTCCATGCAGCGGCCCAGCGGTTCCGCCCAGCCGACTTTGTCCAGCCACGGATAGACCGATTCGGCCCAGTTCCGCTGCGCCAGAATCCCGCCGCCGGAAACCACGATCCCGGTAAACAGCGATGTGAACGCCCCGGCGGTCGTGCCGAACCGGGTATACAGGCCGCCGACGATCACCGGTCCGGCTCCGCCGAGCCAGATACTGGTGGTGATGATACAGAAAAGATTGATATAGTCCAACTGCGCCATGAAAAACGACCCGCAGAAAAATACGATCCCGATGACGACGATCATGATCCTCAACAGCCGCAAATGACCCCGGGTGGAAATGCTTTTACCGTATATCGGCAGGACCACGTCCTGTATGGTGGTCACCGCCCCGGAGAAGATCCGGCTGTCGTCGGTGGAAAGCATCAGCATCAGCATCAGAAGCGCGAACAGCCCGATCAACCCGGCTGGCAGCATTTTTTTCAGTGTCTCCGGCAGCATCAGTTGATAGTAGAGCGTCCGGTACTGCTGGAATCTGGCGTTCCCTTCCGGGGAATGCCCCAAAGCATCGTGGGCGGCATCCATGTAGACCGTGTCCAGATTCCGCGCGTCGGAAAGCGGTCTATCCGTGCCGATGACATGTTTCTGTTCCGGGATATCCCGGATCGCGGCGACGAATTTTTCCCTCTGTTGCGGGCTGTTCACCACTTCTTCCGCGATTTTGGCGGAAAGATCGGTACGAATTTCCCTGGCAACTCCCGAAAAATTCCGGTGATTCAGCACGGTCAGGATGATCGCGGCGATCACGAAGTAGAAGACCACGGAAAACCCGTTGCGGAAAGAGCCGAGGACGCCCGCCATTTTCTGCTCATGCGCCGTTTTCCCGGCGGTGGTCAGCCCGGAACCGATCCAACTGCCGTAGTTCAGCACCATGTTCAATATGATGACCACCGAGGCGAAAATGTTGAAATCGCGCAGGGACTGCAAATCGTAGGGGTCCAGGAAACTCTCCTGCGGCGCGCGGTCCATCAGTACCGGCACGATCTCGCCGTTCCACGAATAATTGGTCAGCAGATAGACCACGAAGACCGCGAAGATGGGATAACTGATCAGCGTCTGCACCGCTCCGGTGATGACCAGCGCGACCGTGCCGCCGCACCAGATGATGAAAATGGCCAGCGCGAGCACCAGAAAAATGACCAGCCCGAAGGTGGAAATTTTCAGCCCGCACACCTCGATATGGTACGGCAGGTCCAGCAGATAGATGAAAAACCGGGCCGAGATCGCCGGCACGATCATATTGCACAGCGTTTCCGAAAACGTTCGCAGCAGCGCGGCAAAGATCCGCATGGCGCGATTGTAGCGCAGTTCCAGAAACTGCCCCAGCGACATCGCCCGGGTCTGCCGGAAACGGAACCCGCAATACCCCAGCAGGCCCAGCAGCATGGATATGGGGATCATGACGTTGGTCCAGAAACCGTAGGCGAGACCGCTTTTGTACAGGACTTCCACCTGCGCGACCAACGTCACCACCGCCAGCATGTTGGCAACATCGGCCACGGAGATGACGTATCGCCCGCATACCCGGCCGCAGGAAAGAAAATCCGCGATCCCGCGAATATAATTTTTGGAGCGATACCCCACCCACAATACGAAAATCGTCGGTACGATTACAATTACCCAATCCGCCAAACTCATACCCGTATCACACCCTTCCACGCGTTGTTGAATTCAATTTTCTCCATATATTCTCCGCGATGACGGCCATTCCGTCCGCGTTGGGATGGACATCGTCGGCGAAAAATTTTTCTTCATGCGGCAACAGATCGCCGCCCTCAAGAACTTCGACCCGGGGAAAAGCCGCCGCCGTCCGCCGCAACGCCGTCCGGTATTGATCCAGGATGTCCGGGGTATCCTCGCCCGGCCAATACAGCGGGGTAAGCACATGAATTCGCGCTTTTCCGCAATCGTTCAGCGTCTCCAGCGCGGAACGGACATTTTTTTCGAACTGCGGCAGCGGCGTTTTCAGCGAGGCGTCGTTGACGCCGAAGGCCAGCAGGACCGCATCGAACCGGCCGGTCAGCGCGCGGCGTACGAATTCCGGTTCCATTTTCAGTCCGCCGACCCCGCAGTTGCGGAAATCGGCTCCGAGTTTCCGGGCAAGAAGCGCGACAAATGACCGTTCCGGGAATTCCGCTTCCATGCCCTGCGTAATGGAGTCGCCGATGAAAAGCCACGTCTCGTCGGCGTTTTCTGCAATCGGCCGAAAATCGGCGTCGGGAGAGATTTGCAGGTCGATGACTTCCAGTTCGCCCTGCCACGGAAAAAAGATCGTGAACCGGTCATTGCCCCGCGGCAATTCCCAATTCAATTCCGTGTCACGGTCAAACCGCCGATACTCGCAGTTTCCGGCGGCGTCCGCCAGCGTCATGATGCAGTCCCCCGCCGTTCGAGAATGCAGTTGCAATTTGATTTTCAGCCGATCGGTGTTCGAGCATGCCCGCAGTCGGACCCCGGCGCCGCCCCGGGCCCGGGCCCCTTTGGTGTCTTCCAGCGCGGCGCAAAACGCGATCGCGGCCTCGGACAGACGCCGGGGGATGACTCCCTGCGCGGCGGGGGCCAACGCGGTGATGCCGGAAAAAAATTCCGGATGCTTGAAATCAACACTTTTCATGACCGGATTCTCAGTCCGCAAATAAATGGCACAAGACGGAGGCATAGAGGCGATGCCCGAAATCATTGGGATGATTCACCCCGTTTCCGGTCAATCCCCAATAGTCCCGCCGATCGGAAATCTGGTGCCAGAGAGCGTTGACATCCGCCAGCGCAAAGTTGTTTCGCCGACACCAGCAGCGGAGAGTCGAGGCGAATGCCGCATCTTTTCCCGGCGGGATGCAACTCCATTCCGGGTTGGCTGATATGGCGCTGACGAACAGAAATTCCCCGGATGGGACCAGTCCGACCAGTTCTTCCGCCAGTGCGACGAATTTTTCGGGAGTGCGGCACACGAAATCGTTCATCCCGTAGGCAATCAGGTAGAGATCACTGTCGTCGTCCCGCCATGATTCCCGCCGTTCAATCGCGTCGTCGATGCAGGTGCCTTCCACAGCCAGGTTCCGCAACTCGACCGGGGAACAGAAGCGCCGCTTGAGAAACGCCGCAAACAACTCCGCATAGCAGGGCTGATACGGAGGACACCCCACAAAAGCCGTGGCGTTGAAGCCCTGCGTGATGCTGTCGCCCAGCGCGGTGATCTTCACCGGTCCGCCCTGCCGCAGTTTCGCCCGGAAGCGCGGCAAGACCCCCTTCGGCAATTTCGGCAGTCCCGGGATGGCGCCGATCGGAGTACGGTAAGAAAACGATATCTGCCTGCGGGCGAAAAAATCCCGGTTGTCAAAACGGAGCAATTTCCCGTCCGGGCCGCCGGTAACGGCGTCGGCGTCTTTTGCGGGAAATACCCGGGCCTTGTCCGGCGCGGGATAAAGTTCGGCGGGGCCAAGTTCCGGGATCGCCGAGCCCGGCAGACGAACCAGTCCGCCGTTGGCGAAATCCCAATCCCTGCCGCGCTGATAAACGACATTTTCCGCCGGATTTGCCACTTCGATCATGGTCAATACCGGAAAGGCGGGCCTGATGGGACGCCCCGAAACAAACAGTCCGCTTTCGCCCAATATCAACCCCCTTTTCCGGTCAAACCAAAATTCCCCGGCGGGGAAGCGCGCTTCCCGAATCATATTGCCGCTCATTCCCCGCTGACGCCCAAAATCAGGTACGGGATGCCGACCGAGGCCAGCCGCACGGTTTTGACGATTTTGCCCGGACACGGATTGACGATCTCCGAATTCCAGAAATAGCCGCCGCCGATGCCGATTCGGTCAAAGGCGGTCAGTTGAGCGCTGGAATATCCCCGGATGTGCCCGATTTCTTCATTGTAGTGCAGTTTCACCTCGCGTTCACTGCCGTCGCCGTACCCGAAGACGACCTTCAATCCCGCCGTGTCATATTTGGGCGTTTCTCCGGCCAGCGCGCCCAGCAGATAGATTTTTTTACATTCGCGGTTCAGCGGGATGGTGATCTTCGCCGGGAACATGCCCGCGTCCGGATAACTGCGGAGCAGTACCGCCGCCGGTTTTCCCTGATATCGCGGGATGTTGAATTCGGCTTTGCCGACTTGGATCAGTCCGTTTCGGATGGAGGGCGCCTCGGTCAGTTTCAACAGCGGGTCCTGCTTTTTCAGTTGGAAATTGGCAAACTTGGTCAGATCGACGGCAAATCCTTCGGCAACGGTATCCTCGACGGGCCTGAAACCGCTCTGATAGAGATGGCGCATCTTGTAGAGCAGACAGGAGATGATGTCGCCGTAGACGGACGCCGGGAGTTTGCCGATCTGGGCGAGATTCCACGCACACGCGCCCACTCGCAGGTGCGGCTCGAGTTCGTTGAAGTATTTGTCCGGCGCGGTCCACACCGCACACCACAACCACCAGGTCGTTCCGCATATCCCGGCGATACGGCAGACGTACGCGTTGCGCAGGGTGACGTCGATATTGTCCGTCTCGTACCACGGACACCCGATGACATCCTGAAATCCCTCGGATTGCAGTTTGCGGTACGCCGACTTGCTGCCCACCGGCGAATAATCCCAGAGCATGATGACCAGGTCCTTGGGCAGACGTTTCCGGAATTCCGCCGGATTGTCCAACTTCATGCCGTGGCCGAAGGGCGTCTCATGCGGCGACATGAAACTGTCATGCCACAACATGGTCCGGATGTTTTTCGCTTTCAGATAACCATACAGGTGCATGATCGAACGGTACACGACCTCCGCCATGCCGATTTTCTTATGCTCCGGCTGATACGGAAATTCGTAGGCTCCGGCGCCGTCGACCTCGTCATGCCCGATGTGCAGATATTGGGGTTTGAATACATCAATCACCTCGTCCAGCAGCGCTTCGACGACCTGTTTGGTGCGAGGATGACTGATGTTGTAGTTGAAGTCGTGCTTCGGATTTTCCTTGAGATCTTCATTGACCTTGCCTTTGAACAGCCAGCCGACGTGACTGAGCAGCCGCACGCAGGGAATGGGTTCGATGTAGTTTTCCCGGCAGTATTCCACGAACTCCCGCAGTTTCTCTTTGGATATCGTATCTTCCCGCCACGCTCCTTTGCTCGCATCCCAGTGCGCCCACTGGCACTCCAGCACGGCGTGGTTGTAACGGGCGCGGGTCCACACTTCATCCACCAGAAACCGTCCGAACTCCGGCGTTCCGGCATCCACGATCAGGTGTATGCCGCGAAACGGGATGTCGGGATAATCCGCCATTTTGAACTCCCGCGAGAGGTCCGTGTCCCGCAATGCCGAAATCGCATAGCGCAACGCCCGCGGAGTCATGGCGGAAAGCACGATTTTTTCCGCTTTCCGCTCGATCACAAAGGCTTCCGGACGGGCGAAATAGCCTTTGGCCTGTTTGACCAGACACAACTCGACCGGCGCGGGCAGACCGGACAGTTTTTTCAGCGCGCCGCCGAGTTTGCGGCGGTCTTCGGCGGACAACGCCGGATCGAATGTGATGCCGCGTGCCGACGTCTTAGGCGCGAGCGCGCCTTTTTTCAGATATTTGGGCCGGATGCAGAACGTGTCCACCGGAGTCTTTTGAGATATCGGAGCGATTTTGCAATTTTGCAGCGCGGGATCGCCGCTCTCGCTGACCGCGCCGGCGATGGGGGGCAGACGCTTGGCCGGATTGGGAACGAAAGAGAAATCGACCTCACTGTCGAAGGGCGTTTTCAGATCGACATTCTGCGCGCCCACCCACAGCCCGGAGTAGTTGAGAAAGGTGTTCTTGCGGCGGTCGGCCAACGTCAGGAGTGTCCCCTTGCGGACCTGAATGCGGAGCGTCCCGTACTCCGTGCGCAGGATCAGCGTCCGGAACAGTCTGGCCAGTTCCAGTTTGTCCGGAGATTCCGGGATCGCGCCGTTGGACTTTTTGCCCTGCGCGTCGATCGCGGTGAACGATGCGCCGTTGACCAGATAACCGGGGATCAAAAAGGCGGAATACTCGAATATTCCGGGGATATTCTCCAGCATTTTTCCTTTGCAGCGGATGGTCACGGTATCCTTGCGCGGAGTGACCGTCGCGCGGTACTCGGTCAGATGGAATTTACTGCCGGGGGATGGGGTATGGATCAGGACCGCTTCGCCGGGGCGATTTTCCACCCGTTTGTCCTTTTCGGAACGGGTCAGCAGATAGAACTGCTTCCACGGCGGCTCCACCACGACCAGATGGGACAACAGGGAAATGGGGCCGACCTGCGGATCGCTGATCTTCAGCGACCACTCGTAACGCATCTCCACGTCCAGCGCCGATGCGAGGCTGACGATGCCGCAGGAAAAAAGGATAAAGAGGGTCTTGAGTGAGGCGGACATGGGCAAACTCCTGATGATTTAGTTGTTTTTGATGTACGAAATGATCTCGTTGATATAGCCGAAAGCGACTCCGGTGACGGTATCCGCGCATCCGTAATACACCGCGATGCGTCCGGTGGCGGCATCGCACAACGCGGCACAGGGGAAAACCACGTTGGGGACGTCGCCCGCCCGCTCATAGGGTGTTTCCGGAGCCAGCAGGTACCGTTTCCCCCGGGCGATGACCTTCTGCGGATCGTCCAAATCCAACAGGGCCGCGCCGAAGTGATACACATAGCCGCTGCAACTGGTCAGCACCCCGTGGTAGATCAGCAGCCAGCCCTCACTGGTCTCGACGGGGATCGGTCCGGCGCCGATCTTGGTCGATTCCCACGGCATATCGGTTTTCATCACCAGCCGGTGGCGGCCCCAGAACTTCAGGTCCGGGCTGTAACTCAGAAAAATATCCCCGAAGGGCGTATGCCCGTTGTCGCTGGGACGGCTGAGCATGGCGTACATGCCGTTGATCTTGCGCGGAAACAGGACGCCGTTGCGGTTGAACGGAAGAAACGCGTTCTCCAATTGGTCGAACCGTTTGAAATCCCGGGTTTTGGCGATGCCGATGGTCGGGTAGTTCGCATATCCGTTGCACCACGTTACGAGATATTCGCCGTCGATTTTGCAGACGCGCGGATCGTAGGCGTAATCGAATCCCAGCCCGTCCGGAGCCGTGGCGAAAGTCAGCGGCTCCGGCTCGATCTCCCAGTGCAGCGCGTCTTTGCTGAATCCGGCATGGATGCGCATCTGACGGCAGTCGTTGTCGCACCGGAAGACCCCGGCGAAACCGTCTCCGAACGGCACGACCGCACTGTTGAAAATGCTGTTGCACTTGGGCACGACGAGTTTGGTGACGATCGGATTGCGCGAATAACGCCACAGCGGGCGGTCGCACTCTTTCGGGCGATCTTCCCACGGCATGTTCGGACAGTCGTCGCCAAATATCCTGATACTCAAAATGCTTTCTCCCGAGTTAAATCAAACGTGATTTTTCCGCTTTTTTTCAATCTCGCCGACCAAAATCTCATTTCCGCCCGAGCGCTTTTTCCAGCACCGGCAGTATGGTGGAATACATGCGGAAAAAGCCGAGATCGTTCGGATGGGTGCCGTCCACGGTACAGCAATCGCGCAACGCTCCGGCAAAAAGGGTCTCGCCGTCTACGAAATAGACATTTTTGTCGCCGCGGGCGACGGCATTTTCCCAGGTTTTCCGAATGATATCCCGCCGCTCCTTATTCCCCTCTATCGCAGTGGCGTACAGGTAGGCGAAATCGCATTTGCTGACGATGATCACCGGCAGTTGCGGATGTGCCTCGCGGATTATCCTGAAGAATTTTTCATGGGTATTTTGCAAATGTTCCAAACTTGGAGTATTGTGGTCGTAATCGAAAACAAATGCCGCAAGATCGAGTTTTGCGATCAGTTCGGCGATGGCCGCTTCCCCTTTCGCCGAACCGGAGAATCCCAAATTTATCTGCTCGGCGTCGACCGCGCGGCAAAGCATGGCGGAATAGGCATTTCCCGGACGGGATGCGCACCCGCCCTGCGTAATGGAGGAACCATAGAACAGGATCGGCTTTTTTACCTTGTGTTCCGCCGGCGGATAGACCGAGGAGCCGACTTTCAGACCGATCTCCACTTTGCTCACCCCGCCGTAAAGCGGGAAGTTTATGATCCACTCACACATCTTGTTTTCGGGATTGATGCCGCAGACGGCCTCGATCTGCTTTTGCCCGGGATTGGGTTGGACGGTCGTGTTGTAAAGAAATCTTCCGTCCTCCGGACGCTTGAAATAGGAATCGAATCCGGCACTGCCCGCCCGGGTCATGTGATTCATGTCGTAACTGTTCACCAAAGTCGCCCGGATCATCACCACGGGGGAATCGGACTTGAACCGCACGGTGACACCGGCGGTGTGCCGGGCGTAACCTATCACCCCGTCATTGACCTCTTTCTCGGTGAGTTTCAACGGGATGCGGAAATATTCCCGATTGTTCTCCCTGAACCAGGCCAGCCCTTCCAATTTGAAAGGCGACAGTTTCACATCACGGTAAAGAAAACCGTTTCGGGCAGGTGCGGAAGAATATCTTTTGCCGATGACTTTGCCGCCGCTGAAGTCGTTCGATGCGCCATTTGCGCACAGCGCGAAAAAGCACGCCTGTACGATCAGAAGCCCAGCCAATATCCCGCGTTTCATAAATATTTTCTCCGGACGAACACCACAAAAAGTACCCGAAGATCAGATATTCTCTTCGAGATAAGCCGCGAACTTGCCGTTTTGACCGTAGTTCGGGTCCGGTTTTTTGCGGTTGACCGAACCGTCACCTTTTACAAATCCGACGGCACCGGAAGGGTGACAGGTGAACTGCGTTCTGCCGCTGTTGTGGTAATAGGGATAGTGCGTGTCGTAGTTGATGACGAGTTTCGCGCATTTGGCCAACTTTTCCCGCGGCTGATATTCATCCTTGAGACTGTACAGATTGGATTTGATGAAGTTGATGGGCGTGCCGCCGAGATACATGTAGCCGCCGACATACCACCAGTCCGTCTCGGGAACGACCCACGTTTCGAAAGGACAGAGCAGCAGTTCCGGCACCCGGCTGATCTCGGAGCCAACCTTGATGGAATTCCCCCAGTATCCCCCTTCGTAGAACAGACCGAGCCCTTGGAAGGAGCCGACTTTGCTGCCGTCCCTCGTACACCAGTAATAAGGTGCGTTATACCCGGTATCCGGGACGTAAGGCAGAGCGTCGCCGTTGTCGTTGGCGTACATGTTGCAGGCCACACCGTGCTGCTTCAAACGGCTAGTACAATCGGCTTCCTTGGCCCGGTTGCGCGCCGATTTCAGCGCGGGCAACAGCATCGCCGCCAAAATAGCGATAATGGCGATCACCACCAGCAGTTCGATCAGCGTGAATCTCCCGCCCGAATTCCGGTTCGACCGATGCAATCTTTTCATAGTGCACTCCTTCTGATATTATTAATACCGGTATTATTTAATATATCCGGTGTCTGTCGCGGGAATAGTATACCACATCTTGCCGGTTTTGTCAAGAGTCGGAGAAAAAAAAGTTTATTTTTTCCGGACTGCGGGAGACGGCAGTCCGGGGAAAGCGCGAGGCTTAATATTCTATCTCCGGGGGCAGATACTCCTCGCCGTCCGCTCCCGGTTCTCCGGTCAGGAGCGCCAGCATTTTCCGGGCCGCGCGGACTCCCATTTTCGCCAGCGGACGTACCGAACACGGATACGGCATCATGGGATGATTGCCCCAGCCGGCCCGGTGTTCACAGCAGATCCACTCGACCCGATGACCGCCCCAGCGATGCTCGGGACAGAACTTGTCCAGCGTGGGCACAAGAAAGGAGTTGGTGATAAAAGCGGTATCGGTATCGACCAGTTTCAGCATGTTTTTCACTTCGCTGTCGCATTGTTCCGGCATGGTGTCGCAACTTTCCACGGTGATCTCGCACAACGGAGTCAGCACGTCCCGCACCGTGAGATCGTGCTTTTTCATCGCATTACAATATCCGTGATGGCGCAGAAAAGACACGCGGGAATCCAACTTGTCGTGAAAAATGATCTTCCGGTACCCCCGATGCACCATTTCGTCCACCAGCATTTCGCCGCAGGCAATGACATCGCTGTAAACCCCGGGCAGCGTCTGCGGTACATGATTCAAAGTGGTAAGCGAGCGATCGACCAGCACGATCGGCATTCCCTTGCGGTAAAGTTCCAGAAACAGCGCGTAGTTGCCCGTCTCATGCCGTACCGTGTGCCGGGCGCCGCCGCTGTATGACGGCATGATGATCAGCCCTTCGACATTGGCGTTGATCAGTCGCTGGACCATTTCCCGCTCGCGCAGCAGATTGTCCGCCGAATTTGCCAGCACTAGATTGTAGTCGTCGCCCAGGTTTTCCGAGATCATGTGAGCGAGGATCGACGGCACATACATGAATTCCGAAGCAACCGCGCTGCCGGGGAAAATGCCGCCGATCAGATGGGAACGGGGCCGGTTGAAACTGCCCGATTTGCCCTGAACTTTGTACCCGCTTCCCACGATCGGAACGATCAGTTTTTTCTGGACCAGTTGCTTCAGAGCGTTCCGCACCGTGACCCGGCTGACCTGAAAACGCTCGCACAGCACCCGTTCTCCGGGCAGAAAACTGCCGTCCGCATACTCTCCGGCGGCGATGGACTGCTCCAACGAATCCGCCAGCAATGTGTATTTGCTTGCCATTTTCCCTCGCGTTTATCTATGGTTTTCGCCCCGAAATAATACCGGTAATATTAATATATGCCGCGGAAAAACGTTTTTCAAGCCATACCGGTATTTTTTGTCGTGAATTTTTCAGCGAAATCCCCGTCGGCCTTGACGGAGGGAAAAATGATGATATATTAAATCCGGTATTCAAACACAAATCCGGTCATAAAACAGGGACGATTGAGAATGGTAAGTGCAAAATGGATCGCGGCGGCGGATTGTCCCGCCTCCGGTTCCTCGGCGTTCTGGGTGCGACGAAAATTTGACGCGGAGACGCTTCCCGAAAGCGCGGTACTGAAAATAACCGCCGACAGTCATTACACGGCATGGCTCAACGACCGAGAGATCGGCAGAGGTCCGATCCGCGGCAATCGGGATATCCAGTTCTTTGACGAGATCGACATTGCCCATTGGCTTCGGCGCGGACCGAACGAACTGAAAATTTTCGTCTACTGCGTCGGAGAGGAGAACTTTACCGTCAATTCCCTCGCTCCGCAAGTTCGGGCCGAACTTTCCGGCTTTTTCGTGACCGACGGACAATGGGAAGGGTGCCTTGCCGCCGGCTGGGATCATGACGTGCCGTATTACACCCCGCAGATCGGACGCATGGAGTGCCGCGATCTGCGGGCGCCGGAACCGCCGTGGCTCCCGGTACGGACGGTCACGCCTCCGCGGGACAAGGAACTGCGGAAAAATCCCCTGCCGCCTTTGCGTCAGACGGTGTTTTTTCCGGAAACGCTGATCGGGGCGTGGGAGTGCGAAGCGCCTCTGCCGGAAGCCGCCGCCTTGATCCCGGAGGCGCTACAGACCGAAAAATTCCATCCGCTGCCCGCCGAACGGCTGATTGCCCGGGACGGCAAAACCGTCATCTCCGGCGCCGCTCCGCAAAAGGGGGTGCGGCTGATATGGGACTTCGGTCGGGAAGTTTCAGGACGGGCCGAAGTGCGGATTCATGCCCCGGCGGGAACCCGCGTCCAGTTGTCCTACGGAGAAACCCTGAAAAACGATCGGGTGGCCACCCGATTTTTCAACGAGGGCATCTCGGCGAACTACCACTTCACCGACTGCTTCCGCCTGCCGGAGGGCGAGTCCGTCATCGGGGCGACGGGGACGGAACGGGGATTCCGACTGCTTCAGGTGTCGATCCGCGATTTTTACTCGCCGGTGACGATCCTTGAAGTCAGGGGCGTCGATCGCCGCTATCCCTTTGTCCGACGGGGAACATTCCGCTCCTCCGATCCGATGCTCGACCGGCTGTGGGAGGTCTCTTCGGAAACGTTGGCGGTCTGCACCAACGATGTTTTCATGGACTGCCCGTGGCGGGAACGGACCTTCTGGGTCAACGATCTGCTGGTCAACAACATGGCGTCTCTGCACTGCTTCGGCGCGGAAAAGATCCACCGTCACGCGCTGGAATCGGCATTGGGGACGACCGATCCCGCCGGATTGAGTTACGCGACCTGTCCGCCGCCTTGCCCGCCCTGCAGTCAGCCGATCGTTTTCGCCGCGACGAATTTGGCGCTCGCACTGATAGTGGAGGACTACTGGATGTTTTCCGGGGACGACGCGGCGGTTCGGGAAATGCTTCCGGCATTGAAACGGATTCTGGATGCGATGTGGCAGTGCGCCGACGCTGACGGCATTCTGTGCAACGATGGTCAGGCGGGAGGCTGGAATTTCTTCGACTGGAGTTTCGAGAACAGCGGGATCAGTTGCTCCGGGGCAAAGGAATCCATGCTGAGTTCGTTGTATCTGATCGCGGCGCGGAAATTCATGCGCATGGCTCGCGCACTCCGATACGATTGCGCGGAAGACGAGTTGAACCGCCGACTTGATCGGACCGAGGCAAACCTGGAAAAACGTTTTTTCAACTCCGAGACCGGGATGCTGACCGAAGAATTGAAATGCGGCGGTGTTCCGACCCCGATGTCCACGCAGTTGGCGCACGCGCTACGCATTCTGAGCCTGAATGACGGCGATCCCCGACGGGAAAAATACGCCGCCGCATTGCTGGACGAACGATTGCTGATGCCGGAATTATACCTGCATTATTACTGGCTTCGCGCGGCGGTGGAGACCGGCAAAGCCCCGGAAGCGCTGGCTCGAATCCGGGAACTGTGGGGAAAAGTGATCGACACCGGCACGCCCACGCTTTTCGAGGCGGGCGTTCACGGGTTCGGGGCGGATGCTTTCGAAGGCGCGGGCAGCTGCTGTCACGGTTTCGCCGCTTCTCCGGTCGAATTTCTGCACGAGGTCATTCTGGGAGTGAAGCCGCTGGCCGCCGGATTCACCCGTTTCGCCTTCGCGCCGCAACTCTTCGACCTCGAATTCGCGCAGGGACAAATCCCCACTCCACACGGGGAAATCGCGGTCGGCATCAACTACCGACAGACGGAATTGAACATCCCGCCGGGGTGTCACGCGATATTGCCAGACGGGGAAGTCCTGTCGGCGGGGCGGCACACCATCGACGGGCGGGCGGGGAACAGATGAATACACTGCGGATAGACCCATTCCCGTCGGCGGGAACGGATGAGAAAAAGACCTGCTGGATCTATGGCCGGGCGGAGCGCGAAGCGTTCCGACTGCGGCAGCTGCTCCGGGAAAAGGACGAAGCACGGCTGAAAGTAGGTTATCCGGGTGAATTCATGCCGCCCCATCCCATGATGCACTTCCGTGCGGACCTGCCGGTCGGTGTTTTTCCCATCGTCTGTGTCGGGAAGCCGGACATCCCGGAAATACGCATGGATGCTCCGGGGAAGTTTGAATTCACCCTTTCGGTGTCGGACCTTGACCGGGACGTGCCCTGCTTCCGTTGCGCCGCCGAAGTCCTCTGGGAATCGTCCTGCGACGGTGTCACATGGCATCGGGCGACCCGGACTTGGGGCGGGGAAGTGCCGCCGCACCGCGAGGAATTGGCGCGATATACGCTGATACCGGAAAAACTGGCGTCCGGGCTGTACGATCTTGGCCGCGAAGTATTCGGCCGAGTCTACATCAGTCATGCGCCGGAAGCGCGGCTTTTTGTCGGCGAATCCATCCCGGAAGCGGAAAACCGCGACCCCTCCGGCTTGGAACAGTCTTTAACTATGATTCGCGCAAATGCCGACACGCTTCGCAGCGCGGTGCCGCTGGCATTCCGGTATATTTCGTTGGAACAGGCGGAAAACGCCGATGTCCGGGTGGAAGCGTACTACACCCCGCTGACTTTGCGCCGACCGTTTTCCTGCGGGGACGCCGGACTTGACGCCATTTGGGAACGGAGCGTCTACACCCTGCGCCTCTGCACCCGCTATTTCATGATCGACGGAGTGAAACGCGACCGGCTGCCGTGGGCGGGCGATCTGGCGGTAAGTCTGCTCGGCATGGCGGCGTCATTCGGCGAAGCGGCGCCGATCCGGGACACGCTGGCCATACTGGGGTCGGCGGGGATACGCCGCCGGCACGTCAACGGCATCACCGATTATACGCTTTGGTATCTGATCTGCTTCGACCTCTACGAAAAGCATTTCGGGGATGCGGAGTTCCTGCGTCAGGAGTATTTCCGGATCGTGGAAACTGCGGAACTGCTGTTGAAACAGCGGCTGGGAAACGGCTTGCTTCCGCTGGACGGCTGGGTGCTGATCGACTGGGTCGAGGGGGACAAAAACTGCGCGTTGCAGGTGTTGTTTTTCATGGCGCTCCGGGCGTTGGCGGACCTTGCGCACCGGATGAAGGACGATACCCGAGCGGCGGAGTGGGAACGCCTTGCCGGAGAAATCAAGATGATGCTCCGCCGCGACTTCCATGACCGAGAAACCGGACTTTTCCGCAATTCGCCGGGCCGAAACGAATTTCTGCGTCATCAGAACTTTCTGGCGATCGGCACCATTGCCACGCCGGAGGAAAGCCGCCGCATCGGGGAACAACTTCTGAAAGATGAACTCCCGGCAGTCGGGACACCTTACATGAAAAGTTTTGAGATCCTTGGCCTGATCCGCGCCGGATTCAAGGAACAGGCGATCGCGGAGATCCGTCGTTTCTGGGGCAGCATGATGAAAGTCGGCGCAACGACGTTTTTCGAGGCTTACGGAGAAGGAAAAACGGGCAAGGGCCTCTACGATTTTTATGACCGTCCCTTCGGCCTGAGCCTCTGCCATGCGTGGAGCAGCGCCCCCGCATTTCTGCTGCCGATGATCTTCGATCCATGCCAATGACCCCGGTCCGGCGCCCGTCCGGTTGAGCCGCGTCCACCCGAGTGCGGCTTCGGACGGCAAAATATTCGACTTCGCTGTTGAAAACGGTGGTTGGATTTCCTATGCGGTTCGAACCTTGCGTTCGGGGGTAGTACGATAGTCCTCAAACGTCGGCATACCGGCCGCATCGAATTGGGCGATTCGGCGGCAACTGCGGTGGAAGATTGGGAGATGGAGTTCCTGAACATGGAAACCGTCTCCGAAGGCCTGAAACTCCACGAGGCACATCCCGATGAAGCAAGGGCCGTGATCGTGAGAGCCGCGGAGATCAACGCGATCAACTGCGGTGACATCGTGCCGGTATTCCGGGCGTTCCGGCATCTCTGCCATGAGGAATTCGTCGAGCCGACGAGGTGGTCGCTTTTGAACGCCTTTACCGAACACGCCAAGAAGTACAGCCCCGGTCGTGCCGATGTCTGCCGCCGGGGGCTGACCCGGCTTTTCGGTACGGACGGCAAACGTTCTGCTCTGTGGGGTGATCATGGGATACGGGAACATCCACTCAAATACGGTGAAGCATTATTTTGTCCGACCGCGGGGACGCCGCTGTGTTTCGGGTCGCCGTCTTAAAAGAGGGTCAGTTCCGCCGCTTCGCCCAGGAATCCCGCGCCGACGCAGATCTGCACCGCCCCGCCGGGCATGGTATTCCGGTAGAAGCGGTGAAGGTGTCCGGCGAGGATCGCCTTGATCTGCGGACTTCCGACGATAAGGCGGTACATCTCCATGGTTGCCGCGTCGGGCTTCAGGCGTTCGGCCTGATCCTCCGGGAAATGGAGCCGATAACGGTCGGGGATGGCGACCAGACTCGTGTAGTTCAGTTTGGTGTCCGCGATTCGCCGCCGGAACAGCGAATCCTCGAAGATCGGCGTATGTACGCAAATGACCGTCGGCATGACCGCCCGTAACTCCGCATCCAGCGCGGCGGCCTGCTCCCCGGTAAAGCGGTAATAACTGTTGTCCATGCCGATGAAGCGGACACCCTTGACGATACGGACGGCGAAATCCAGCGGATTGGGGGCGGCGGCGGAGACCGGCTCCCAACTCTGCATCTTGTATGCGGTGTTTTCCTCGGCTTCGCCCATATACAGACTGAATTCATGGCTTCCAACGGTGTAAAACGCATCGGCGCCCCTCAGTTTTTCGCCCATCGCCTCCAGATTGGGAATGCTGCGGAAGTCGATGAAATCCCCGGTGTGGATGACGAGATCGCAATTCGCCTTGCCGTATGCGAACAACTCGTCCAGACGGCGTTCGATTTTGAGGCTCTCCTCGTCCGGGTCAAGTGCGACCATGGATCTGCCGAATTCGTATTTGAGGCGGATGGCTGCCAGATCGATTTTGCGCTGCCCGTCCCGCGCGTCGGCGCGGCAGAAATGCGTATCGGAAACATGCAGGATCGTCACCGGTTCCGGCAATCCCAACGGCAGTCGGATGCGTTCCAGTTTCATGGGCCGTCACTCCACGGGAGTGATCCGCGCTTCGGCGAAATAGACTTCGCCACTGACGGTATACGGATTGAGATACAGCGCCGCGTTATCCCGGCGGGCGGTGAAATCTTTGGTCAGCACCGACCATTCGGTCTCGGGACCGTCGTGACCGATTTGAATATTGGCGTCGCTCAGGCGCGAAGTCTGGGTATCCGCATGCAGGAACACTCCGATGGAACCGGAGAAATCCCCGCTGGTACGGTACGTCACATTGAGCCGATACTTCCGCCCCGCTTCCAGCGGTCCGCAAGTCTGGGTGATCTGAGCGTTGGCGGCGAAGCGGCTGCGGGGCGTGATCTCCCCGGGTTTGACCACGGAGAAGCGAACCGCGTCGCGCCCGAAAAATTTCCCGTAATCAACTTTGGATTTCCCCTTGAATTCCCGGAACGTCCATTTCCGGCCCTTGTCCTTGAATTCAGGATTCTTGACCGCCGAATCCGCGTCCGGGTCCGGGATCGGGATAATGTACGCTTCGGCGAAGTAGACTTCGCCTCTGACGGTGTACGGATTGAGATACAGCGCCGCGAAATCCCGGCGGGCGACGAAGTTTTTGGTCAGCACCGACCACTTGTGCATGGGACCGTCGTGGCCGATCTGGACATTGGCGTCGCTCAGGCGCGAAGTCTGGGTGTCCGCGTGCAGAAACACCCCCACGGACCCGAGATAATTTTCACTGGTGCGGAACATGACATGCAACTGGTACGTCTGTCCGACCGTGAGTTTGCCGCAATTCTGCGTGATCTGGGCGTTGGCGGCATACTTGCTCGCCGCGGAGATCACGCCGGGACGGACGATGCTGAAGCGGACCGCGTCGCGGTCGAAGTATTTGCCGTACTCCGCTCTGGACCGTCCTTTGAACTCCCGGAAGGTCCAATTCCTGCCCTTTTCCTTGAATTCCGGGTTCCTGACCACATTTTGAGAAACATCGACCCGCGTTTCGTATTTCAGGATGCACTTTTTGGTCAGTCCGCCGTTGCCGTCATTGTCCTCGACCCGGATAACGATGGTGTTCCTGCCGCCCGGGACGGCGACCTTGCCGAAGGGAACTTCAAAGGACTCGTTCCAACTGTTGATGTTCCCCTTGTAAGGGTACGGACGGCGGAGCAGGTGTCTGCCGTTGATCCACACGTCGCACGCTTCGTCGGCCGAACCGACCAGCAGCACCGGTTCGCCGGGCATTTCGGCGGGCAACTCGATCCGGATACGGTACCAGCCGTAACCGTCATAGGGACCGATCACCTGTTCCCAGTTGCAATCGGTGGGCATGTTTCTCCAGCGGGAATCGTCGAAGTCGGGACGCTGCCAGCCCTGCGCCTCGCCGACCTTGCCGGGGTCGGTGGAGAACTTCCATTGCGTAGGCAGGGCTTTGGCGTTGGCGGTCAACTGCCTGACCATGGTGCGGGGCCAGGTATTGCTCTCGCGGACGTTGCAGAACGCGATGTTGTAGAGGTGGTATTTGGCGTTGGCGGACCGGAAGTCGTCCAGCGCGTTGATCGCCGCCGCCAGCGCAAAATAATCGCTGTCCCTGCGGAACTGTTCGTAGGCGAGCGCCGCTTCCGCCGTGAGCCGGGCGTGTTCCAGCCCGATTTGCAGCGCATGCACTCGGGCGGCGGCCTCCGGATCGGAGCGGACCGCGTCGGCGGCCCGGTCGAGGATCGTTTTCAATCCGGCCAGACGTTCCCGGGTAAAGAGGCGGTGTCCGCCCAGATAGTAGTTGGTCCAGTCGCCGCCCTCCACCAGTGTGCCCCTGGGAGGCTCTTTGGCGGAGTTGGAGATCGCCTCCGCGGCGTGGAAATACTCTCTGACCAGAGGCGCCGCCGCGCCGAACGCCGCACAGTATTCCGCCTCGATCTCCCCGTAAGTGAGCCCGGGCCGGGAGTTCTGGAGCCGGGCGATGGTATAGAGCGTCAGCCCCTGCGCACCGAACATCCCGGTCAGCGAATCGAAATCGCTGCCGGTCAGCGAACGGGTTTCCGCGAAGTTGAAGCATTCGGCGAAATATCGGGCGTAGTTGATGGGGTAGCAATGGCCGTCGAGGGTGAAATTGGGCCGCAGGACCAGGTCCGCGCCGGTCCGGTACCAGCCGTCCCACGTCTGTTTGTATTTGTCCACTTTGGCCCGGGTCCACGGGAAGTACATGGTCGGGCAGAAACTGAACTGGAAACGGGGCCCGAGTTCGGCGTCCCGGGGCGGCACGGCATTGTTGGCGTAGATGAGCCCGGAGAATTTCGCCCGCTTCTCCGGGGCCATCTCGTCGGCCAGTTTCTCGATGCTCTTGTAAAAGGCGATCGAACGCTCAGTCATCGGCCCCAGTTCTTCGAACCACCAGATATCACCCTTGTCGAACCGGGCTTTCGCCTTGCGCCGCCGCTCCTCCGTCGGGACGGGAGAGTGATCCGCCGCCATGCAGGCGTCGCAAACGCAGCAGAGGTTGGAATCATTGCCCTTGAGGTTGATGCGGGGAATGTCCGGGTTGTAGTTCGCCAGCCAGTCCGCCACCACCTGTCTCTGGAATGCCGGAGACATCAGGCACATGCTGATGTATTTCGCCGCGCCGCCGAAAGAGCGGCGGGTGCCGTCGGGAAGCAGATTGAAAAATTCCGGGTGGGTCTTCAGATATTTGTCCGGCCATTTCTCGAAGCCGTGGGGGTAATGCTGTTCGGCGAGGTCCCGGTTGCTCCGGTGGCGCAGCAGCCAGAGGATCTCGCTCTCCAGATGGTCAACGTACATCTCCCGGGAGGGCCACGCCTCGGCGTGCCAGACCGGACGCCAGAAAAAGAATTTCAACTTGGTCCCCGCGGTGTATGCGCCGGATTCGAAGTTGAAGGTCTCCGACTTGGGCACGACGGTGCCGCTCTCGTGAGGATAAAGCCAGCGCACGCCGTTGGACTTCTCCAGAATATCGTAGATCGTGAACAGCGTACCGCTGGTTCGGATCAGCAGATCCTGCCGGTTGCGGGCCGGTTCCTCCCGGCCGTTGATGATGAGGAAGTTTTCCGTGCCCAGCACCCGGGCCTGATTGTGCTTCAGATCCCGCGCGTCCACCCCGTGCTTCCGGGCGGCTGCGGTGTCGCCCAGCGCGATGAAGAACTTACCCTCCGGAGCGTCGCCGCCGCGAATAACCCGCGGCTGATAACCGGAGGCTTTGCCGATGTGCGCAACAAGTTCCTCCGCCGCCAGTCTCAGCCCGGGGCCGGGATGTTCCGGAAGCAGGATCACCATGCCGCGCTCCGCCGGAGAGATCTTGACGGTCTCCGCGCCGAGCGTTCCCGCCAGCAGAGCGGCCAGCACCGCCGCCAATCGTTTCTTCATCTGTCGTCCTCCTGTATTGTCGGGTTTTGCGATGTCAGTCCAATATATTCCCGATACCGGTCGTACAGGCCGTGAGCCTGAAGGTACGCGGAATTGGGGCTCATGAAGTGGGAAAATTCAAAGGTAATCGCCTTTTCGATGCCGACGGATTCGGCAATGCGGAGTTTGTGCCACATCTTTTCCCATTTGATCGGCAGGAACCGAATCGGCATGTCCCGGTCGAATGTCTCGCAGTTGGTCCAGCAGTCGATCCGGTACTTCCGCGCCAGCGCCATGTTGATCTCCAGATACCCCCGCAACTCCCGGATATCCACATGGCCGTCCTGAAACGCGATATGGTCCACCGCGCCCTGAATGCATGCGAAAATCTCGTCCCACTCCTTTTGATGCTGCTCCGGCGGGATCGAACCGGCGGCGATGCCCTGATCGGCATTCGCCTTCACTCCCTGAATGAAAGGGGAGATGAGGACCGGAAGACCGCCGGAGATCTGCTTGCAGAAATTTCCCAGCGTGGCGTAGGCCTCCGCCACGCTGCCGCTTTTGCGGGATATCTCGCTGCTCAGGTACCAGCCCCGGAACGCTCTCCGGTGCCCGTATCGCCGCCACGCTTCTTCAACGACCCGCTTGTTGACATCCAATTCCCACTGAAAATCCCGCCGGTCCGGCGGCAGACCGAAATCATAGGTGCCGAAATAGAACTTCATGCTGTACTTCTCCGCCAGCGTGAGAAACATATCCGGCAGATCGCAGAAAGGCGGCAGGCAGTTCTCCCGCTCCGTCAGCACCGCCGAGGGATAGGCGAGGTACTGCCGCAGACCGCACCGGATCATGATGACGGTGTCGATCCCGATATCCTTCATGCTCCGGAAATCCCGCTCCCACTCCCGGACGCCCCAGTTGTGATGCGGGATGTCCCAACTGATCTCGTCCAGAAACGTTCCGGTGATCTTCAACATTTTCCGATCTCCTCGCGCAAAAGCCCGTCACTCGCCGCCGTTCGGCCGCCGGTCCGGGACGAAACATCCGAAATTTTCGCCGTCGCTGAAAATGACCAGATCCGGGTATTTCCAACTGGGGAAATACGGCCATTGCCGCTTTTTCAGCATCCCGTTCACCCGGAGGCCCCGGGGATCAAGCGACAGCCATTCGGGTTGGGTCGCCACGGCGAACCGCGGCTTTACGGCATCCAGAAACGCGTCGCCGTTGCTGCCCGCGCCGCCGTGATGGGCGAGTTTCAGCACATCGGAGCGGAGATCCGCCCCGGAACGCAGGATCAGTTTCTCCTCGGCGAAACTGCAGTCCCCGGTGAAAAGCATGGAGAACTTCCCGTACGTCAGTTTGAAAACCAGCGAAAGTCCGTTGTGGTCCCGGATCCCGGCGGAGGCCGCCCCGACGACCCGGGCGGAAACGCCCGCGCCGAAGTCGATCGAATCGCCGACCGTCGCCTGTACCCACGGGATATTGCGGCGCGCCGCCAGCGTTTTCAGCGCCCGATAGAGGCGAAGTTCCGTGCCCGGAGCGACCTGCTCCTCCGGCGGGAACGTGCAGAATATCCGCCCCACCGCCATCGCGGGATCGGCCAGCAGCGTCACCGCGCCCCCGGCGTGGTCGGAGTGGAAATGGCTGATGACGAGTCGGTCGATCCGGCGAATTCCCCGCTTCTCCAACTCCGGGATCAGCACGGTTTCTCCGGTGGTGATCACCCCGGTGTCGACAAGCGACACCGTGTCGTCCGGAGCGATGACGAGGTAGATGTCCCCGATCTGTTCCGGATTGTCGATCTGACAGATCCGCAGCGTTCCGGCGGGGACTTGATCGTTCCATCCGGTATAGTTGGCGGCGATCGCCGCACCGAGAAAACAGAATGCGGACACGAGTGCGAACCACTTCATTGTTTTTCCTCCCTCCAGACGAATCGGCCGAACCGCGCCGGCTGATAGTAGGCTCCCGCGTAAATCGGGCTCCACGCATAACTGCGGCGGGGGATGCCCCGCACCGCCCGGTTGCGGTAGACATTGGCCGGAAACGGCGCGTCCGGCATACCCGAAAAGCCGAGGTCCCGCCACGGAATGATCAGCACCGCCTGCCAGAAACCGGGCCCCTCGGTGAACCGCACCGCCGCATGAGGCGCGCTCCACGCGGCGTCGCACGCTCCGGTTCGGGTGTGCTCGGCATCCCACAGCGATCCCCGGGAGTTGAGGATGAACTGCCAGCCGTGAGCGGGCCGGGCCGCGTCGGGAACGAGGAAGATCTCGAACCCGTCCTCCGCCCAGAGATCGGCGTAGTCCCGCGGCCGCACCTGCGATATCCGCCGTTCGGACGGCGCGGGTTCGGCGGCGCGGAGCGTGAGGATCAGGTGCTCCCCGTCGGCGTCGAGCCGGACCGCGGTCTCAAGGTCCGCCGGATTGCCGTACAGATCGGTGAAAGACTGTTCCGCGCCGTCTCCGGCCCGCAGCCGGCGGACCTCCCCTTCCATCCGCTTCGCCGCCGCCATGCGCCGGGGAGCGAAAAACCGCCGTTCCGCCCGCACCGCTTCCCGGGTCTCCGGCGTATCCGCCGCCTGTTCCGCCCGGGCCAGCGTCTCCGCCAGCGCGGGAAGAAAATCCCCGGAGTAGAGATCGTACGCGGCGGGCCGGAGGCCCCGGCCCGCCCCGCACAGCGCGCCGGCGGCAACGATCCGCCGTTCCAGCAGCCGGAAGTATTCGCCCATGACCGGGGCGGCGGCGCCGAAACGGGCCTTGAGAAATTTCTCCCGCGAGGGAAATGGTTTTCCGGAAAAAATGCAGGTCAGCGCGTGGAGATTCCATTCGGTGACGATGCCGCCGCCTTTCGGCCGGATCACCGTCAGTTTCCGGCCGCCGAGACAAGACTTGAGTTCCGGCAGGACGAGGTCCAGCGGCGCGGGCAGTTCGGGCGCGTAGCCTCCCTCCAGCGTCACCGTCATGTTCTCCGGCGCGGGGCGGCGTTCCATCGCGCCGCAGAGATTCCATTCGGCAAGCGGTGCGCCGCACCCGTCGTCATCCCGAAATTCCGGATTTCCGCTATGACAGCCGCAAAGCACGCAAAGCGCCGCCGCTGTCCACCGGGAGATTCGCCGTTTCATAAGTACCCTTTCCGCAAAAAGTATGCCGCCGTGCCGCTCCACGCGTGGCAGGCGCTGTTCATCCGCACGTCGCGGTACGGAGAGAAAAACGGCTCATTCGGCCGGTAGACCTCCCAGAAGGTGTCCGCGCCGTTCCGGATCATGCCGCCGTAATACTCTTTCAGCAGTTCCAGCATCCGATCTTCGTCGCCGCACTTCCGCCACGAATCCAACAGGTAGTGGAACATATACGGCGAGGATGGACGCAGAACTCCGGGCGTCCGTTCCGCGACGGTCAGCGCCCGGCGGCCCTCCTCGGGCGAAAACGCACCGGACTGCACCATCCATATCTGGCTGGCCATGGAAATCTGCCGGTCGGGACCGGATTCCGCCACGCCGGTCCGGGCGTTGACGAAGCGCTTCCGGGCGGCGGCGGTCAGGACCGCGCTCCGGGCGGCGGCGGCGTCCGCGACGGCGGTCCGCCCCAGTTTGCGCGCCAGAGTCGCCAGCGCGTTCCACCCGCATACCATGATGCAGTGGACCGCGACCTGCCGGTCCAGATCCAAATCGTGATCCACGAAAAACCAGTTCAGATAAGGGTCGTTGATTCCGACGAAAATATCATTCCTGAAGAACCGCTCCATCAGAGCCAACTGCGTCTCGGCCACGGAAAAAAGTTCTTCGCCGATGGCGTAATCTCCGCTCCAGCGGCAGTGTTCCTCCAGTGTCACCGGAAACAGCATGGCGAAGTCGTGGGCGTGGCACCCCGGCCGGGGCGCGGGATGTTCCATGACGCAGCCGCAGACCTCCCCGTCCGGGCGGGGACAACCGGCCAGCAGATAGAGCGACCGGGCCACCAGGTCGAAACGGCGGTAGGAAACCTTGTTGACCATGGCCTGCAGCCGCAGGTCGCCGAGCCAGAGCCGCCGGTCCCGCTTGGGGCCGTCCTCGAAGCAGGTCTGCATGCAGTTGCGCAGCGTTCGGACGCTGGCGCGGTCGATGGCGCGCAACTCCTCCGGCAGTTCCGCGGGGGGCGGCGGCAGTTCCGCCTCCGCGCCGCGGGCGAGGATGCGGATGTCGGAGAAACGGACCTTCTGCGGCACGCCGAGCAGGTCGAACCGGATGTACCGGCAGGAGTACCGCCGGGGGAGCACCACCTCAGCCGGGAGGTCGTCGATGTTGACGATCTCGGTCTGAAGCCACGAACCGTTGAGGGTGCCGCGATAAGGTTTGTCCGGGAACACCACCTCCTGCGGCAGTTCTCCCAGCGTGATCCGCAGCCGGCTGGGAGAATCCGCGTAACCCCCGGGGGAAATCAGGGAAAACGCCAGTTGGCCGACCACGGTTTCCGGCAGACGGACGAGAAACGACTCCCCCGTACCGAGATCCCGTTCCGCCAGCGCGGACGCGGGGCCGACCGCGTCCAGACGATAATCCTGCCAGACCCTCGGGTCATGCACCGGCGCGACCTCGAAATCCGCCGGGACCTCCCACTGCTTGAGTTGCGGGGTCAATGCCCGCGCCTTGTCCAGAAACACCCGGCACTGAGAATGCGACATCTTCATTTTCCGATCTGCTCCGGGATCACCGCGGCTTCGGCAAAGGCGATCCAGCCCCGATTGCCGCCGTAGTTGAGGTAAATGTCGGCGGTGGCGCGTCCGGCGACGAAACTCCTTTCGACGGTCTTCCACTCCCCGGAGGGGGAGGCGTCGATCTGGATGTTCTGGCCGGATCCGCCCTTTTTGCCGTGCGCCCACACCATCATCACCCCGTCGAATCCGTCACCGGTCCGGTAGGTGACTTTGACCCGGTAACGCCGGCCGGGGGTGAGGCCGGAAACACTCTGATGCAGCAGCGCATGGACGGCGTATTTGCCGATGAACTTTTTGCCCGGGTCGGGCCGCACCGCCCTGATGACGGCCGCCGTCCGGTCGCCGGAGGGCTCGTATGCGACTTCAGCGACCCCGATCCGCCGGTGAAACGCCCATGCCCCGGCCTCGGAAAATCCGCCGTTTTTCAGCAGATTGCCGGGAGTGGAAGCGGTTTTCAGTTCCACCGGCGTGACGCTCACCTCCGCGAAGTAGAGCGCACCGGTATTGGCGGCGATATTGAGGTACAGACTGGCGAAATCGCGTTTGGGAACGAAATTCCGGCTCATGGTGATCCAGCGGAGTTTTCTGCCGCCGTCGTCCAACTGGATGTTGGCGCCGCTCGCCCGGGAAGTCTGAAGGTCGGAGTGCAGAAACACCAGCATTTTGCCGTCGAAATCGCCGCTGGTGCGGAACGTGACGCTCACTTCATAGTGCTTGCCCGGGATCAGTCCCGGGACCCGCTGATGCAGCATGGCGTGTGTGCCGTACTGATTGAGGTAGCGGCGGCTCGGGTCGCGGGAAACGACTTTGAGCATGGCGGCGGATCGTCCGTCGAATTCCAGTGTGCGGAACTCCGCCCGCCCGATCCGGCTGCTGAATTGCCACAGGGAAGCCGTATCGGTAAAATCGGGGTCCTTGACCAGATTCCGGCTCCGGTCGATCCGTTTCTCGAATTTGAGATAGCACCGCTTGCAGATCCCGCCGTTGCCGTGGTTGTCGATCACCTTGACCGCGATGACGTTGCGCCCGGGGACCGCCTGCCACGGCACCTCGAACGATTCATTCCAACTGTTGGCGTTGCCCTTGTACGGATAGGGGCGGTCCAGAAGTTTTTTCCCGTTGATCCACACCTGCGCCGCTTCGTCGGCGCATCCCACGATCAGCACGGGCGAACCGGGGGCGTCGGACGGGATGTCCACGCTCAACCGATACCAGCCCCAGCCGTCGTAACCGGGATGTCCCTGTTCCTCCCACGGCCGGTCGGTGCGGATGGTCTCCCACGCGGAATCGTCATGATCCGGGCTGGTGAAGCCCTGTTTCTCGCCGGACTGGTCCGGGTCGGTGCGGAACTTCCACTCCAGCGGCAGCGCCCGGGTATTCCGGTTGAGTTTCTTCATCGCCCCCCGGGGCCACTCGCCGCTCTCCCGCACGTAGAGATAGCCGAGGTTGAAGCAGAGGTCGGCGGCGTGCGCCTCCCGGAAGTCGTCCAGATTTCGCAGCGCGGCGGCGAATTCCAGATAATCGCCGCTTTTCCGGTACTCGTCAAAGGCGGCGGCGGCCAGTGCGGTGAGCCGGGCGTTCTCCAGTCCGGTCCGCAGGTTCCGCACCCGGATCGAAGCGGCGGGGTCGCCGGAAGCGGCGGCGGCCGCCGCCTGCAGGATCGCGCCCAGTTCCGAAAAGACCTCCGGGGTGAAAAGTTTGTGCCCCACCCGGTAGTAGGAATGCCACGCGCCGCCCTCCTCGCCGGACGCCTGCGCCTGCTCCCCGGCCCGGCGGGAGATTTCCGCCGTGCGGTCGAAGTAGCGTCCGACATCCGCGGCGGCGGGGCCGTAGGCCGAATAGAATTCGTTCTCGATCTCCTCAAAGGTGATGCCGCGCGGCGCATTCTGCAGCCGGGCGATAGTATAGAGCGTCAGCGGATTGGCGCCGTACATGCCGGTGAGCGAATCGTAGTCGCTCCCGGTGAGACCGCGTTCCTCGGCGAAGGTGTAGATGTCGTAAAATTCCCGGGCGAAGTTGATGGGATAACAGTGTCCGTCCAGCGTGAAGTTGGGCCGGATCACCAGATCGCATCCGGTGTTGCGCCACCCCTCCCACAGCCGCTTGTAGTTGGCGACCTTTGCCGGAGTGAAGGGGAACATCATGGGCGGACAGAAACAGAGTTGCCAACGGTCGCCCAGACGGGCGTTTTTCGGCGGTTCGGAAAAATTGGCGTAGATGAGCCCGGAGAATTTCGCTTTTTTCTCCGGGGCCAATTCGTCCGCGACGGCCTCCACCGCCTTGTAGAATCTGACCATCCGTTCCGTGGTGCTGCCCAGTTCCCGGGACCAGTTCCGGTCGCCGGAAGCGAACTTCGCCGCGGCGCGGGCCTTGCGTTCGGATGCCGGGATCTCGGAATCGTCCTCCGCCAGACAGTCGTCGCAGACGCATTTGTTGGCGGTGTCGTTGCTCTTGAGGTTGATCCGGGGATATTTCGGGTCGAACCCGGCGATCCAGTCCCGGACGATCTGTTCCCGGAAGCCCCGGTTGGAAGTATCCATGCTGATGAGGTGCGGCTGACCGCCCCAGTAGGTCGGGTCGGAACGGCGGGTGCCGTCGGGCAGGAGATTGAAAAATTCCGGGTGGGTCTTGAGGTACTTCTGCGGCCACTTTTCAAAGCCGTGGGGATAGTGCTGTTCGGCGAGATCCCGGTTGCTCCGGTGGCGCAGGAGCCAAATCATCTCCTGATGCATGAAATTCCTCCCGACGCCGGGCGACGGCCAGTTGTTGACGCTGCTCCACAACTGCCGCCAGAAAAAGAACCGGAGCCGGGGACGGGAGACCCGGTCGCCGCCTTCGAAGTTGAAGGTCGCAGACTTGGGGATGATCTCGCCCGATTCGCCGGGATAAAGCCAGCGCACGCCGTTGGATTTCTCCAGAATGTCGTACACGGCAAAGAGCGTGGCGGAAGTCTCCACCAGCAGTGCGCCCAGATTATCGCCCCGGTCGTTGCCGGTGATGATGAGTTTGTCATCGTCGCCGAGTATCCTGGCGCAATTGTGCTTCAATCCCGCACCGGAGACGCCGTGCTTTTTGGCGAACCCCGTCTCGCCCAGCGAGATGACGAAGCCGTTCGCGGGCAGTTCCGCGCCGTCCCGCAAAGTCCGGATCTTGACCCCGGCGGCTTTGCCGATGTGGTAACTCAACTCCTGCGCGGCGTAGCGGATGCCGTAGTTGCACTTTTCCGGGATCAGAATGACCGTCGCGCGCTCTTTCGGATCGACCCGAATCGTCGCCCCCGCCGCGCCGCAGACGCACATGACGACGGCAAAGAGAGAGAAGATTGACTTTTTCATGGATATCCTGTTCCTTTCGAAGATGCGGTCTATTCGGTCGTCCACCAGTAATACTTGTCACTCATATCGGCCGGTGCGCTGGTCGATGCGGTGGTAACGCAATCGGAGATCTTCTCCACATGGCCGTCGGCGAATGCGATATTCACCCCGAGTTTGACGCCGGTAAGTTCGGTGAGGGTCTTTTTGATCACCCTTCCTTTCGGGGTGTGATTGTAGGCGATGCCGCTGTGGGAATTGTAGACCACCGACGGCATCGCGGTCGATTCAATGATGACGATCATGGTGCTGGGGGTCCGGAAACTGCCGGGCTTGCGGCCGATGTTGTCGTTGTTTTTCCAGCACAGCCACCGGTTGACGGCGTACGAACAGCCGCCGGAACCGAATGCGGAACGCGACGATGCCGCCGTGTACGCCGGTTCGTCGTCGGAAGGACAGCGGAAGACCGGAATGTCTTTGGACGAATTGAACAGAAGCGCCTTGTTGACCGGATGGGTCTCGACCGGAATGCCGAGATACCCCGCGATCCGGTGCCCCCACAGGTTCTGGCCGCCGGACCCCTGCGCCGGATAGACGCCATTCCAGTCGCTCACATAGTTGATCACCCCTTTGCCCAGTTGGGAAAGATTGTTGAGGCAGTTGGTCTCGTGTGCCCGCCGCCGGGCCGACTGCAGCGCCGGCAGCAGCATGGCGGCCAGAATGGCGATGATCGCAATGACCACCAGCAGTTCGATCAGCGTGAATGGACGGCGCGCGTTTTTCTGACGTTTCATGGTCTCCTCCCTGAGTTTGGACCGTTCCGGTCGCCCCGGCACGGCAGTTTCGTTGTTCCGGGTATATTATACGGCAGGACGATGTCGAAATCCTTAAGAACCTCGGAAAAAAATGTAACGATCGGGTCAAAGATCGTCTTTCCGGGCGGAAAGACGGTACTGGTGGGGCGGAATGCCGAATTTCCGCCGGAAACGGTAGCAGAGGTAGTTGCTGTCGCAGAACCCGCAGGCGCGGGCGATCTCCGAGATGGACATGTCGCCGCCGCGAAGCAGGTCCCGGGCGTGGCGCAGCCGCAGATTGAGCAGATAGTCGAAAAATGATTCCGACATGATCCGTTTGAAACTCCGGGAAAAGGTGGTTTCGCTGCTGCCGTGGATCTTCGCGGCTCTGGCCCGGGAGACATGATGCATGTAGTTGGCGTCCAGATAGGAGAGCACGTCGCCGATTTTCTGCAGATCGTTGCCGCTTCGACTGACGGCGTGGCTGGTGTCGTTGTAGAAGCGGCTGACGGTGACGAGCATTTCGGTGAAGATCAGTCCCACCGCCAGTTGGTAGCCCTCGGCGCGGTTTTTCAGTTCGCTCTCGATCCTCCGGTAAAAAATCTGCATCGCCGCGCTCTGTTCGGGCATCAGCACCAGACGGCATTCAAAGCGGAAGACCGACCGGGACTGGGGTTCCAGATCGAAAAAAGCCCGATAGCCGGGAATGCGGTTCAGTTCCTCCGGAGAGACGGGCAGTTCCTCCGGGTACCAGATGAAGTTGAGCAGCGACAGATTGCGCTGTTCCAGATAGTGATGGGGAACTCCCGGGGGGATGATGAAAGTGTCACCGGGATTAAGCGTGTAGGTCATGCCCTGATACTCGTAGCGCCCGGAGCCGTCCAGCACCGTGGACAACTCGTACCAGTTGTGGATGTGCATGTGCCCGAGAGTGTGTTCGTTGCGGACGTGGTTGACCGCCGCCGGAGCGGTGCATCCGGCGACGAAATGGAAATCTCCGCGGTCAAATTGCTCGATGCCGTTGACGATGACGGACATGACCGACCCTCCTCCCGTTGGAAACTGCGCGGAGATACGATAGCCCCGGGAGAGCGAATTGTCAACCGCAGACCGGAAAGTTTGCCCGCTTTATTATATTTTTTGCCGCTTTTTTAAGGTTTTGCAGAAAGAAACGGCGTATATTGTAGGAAAAGATGCCCAACAACCGCAGGAAAGGAAGTTCTCATGTCCGATGCCGTCATTCATGCCGCCGCCCCGCGTCTGGAGGTGTTCCCGCTGACCGCCGTCCGGGTCCGGGGGTTTCTCCGGGAGTTTCTGGAGCGTCAGCGTACCGGGTTGTCCGGGCATTTCACCGCACAGAAGTATCCTTTCGACACCTGCTTGTGGGAGGGAGTCATCGATGCGAAGTTCCGGGAACTGGACTATCGCGGGCTGCCCCGGCCGGTCCCCGGGCCCAACCGCTGGTGGCCCTACGAGCAGACAGGATATCTGCTGGACGGGCTGCTGCGGCTGGGGCTGCTGCTGGAGGACGAATCCATGATCGCGCTTTTCCGGCGCAATCTGGAGTATCTGCTGGACCATGCGGCACCTTCCGGACGGCTGGGAGGCGCGGCGTATCATTACGACTCCGAGTGGCCGATGGCGGTTTTCTTCAAGGGAGTGAGCGCCTATCTGGACGTGTTCGACGACGCCCGGACGCTGGAAGCGTTTCACCGCCATTACGCGTCGGTCCCGGCGGAGGAGTTCGGTGACGGCAGCCGCGGCATCACCAACATCGAGGGCCTGCTGGACCTCGCCCGCCGCACCGGAGACGATGCGCTGAAGGAAAAGGCGTTCGCGGCCTACGAGTGCTTCAACGCCCGGCCGCCGGACGAATACGCCGATCTGCGGCTGACGCTGGCGCAGTTGGAACATCAGGCCAATCTGGTCCATCACGGCGTGACCTTTTGCGAGGAGATCAAACTGCCGGTGATGCTTTACCTGGCCGGCGGCGGCGTCCGGTATCTGGACGCCGCCTGTCGGGGCTGGGCCGGGCGGATGAACCGTCACGGTCAGATCCCCGGACTGCCCGGTTCGGTGGAACACGGATTCGGACGGGACCCGGAGTCGGGATACGAGACCTGCGTCATCTCCGATTCGCTCTATTCCCTGGGCTTCTTTGTCATGGCGGGCGCGGGCGCGCGCTATGCCGACGCGCTGGAGAAGATCGCGTTCAACGCCCTGCCGGGAGCGGTGACGAAGGACTTCGGCGCATTGCAGTATTTTTCCGCGCCCAATCAGGTGCTGGCGACGCCGTTTTCCAACGCCACGAGTTTTCTCTACGGGCAGGCCCCCCTGCGGCAGTACCGGCCGGACCACTTCGCGGCCTGCTGTCCGGGCAACGTCCACCGGGCGATGCCCAACTTTATTTCCCGGATGTGGATGCGCGACGCCGACGGAGTTCCGGCGGCGGTCTGTTTCGGGCCGGCGGAGTTGAGCGGGCAATACCGGGGATGCGAATACCGTATCGCGGAGGAAACGGAATACCCCTTCGCGGACCGGATCGACTTCCGCTTCACCGTTTCCGGCGGCGGAACGATCCCTTTCCTGTGGCGGCGTCCCGACTGGTGCGAAACCATGACCGTCCGGCTCAACGGGCAAACGCTGAGCATTCCGGAGAGCAGTTCGGGATTCCTCGGACTGGACGGTCTGCGCCGCGGCGACGTGCTGTCGCTGGAACTGCCCATGGAGCCGGTGTGTCATCACGAGCGGCAATGGGTCTGGTTCGAACGCGGACCGCTGGTCTACTCCCTTCCGGTCGGGCATACCACGGAAAAGGAGGAACCGGCCGCGCGCTTTTCGCCGCTGGTCATGGAACCGCGCTCGCCGTGGAATTTCGCCGTCGCCCCGAATGCCGGGGCGCGGGTCGTGTCCGCGTCCGACCGGCCCGGATATCCTCTTGATACGCCCCCGGAGTTTCTGGAAGTTCCGGCGCGGACCGTACCCGGCGCATTCGCCGAGTTGGAGCGTCGGCGGTACACCCCGCGTCTGCCGCTTTTCACCGAGCCGGGGACGCCTGCGATTTTGAAACTCGTTCCGATGGGTGCGACGGAAACCCGGCTTACCGCGTTCCCGGACGGGGTGAAGCGGCAACTGCTCCCGGTGCTGTCGGCGTACACGATCCCCGATACGGAGATCGCCCGTCCCGAAGCACTGGACCCGATGGCGTTCCGGGACCGGGCGAAAGAGATCCGGGTAGACCGGGACGGGTACTTCGATCTGGCCCGCTTCTATCATCGGAGCCGGAATTGCGGTGCGTATCTGCAAGTGAGATTTTACGCGAAAACGGCGGGACCGGCAACGCTGGCGGTGATGCTCAGCGACGGCGGCGAGGGATTCCTCGACGGGAAAAAGGTGCTGGATATCCCGCCGATCATGGAAGCGGAGTTCATGCACCCGCTCTGGTTTCCCGTCACGGTGCATGCCGGGCACAACCATCTGCTGCTTCACGTCATCGACGCCGTTCCCAGTTACGATCACCGGGACGCGTGGGGAGCCCGGGTGGAGGCGTTCCGATGAAACCGCCGACCCCTTAGCGACTTAGGAACGAACGGCGAAGGCATTTTGCCCGAATCACGATATTTTTCGCCGCGTTTCTTAAGGTTTTATCCCGAATTTTGTCATATATTGATAACGGATGCAAAAATCAACCTTGATACCAAACAGGAGACAGAGATTATGGCTACAGTAAGCGGCATTAAGATGTACGGACCGTCCGAAAACTTCAACGGCGCCGCCGTCGGTGACACGATCATTGATCTGGCCATCCATGACGAGACGTTTTCCGGAACATACGAAGGCAATTCCGTGGCTAACGGCGGTGTGCTGATGTACGGCGTCAACATAACCTCCGGTCCGTACACCAACGGGCGGGGCTATGTTTACGACTGTTACGTCACCAGTACGCTTCTGGCCAATGCCGGCGGCAGTTACGACATCGTCGACACGCTCTTTGACCGGGCGACCTCCGGCAACGCCCTGTGGTCGCGGGGCACGACCAGCGATGCGACGACGATTTCCGGCAGTACGTTTCTCTCCGGCAACAATCTCTATCTTGAAAACGGCAACGCGGTGGAATTCCGGGGAACGAACTATCTTGATTCCAGCGCCACCGTGCATGCCGTCACCGGGGGCACTTACCGTCTGGCGGACGGGGCAAAACTGGTTTTCGGCAATTCCGGGGACATCAGCGTTGCGGATCTGACCTTCCTCGGCGGCAACACCGTGACGCTGGCCGGGACCGGCAAAGTCGCGTTTGCCGCTTCGGAAAACTTTTCCGGCGTCAATATCACCGTGGACACCACCGCGTTCGACACCGGCAGAAACTCCTATACGCTGGCGACCAATCTGGCCGGAGCGTCGGTAAACGACATCACCGTCACCGGCGCCAACAGCGACCAATGGAATCTGAGTCTGTCCGGCAATACCCTGAAAGCATTCCATTCCCGGGTCATTTTCGGGGCCAACATGTCCGGTCCCGCCTCCGCATTCGGCGGTGCGGCGGTCGGCGCCGCGGTCTCGGATTACACCATCCCCGGGTACGATTATGTTTTCGACGGCATTTACCGGGGAACCGGTCTCTCTTTTACCAGCAACGCCGTGACGCTGGTCGTCGGCGAGACCCGCAACTGCAGTTACCTCGGCCTGACCAACCCGTCCATCTATGTCAGCGACAGCGTTTTTACCAATACCACCCAAAGCACTGCGGCCTACGGCGGCATGTGGTCATTGCGTTCCGGCGGCGCCACAGTCGTGCTGCTGGGAACTACCGTCGGCGGCGTCGGCGCCCAGAACGCATACAGCGGCGGCATGCTGAATATCACCAGCGGCCGGGTCGTGCTGGACAAGACCCTGATCACCGGCCAGACCGCGATGGTCGGCGGGGCGTTTCAACTTGAAGGCGGAACGAATACCACGGTCGAGATCAGCAACTCCACGTTCTCCGGCAACCGGGCGACGGCCGGCGTCAGCCGGGGCGGGGCGATCGAAAGCAGCGCCGTGATCACGATCACCGATTCCGAATTTGCGACCGCGACGGATTCCATCAACAGTTCCGGCAGTGTCACGTTCAAGGGGACCAACACCGTCAATGCTTCGCTGTACGGATCGGGGACCTATGCCCTGAGCGACGGCGCGGCGCTGATTTTCGGCAACACCGCCGCCGTCCGGGTGTCCGATCTGACGTTCTCATCCGGCAACGCCGTCACGCTGGCCGGGACCGGCAAAGTTACTTTCGCCGACACCGAGGACCTCTCCGGAGTGAACATCACCGTCGACACTTCCGCGTTCGATCCCGCTTCGAACTACGTTACGTTGGCGGAGAATTTCACCGGAGTCGAAGCGGCCGACATCACCGTTGCCGGAACCGGAGCCGATCAATGGAATCTCGCCTTGACCGGCGGCACGCTCAAGGCCGTGAACGCCCGGGTCATCACCGGAGTCAGAATGTACGGTCCCTCCTCCGCATTCGGCGGCGTGGCGGTCGGCACCGCGGTCTCGGATTACACCACCGCCGGATGCGATGCCGTGTTTGACGGGACCTATGAGGGTGTCGCTTCCGGGGCGAAGTGGAACGGCAACATGTTCAACTCCGGCATCCCCTATCTGGTGATCGATTCCACGTTTTCCTACACCTCCGTCGGCAGCAACACTTCCAACGGCGTTTACGTCAGCGGCAGCCGCATCACCAACTCCTCCCAGGACAACGGGAAGAAAAATATGTACGGCGGAGTGTGGAAACTGGCGAACGGCGGGACCGTTTACCTGATCAACGGCACCGTGTCCGGAGACGGCAGTACGGCAAACGCCTATCAGGGCGGAATGCTTTACATGAACGGAGGGACCGCCAACAGGATCGTCATCGCCGGTTCGCTGATACAGAACAACATCGCCGAGATCGGCGGAGCGATGCAGTTGTCCGGCGGTGCGGCGACCGTTGTGGAGATCAGCAACTCGACGTTCTCCGGCAACCGGGCGACCGCCGGCGTCAGCCGGGGCGGGGCGATCGAAAGCAGCGCCGCGGTCACGATCACCGATTCCGAATTTGCGACCGCGACGGATTCCATCAACAGTTCCGGCAGCCTCACGTTCGAGGGGACCAATACCGTCAATGCTTCGCTGTACGGATCGGGGACCTGCACCCTGAGCGACGGCGCGGCGCTGATCTTCGGCAATACCGCCGCCGTCAACGTCACCGGACTGACCATGAGCGGCAACAACGCCGTGACGTTCGACGGTTCGGAGGCGGTGAACTTCGCTTCGCAGGACCTTTCCGGCGTGGCGGTCACCGTCGGCACGGACGTGCTTCCGGCGGCGGGGATGAGTTTCACCATCGCCACCGGCGTGACCGGGATGAACGATACGATCACCGTCAACAACAGTTCCGTGACGCTGGGCGAGATCTTCTCCTACAATGATCGGGAATACGTTTTTGCCCGTTCCGGGAACACCTTCTCCGTGAACGAGATCGGAAAATTCGACGATGTCTTCGTCGCGCCTTCTGGAACGGAAAGCATCGTCATCGGCGGCGAAACCATTTCGCTGGCGGGCAAGGCGGTCTACACTTCGCTCGACGATGCGCTCGTCCATATGGAGGACGACGGCACGGTCACGGTTTACAACACCACGGATTCGGTGCTCGGCACTTACGCCTACTTCATCGGACCGCAGTCGGTCACCGGCGACATGAATATCGTGGCGGACGGGATGGACTACACCCGATACTACATCAGCGGCCGGGATGGGCTCGCCACCGAGGATTTCGGCAATGTTTCCGGCGACATCACCTTCGAATTCCGCAACGCGACGACTCAGCGGATCACCCTGAGCGGGGAGAACAAGGCTCACGATCTCTGTCAGAACGCGGTCATCACCGTGAAAAACGCCGAGGTCACCGGTTACATCGCCGCGGGCGGTTCCGGCAATGCCTGCCGCATCGGCGGTGATATCACCATCAACCTCGTTGATTCCCGCGCCGCGGAAGTCTCCGCCACCAAAGGCAATCCGATCGGCGGCCGCGCCGTGAACATCAATCTTTCCGGTTCCTCCGCCGGTACCGTCGGCAACGCCACGGCTCTGACCGCCGCGATCACCGTAAGCGTGACCGGCGCGGCCGCCAGCACGATCGACGCGCTCAGCAATGTGGACGATCTGGTCATCGGCGCGGGAGCAAGCGTGAACTTCGCTTCTCAGGACCTCTCCGGCGTCGTACTGACGGTGGACGGTTCGGCGTATGTCTCGGGTGATGTGACCGTGGCCACCGGCGTGACCGGTATCGGCGGTTACACGCTCACTGGGACCGACAACGCGGCACTGTTCCTGAAACTGGACGGCACCGACCTCGTGATGTACGAGAGAGCCGCCGACCTCAAGGACGGCGACGCTCCCGTC
>JALEMG010000032.1 GCA_022768375.1 Lentisphaeria bacterium
TGAACAGGAAAATAAATCTGACTATCAGAAAATCGTTCGGATTTCGGACGCTCAAAATTGCAAAAGTGTGCTTATATCACCAGCTTGGCGAACTCCCAGAACCGGAGTTCGCCCACAAATTCTGGTGAAGATGCGAAAAAAGTTCCGCGGCCGACGTCGCGGGATTCGGAAAATTTCAGGCACACGGATACCGAATGCGGTACTCGTGTGCCTGTTTTTTGTCCCCCCGTCCCCCGTACATGCCGGATTCTGGAACGAACGGCGTGACGGGTGCGCGAATTTTCACCCGCAATTTAAGAAAGGTCGCAAAATGAGTCGATTTCGGGAACTGGTTGGTTTGGATCGGAAGATCGGTGCGGGAGAGAGAACTCCATTCACCTTAATTGAACTGCTGGTGGTCATCGCCATCATCGCGATCTTGGCCGCCATGCTGCTCCCGGCGCTGCAGCAGGCACGGGAACGGGCCAAAGCCTCCAACTGCCTCGCCAATCTGAAGCAGATTCAGACGGAATTCGTCGCTTACACCAACGATTCCGAGGATTGGCTGATGCCGGCGATCCTCAAAAAAAACGGAGCGTACAGCGACGGCATCCCGTCGTGGATTGCGGAACTGGCGCTTCGGATGGGCAAATTCACTTCCTCGACCGAGGCTCACTCCAAAAACGGCATCGGAATGCATGTCGATGCCGGAACCCCGGCGAATAAATTCGACATTTTTTCCTGTCCCTCCAGTCCGTTCGGCATCGGCAACGTATACCCTCAACCCGGAAACTTCCGGTACGGGCATTACTCGGTCAACCACAAGTTGACCCACTACACCTTCAGTGCGACAAGCCAAGTTGCCGACAAAGAATCGTTCATCAAAAACCGCAAGTCCGCGGAGGTGCCCCGTCCCTCCGCCGCGATTGCGCTCCTTGAATACGGGCGTCCGGGGGCGGTATTCGATCTCGGACTGGACAACGGTTACAGAAACACTCCGTCGCTGGAGCAGTTTCTGGCGCTGCGTCACGGCGGCGGTTCCGCCCAGAGATGGGTCGATCCCGACCGGGTCGATTACACCGGCGGCAAGAGCATGAATGTCGGCTACCTGGACGGTCATGCCGGGAGTCTCACCAGCAGCGACTTCGGCGGTCGCGGCTCGTACAGCATCGATCTGCTGCAGCGCGGATTCAAGAACAAAAACGGAAAGTTTTTGGAAGATTTGTGAAGGGAATGGAACATTTCCGAAAATGATAACCCGGAGGAGGAATTCATGGTCGTGAAACAGAAAGAAACTCACCGCCCGTTTACCCTGATCGAACTGCTGGTGGTCATCGCCATCATCGCGATTCTGGCCGCCATGCTGCTTCCGGCGCTGCAGCAGGCGCGGGAACGGGCCAAAACTTCCAACTGCCTCGCCAATTTGAAGCAACTGCAGACGGAAAATATCGCGTATTCCAACGACTATGAAGATTGGATCTGTCCGGCCACCCTCAAGGCGGGGACGGTACCGCAGGGGCAGGGCGGCAATGAGGCGTGGAGCAGTGAAATGGCGCTCCGTATGGGCAAATTCACCTCCCGGACCGAAGCGTATTCCAAAAGCGGCGGGATCGGAATGCACATCGCGGCCGGAACTCCGGCGAATAAATTCGATATCTTCAACTGTCCTTCCAGTTTGTACGGTATCGGCGACGTCCGCCCCGAGCCCGGCAATTTCCGCTACGGGAATTACGCGATCAACGTTCAGTTGGCCTGCCACGCTTTCGGCGCTCCTCAATGGGGAACGCAGAGTTTCATCAAGGTCCGCAAAGCCGGAGAAGTCAGCCGTCCGTCCGCGGCGGTGGCGATCATCGAATACGGTCGGCCGGGCACTCCCTATGACAGCGGATTGGACAACTGCTATAAAAATACTCCGACGCTGGAACAGTATCTGGCGCTGCGTCACGGCGGCGGTACCGCCCAGAAATGGGTGAACGTCGATCGGATTGATTACACCGGCGGCAAAAGCATGAATGTCGGCTATCTGGACGGCCATGCCGGGAACCTCACTGGCAGCGACTTCGGCGGGCACGGCGCGTACAACATCAATCCGATGCTGCGAGGGTACAAGAACCGGGACGGGAAGTTCCTTGAGGAGTTGTGAGATGATGAAAAAAATCATTCCCGCCACTTTGATGCTGCCGATGTTGCTGGTCGGCGCCGATATCTACATGGTTGGAGATTCCACCATGCAGGATTATCCGGGGTCCCGGGCTCCGCTTACCGGCTGGGGAACCGCGCTCAAGAAATTGAGCAAGCCCGGCATCGTCATCCGCAATCGGGCTTTGGGCGGACAGTCCAGTCGGTCGTACCGGGCGGAAAAACGCTGGGACGCGGTTCTTTCCGAGGCCAAAAAAGGGGACTTCGTCATTATTCAGTTCGGGCATAATGACGGAGTGACCGGCGACAAAAACCTGTATCGCGCCACCGATGCAAAGAAAACCTATCCGCTCTACCTGCGGCTTTACATCGAGGAGGCGCGTCTGCGCGGCCTGCGCCCGGTCCTGCTGACCCAGACCGTTTACTGCGGGTTCGACCGGAACGGCAAAGTGTACAACTACAAAGAAAGCCGGGAAGTCGGCGGCGCGCCGTATGTCGCCGCCTGCCGAAAACTGGCGGAGGAGACCGGCGTCGATTTTCTCGACATCAACGCCGAGGCCGTGCGGAGACTTGACGCCATGGGCAAAGACGCGGCGGTCAAACTCTACATGACGTTCGGCCCCGGAGAATTTTCCAACTATCCGCAGGGCCGCAAGGACATGGTCCACCTGCGCGGCGCGGGGGCGGACTTCTACGCCGCACTCTTTGTGGAACTGGCGAAAAAACAGAATCTGGAGGTAGCGAAACTTTTTCGCTGACAGCATACAAACATAGGAAAGGGAACAAACAACATGCGGAAAAAACAAATGCTTCTCGCGGGGATCGTTGCGGGCATGACGCTTTTCAGTGTCCATGCCGCCGTCGACCAAGCCAAAATCGACGCGGTCGCCAAAGGGGAACTCAAGGAGGCCAAGGCCTCGTACTGGGGCTTCGATCCGCAGGACAGCACCAAGATCCTGCAGGCCGCCATCAACTCCAAAGTGCCGCGGCTCATCATCGACAAGCAGGCCTCTCCGTGGATCTCAGAACCGCTTCGGGGCGTCTCCGATCAGACGATCGTCTTCGAGGACGGCGTCGAACTGCAGGCCAAGCGCGGCTCGTTCAAGGACAAGGCGGATACATTGCTGTCCCTGAGAAACGTGGAGAACTCCCGCCTCATCGGTCTGGGCAAGGGCGGAATTCTGCGCATGCACAAAAAGGATTATCAAAACCCCAAACTCTACGAACGTTCGGAATGGCGGTACACGCTCTGCATCCGCGACGCCAAAAATATCCATGTTGAGAATATGAAGTTCCTCAGTTCCGGCGGCGACGGCATCTACATCGGGACCGTGGACGGCGTGACGGTGAAAAAGGTCGTCTGCGACGACAACCACCGTCAGGGCATGAGCATCATCTGCGGCAAGAACATCCTCGTCGAGGACAGCGAATTCATCAATACCAAAGGCACTTCGCCCGCCTCCGGGGTGGACCTCGAGCCCAACTGGGCCGGGCAGCCGCTGCAGAACATCGTGTTCCGCAACTGCCGTTTCGCCAACAACGACCGCTGGGGCATTCTGATGGCGCCCAGCCGTTTCAACAGCGACAAGGGCGGCGAAATGAGCATCCGCTTCGAAAACTGCGTGGCGGAGAACAACAAGGAAGGCGAGATCTACGGCTTCACCCGCGCCATCTACCAGACCGGCGAACCGGTGGTCGGCAAGATCGAATTCATCAACTGCACCGCCAAAAACGACCGGAAATACGGTTACCTCCGCCCCGCGGTCGAGATGGGATTGGATGTCCATCACGAAATGAACATCGTCTTTAAAAATCTCACCATCCAGCGCGGTCCCAATCGGGCGAAAGCGCTCCGGATCGTTTTCAACAATCCCCGGGAGGAGAACGTCAAACCCGCCTCCACCGTGGAGATCGACAACTTGAAACTGCTGGACTGCGCCGCCGGCGACGGTCTCGGCGTCATCGACTGCAGTTTCTCCGGTCAGACCGAAAACATCACCGGTTCCATCGTGGACCGGAACGGGCGGAAGACCGAGATCGACGAGAAGTTTTTGAAGCGCGCCGGGATCAAGGCCCAGCCGGAATTTTCCTATGACTATTCCGACCGCGCCGTGAAGGTCAGCGGCCCGGCGGACGGCAAAATGGAGAAGTATCCGGAGTTCCCGCTGCCGCAGGAGGCGAAGTTCTGGCTCTATGCCCAGGCCGGGCAGGATGTGGAAGTCGCGTTCAAGTTCATCAAGATTCGTCGTTCCGAACCCGCCGCCGTCTTCCTCACGTCTCCCTCCGGCGAACGCAAGCGCATCGGGACGCTGAAACCCGGGGAGGAACAGACCTTCAAGTTCAAGGCCGACGCCGCCGGCATCTACAAGATCGACATGGCCGTTACCGACCTGCGGGTCATCCTGAGTGCGGCCAATGTCGCCGCCGGGATCATTCCCCGCGACATCGCCCAGTGGGTCAACAACAGCACCGGGACGCTGTATTTCTATGTTCCGGTCGGCGCTCCGGAATTTGCGGTGAGGGTCTGGGGACTGGTGTTCAGCATGCGCGAGCAGGCGGTAAAAGTCACCATCAGCAACCCGAGCGGGAAAGTCGTTTTCCGGAATAACACTGTGGCCGAAGGCATCCAGTACACCGCTCCGGAGTCGGAGGCGAAAAAAGGCGGCATCTGGAAGATCACGTTCGACAAGCCGGCCAAATTCCGTCTCGGCGAGTACAATTTTCGGATCATGGGTGCCAGTCCCTACCTCGGTCTGCGGCCGGACCGCACTCCGGTGCTGGGCGAGGCTGGGAAAGCCGAATCCGGCAACAAGAAACACGAGGTGAGTCCGGACGACTTTTGAATTGCATTTTCAATTCCATCAAAATATTCGGAAAGGAAACAGACGACATGCGAAAAAAACAAATGCTTCTTGCCGGGATCGTCGCGGGCGTGACGCTTTTCAGCGTCCATGCCGCCGTCGATCAAGCCAAAATCGACGCGGTTGCCAAAGGCGAACTCAAGGAGGCGAAGGCCTCGTACTGGGGGTTCGACCCGCAGGACAGCACCAAGATCCTGCAGACGGCCATCAACTCCAAAGTGCCGCGGCTCATCATCGACAAACAGGCCTCCCCGTGGATCACCGGGCCGCTGCTCGGCGTGTCGGATCAGGAGATCGTCTTTGAGGACGGCGCGGAACTGCAGGCCAAGCGCGGCCTTTTCAAGGACCGCGGCGACTGCCTGATCCGCCTCGACAACGTCAAAAACTCCGCCATCATCGGTCTGGGCAAGGGCGGAATTTTGCGGATGCACAAAAAGGACTATCAGGACCCGAAGCAGTACGAGAAGTCCGAACACCGCCACACGGTACGGTACGGCATCTCCCAGAATATCCGGATCGAGAACATGAAGTTTCTCCTCTCCGGCGGCGACGGCGTCTATCTGTACAATGTGGAGAATGTCAAAGTGAAGAATATTCTCTGCGACGAGAATCACCGTCAGGGCATGAGCATCATCTCCGGTAAAAATATTCTGGTGGAGGACAGCGTGTTCACCCGCACCAGCGGCACGTCGCCCCAGTCCGGGCTGGACATCGAGCCGAACCGTCCGGGCGAGGTCCTGTCGAACATCGTATTCCGCAACTGCCGTTTCACCGACAACGTGCGGTGGGGCATTCTGATGGCGCCCGCCCGGTTCGAGAGCGAATCCGCCGGTGAAATGACCATCCGTTTTGAGAACTGCGTGGCGGAGAACAACCAGGAAGACGAGATCCGCTTTTTCGGCAACTCATTCTTCCAGACCGACGCGCCGGTGCAGGGCAAACTCGAATTCATCAACTGCAAGGCGATCAGCAACCGCAAGTACAGTTATCTCTGGCCCGCGGTGGAGTTCGGCGTGGATGTCGGTCATGAGTTCGAGATCGTGCTGAAGGACATGGTCATCAAGCGCGGCGGCAACCGGGAAAAGGCATTGCGGTTCGTCTTCCACTATCCCTTCACGCGGGGGGCGAAGCCGCTGTCGCAGATCGAACTGGACAACGTTAAATTCGTCGACTGCTCCGCCCGGGACGCGCTGAAGATCGTGGACTACAGTTTTTCCGGTCGGACGGACAACTTCACCGGGGCCATCGAGGACAAAGACGGCAAAAAAATTTCCGTGGACGCCAAACTGCTGCAGCGGGCCGGGGCCAAGGCCGCGCCGGAATTCGACTTCGATTATTCCGACCGGGCCGTGCAAGTGGACGGACCGAAGGACGGCGCGATGGAGAAATATCCGGAGTTCCCGCTGTTTTACGAGGCGACGTTCTGGATCTTCGCCAAGGCCGGACAGCAGGTGGCGTTCTCGCTCAAATACCTGAAGTGGTCCATCGCCCAGGGGACCGGGGTCTACCTGACGCCGCCCGACGGGGAGCGTCGGCGCATCGGGGCGCTGAAACCCGATGAGGAGCGGACGTTCCGATTCACCGCCGGGGCCGCGGGAATTTACAAGGTGTCGCTCAAGGCCACCGCCCTCAAGGTCGCCCTGACCGGAGCCAACGCGCCCGCGGGCATCATGCTGCGGCCCTATGACAGTTACATGGGAGGCAACTCCGGGACGTTGTATTTCACGATCCCCGACGGCGCGCCGGAGTTCGGGATCCGGGTGTGGGGCAGTGTATTCAGCCGGTACTCCGTCAACACGGTCAAGACCGCCGTCAGCGATCCGCGGGACCGGATCGTATTCAGTGCCGACGATGTCGGCGACGGAGTTCAGTACACCGGCAAGGCCGGAAGCGGGGTCTGGAAGATTTCGTTCGCCCACAAGATCGGGGCGTACAATCTCCGGATGATGGGGGTGTGTCCCTACATCGGATTGCGGGCGGACCGCACGCCGGTACTCGGTCCCCGGGGTTCGGCTTCGGCCAACCGGACCGGGGACACCGGAATGGATCTCTTTTGATTCAAAGGATTTGACCCAATAAAAAAAGGAAAAAAGCAAGATGTCAGAAATCAATGTCGATTCGATCGTCTCCGTTCTGGGAGAGACCGTCGCCGTTTCCGGCGAGACCACGTATATCGCTTCGCGCGGGGACACCTCGCTGGCCGATGCGATTGAGAGCGGTGCGATGACCGTCGTGCTGGACGGATTCACCCAAAGCGGCTCGTCGTTTGCGTTCGACGGCGGAACCGTCATCGGCATCAACGACAGTGTGATCGCGAACAGCACCGGCACCACGGCCCTGATCGGCGTGGCCGAAGTCACGGGCATGACCTTCAGCGGCAATACGGGAACTTACGGCAGCGCGATCGACACCACATCTTCGATCGCCATCAGTGATTCCGTTTTTGACGGCAATCATTCCACCTACTCCACCGGCGCGGTAGCGATCCGTTCCGGCGCGACCAACAGTACGATCAGCAACAGTTTTTTCAGCGGCAACACCTATTCGGCGATGTATGCCGCCGGCGGGACGATCACGTTGTCCGGATGCACCTTTATCGACAACACCACGAAAAGCGGCGGGTACTACGGCGCGATCTATACGACGTGCCCCGTGCTGAAGGTGGAGGATTCCTATTTCGAGAAAAACACCCACTCCATGGGTGCGGCGATCCGTCAGAACGGCGGTACTCGGATGGAAATTTCCGGATCGACCTTTTACGACAATAAAGGCGCGGCGATCTATGTCACCGCGGGGAAAGCCGTCATTGCCGACAGTCTTTTTGACCAAAATACCGGGTATGCGGTCTGGTTCTCCGACAACGCGGGAAACGAGGTCCGCGGTTCGACCTTTACCGGAAACAACGGCAGTGTGCGCATCACCAGCAACGCCGGGGCGGTGGACTTGGTGCAGGACAGCGTCATCACCGGAGACCTCTCGACCACCGGCGCGATTTATAACACCGCGGGCGGCACGGTGAATATTTCCGGCAGCACGTTTGCCGGAAACTCCGCTTATGCTGTGAATGTGGAAGCCGCCGGGACCGCGAATATCTCCGGTTCGACCTTCGGCGCGAACACGGGAACGTACGTGGTGTACGGTCAGTCGGCGGATGGGACGATCACGGTTGACAGCAGCAGTTTCGTCGGCAACAGCGGATATGCGATCTATTCCATCGGAAATGTCGCAGTGAGCGGTTCGACCTTTACCGGCAACGGCGGCGCCCTGCGTTACTACGGCACCTCGGGCGATGTCTCGATTGCGGACAGTTTGATCATCGGCGAATCCGACGGCGGCAACGACGGCGCGGTTTTTACCCGATACTCCGGCACGGTGAATATTTCCGGCAGTACATTTACCGGTAATTCCGGAAAGTGCGTCGGCGTATACGAAAACGGCACGGCGAATATCACCGGTTCGACTTTCAGCGCGAATACGGGTTCGTACGCCGTGTGGGGCAATGCGTCGAGCGGGACGATCAAGATCGACAGCAGCCGTTTCGACGGCAACAGCAACAGCGGCGGCAGTGCGATCTACTCCGCCGGGAATGTCGAAGTGAGCGGTTCGACCTTTACCGGCAACAAGGGCGTTCTGCGTTATTATGGCACGAAGGCGGCCTCGGTCACGAACAGCGTCATTGCCGACAACTTGAGCGACGGCGACGGCAGTATAATTTTCAACAGGTTGTCCGGCGGTACGGTGAATGTTTCCGGCAGTACGTTTGCCGGCAATGCCGGATATTGCGTGAACTTGTACGATGGCGGGGCGGCGAATATCACCGGTTCGACTTTCGGCGTGAATACGGGCAGTGCGGTGATATTCACCAGAGTGGCGGGCGGAAAAATCACGATCGACCGCAGCGCCTTTGACGGCAACAACGGTGTTGCTGTCCGGGTTATCGGGAGCAGCGCGAAGGTGAGCGATTCGACCTTCACCGGGAATAAGAACACGGTCGTCTATGTCAGCAACTCCGCCAGTACGGTCACCATCGACGGCAGCGTGTTCGAGAACAATACCACCACGGGCCACGGCGCCGCACTCTATTTGACCGCCGGTACCGCCTGCATTTCCAATACAACGTTTGCCGATAACTCCGCCGCGGGCGGCTACGGCGGGGCGATGCGGCTGGATCCGGGGACGGTGGTCCATCTTGCCAACGTGACCGTCACGGGCAATGTCGACAAATACAATTCCGCGATCTTCAATTACAAATCGACCGTCTATCTGGACGGGCTGCTGACGCTGGGCGCGGATCAGCGTGTTTATTCCGAGGGTTCGGAGAGCAGATTCTATGTGAACGGCGGTTCGTTCTTCACCGGGCTCGGCGCGGCCAAGGCGGTTGAGACCAATCGGGATTCGTGGGGCGGCTGGTACAGCGGTCCCGCCACTCCCACGGCTGTCGGCGGTTATTACATCTTCGGCCTGGACAACGACATGTATGTCAGCAACGTCAACGTGATCGTCAGCGACAGCGCACTGCAGTGGACTCCTCAGGGGACGGTCCGGTACGCGACACTGGAAGCGGCGCAGACCGCCGGTCAGTCCACCGTCGCGCTGGTGGGGTACGCTCAGAACGGCGACATCGACGTTACGCTGGCCGGTTCGACACTGGTCGGCGGTTCCGCCGTGCTGGGCGGCACGATCAACGTGTCCGGCGGCGCGGATCTGACGCTGACCGGGAATGTTGTGCTGGCCGAAACGCTGACGATCGACGGCGGCGCGGCGACGCTGAACAACTTCAACCTCTCGGTCGCAAGTGCGCTTTTCCCCGCGACGGATGCCTACACGCTTCTTTCCGGCATCGCAACTCCCGCGGCGGGCGACTTGACGATCACCGTCGACGGAACCGAGCAGGCGATGGACGAGTGGTTCGACGTGGGCGGTTCCCAGTACCGCCTCGCCATTACGGACGGTGCGCTGAATGCGGAACGGCGCGTCTACGACACCGTCTACGCGGTCCTCAACGGTGCGACGGAGATCGTGCTGGACGGTCAGACCATCCCGTTTGCCGGACGGGAGGATGTTTTCGATGACATCGCCGAGGCGAAATCCTGTCTGGCCGCCGACGGCACACTGGTCGTGGTCGGCCAGACGGTCGGCAAGTTCATCCCCGGTGAAACTCAAACCATTCTGGTGGACAGCAATATCACCGGCTACAATGAGGGCGGCAACCTCTACGCTATCACCACCGACGGCGGGTCCGCGCTCTCGCTTCGCATGGTGGACAGTGCGGTAAGCAGCGAGTTCATGGTCCACGGAGCCGCGCTCTCCGGCGATATGTCTCTGGAGTTGGACAATGTGACCCTCACCAACGGTTGGAGCAATCAGGTCCTTCTTGATGCCGAGGTCGGCGGCGACGTCGATTTCACCATCCGGGATTTTTCGCTGACCAAGTCGTACGCATTGTACCTGTTGAGCACCAACACCGTCGGCGGTACGGTCGGCCTGACGCTGGATCACGCCGAAATCAACGCCATACTCGGCGCCGGTCGCGGCACGTCCGACGCCGGTATCGGGGGAGTGTCCTACGACTTCACCGACACTTACATTTCCCGCAACGTTTTTGTCGCCGAAAGCGGCTGGACGGTTGACGGCGACGTCGGCATCAACCTGACCGGATCCACCATCGGCGGCTATTTGGCAGCTTCCGTCGGCGGCACGGTCACCGGCGACGTCGACATCACGCTGAACGGTTCCACCGTCGGCGACGTGAAAAAACGCAACAGCACTTCCCCGAGCGTGGGCTCGCTGACGCTGACCGTGACCGGAGCAAATACGAGTGTCATCGGCAACATGAGCGAAGTCGATTCCTTCGTCATTGATTCCGGCGCGAGCGTGGGATTCGTCAACACCGCCGCGATCAATCTTGCCGGGGTGACCTTCGGCGGGAGCAACGCGCTGACCTTCGCGGGTTCGGCGGCGGTGAACTTCGCTTCGCAGGATCTTTCCGATGTGGCGATCACCGTGGATCCCGGCAATCTTTCGCTGGGTTCCCACACCATCGCCACGGGGGTCTCGGACATGGACAGCACCATCACCGTGGTCGGCTTCGCCGATCCGGTGGCGATGGACGAAACGATCACGATCGGCGACTATGACTACACCTTCGCCTACGACGGCAGCAGTGCTTTGACCGTTTCCCGGGCGGCGTCGATCTATGATGTCGTCGCCGCCGCGCCCGACGGGACGACGAGCGTGGTCATCGGCGGCACGGTCGTCAGCCTCGACCACCGCTACGACACCGTGGAGGCGGCGCTCGCGCACCTCAATCCGGGCGGGAAACTGATCGTGGCCGGACTGACTTTCGGCAGCGGAACGTACTACTATATGTCCGGCAACAACGAAGTCATCATTGCCGGCGGCGCGAATGTCGCCAGCACGAATCTGTATTTCGCCCAGACGAATGAGGTCGTGTCCGGAGATTTGAATATCACGGTCGACCACAGCACCATTCCCAACAGTTACGCGATCTCCAGCGCGGTGGAAGTTTCCGGCGAGATCAACGTGACCATGGAAGGAGCCACCGTGACCGGCGCGTTCTCGGCCTGCGCCACCA
>JALEMG010000051.1 GCA_022768375.1 Lentisphaeria bacterium
CATCTACCTCTGAAATTGCTTGGGTATTTGAAGCAATCAGTTTATTGAGTTCCTCAATCTTTTTCTTGAGTTCCTGGTTTTCTGCATTGAGGACTCCGTACCGTTCCCGTACTTCCTCTGTAGGAAGTGTTGCCATTTTCTGAATACACATGCTTTTAATCAACTGTACCGATGTCGTTTCCGGAGAGCCGGTATATCACCGCTGTGTCAAGGCGGATCGGCCCTGCATGGAGTGGATGCGCGCGTCCGCCTCGATGCCGCTGGTCTCTTCGCTTGTGAAGATAGACGGCCATTTTTATCTGGATGGTGCGATCACCGATTCCATCCCGTTGCAGTTCATGGAACGGAACGGATACCGGAAAAACATCGTGATTCTCACGCAGCCGGAAGGATACGTCAAGGAAGCCATCCCGCTCCAGTGGCTGCTGAATTTTCTCTACCGGAAATATCCTGCTCTCCGGAACGCCCTGGCGAAAAGACATATTCTTTACAACGAACAGACGGAATACGTTCAGCGGCGGGAGACCGAAGGGGCCGTGCTGGTCATCCGTCCGGAGCACACCCTGCGTATCCGGCATATCACGCACGATCCGGAGCTGTTGCAGGAGACGTATGATACCGGACGGCGGACGGCGGAAAAACATCGGGAGCAGATCCGGGAGTTTATGAGCCATGACAGATAATCGTTACGATGACATCATTCACCTGCCGCATCACGTTTCGCAGAACCATCCGCAGATGCCGCTCCGTGACCGGGCCGCACAGTTCGCGCCGTTTGCCGCGCTGACGGGCTACGAGGCGGCGGTAGGGGAAACAGCCCGGCTGACCGCCGAAAGGCGCGAGCTGGACGCGCAGGAGGCCGCAGAATTGAACCGCCGTCTCACCGATCTTGCCGCCCGGCTGAAAGACCGCCCGGAGGTGACCGTCGAATACTTCGTCCCGGACGAGCGGAAGGCCGGCGGCGCTTATGTTTCCGTGACCGGCGTTGTGCGGAACATTTCCATCGCGGAGAGGCTTCTGGTCATGGAAGACGGAACGGCAATTCCGATGGAAGATGTTGACTCCGTTATGTTTTGAACGGCATTCTTCGACATGCCGAGGGTTCGTATCTTCACCCGAAAAAATCGAACTTGTGATGTGGATAACCCGTCAAGTTACAATAGGGGTATTTTTGAGGGTGATTTTGATTTCCCCATGATGAAAAAGCGGATAGGGAGCGGGATAAGGACACCCCGAAAAAGGGCATAAAATGGTGGGTGTTCGTTATCTCGATTGACCAATCGGGATATGAGTATCACAAAAAATCTGAAGTCTCCCCAGGAAATCGCCAAAAACGGCAGAAAAACTCAGAATTCGGGCCGATTCTCAGAATTATTCCGGCAAGATCGGTCGTCTGGCGGAGTCTGAGTGTGTTTCATGCACACGGGACAAAAAGTTGTAAAACCCTTTGAGTGAACGAGTTTTAGCGAAAATCAGAAATTTTCACTTCTTGAGGTAGATTGGAAAAAGGGCAAAAAGAATGGCGGAGAGAGAGGGATTCGAACCCTCGGTACCCGTTAGGGTACAACGATTTTCGAGACCGTCGCCTTCGACCACTCAGCCATCTCTCCGGGGCATTGCGTTCCTTAATATAGCATTCCGTTCCCGCTTTTGCCAGCGGGAACGAAAAAAAACGCGTCAATCCGTTTCCCGACCGGATCTTTTCAGCCGTTCCACATCCCGATCGGCGAATTCGATCACCTGTTCAAATTTTGCCGCATTGTCCGCATTCGCCCCCACCAGCGCCCGGTGCGCCTCCGCCACCGTTTCGGCGGTGGCGAGCATGTCGCCGGAATTTCCCGTCGTTTCGACCCGCTTCCCTCCGGTCGCGGAAGACTCCGACACGCAGTTGAACAACTTCGCCACGCCAAGATCCCGCAACAGTTTGAGCAGTGTTTCGCTCGCCCCGATCAGCATCACCCGATCGCCGCGCTTGCGAAGTTTCAGCGCCAGCATGGTCAGCACACCCATGAACGTACTGTCCATGGCTTCGCAATCGGTCAGGTCGATCTGCAGTTGCGTCGAATCGGTCAACTTCTCCGCCATGGCGCGCAGCGGCACCGCGTAGTCGAAATTGGCCCTGCCCGCCACTTCAACGGAGAATATTCCGTCCAGTTCCGTGATTTTCAGATCTTCGCTGCGCATCATGACCGCCTTTCCATTCCGGGATTTCCCCATCATTTCGCCGCGTCGCCGATCACCGCTTTGATCCGGCGCACCCCGCGGCTGGAACTTTCCTCTTTCAGAATCTTGAACCGTTCCAAATCGCCGGTATTCCGGGCATGGGGACCGCCGCAGATCTCCTTGCTGACGTCGCCCATCGTGTAAACTTTGACCACTTCGCCGTACTTGTTGCCGAAAAGTCCCATCGCCCCGGACTGCCGGGCCGCCTCCACGCTCATCTCCTCGCAGACGACCGGCAGTTTGCGGTCGATGGCCGCATTGACCAGAGACTGCACTTCGGCGATCTGCTCCGGCGTCATCTTGTCCGGGTGAGAGAAGTCGAACCGCAGCCGCTCGGCGGTGATATTCGATCCCCGCTGCTCCACATGGGTCCCCAAAACCTTGCGCAGTGCCGCGTGCAGCAGATGCGTGGCGGTATGCAGTTTCGCCGTCTCCTCGGAGTGATCGGCCAATCCGCCCTTGAACTTCTGTTCGGCTCCGGCGCGGGAAAGTTCCTGATGTTTGGCATACGCCGCCTTGAAACCTTCCTCGTCGACGGTGAATCCCTGCTCCCTGGCCATTTCGATGGTGAGTTCCAACGGAAATCCGTACGTTTCGTACAGTCCGAACGCGTTTTTCCCGCTGATAACTTTTTTGGCGATGTGCGGCGGCACCCGGTCGATCAGTTTCTGAAACTCCTTCGTCCCATTCTCCAGCGTGGAGGCGAACTGCTTCTCCTCCCGCTCCAATTCATTGCGAATCATTTCCGCATTCCGCGTCAGTTCCGGGTAAAACTCTCCGAATTGCTCAATGACCCGCCCCGCGACACGGGAGGCGAATTCAGTGGTGATCCCGAGTTTCCGCCCTTCGCGGATAGCCCGGCGAATCAGCCGACGCAGTACGTAGGGCTGATCCACCCGCCCGGGAGTGATCCCGTCGCCGATGATGAACGCGGCCGCCCGCAGGTGGTCCACGATGATGCGCTCCGACGCGGAACGGTCCGCCGCCGGGACCGCCGGGACGCCGCGAATGGCGTCCAATTCCGCGAACAGCGGGGCAAAAATCTCCGTCTCGTAGCAACTCGGCTTGCCCTGCAGGACCGCGGTGACCCGTTCCAGTCCCATGCCGGTATCCACATTGCGCTGGGCCAGCGGTTCGAACTTCCCCTCCGCGTTTTTGTGGTACTGCATGAACACGTCATTCCATATCTCGACCCACAGTTTATTCTCCGGGTCGAACACCTCCGGCGCCGGTTTGGGACCGGTCCAGTAGAACATTTCCGTATCCGGGCCGCAGGGCCCCGTGGTCCCGGCCGGTCCCCACCAGTTGTCCTTGCGTCCCAGTTTGGCGATACGCTCCGCCGGAATGCCGAGGCCGTGCCAGATATTCCATGCCTCCTCGTCGAACGGACAATTCTCATCCCCGGCGAAAACCGTGACCGCCAACTGCTCGACCGGAATGCCCAGTTCCTTCGTCAGAAAGGTAAAACTGAAATTGATCGCCTCTTTTTTGAAATAATCTCCCAGCGACCAGTTGCCCAGCATCTCGAAAAACGTGAGATGCACCGCGTCGCCGACGGCGTCGATATCCCCGGTGCGGATGCACTTCTGACAGTCGGTCAGCCGCCGCCCCGCCGGATGCTTCGCGCCCTGCAGGTAGGGCACCAGCGGATGCATGCCCGCGGTGGTGAAAAGGCAGGTGGGGTCGTTGTCCGGGATCAGCGAAGCGCTTTTGATCTCCGCGTGACCGTTGCGTTTGAAAAATTCGATGTACTTCCTTCTGAGTTCCTTCGCCGTCATCATT
>JALEMG010000052.1 GCA_022768375.1 Lentisphaeria bacterium
TGATTGCGGAACTCCAGCGCACACTCCCCGGCGTCGGTGGTCAGCCGGACGGTGATGAAACTGTAAAACGGTTCGCCGTGATAGTAACTTTTGACCGCGACATGATGTTTTCCCGGACCGAGCAATGCCGCCAGGTCCACCGGCGGCGTGGTCGCGCCCGATTGGATGCGGGGGCCGCCGTCGGCGTCCGGCGGAGTCAGCCCCTCCGGGGTGACGATGCCCAGCGCCCGGAATCCGGTCTCCGTGACCACGCCGATCTTGACCTCCTCGTCGAAAAGGTCCGCCACCATGGAATCTTCCAGCGCGGTGCAGAGGTGATCGTCCAGATACAGTCGCAATTCGGCCCGGCGCGTGGGCGCGGGGTGCCGCCACTGTTTCTGGCGTTCGATCTCCGCCAGAAACGCCCTGCCGGAGCCGCCGCATTCGGGATAGTCGGCCTCGAACTCCGCGATGCCGGAATCGTCCGGCGCGAAATAGTACGCTTCCGCGGGATAGGCGGCGAAATCCGCCGTCAGCGTTTCCGCTTCCCGCGCCCGGCCCGGAGACGATTCGCCCGGAGCGAGGCGGAAACACCGCTTGCCCGCCGGATCGAACCCGGTTTTCGACCAATTCACGGTCACTTCGCCCCGGCCTCCGAAGTCGGCCAGCACCAGCAGCGCCCGCCGTCCGTCGGCGGAGATCATCAGGTAATGGCCGACATGCTCCGCGCCGCCGAAAATCCCGGCGCAGTTGCAGTCGCCGAATACCGCGACATCCCGCTCTCTGCCGAAAAGTCCCCAGATCCGCCACAGCGGGCGGAAGACCGTGTCGTTGATCCCCGGTTCCGGCGGGTGCAGAAGCGACGACGAGGCGAACTGCATCCCCAGCGGCGAGTGGGGAAACTGTCCCGTCGACGCGATGAAAGGGATGATCGCCGTCGTCGCGTATTCGGGAAACGCCGCGCTCCACAGCGAACCGTGCGCGGCGGCGGCCATGGTGAAGTATTCGTATTCCCGTCGTCCGGCCAGCAGTTGACCGCGCTCGCCCTCGCCGGAGATGTAGGCGTCGCAGAAAGCGATGCCCGCATTGCTGAACCATGCGCCGGTGTGACCGATGAGCAGTCCGTTTTCTCCCAGATTTTCCCGGAGGCGCTTCAGCGTGAGGTAGTGCTGATAGAAGTGGACCGTGCCGCCGCAGGAAAATTCGTCGGGCGGGCTCTGCCGCCCCATGGGACCGGCGTAATCCATGTAAAGTCCGTCCTTGTCGGGGTCGAGCAGACGCGGGAACCACGCGCCGGCGTTTTCCACGATCTCCGCTTCGTTGCCGCGGATGTAGAGCAGCAGCGAGATCCCGTGCCGTTTCGCGCATTCGGCGGCCATGCGGAGTTTTGCCCGGTCGTAGGGCACGGCGCCGTTGGCCGCGTCCCGCCGCCAGTTGGAGTGCAGGATCAGCATGGAACACCCGGAGCGGGCGATGGTCTCCAGTTCGGCGGCGTCGGGATAGTGCCGGTAGTTGTCGATGAATTGATAACAGTGCTGCGGCGGCAGTTTCCGGCGGGTCGCCGGCGGAGCGAACCGCCAGCCCCAGCGGTTGCGCCACTGCAGCGGGCGGTGGTCTTTGGTCGTATCGGCGGTCTGAAAATTCCACTCCACCACCGGAGAGCCGTTCCGCCAGCGGATGCCGCCCCATCCCCGCCGGTCGTCGCCGTCCAGCACCGCGCCGGATTCCAGAAAGAGTTCCGCGTACAGCGACGGACCGGAGTTGCGGAACAGATTGAAGCCGTACTCCAGCGGCAGATTCTCCGGAAATTCCAGCGCGGTCCCGGCGGGGACGAAGCGCCGCGGCGCGATCCGCTGGATGTCCACCGCCCCCTGCGAGGCGCACCGCGGGAACACCGCGAACCGGCAGTCGTCAAACGCGCTGAAGTCCAGCGGAAACGTCAGTTTGAGGTCCCGGCACACCGGCGGATGGGAGGTTTCCCCGTGAAAAACCGCGGTGCAGAACACCGTTCCGTCCGGAAAGAATTCCCACCGCAGTGCCAAATGCAGGTCCGGGACCGCATTCCCGGTTTCGTCCATCCAGCCGAGGTCGGTGAATTCCACCACTTCCGCGCCGTTCATGATGTATCGCAGGGGTTCGCACGTTCGCGCGTCGGGGCGGACCACTCCCCGGTCCCGCAGGGTCAGCGTCAGCGTCGGGCCGCCGGAAAGAACGGTCTCCCGGTGAAACTCCTTCACGGTGATCCGTCCCGGCATCCCGCCGCCGCCCGGAGCGAACACCGTCTCCCCCGCCGTCGATTCCACCCGCAAATCTTCCTTCATTCCGCCACCTCTTTCTTCATTTCGCCGCCTCTTCCGATCTCTGGTCTCAACCCGCCGTTCGGGGATAATATATCATGAAAAATTTGTTTTACAAATGAAAATTTAATTTTATAATATTGAATTTTGCAAAAAAGAACGGGCTTCGCCGGGACGGACCGCGGGAAACATTCTGTTGACAAACGGGACTTGGCGCGGTATATTAGAAATCAACAGGGTTGTTCTCATTTTTGCAGGGATGCCATGATCGTCATTATCAAAAAGGCCGCACCGCCGGCCGCGGTGGAGGCGCTGTCCAGTCAACTGCGCCGTCTCGGAGTTGAAGTCCACGTTTCCCAGGGCAGTGTCCACACGGTGCTGGGTCTGGTCGGGGACACCAGCCAACTGGACATCGACCAGTTGAAAATGCTGGACTGCGTGGAGGACGTCAAACGCATTCAGGAACCTTTCAAGAACGCGAACCGCAAATTTCATCCGCTGGACACGGAGATTCGGGTGGGGGATGCCGTCATCGGCGGAGGGACGCTGACGGTCATCGCCGGGCCGTGTTCGGTGGAGAGCGAGGAGCAGATCGTCGCCATCGCGCAGAGCGTCAAGGCTTCGGGGGCCAAACTGCTGCGGGGCGGGGCGTTCAAACCCCGCACCATCCCCTATGCGTTTCAGGGGCTGCGCGAGGAGGGCATCCGGCTGCTGCTGGAAGCGAAAAAAGCCTCCGGACTGCCGATCGTGACCGAGATCATGGACCTCTCCCAGTTGGAATTTTTCGACGAAGTGGACGTCATTCAGGT
>JALEMG010000012.1 GCA_022768375.1 Lentisphaeria bacterium
CGTAGGCATTGCCCTTCACAACGGCACTGGAGACGTGCACCCCGGATTCATAATAGTTGCTTTGAAGCAGGGTCATCCCGTTGACGATCCCGGCGGCGGCAACCGAGGTGAACGCCACCGTCGCGCTGCCGTAAATCATCATCGTGCAGTTTTGACCTATGACAGAATGCTCCGCCGTGCCGTAGATCCGAAAACTTCCGGACTGAGGATCATTCTCCAATCCGGAGGATACGGACGCGGTGTAGACGCTGGTGTATCTCGCCGTGCCGCCGAGGAGAACAGTCGCGACCCCCTGCCGGGTAACGCAGGTATGCTCCGCCATGCCGCCGCTGGATATCTCAAGGCGGGCCATCGCACCGGCCACTGTCGTAGAAACCGCCATGCCGCCGTCGGAGACCCCGAGCGTACCGTAGTCACTCACGGCGCCGCGACTGATCGTGCCCCCGTTCTGAATGTATGCTTTGCCCTTGTTGTTGACAGAGCCTCCCACGGCGATGCCGCCGTCGAAAACATACATCATGCCGCCGGCATTCACTTGCGTACTGCCGGCCACGCCGCCGTCGAAAACGTACATGGTTTGGCCGGTCAGCGTCACATTGCTGACCGCGCTGTCGCCGGCGACGATCACCCCGGAAATGATTTCCACCGCCATTGTCTTCGAACTCCTCTCTCTGTTTCTTTGCCCCTCCCCGCGAAGCGGAATCTCCGTCGCGCCGCAAGGCCTTTGCTCTTGTTCAGAATATTGCCGGTAATTTATATCGCCCGCCCTCAAAAAGCAAGCCGTTGCCGAAAAAAATCCGAAACTCTTTCCCCCCGGATTGATTACGCCGCAAAAATCCGAGTTACTTCTCTTTTTTCACCTTGAACGACGGGATTTTCCTGATCGTCGTGATCACCTGCTCCGGAGAGATGAGTTTCGTACACTCGAAGTGACGGTCCGTCCCCTTGTGGCGAGGACACCAGAGAAAATCAAAATGATCGAAATCCAGCCGCATGTCGTTCCAGCAACTGTGGCAGGTGTGATAGTTGATCACCCGGTACGGAGTTTCAAATTCGTTGGTGGGATGGGTAAAGCCGGAGATCATCACCACCGGCACACCGCATCCCCACGCCAGCCAACTCAACCCGGAACTCAATCCGATGAAGAAGTCCGCGTCCTTGATGAGATCGATCCTTTCCTGCAACGGCTTGTCGCCGGTGAAATCCTCCGCACCGTACGGAATAAAGTTCCAGTTCAGACCGGTGCCGTGAACCTTTTCCTTGTCGATGCACAGCACCCGGTAGCCGTTGTCCTTGAGAAACTTCACCACCGTCATCCACCCGTACGGGTTGTTCCAGTACTTGGCCTGGCTGGAACTTTGGGCCGCGATGCAGACGTACTTTTCCTTGATCTTGCGCCGGGCGCTCAAGTCGAAGCGGGGCGGTTCGTCTTTCGGGTCCACCCCCAGGATGTAACCGGCGGTCCGATGCAACCCAATGTACCGGAAGTCGATCGGCTGATGATCCACATCACCCTTGAAGAAAAGCCCCATGTAGTAGCAGGCGTAGGGACGGTACTTCTTGGTCTCCTCGGCGGTGATGAAGGTGATTTTCGGGTATTGCTTCTTTACGATCTCCGCGATCCACGGGGTCATGACGCAGATCAGTTTGCAGCCGTGCTTTTTCTGAAACCGCTCCACGTAACTGAACCAGCCGATGCTGTCGCCCAGCGTTCCCACCGGCAACTGAATCATCACCTCCTTGTTTCTGCAGTCGAAATCGTGAGTGAAAATCGGTTCCTTGCCGCCTTTTTCATGGATGATGAGCCGAAATTTGATGTAGAATTTCTTCACACTGGTGACAAACGCCCCGGGCACCGTGTCGGCGCTGTACAGAATAATTCCCGTATCGATGTCGGTAAACGTTACATGATAGGATTTCTCGTTGTGGGGAAAGAGAATGCGGATGCCGTTGTTGAAATCAAACCGAATCCCCTCCACCGCCTCCTGCGTCGGGATCTGCGGGACCTCCCCGTAAATGCTCTGCTGTTTCGGCGCCGCCGCGGAAGATCCCGGCGGAGGTGCGCCGCTTCCACTTTTCTGGGGAACGATGCTGATATTCAAATTGCTGTCCACGGTATTGACGTTCATCTCTCGGCCCTTATGACTGCACACCCTAACTCGGGGCGGAAAATACTTGCCTCCACCCGTTTCCGGTTAGTATACCGCCGCGATCATGGTTTTGCAAGTCCGCCGCGAAAAAAAAGCACAATTTTTATCAGCGGCGTACGACGGAGGATACCGGGAGCGGAAGAACCCGGTCAGAGCGCGCCGCCCGGCTCGCCCCAGGAGAAGATCAGGGACTCCTCCGGGAATTTGTGCTGTTTCAGAAATGTTCTGATCTCCCGCCACTCTCCGGGAGACAATTCCGGCGTTCGGGACAGTACCCACAGATACCCCCGATCGGCTCCGACCACCACGCTGAAACGGTAGTCCGGCGCCAGTTTGATGATCCGGTAATCGCTGTAAAACGGCCAGAAAAACGACACTTCCAATTCCCCCGTGTCCGCCTCCCCGCTGCTCCGAGCCACACCGGTGATCTCCGTCGGCGCTCCGGCTTTGACACCGCTGTTGACAACCCGGATCCGGCCGTCGGGAAGCGCCGAATATTCGGCTTTGACCTGTGTCATATCCCGCTCGAATCGATTGGGCAGACGGGCGATCTCGTACCATACCCCCAGATAGCACCCGGCATCAAATCCCTTCACCGCCGGAATGTCCCGGGAAGAATTGCAGCCGCATCCGAATCCGAGGCCGGCAAGCAATGCCGCCGCAATCATCGTGAAATTTCTCATAAAAACCTCCCCAGTCTGCCACTGTAAACGGTTTTTCGTCGATTTCAAGCCGATTTTCGGAAAAACAAAGCGGAATATGCCGCAATAAAAATCGGGCCGACGGTTTTCCCGCCGGCCCGCGCGTTTCCTTTGGTTACTTTCTTTATGGGAAAAAGAGTAACTCTGTCCGCTTTTCTTGGCTGACTTCTTGTCCCGAGAGAAGAAATCAGAGGATGGCGCCGATGTTTTTGAAGAATTCCATGCGGCGGGCGGCATCCTGTTCCGCCTGGGCGAACAGGGATTCCGCCTCGGTCGGCGCGGCCTTCAGCAACTGTTTGTAGCGGTTCTCGCTGCGGACGAAGTCCTGATAGGCCTCGGTGGCGTCCTTGGTTTCCCAGATGAACGGTTTTTCCGCATTCGGATTGTACCGATAGAGCGGCCAGTAACCTGAATCCACCGCCCGTTTCTGTTCGACCTGACTCTTGGCCATGTTGATACCGTGAAGCATGCACGGAGCATAGGCCAGAATGATCGACGGCCCGTTGTGCGCCTCGGCTTCGCGGATGGCGGTCAGCGCCTGCTGACGGTTGGCGCCCATGGAGATGGAGGCGACATAGACGTTGCCGTAACTCATGCACATCAGACCGAGGTTCTTTTTGGTCATCCGCATACCGGTGGCGGCGAAAAGCGCCACCGCGCCGATCGGGGTGGACTTGGAAGCCTGTCCGCCGGTGTTGGAGTAGACTTCGGTGTCCAGCACGAGGATGTTGACGTTGCGGTTCTGGGAGACCACATGATCCAGACCGCCGTAACCGATATCATAGGCCCAGCCGTCACCGCCGATGATCCATACGGACTTGTCGACGAAGTAATCCTTGAGTTCCAACATCTTGGCGTAGACATCCCGCTGTTCGCCGGAGGATTTCTCCACCGCGACGGGCAGGAGTTTGCCGAGTTTGTTCTGGTTGGCGATCGCCTCCTCGGAGGTGCTGGTCCAGTTGGCCACGGCGTAATCCAGCGCGGCTTTCATCTCGTCGCAGCAAACGCCCAGAGCCTGAATGCGTTGGATGAGGTCCATCAACTGCTTCCGGTTGGTGTCCACGGCGACCCGCATGCCGAATCCGTACTCCGCGTTGTCTTCAAAGAGGCTGTTGGCCCACGCCGGACCGCGGCCGTCCTTGTCCTTGCAGTACGGCAGGCTCGGGAAACTGCCGGAGTAGATCGAACTGCAGCCGGTGGCGTTGGCCACGATCATGCGGCGGCCGAACAACTGGCTGACCATCTTGACGTACGGGGCTTCGCCGCATCCGGCGCAGGCACCGTTGAATTCGAAGTACGGCAGTTTGAAGCCCAGTCCCTTGACGTTGGCTTCGGTCAGTCCGCCCATCTCGTCATCGGGCAGCGCCATGAAGGTCTCCACGTTTTTCTGCTGTCCGGCGGCGCGTTCGGCGGCGGCGGAAGCCATGGAGAGGGCCTTTTCCTTGACCGGACAGGTCTCGACGCAGACGCCGCAGCCGAGGCAGTCGTCCACGAAGACCTGCAGCCGGAACTTGAGGCCGAGTTCCTTTTTCACCGGAGGCTTGGCGTCAACGGTCTCAAAGGAGGCCGGAGCACCCGCGAGATTCGCCGGATTGATGAGTTTGGCGCGGATGGCGGCGTGCGGACAGGACATCACGCACTGGTTGCACTGAATGCACTTGGCGGAATCCCAGTGCGGCACTTTCGGCGCGACGCCGCGCTTTTCAAAGCGGGCGGTGCCGGTGGGCATGGAGCCGTCGTAACTCATCGCGGAAACCGGCACGCTGTCCCCCTGCTGCGCCAGCACGGGCTGCATGAGTTTCGTGGCGAATTCGCCCATGGCGGCGGTGAACTTCTCCGCCGGAGTGTAGCAGGCAACACCGTCCAGCGAAGTCGGGACCGCGACCTGTTTCAGACCGTCAAGGGCCTTGTCGACGCAGAGTTTATTCTGATCGACGACTTCCTGCCCCTTCTTGGCGAACTTCTTCTCGATCCCGGCCTTGATGTAGCCGATGGCCTTGTCTTCCGGAATGATGCCGGCGAGTTTGAAAAAGCAGGTCTGCATGATGGTGGAGATGTACTTCGGACTGCCGACTTCCAGCGCGACCTTGAGCGCATCCACCACGTAGAACTTGATCTTCTTCGCAACGATGGTCTCCTGCATCCCGCGGGTCAGCGTGGCAAACGCCTTGTCCGCGGTGGCGGAGGTGTTGAGCAGGAAGGTCCCGTTCTCCTTGATCCCGGAGATCATATCGTACATGCCGATATAGGCCTGATTGTGGCAGGCGACGAAATTCGGCGCGGTGATGAGATACTCGCTGGTGATCGGGGTATCGCCGAACCGCAGATGGCTGATGGTGATGCCGCCGGATTTCTTCGAGTCGTAACTGAAATAGGCCTGCACATATTTGTCGGTGTTGTCACCGATGATCGCCACGGAGTTCTTGTTGGAACCGACCGTACCGTCGGAGCCGAGCCCCCAGAAACAGCAACTGGTGGTACCGGCGGGTTCGGTGACGATGGTCTCGTCCACCGGCAGCGACCGGTGGGACACATCATCGGTGATGCCGACGGTGAAGTTATGGAAGCATTTGCCGTCCAGATGCTTGTAGATCGCCAGCACCATGGAGGGGGTGAATTCCTTGCTCGCCAGACCGAAACGGCCGCCGACGATGGCGAGGTCCTTGCGGTCGGCCAGCGCGGACTTGACGTCCAGATAGAGCGGCTCGCCCAGCGAACCGGGTTCCTTGCACCGGTCGAGGACGGCGATCTTTTTGACCGAGGCGGGAATGGCGGCGGCGAGAGCCTTCACGGAGAAGGGCCGATAAAGCCGGACTTTGACGAGACCGATCTTCATGCCGCGTTCGCGGGTGAGGAAGTTGATCGCCTCCTCGATGGTCTCGCAGGCGGAGCCCATGGCAATGATGATCTTGTCCGCATCGGGCGCGCCGACGTAATCGAAAAGATGGAGCGGGCGGCCGGTCAGCGCGGCGACCTTGTCCATGTACTTCTGCACGATGCCCGGCAGGGCGTCATACTGATTGTTGGTGGTCTCGCGGCCCTGGAAGTAGACGTCGGGGTTCTGCGCGGCCATTTTCGCATAGGGGGCTTCCGGACGCAGGGCGCGGGCGCGGAAGCGCTCGATGTACTTCATATCGACCAGGGCCTTCATGTCGGCGTAGTCGAGCAGTTCGATCTTCTGATACTCGTGGGAAGTCCGGAATCCGTCGAAGAACGCGAGGAACGGCACTTCGCTCTCCAGTGTGGAGAGATGGGCGACCAGCGCGAGGTCGTGGGTCTCCTGAATGCTGGCGGCACTGGTCATGGCGAAGCCGGTGGCGCGGCAAGCCATCACGTCGGAGTGATCGCCGAAAATGGAAAGGGACTGCGCGGCCAGCGCCCGGGCGGTGACGTGAAACACCGTCGGCAGCATCTCGCCCGCGATCTTGTACATATTCGGGATCATCAGCAGCAATCCCTGCGAAGCGGTATAGGTGGTGGTCAGCGCCCCGCCGGAGAGCGACCCGTGTACCGCGCCGGCGGCGCCGGCCTCGGACTGCATCTCCACGATCTGCAGCGGTTCGCCGAACATGTTCTTCATGCCCTTGGCCGCCCATGCGTCGGCGTATTCCGCCATCGGCGAGGACGGAGTGATGGGGTAGATCGCCGCCACTTCGCTGAATGCGTAAGCGACGTACGACGCGGCGTGATTACCGTCAATGGTCTGCATCTTTTTGCCCATTGTTTGCTCCTTCGATGATTGTAAGGTTAAAGGATTGAGACATCGTTCCTATTAATTTACACTGTCTCCGGCGTTTTTTCAACCCGCGGGCGAAAAAAAACGCCGCCCGGAGCGGGCGGCGCGAAAGACGGAGGCGTTTACAGGTCCCAACTGGCGATGTCGTCGTGCATTTTGTGATTGTTGGATTCGCCGTCTACGATGCAACTGTCCAGCGCGTTGCTGCAGCCTTTGTCGTCGGTTCCGTTGGGGCCGCAGGAATAGACCGCGATCTTGGAGGCGATGTTTTTCTCGGTGTCGGGCAGGGCGATGAAGTCATCGCCCTTCACCTTGATATAGATGCGGTAGGGATTGCCCCACGGATCGCGCCAGAGGTAGGGAGTATTGGCGTCGTCACTGTAACTCTTGGCGGGGTCGAAGCCCTTTTTCGGCTCCAGATAGATCTTTTTGCGGCTGTTGACGCTGACGGTGAGCCCGGCATTCTTGGGAGCGGAAAGTTCCGCGATCAGGGCGTTGTAAAAAGGGTATTCGTTGTTTTTTTTGTAACTGACCTCGGCCAAACTGTCTTCGTCGGTGCCGCTGCCGTTCATCTTCTTGTTGTCGCGGAGATTTTCGCCGGGAAGGTCCTTGTTGCCGATGCAGTATTTGCCGTTGGTCTTTTTCAGCATCTTGCCGTAATCGGCATCCAACTGCTTGAGGGCGCTGACGAGACTGGCAATATCGCTTTTGGCCTGAGTTTCCCGGCCCCGCTCCTGCGCGATGATGACCACCGGGATCACCAGTCCGGCGAGAATGGAGATGATGGCGATGACGGTCAGCATCTCGACGAGGGTAAAACGGCGCGTGGTTCTGTTCATTTTTTCTTCCTTCCATCCAATCGTGAAACCATTCGGTTGCGGTGATACAATACCCCCCGGAGCGGATTTTTCAAACCGGGAAAACGGTTTTTTCGCAAAAAAAACATATTTTTTCTTGACAACGCGCCTTTTTGCGGCTATGTTGGAGACAGGGACAGTGATTGTCACGGGGCTCCCATTGAACGAGGAAAGACTATGAAAAAGCACGATTTCACCCTTACCGAACTGCTGACCGTCATCGCCATCATCGCCATTCTGGCGGGGATCGCCCTGCCGAGTTTGAACTACGCCCGCCAGCGCGCCCGCCGCACGGCCTGCCTGAGCAATCAGGGACAGACGATGAAACTCATCATGACGGCAATGGCCAATACGGATCAGATCCTCCACTCCGGCGCCACCGCCTCCGGGCCGGGAAGCGCGGTGGCCGCCAACGACATGTGGACCAGTTATCTGGCGAAAAAGAACATCATCCAGACGCTGGACGCGCTGCGCTGTCCGGCGTTGGAATACACCACCAATGAGAAACAGTTGACCACGGCGAGTCTGGCTCAGGCCTACGGGCTGGTATATACCTCCGCCAACAGCGGCAAAATGGACTTCCGCAGCACCCGTCTGCGCACCTACACCGACGGTTCCAACAAACAGATCGTCGGAGCCAATGTGCTGATGATGGGGGCGTGCGCCACCACGAGTGCGCAGTTCCCGGCGACCAGTCTGCTTTTCAACGGGAACAATGTTTCCGGCAAGATCGCGCCGGTGCACAGCAAGGGCAGCAATCTCTTTTTCCTCGACGGTCACGCCGACGCGGTGGAGAGGAACGAACTGGCCGATCTGTACTACTACCCGAATCAGACCGGAGACAATGCCGGAGAAGCGCTGAAACTTACCGTCTCCGACAGCAACTGGCAGAAAATCTGAGCCGACCGGACGAATTTCAACAACGTTCGGGAGCGGGACGATGGCGAAGGGATCCGTGTATGTCCCGACCGATCCATTGAGGGTATGACCTCCGCCCTGCCGGGCCGGCAGAGTTGGGACGGTATCGCGGCCGTGAGTAAACCGGCGCACACTTTTTGCAATCGACTTTACACACAACACTGTGCAAACCGATTTTCACCAATCGCGCAAACCGCCGCTGACAATATAAGCCATAATAAAAAAAACTCCCCGAATGGGGAGTGCTTTTGCAGAATGGCGGAGAGAGAGGGATTCGACAAGGAGCAAAGCGACGCAGAGCGCAACCCGCTGGTTGCGTCACCCCGCAGGTTCGGGGCGATTTTTCCCAAAATCGCCGCAAAAAGCAACGGCTTTTTGCCAAGACCTCGAACGAAGCCATGATAAAAAAACTCCCCGAATGGGGAGTGCTTTTGCAGAATGGCGGAGCATCCTTTAAGCCGGGATACTCATCTGTCCAATCTTTTTGGCTTTGCGCGAGGAAGCGCAGCACCGGCTGGGCATCGAATTTGTTGTCGATGGAATTAAAGAATCCGAGCATGGATTCCTGGCTATCCCAGTTCGGTTGAACAGAGAGCGGCTCGAAAAATAAGCCGCCGAAATGTGAATACAGTCGAGGCAATTCAGATTTCCCTGTGCCGGAAACACCAGCAAGAACC
>JALEMG010000013.1 GCA_022768375.1 Lentisphaeria bacterium
CGTAGGCATTGCCCTTCACAACGGCACTGGAGACGTGCACCCCGGATTCATAATAGTTGCTTTGAAGCAGGGTCATCCCGTTGACGATCCCGGCGGCGGCAACCGAGGTGAACGCCACCGTCGCGCTGCCGTAAATCATCACCGTGCAGTTTTGACCTATGACAGAATGCTCCGCCGTGCCGTAGATCCGAAAACTTCCGGACTGAGGATCATTCTCCAATCCGGAGGATACGGACGCGGTGTAAACGCTGGTGTATCTCGCCGTGCCGCCGAGGAGAACAGTCGCAATCCCCTGCCGGGTAACGCAGGTATGCTCCGCCATGCCGCCGCTGGATATCTCAAGGCGGGCCATCGCACCGGCCACTGTCGTAGAAACCGCCATGCCGCCGTCGGAGACCCCGAGCGTCCCGTACTCGTTAACGGCGCCGCTGCTGATCGTGCCCCCGTTCTGAATGTATGCTTTGCCTTTGCTGTTGACCGCCCCCCCTGCGGCGGTGCCGCCGTCGAAAACATACATCATGCCGCCGGCATTCACTTGCGTATTGCCGGCCACGCCGCCGTCGAAAACATACATGCTGTCGTTGCCGCCGGAGGCGATCACCGCGTGATTGATGACCGCACCGCTCTCAACCAGGGCCCCGGAACTGTAAATCTCCACGTACATCGACAACATATTCCCCCTTACTTTGATCCCCGTATGTCAACAATCCACATATCCTGAACTTTGAAATGTCGCAGTGCGGGAACGTGTGTTTTCCCGCGCCTGAAGCACGTGCAAGCGGCCCCGACAACGGCACTGTCGCCGGTTATCACACTGAGTTTTTTCATTTGATATCCCCCCCGTCTGCCGCCGGACGGACCCTGCGGGGTCCGGGAGATGCGGAAATTCCCAACACTCTCATTACCGGTCGTTTTCCCATGGCCGTTTCCAAAAATTTCCACTAATATATCACCACCGCCGCTGTTTTGCAAGCCGCCGACAAAAGTTTCGCTCCCCGTGAAAAAAGACGAGGGGCCGGAGACGGAAAAGATCGATCTTTCTTTCGGAACGGCGCGAAAACGCGCTTCGGCGGTGGAAAAATCCCCGGTCGGGGTGTATGTTATTGCCATGATGAAAAGAAAGACTTACCTCCCGGCCTCGGTCCACGGCATGTGCGGCGGCGTATTCGCCGCTCTGCGCATTCTGGACGAATTCGCCTCCGCCCGCGGAGAGGTGTACGTTTTCCGCGAACTGGTCCACAACCGTGCGGTCACGGCGGACCTCGCCGCCCGGGGAGTGCGATTCGTCGATAAACCGGACGACATCCCGGACGGCGCGGCGGTGGTCATCGGCGCCCACGGGGTCGGCGCGGACCTCGAACGCGAACTGCGCCGCAAAGCCGCCGTCTGCCGGGACGCCACCTGTCCGCTGGTCAAAAAACTGCACCGCATCGCCGCTGCGCTCACCCCGGAAGAACAACTGGTCATCTGCGGCAAAAGCGGTCACCCGGAGGTCCGCGGCATCGCCGGCAATTCCGGGACCCCGGCGGTGTTCATCGTCGGGTCCGCCGCCGAAGTCGCCGCCCTGCCGGAGTTGTCCCTCCCGGTATTCCTCTCCCAGACCACCGTGGATCACGCGGAGGCGGAAGCGGTGCTCGCCGCGCTGAAACGGCGCTTTCCGCAACTGACGGCGCATTCCGGGGTCTGCGACGCTTCGCGCAAACGGCAGGAGGCGGTGCTGGAACTGGCCGGGAAATGCGAACTGGTGCTGGTGATCGGTTCGCCCCACAGTTCCAATGCCCGGAGACTGCAGGAGATCGCCGCCCGGCAAGGCGCGGAATCGTTTCTGATCGACAGCGCCGCCGAACTGCCCCTCGCCGCGCTGGACCGGGTCTCCACCGTCGGCGTGACCAGCGGCGCCAGCACCCCGGAACACCTGTTTGCCGCCGTCACCGCCGCGCTGGAACGACTTGGATTCAGTTGCGCCGGTGCCGAAGCGTCCGGCACGCCGAACACATGAATCCGTCCAGATTCCAAATCTCCGCGGTTTCGGCGGTCTGACGGAATGTGACTTTCTCCCCCACGTCCAGCAGGATCTTGCGGGGGTCGTTGTCCGCCATCACCACCCCGGGACCGCGCAGGATCTCCACCGTGACCACACTGGTCTCCGGCAGAACGAGGTGGTCCACCACCTCGGTGGAGTTGCTGAACGCCAGACCGACGCCCACTTTGAATATGCCCCGGGTGATGCTGCGGTAGTAGGCGCTGCTGCCGTGGACCCCGCTGAAGCAGAGACCGTCGCCCACCACCTCCCGGGCGTAAAGTTCCCCGTCGATGGAGACTCGATACCGCAGGGCGCTGACGTATTCCAGCGAGTGGATGACCAGATCGTTGATGCCGCGGATGACCTCATCGCGGCAGACGGCCTCCAGCACCGGCGCGTGACACAGGGGCAATTCGCCGCGCCGGAAAGCGCCGATGATCTTTTCCGCCGTATGTTCCGGGCAGGTGGGCGCCGTCGCCGCGTCCCGCAGCGGCAGTTTTGGCAGATGCGGATAATCCCGCTGGGCGCCGAGCAGCGCGCCGTCTCCGCCGTGAGCGACGACGAGTTCCGCCCCGTCTCCGGCACACTCCTCCATGCCGTACCGGGCCAGGATCGGCCGGATGTCATTCAGATTTTTGCCGAGCAGTTTGATTTTCACGATGCTCCTCCGATCTTGCCGCGCCGCCGGGCGTCGATGGCGTACAGGATCGCCGCCGCCGCGTTGCCCACGTTGATCGAGGCTTTCTCCCCGTACATGGGCAGCGAAACGACGCCGTCCGCTCCGTCAAGGACCGCGGCGGAAACTCCCAGCGCTTCATTGCCGAACACCACCGCCAGCGGAAACGTGACCGGCGCTTCCCACGCCTCCGCGCCTCCCGGTTCGGCGACCCACACCGCGTAACCGGCCTCGCGCAGCGCCGCCGCCGCCTCCTCCGCGGTGCCGAAGTGCCAGCAGGGAACGGTCAGATCCGTTCCCATCGCGGTTTTGGCCAGTTTCGGGTGCGGCGGACACGGGGTGTAGCCGCAGGCGACGATCCCCGCGCCCAAGGCCTCCGCCACCCGAAAAATATTCCCGGTGTTGTACGCGCTGCGCAGCCGGTCCAGGACCAGCACCAGTTCCGGCAGCGTTGACAAATCCTCTTTCATGCCTATAAAATAACATTTCATCGGGGTTTTTACAAGTTCCTCCCTTGCCGAAAAACGATTTCGCGGTTATATTATCAAGCGGATAGCGTTGCGGAAAAATCCGGTGCGGGACGGAAATCCCCCGCCGGGACCAATCATCAAGGAGATGTGTTATGACAAAGATCCATCCTACCGCCGTCGTGGAAGAAGGCGCCATTCTCGGAGAGGACGTGGAAATCGGTCCCCTCTGTTTCGTCGGCCGGCATGTCAAGATCGGCGACGGCACCCGGCTGATCGCGCAGTGCGGCATCGACGGGTACACCACGCTGGGCAAAAACAATGTCCTGCATCCTTTCGCCGCGCTGGGACAGCCGGCGCAGGATCATTCCGTGGTCCCGGGAGCGGTCACCTACCTCAACATCGGCGACAACAACATCTTCCGGGAAAACTGCACCATCCACACCGGCACCGCGCCGGAGAGCGCCACCACCATCGGCAGCGACAACATGTTCATGGCCGGCAGTCACGTGGCCCACAACTGCAAGATCGGCAATCATGTGCACTTCATCAACGCCACGATGACCGGCGGCTACGCGGAAGTGCAGGATTACGCCATTCTCTCGGGGCTGGTGGCGATCCATCAGTTCTGCCGGGTGGGGCGTTTCGCCATCATCTCCGGCTGTTCGGCGTTCTCGCAGGACGTGCCGCCCTTCATGATGGCGGAGGGCCGCAACGGAGGCGTCAAGATGATCAACAAGATCGGTCTGCAGCGGGCGGGATTCTCCAGCGAGAGCATCTCGGTGATCAAGCAGATCTTCCGCATCTACTACCACAGCGATCTGATCCCGTCGAAAGCGCTGGAGAAGATCCGAACCGAATTGCCCCAGACCCCGGAAGTGCTGGAGTTTCTGGAGTTCTGCGCCACTACGAAAAAAGGCGTGGTCCCCGGGCGCGACAACGGGCACCGCAACTGAGTTTGGATGAATCGAAAGTGAACGGAAGATGTTGAAACCTCTGGAAAAGAACGAAAAATTCACCCCCCGCCGCGGGCCGGTCGTGCTGGCCATTCTGGACGGCGTGGGTTTCGGGAAATACGCCGACGGCGACGCGGTCAAGCAGGCGAATACCCCCGTGCTGGACGCGTTGATGGCCGATTGTCCGTGCACGAAACTCAAGGCTCACGGCACCGCGGTCGGCATGCCGTCGGACGCGGATATGGGCAACAGCGAAGTCGGGCACAACGCCATCGGTTCGGGCCGGGTCTTCTCCCAGGGCGCGAAACTGGTGGGGGAAGCCGTGGCCGGCGGGAAACTTTTCGCCGGCGAGGTATGGAAGAAACTGATCGCCAACGTGCTGGAAAACCATTCCGCGCTGCACCTGATCGGACTGGTTTCCGACGGCAACGTGCACAGCCACATCGACCACCTCTACGCCATGATCGACGCCGCTTTCGCCGCCGGGGTCAAAACCCTCCGGGTCCACGCGCTGCTGGACGGCCGGGACGTGCCGGAGACCAGCGCGCCGGAATACATTCGCCCGCTGGAGGAGAAACTGGCCGCGCTGAGCGCCGAAGGCGTGGATTACCTTATCGCCTCCGGCGGCGGACGCATGGTCATCACCATGGACCGCTACGGCGCCAACTGGGATATGGTCCGGCGCGGATGGGAAACCCATGTGCACGGCAAAGGCGAATTTTTCCCCAGCGCGGCGCAGGCGATCGAAACGCTGCGTCAGCGCACCGGCGCCATTGATCAGGATCTGGGGGCGTTCGTCATCTCCAAAGACGGCAAGACCCCGGCGGGAGCGATGCATGACGGCGACTCGGTGATCCTGTTCAATTTCCGGGGCGACCGGGCGCTGGAGATCACGGCGGCGTTTGAAAGCGGCGCGGATTTCGACAAATTCGACCGGGGCCGGGTGCCGCGGGTGATGTTCGCCGGGATGATGGAGTACGACGGCGATCTCCACGTGCCGAAAAATTATCTGGTCAATCCGCCGGAGATCGACCGGACCATGGATGAATACCTCTGCGCGTCCCATGTGCGCCAACTGGCGGTGAGCGAGACCCAGAAGTACGGACACGTCACTTACTTTTTCAACGGCAACCGCTCCGGCAAATTCTCCGAGGAGTACGACGACTATCTGGAGATCCCCTCCGATGTGGTGCCGTTCGAGCAGCGCCCGTGGATGAAGTGCGCCGAGATCACCGACGCCGTGGTCGCAGCCATTGCCGAAGGCAAGTACCGGATGATCCGGCTCAACTATCCCAACGGCGACATGGTCGGACACACCGGCAGCATGGACGCGGTGCTGGTGGCCATGGGCGCGCTGGACCTCTGCCTCGGCCGCATCCGCGACGCGGTGAAAGCCGCCGGCGGCGTGCTGGTCGTTTCCGCCGACCACGGCAACGCCGACGACATGCTGGAGCACGACAAGCAGGGCAATGTCAAACGGGACAAGGCCGGCAATCCGGCCCGCAAGACCAGCCATTCCCTCAATCCGGTGCCGTGCATCATCTACGACCCGGAGTCCAAAGGCGAATACGCCGGCGAACTCAAGACCGGCCTCGGCATCAGTTCGCTGGGCGCGACCTGCATCGAACTGCTGGGCTTCAAAGCCCCGGATGGCTACGATCCGAGTGTGCTGAATTTCCGGTAAGCGGTCCTCCGCACGAAAAAACGGAAGGCAAAACGCCTTCCGTTTTTTTACCCCTCGGCGGGAGTTTCACAGCCGGGAGATTTTCACGTTCCGAAAAAAATCCACCCCTTCGGAAGCCGCGATCCCGATCCGGCAATCTCCGGAAAACATCTGCGGCAGACACACGCCCAGCGTCCTTCCCCCGCCGGACACCTCGAGGAACCGGCGCCCGGCACGGCGAAACAGTTTCACGGTCAGCGTGTGGGCAACCCCGGGAGCAAAAAGGTTCTTCTCCAGCAGTTTCGCCGCGTTGTACCACTTGCGGACTCCGTTTTCGCCGTAATGATGCCAGCAGTTGAAACCGTGATCGTACAGGATGACCTCGAAAAATTCGCCGAGCGAAGTAACCTCCGGCTCATTCGGCGGCGGCGCGGGAGCGATGAGGATGCCCGGAGCCATCCGCGGTTCGAATCCGCACTCCGCTTCAATGACGATGTCGCCGGAAAAGGTCCGCTTCAGCAACATGCCGGTGAATGTCCCCCACGAGGAACCGATGTCCGCCCCCGGCGGGACCAGATTGACGATGCGGTCGTCCCGCTGTACCCATGTCCCGACATACCCGGAACGGGCGTTTTTCAGCATTTTCCACTCCGCCGGATTCCATCGTCCGCGTGCGAAAGACGTTTCGTACACGGGTTCCGCCCCGGCACAGCACAGAAAAAACAGCATCACACCGAAAATCATCCGCATATCGAATCTCCCTGTCGTTTTCTCCCGTTCACCGGGAGGTGTTTCCTTCTCCGTCCCCGTCCGCCCGGCGCAGCAGTTTGGCAAACGCCTCCGGCAGAGGGTGTTCCCCCGGAAAACTCCAGACGAATTCCGGACTTTCCGTCTCGCAATCCACCACCAGAAACAGCATGCGCCACTCCAGATGGGTGAAAATGTGTCTGCTCCGGAACTCCGCCGCGACCGTCCCGAACGCCCTGCCCCACTCCGGGTTCTCCCCGGCGATGCTCGGTAGTTCCCACATCCCGGCCAACACGCCCGTTTCCGGCCGCCGCCGCAGGGCGATCCGGCCGTTATGCCGCAGAAGAAGCACCGTCCGAAGTTTCACTTTCCGCGCGACTTTGACCGCGGGCGGCGGAAACGCCGTCGGCGTGCCGAGCGCGCGGGCGCGGCAGTCCCCGGCCAGCGGACAGCGGACGCATTCCGGTTCGCCGTGGGGAAGACAGACCGTCGCCCCCAATTCCATCAGACTTTGCGTAAAATCTCCGCATTCCCCGCGCCGGTAATGCCGGGAGAGCAATCGTTCCGCCGCTCCCGTCGTGACCGGAGCGGCACGGAAGCGCGTCAGCACCCGAAGCACGTTGCCGTCCACCGCCGGCGCCGCTTCGTCGAAGGCGATGGAGGCGATGGCTCCCGCGGTGTAGCGTCCGATGCCGGGCAGTCGGCGCAGTTCCGCCGCCGTGGAGGGAAACCGCCCGGCGGCGGCCACGACCCGCGCGCATTCGTGCAGGAGGCGGGCGCGGCGGTAGTAGCCGAGCCCCGCCCAGAGTTTCATCACGGTCTCCTCCCCGGCCGCGGCGAGCGTCTCCACGGAGGGCAGAACCTCCATGAACCGCGTGTAGTAACTCCTGACCGTCTCGACCCGGGTCTGCTGAAGCATGATCTCGGAGACCCAGACGCGATAGGGGTCGCGCGTCTCCCGCCAGGGGAGACGGCGGCGGTGAAGTTGATACCACGCGATCAGGCGCGGGGCGAAATCATGCGGCAGCGGCGGCATCGGAATTCCGGCAAACCTTTCTGAAAAATGTTCGCTGCATACCATACCACGAAAACCGTCCAATGCAAGCATCCCTCCGAAAAAAATGTCTCCGGGGTCCCCCCGGACGCCCGGGGCGTTCCGACGTTTCGCACCCTGCGGAAAAATCCGGCGAAAAAGCCGCGTTTTTGGGGAAGCAAGACTTGTCAAGCCCGGGGAAACGTGCTATATTACCCCATATATTCTATTGTATCGTAAGGTTCAGTGTATCATTTCAACGAAATCATCAAGAGAGAGACCATGAGCGACACCCCTTTGCGCGACATTCCCGTCAATATTGAGGAGATCATGCACACCGCATATCTCCAATACTCCCTCAGCGTCAACGTCGGCCGGGCCATTCCCGACGTGCGGGACGGACTGAAACCGGTCAACCGCCGCATCCTCTACGCCATGAACCGCATGGGCATCACCAAGAGCCACGCGACGGTCAAGTGCGCGAAAGTCGTCGGGGAAGTCATGGGCAATTACCATCCCCACGGCGACTCCGCCATCTACGACGCGCTGGTCCGGCTGGGACAGCCCTTCAGCCTCCGCGCGCCGCTTATCGAGGGCCAGGGGAATTTCGGCACCGACGACGGCGATCCCGCCGCCGCCAGCAGGTACACCGAGTGCCGCATGGAGCGGATCGCCGAGGAGATGCTGCAGGACATCAGGGAAGACACCGTGGACATGGTGCCGACATTCGACGAATCCGACGTGGAACCCTCCGTTCTGCCGGCGAAATTCCCGCAACTGCTGGTCAACGGCACCACCGGCATCGGCGTCGGCATGGCCACCAACATCCCCACCCACAACCTCGGGGAAGTCGTCGACGCCACCATCGCTCTGCTGGACAATCCCGACGCCACCATCGACCAACTCATGGAATACCTGCCCGGGCCGGACTTCCCCGGCGGGGCGATCATCCGGGGCCGCTACACGCTGCGGCAGTTCTACCAGACCGGGCGCGGCAGCGTCCGGCTCCGCGCCCGGGCGGACATCATCACCCGCGGCGACAAGGAGCAGATCGTTTTCAGCGAAATCCCCTACGGAGTGTACCGCAGCGAACAGATTTCCCGCATCGACCAACTGGTGGCGGAAAAGAAGATCACCGGCATCACCGACGTCCGGGACGAGACCAGCGACCGGGTCGGCACCCGGATCGTGGTGGACGTCAAGCGGGGCGCGATGGCTCAGGTGGTGCTGAATCAACTCTACTCCATGACCGCTTTCGAGACCACCATCGGCTGCACCATGCTGGTGGTGGACCACAACCGGCCGCGGATCATGAACCTCGCCCAGGTGCTTCAGGCCTACATCGACCACCGGCTGGAAGTGATCCTGCGCCGGAGCGTCTTCCGGCTCAAAGCAGCCGAAGCGCGCATGCACATCGTCTCCGGGCTGATCACCGCCGTGGAAAATCTCGACGAAGTCGTGAACATCATCCGCGCTTCGGCTTCGCGGCCCGAGGCCCACGCAAAACTGCGGGAGCGATTCGATTTCTCCGAACTGCAGGCGGACGCGATTCTGGACATGCGGCTGCACCAACTCACCGGGCTGGCCATCGAGAGTTTGCAGAATGAGTTCGCGGAACTCACCGCCCGCATCGAGTACCTCAAAGGCCTGATCGCCAGTCACGAGAAGCGGGTCGAGGTGGTCAAGGAGGAACTCACCGAGATCAAAAACAAGTACGCCACTCCCCGTCGGACCGAAATCACCACCGACGACAGCGACCTCAACATCGCGGACCTCATTCCCCGTCACAGTTGCGTCATCACCGTCTCCGACACCGGTTACATCAAGCGGGTGCCGGCGGACACCTACCGCACCCAGCACCGGGGCGGGAAGGGAATCATCGGCATGGGGACGAAGGAGGAGGACCACGTGGCGCACCTTTTCAACGCCCACAGTCACGACATCATCTTTTTCTTCACGGACCGGGGCTTCATGTACTGGCTCAACGTCTATGAGATCCCGGAAGGTCTCCGTACCGGCAAGGGCAAGGCGATCATCAACCTCATCAAAGTCGAGGAGGGCGAAAAGATCTGCGCCATGCTCACCGTGTCGCGGGAGGATTTCGACGATCCGGACAAGTACATCGTCATGGCCTCCAAACGCGGATTCATCAAGAAAACGGAACTGGCGATGTTCAAAAATCTGCGCCGGGTCGGTCTGCGCGCGCTGATCATCGAGGACGACGACGACATCATCGGCGCGGCGGTGGCTTCCAACGGCGACGAGATTCTGCTCTCCACCCGGTTGGGCATGGCCTGCCGCTTCGATCAGAACGACGATCAGATCCGGCCGATGGGCCGGACGGCGCGCGGTGTTACCGGGATGCGGTTCAAACTGGAGGGCGACGAGGTGGTCAGTCTGGAGGTGATCTCCGAACCGACCTACGATGAAGCCCAGATGGAAGGCCCGGACGCCGGAGAACTTCCCGAGACGGAACCCGAGGAGGAGGATGCCGACGGCGCCGACGCCGCCGGGACCGGTCCCGAGGTGCTGGTCGTCACCGACGGCGGCATGGGCAAACGCTCCTTCGTCTCCGCCTACCGCAAAACCAACCGGGGCGCCCGGGGCGTGGTCAACATCCGGCTGCGCGAAGGGGAACATGTGCTGGCGGTCATCCAGATCACCGGCGACGACGAGTTGCTGCTGACTACGGAACGCGGCCAACTCACCCGCATCCCCGCTTCGGAAATTCGCCGGGTCGGACGGGCTTCGCTGGGCGTGCGGATCATGAATCTCAACGCCGGCGACAGGATCACCGGCGTCGCCAAATTGATCCATGTGGACGAGGCGGAGGAGAACGCTCCGGTCGGAGACGGTTCCGCCGTCATGTCGGAAGTTCCCATTGAGATCACCGATGGCGGTGCGAACGAAACCCCGGATACGGAACCAACTCCGGAAGCATAAGAGATTGACATGTTCTCCCTCGCAGATTTCCTCTCCCGCCGCCGTCAACCGGCGCTGATGGGGATCGTCAACGCCACCGGCGACTCCTTCAGCGAAGGAGTTGCCTCCGGTCCGGAGTCGGCTTTGGACCGGGCGATCGGACTGGCGGACGACGGCGCCGATCTGCTGGACATCGGCGGAGAATCCACCCGCCCGGGCTCCCGGGCGGTGACGGAGGAGGAGGAACTTGCCCGGGTCCTTCCGGTGCTCAAAGCCGTCAAGCGGGCCCGGCCGGGGATCGTCTGCAGCATCGACACCCGGCACGCGGCGGTCGCCGCCGCCGTGCTGGAGGCGGGCGCGGAGATCATCAACGACGTTTCCATGCTGCGCACCGCGCCGGAGATCGCCGCATTGACGGCGCGGCACGGCGCGGCGCTGATTCTTTCCCATTCCCGGGGTACGCCGGAGACCATGCAGTCCCCGGAATATCTGCGCTACCCGGACGGAGTGGCCGCCGGGGTAAAAGCGGAACTGGCGGCGGCGGAACGTCTGGCGCTGGCCGCCGGAATGAAGGCGGAGAATCTTCTGCTCGACCCGGGATTCGGTTTCGCCAAAACCCCGGAGCAGAACTGGGAACTGGCCGCGCATCTGGCGGCGGTCGCGCCCCCGGAGCGGCTGCTGGTCGGCGTGTCGCGCAAATCGTTTTTGGGCCGGCTGACCGGCGAGACCGATCCGGCGGCCCGGGGCAGTGAAACGCTGGCGCTGGAGTTGTTCTGCGCGGAAGCCGGGGTCGGCATGATCCGCACCCACGACGTGCGGTCGCTGGTCCGGGCGCTGATGGTGCGAAATCAACTGCGGGAGGCGGCGAAGAAAGCATGACACAAATACTGGAAATTCTGCTGGATTGGCGGGCACTGCTGCAAATCGCGTTCCTTTTCTCCTTCCTGTATCTGGTGATGTACCATCTGCGGAACTCCCACGGTTCGCTGGTGCTGTCAGGGCTGCTGATGCTGCTGGTCATCCTCTGGGGGCTGTCGCGGCTGTGGCGGCTGGACGTGACCTCCCGTATCCTGGAGATCGTGCTGAACTCCCTGCCTCTGATGCTGATGATCATTTTCCAGCCGGAACTGCGGCGAGTGCTGGCCCAGATCGGCAGTATCACGCTGGCCCGGAACCGCCGCCGCAAGGAGTTGATCGGCGAAATCGTCAACGCGGTGCAGAATATGGCCAAACGGAAGTGCGGCGCCCTGATCGTGGTTGAGTGCAAAGTCCAACTCCAGCCGCTGATCGACGACGCCATCGCGCTGGACGCCCACGTGAATTCCCTCATGCTGGAGTCCATTTTCTACCCCAAGTCCCCGCTTCACGACGGCGCGGTCATCATCCGGGGCGACCGGATCGTGGCTGCCCGGGCCATTCTGCCGCTCTCCGGCTCGGAACAGATTTCGCGGCAGTTGGGGACCCGGCACCGGGCCGCGCTGGGGGTATCCGAGGAGAGTGACGCGGTGACGATTCTCGTTTCCGAGGAGAGCGGAACCATCAGCATCTCCCACAGCGGCAAACTGTACCGGGATCTGTCTCCGGCGGAACTGCACCGGATGCTGGATGCGCTGGTGGTGCAGAAAGGCGCGGGCGAATTCGACGAGACCGTTCGCCAACTCAACGAGGACGACGCGCCGGAGATGACCGGAGGCGACCCCTCCGAAACGAACGGAGGCGGCCGATGAAACGGTTCCTCGACTTCCTGCGCCGGGACATCTGGCGCAAACTGATCGCGCTGACCATCGCCGTGGTGCTGTATCTGAATTTGTACGAACAGAAAGAACGGGAGATCCACGACGTGAAAGTGGAGATCCTGCACGATCCGGAGATATTCATTGATCTGGCCGACCAGCATCCCACCGTCCGGCTGACCGTCAAAGGTTCCCGTCATCAGGTACAGAAACTGGATACGCAGGGCATTTCCGGGCAGGTCAAACTGATCGACAACGCGGGAGCGCTTCGCACCGGACGGGCCCGGCTCCGACTGCTTCCGGAGCACTTCGACTGCGGACGCGGGGTGGAGATCGTCGACATCGACCCGCAGGTTCTGCAACTGCCGGTTCAGCGTCAGATCAGCCGCAATATCACGGTGGAACCGGAGGTCATCGGACGGCCTTCCCGGGGGCGGGTGCTGACGGCGGTGCGCTGTTATCCGGATACGGTAACGGTGAGCGGACCGGAAAAACCGGTCGCTTCGCTCACGACGATCCGAACGGAGAAACTCTCCATCGAGGGCGAAAGCATCGACTGTTCCAAAGAACTGAAACTGCTCAATCCCATGCCGGAAGTGCTGACGTTCAGCAGCAAGACCTCCAATGTCTCGGTGGAGATTCGGGAATCCATGGAGATCCCGCGCAAATTCCCCGACATCCCGGTCCGGTATCTTTTCAGTCCGCTGCATGTGAATTCCGGCAACGCCGTGGCGCTGCCGTCACCGGCGCGGGTCGCGGTGACGATCACCGGCCCGCAGAATGAGATCAACCGGATCAGCCGCGACAACGTCACCGTCTTTGCCGATCTGAGCGACGCGACGCGGCCCGGGGAGTACGCCGTTTCGCTGAGAGCGACGATCGACGGGGCCGGAGACGGGGTAAGAGTGACGGCGATCGAACCGGAAAAAGTCCGGGTCACGATCACCGCGCCGACTGCCGGGAAATAGAATTTTTCATCGCAAATCACCATACAAAAAGGAAAAATCCCATGGTCATCAAAAAACTCAACTCCCTGTTCCACAAACACAGCCGGGTCCTGTTCGGAGCCTTCACGCTGCTCATCATCGTGGCGTTCACGGATTTTCTCACACCGGGACGCAGCGGCGGCTGCGGCGGCGGTGAAAACACTGTGGTCGGCACCGCATTCGGCGACAAGGTCACCTATGGGGATCTGGCCGGATTCGGCCGCAGCGTCTCCGTCGCATTTCTGCTCAGCGGCCGGGAGATCAGTCTGCCGGGCAACGCGGAACTTTTTCAATACTACTGCCTCATCAAGCGGGCCGGACAGTTGGGACTGGACGCGACGGACGCGGAAATCGCGGCGGTGATCGCCGCCAATCCCGCCTTCCGCAAGGACGGCAAATTCGACGCGGTCGCCTACGACCAGTTTCTGAAAGCCCGCCGTCTCAACGACCGGGAAGTGGCCGACGCGCTGAAACTCCGCATCGTGGAGGAGAAACTGATGCAGATGCTGGCGGCGAATGACAGCGTCTCCGATGCCGAAGCGGAGGCGTTCTACCGGATCAACAACGGCACGTACACGCTGAAGATCTGCCAGTTTGACGCGGGCAAGTTCTCCACGCCCGCCCCCACCGAGGAGCAGATCGCCAACTTCTATCAGGAGCATCGGGACCGTTACGTCGCGCCCGGCTCGTTTGAAGCGGCGCTGGTCTCCATCCCGTACGACAGGTTCGCCGCGGACGCGGCAAAGGAAGTGACCGCCGAGGAAGTCAAGCAGGCTGCGGCAAGCGGCGGATTCGTCGGTCCCGACGGCAAACCGCTCGGGGCGGAGGCGGTAAAAAAGCAACTGGTCCAGGCCCGCAGAAGCGTGTTGGCCAACCGCTTTGCCGGCAAGGTGTTCCGTGATCTTTACAAGCAGTTGGGGCAGACGGAGAAGCCGGAAGATCAACTGCGCCTTTTCCGAAACTGGGCGGAAAAGAATCGACTCTCCGTCGCTGAGAGCGGAAAGATCGCCTTCGGCGGCGACGCCGTCGGCAAATATCATCTGCGCCGCATCTGCGAGGAATTGCAGACGATGCCGCGTCAGGGACTGCAGTTGACCCGGCCGGAATCCGACGGTGACGCCATTCATATCGCCATGCTGAAAAACCGGACGGAGTCCCGGCAACTGACACTGGAGGAAGCCAAAGCCGCCGTCGTCAAAGACCGGGCCGCGGAAATGCGGTTGAAAGCCGCCCGCGCTTTCGCCGCCAATGAATCGTCCCGGCTGGCGAAAATGGATGCCAAGGCCGCCGCAGCAGCATTCGATACGCTGAAGGGGACTTTCACCGACGCGGTCTTCCCCGCTTCCGAAACGGAGAAAGACCCGAAGAAAACGGCGCTGGTCTACTCCGTGGCGCAGGTCCTGCCGCCGCTGAGTACCGGCGGCATCTCGGCGGCGGTGGACAACGCCGACGGCGCGGCCATCGTCAAAGTCGTCAAGCGGTCTCCCGCGGACATGGCCAAATTCAAGGACCAGAAACCTTTCCTCAAAAGCCAGTTGTCCATGCTGAAAAGTCAGCGGAACTACCAGCGGTTCATGGAGGACCTCTCCCGGCAGTGCCGTTTTCTGGCGGCGGATGCCCGGGCGGAATGATGGCTCCGCAGAACAGATGCGCCGGCGGAGTGGCGCTGGGACGGCAGATGACGGTGGAGTTCTACGACTGCTCCGCCGCCGTCCTCGCTGATGCGAAACGCATGGAGACGATTTTTCTGGAGGCCGCGAAAGTCTCCGGCGCCCATGTGGTCAATTCCACGTTTCACGCTTTCGAACCGCAGGGCGTCAGCGGCGTGGTGGTGATTTCCGAATCCCACTTCGCCGTCCACGCGTGGCCGGAACACGACTACGCCGCGGTGGATCTTTTCACCTGCGGGCCGGGGGTGGACTTCGACGCGGCGATCCGGGCGCTGGGACAGGGGATGAAATCCGGACACTGGATCGTCTCCAGTCTGGTCAACCGCGGCATTCTGCGGGAGTCCGGCGAACTGGAACGGCTGGTGCCGGTGGTGGAGAACGAGCGAAGCCGGGGGCTCCAACTCTCGTGGAAAGAGCGGTTCGATCACTCCGGAGCCGGAGGGCTGTCGGCATGCATCGACATCTACCGCTGCCGCAAACTCGCCGGACTTGCCGAAACCGACTGGCGGGGCATGACGGACATGCTGGCGGAAGCCGCCGGATTGCGCGGGGAGCAACTTGAGACGGGGTGGCGTTTCACGGCGGCCGGACAGGATGCGGATTTCACGCGGAGTTTGCGCGGGGGCCGGATCGCCGGGTTTGTCTGCGGCGCCGACCGGCGGGTCTATCTGGACGTTTTCGTCCGCGGATTTTTCGATCCCCGGGCGGTGGCGGAAGCCGCCGTATCCGCCCTCGGCGGCACCTACTACCGGATGCAGCCGCAAATCCGCCAGTAAGGATGGTTTCTCCCCATTATCAGGGAAAGCGGACTTCCTGTGACCTTCTGTCCCGACGCGATTTCCGGCATTACACCAGCGCGATTTTGCCGTCGGAACGGCGGCGGGCTTCCAGCGGGATCGTCACCGGACCGTCGTTGCAGAGCGTGACCTGCATGTCCGCACCGAAGCGGCCGCACGCCACGGGCGCAAGTTTTCCCGCTTCGCGTTTGAAGACTTCGTAAAGTTCCTCGGCCAGTTCCGGAGGCGCGGCGTTGCCGAAGTAGGGCCGCCGCCCCTGTGTCGCATCCGCAAAGAGCGTGAACTGCGAGACCACCAGCATCGCCCCGCCGACGTCGGCAAGCGAACGGTTCATGCGGCCCGACTCGTCCTCGAAAATACGCAGTCCGGCGCACCGGTCGGCCAAGTACGCGGCGATCTCGGCATCGTCCTCCGGAGCCACTCCCAGCAGGATCAGCAGTCCGACGCCGATCTCGCCCGCGGTCTCCCCGTCGATGGTGACGGCGGCCTGCCGCACCCGCTGGATGAGCGCCCTCATCGGATCAGACGGGTGAATTCGTTGCGGGTGGCCAGTTCCCGGCGGAAACTGCCCAGCATGGAACTGGTGGTCATCACCGAATTCTGCTTCTCCACGCCGCGCATCTGCATGCACAAGTGCCGCGCGTCCATGACGACGCCGACCCCCTCGGCATCCAGCGTCTCGTAAAGCGCGTGGGCGATCTCCTTCGTCAGGCGCTCCTGAACCTGCAGCCGCCGGGCGAACATATCCACGATGCGGGCGATCTTACTGACGCCGATAATGCGGCGGGTGGGGATGTAACCGACGTGACACTTGCCGAAAAAGGGCAGCATGTGGTGCTCGCACATGCTGAAAAATTCGATATCGCGCACGATCACCATGTCATCCGATTCCGCCTCGAACAGCGCCCCGTTGACGATGTCTTCCAATTTTTGCCCGTATCCCCGCGTCAGGAAGCGGAGACTGCGGTCGACCCGTTCCGGGGTCTTGAGCAGGCCCTCGCGTTCCGGGTCCTCGCCCACGGCGAGCAGGATGTCGCGGATGTTGTTCTGGATGTCCATGGGGTCACTTCCGTTTGCTCAACACTTCACACTCGTACTTGCGGATGCTCTCCAGCGCGCCGAAGCCGTCCGGCGCTCCGCACCGGCGGCAGTATTCGTTCCAAACCGGGGCGAAGGGCAGGTTCTTGCTCTCCTCCATGAGCATCAGCCGACCGCCGAAATCGCGTTTCTTCTCGGCGTCGGCCAGCAGTTTCGCCGGTTCAAGCAGGGCGAAAAGCAGGGCTTTGCAGGTATTGCGCATTCCGACGGACCAGGCGATCATCCGGTTGATGGAGGCGTCGAAATAATCCAGGCCGATATGAACGCGCTTCTCCCACCCGTTGCGGATGATCTCCGAAGCGATGGCCTGCAGTTCGGCATCCCAGCAGACGACATGGTCGCTGTCCCAGCGCACGCCCCGGGAGACGTGAAGCAGCACGTCGTCGAGGAAAAGCAGCGCACTGGAGATTTTGTCGGAGATGACCTCCGTGGGGTGGAAATGACCGGCGTCCAGGCAGAGCGCCTTGCCCCGGGAAACCGCGTAACCCATGTAGAACTCGTGGGAGCCAACGGTGTAACTTTCCGCGCCGATGCCGAAAAGTTTGCTCTCCACCGAGTCGATGTTGTACCGGGGGTCGATCTTCTCCGCAAACATGGCGTCAAGCGCCTCCTCCAGACGTTTGCGGGGCGAGAACCGGTCGAACGGGGTGTCCTTGGAGCCGTCGGGTATCCAGACGTTGGTCACGCAGGGCTCGCCGAGCCGCTTGCCGATGGCCGCACCGATCCGGCGGCAGGCGATGCCGTGTTCGATCCAGAACTGCCGGATTTTGTCGTCCGCATGGGAGAGCGTCCCCTCCACCGCCAGCGGATGGGAGAAAAACGTGGGATTGAAGTCCAGACCGATCCGCTGTTCCTCCGCAAAATCCAGCCAGTTGGCGAAATGGGAAACGTCCAGTTCGTTGCGGGCGACCCCGCCGCCGGTTTCCGCGTAAATGGCGTGGATATTGAGCCGTTTCTTTCCGGGAATAAGTTTCAGCACGGCGGCGATGTCGGCCCGCAGTTCCGCCGCGTTCCGGGCGCGGCCCGGGTAGTTGCCGGTGACGGCCAGACCGCCGTCCAGTGTTCCGGCGTTCTCAAATCCGGCCACATCGTCCCCCTGCCAGCAATGCATGCTCACCGGGATGCGGTCCAGCCGGGAAAACGCCGCCTCCACATCAACGCCGAGATCGGCGTAAAAAGATTTCGCCGCTTCAAAACAGTTCTTCATCGCATTCACTCCTTCCACAATCTTCCGGGACCTCGGGAATCACCCGCCGACGGAGAAGTAATATAGCACAGGAAATGCGATTTTCACCCGGTCGGTGCCGCAAAGTCGTAAATTTTTCGCAAAAACCGGAATTCGGCGCTTTTCAGAACCCGAAACAACGGTTATATTCTGTGGACGACAAATTTTCCGCCACGACGAAAGAACCGGTTCTGTTATGGAAAGCACTCCGAAATCCCTGCGGCTGCATCTGATGGCGGCCGGCCGGATCAATGCCGGCAAATCCACGCTGTTCAATCTCATTTCCGGGCAGGACGCCGCCATCACCTCCCCGGAAAGGGGCACCACCACCGATGTGGTGGAGAAGACCATGGAACTGCGCCCGCTGGGTCCGGTGGTCCTGCTGGACACCGCCGGGACGGATGACGATTCCGCGCTGGGGAATCAACGCGGAGAACGGACCGACCGGGCGCTGGACCGGGCCGACGCGGTCCTGCTGGTGGTCAACGCGGACGAATGGGGCGAACCGGAAGAAACTTTGCTGTGCCGGGCCAAAGCACGGAAGATCCCGGTCATTCCGGTCATCAACCGGCGGGGAGCGCCGGCGACGGAAGCCTTCCGGACCTCTCTGCGAACGGCGACCGGCATTCCCGCGCTGGAAGTGTGCGCCGCCGACATTGCGGAACGAAGCGCCTTCCTCGACCGACTCGCCGGAATCCTGCCGACGGTGCTTCCGGAGGAACTGGCCGCGCCGCCGATGCTGCGGGACCTGATCGGACCGGGGGCGCTGGTGGTGCTGATGACCCCCGTCGACCTGCAGGCTCCCCGGGGACGACTGATCCTGCCGCAGGTACAGGCGATCCGGGACGCGCTGGACGGCGACGCGGTCGCGATCACCGCCAAAGAGAATGCCTTCCCCCGCATCTACGGCGAATTGTCCCGGCGGCCCGATCTGGTGGTCTGCGATTCCCAGGCGGTCGGCGTGATGACCGCCACCACGCCGGACGGGGTGCCGCAGACGACCTTCTCCATACTTATGGCGAGGATGAAAGGCGACCTCGACACGCTGGCCGCCGGGTGCGCGACGATCCCGTTTCTGCGGCCCGGCGACCGGGTGCTGATCGCGGAGAGTTGCACCCACCACGCCGGCGACGACGACATCGGCCGGGTGAAAATCCCCCGACTGCTGGAAAAGACCGTCGGCGGCAAACTGGCCGTCTCCGTATCTTCCGGCTTCGATTGGCCGCGGGATCTGGAGCAATACCGGCTGATCGTCCACTGCGGCGGCTGCATGCTCAATCGCCGCGCCATGCTCAACCGGCTGCGGACGGCGAAGGCGCGCGGGGTCGCCGTCACCAACTACGGCATGTGCATCTCCTACTGTACCGGAGTTCTGGAGACGGTGCTGTCCCCCTTCCCGGGGGCCCTGCGCGAATACCGGGCTGCGCTTGACAAAAAAGGCTCGGGAGTGTAAATTATCAATTCGTCGATTTTAGTTGTCACGTTGAAGGGATTTACAGGAATGAAAAGCGAATTCGATTTCTTGAAGGCCATTCCGCCCGAACCGGGCAATCTCATCAAGGGTCTGCAGTTGCTTCAGGCGACGGAAGACTATATTTCCGATGAGGGCATCCGGGCGGCGGCGGAATATTTCAACCGGCCCGAGGCGGACGTGGAAGGAGTGGTCTCCTTTTACGCCCAGTTCAAGCGGGTCAAACCGGGCAAGTACCGGATCTCCGTGTGTGACGGTACCGCATGCCACCTCAAAGGCGCGGTACAGGTGCACGAGTGGCTCTATCAGGACCTGAAACTGAAGCCGGGAGAGACCTCCGCCGACGGGATGTTCTCCTTGGAGACCGTCGCCTGTCTGGGGTGCTGCAGTCTGGCCCCGGTAATGAGCGTCAACGGCAAGGTCTTCGGCAAACTTGAGCGCAAGACCATGATGAAGATTCTGAAGGAGTTTGCCGAAAAATGAGCAAGATCATCTCGCTGAAAATCGGTTTGGCCAGTTGCGGCGTCGCCGCCGGCGGGGAAGCGGTGCTGGCCGAATTGAAGAAGTGGACGCAACTGCCCGTCACCGAGGTGGGCTGTATCGGCCACTGTTACGCCGAACCGCTGGTGGAAGCCTGTCTGGACGACGGCTCCAGCGTCATGTACGGCAACGTCAAGCCCACGGAAGCGTGCGTAAAGAACATTCTGGCGCTGGGAGAGGAGGGACGTTTCGTCATCCCCGCCGCCCGCCGGGCCAAGGAACTGGTCAAAGTGCTGGCGCTGGCCGGACATATTTCTCCGGTGGTGCTGAAGGAATATACCGATCACGAAGGTTACGCCGGATTGCGCAAGGCTCTGTCCATGAAGCCGGAGGAGGTCATCGACGAGGTCAAACTCTCCGGTCTGCGGGGGCGCGGCGGCGGCGGATTTCCCACCGGAAACAAATGGAGTTTCCTCGCCGCGAAACCCGGCTTCGACAAGACCGTGATCTGCAACGCCGACGAGGGCGATCCCGGGGCGTTCATGGACCGTTCGCTGATGGAGAGCGTGCCCCATCAGGTGCTGGAGGGTATGCTGATCGCGGCCTACGCCACCGGAGCGAGCCGTCTGATCATCTACTGTCGCGCCGAATATCCCATGGCGATCAAACACCTGAAAATCGCCATCGGTCAGATTTATGAGGAAAAACTGAACGTCCTCAACGGCCGCGCGGTGGAAATTTCCATCAAGGAGGGTGCGGGCGCCTTCGTCTGCGGCGAGGAGACCGCTCTGATCGCTTCGCTGGAGGGACAGCGGGGCATGCCGCGGTTCCGGCCGCCCTTCCCCACCGACCGGGGCTATCAGGACAAGCCGACGATGATCAACAACGTGGAAACGTTCGGCAATGTGCCGCTGATCCTGCGGGAAGGCGGAGCGAAGTTCGCGGAAGTGGGTTCCGCCGGCGGCCGGGGCACCAAACTTTTCGCGCTGGCCGGAGACCTGAAATACCCCGGTCTGGTGGAAGTCCCCATGGGCACCACGCTGCGGGAGATCGTGTTCGAGATCGGCGGCGCCGCCCCGGACAGGGTCAAGGCGGTGCAGACCGGCGGACCATCCGGCGGTTGTATCCCGGTGGAACTTTTCGACACCCCCGTGGACTACGATTCGCTGCGTTCGCTGGGCGCGATCATGGGTTCCGGCGGCATGATCGTCATCGGACAGGACCGCTGCATGGTGGAAACGGCACGGTATTTTCTGGACTTCACGCACCGGGAGAGTTGCGGCAAATGCACATTCTGCCGGATCGGGACCACCCGGATGTTTGAGATCCTCGAACGCATCGTCGCCGGCAAAGGCACCGAAGCCGATCTGGACACGCTGGAGGATCTGGGCAAAAAGGTCAAAGCCGGTTCCCTCTGCGGCCTCGGTCAGACCGCGCCCAATCCGGTGCTGGCCACGCTGCGGTACTACCGGAATGAATATCTGGAACACGTCAGGGAACACAAGTGCCGGGCCATGCAGTGCAGCGCCATGGTGGACCTGACATTGGATCGGGACAAATGCGTCAAGTGCAGACTCTGCATCCGCAGTTGTCCGGTGGGAGCGATCAGCGCGGATTTCGTCATTGATCCCGCCGTCTGCACCCGCTGCAACAGTTGTCTGGACAGTTGTCCGAAACACGCGATCCGCCGGATTGCCACAGGAGAAAAAAAGTGAGTATCGAATTTTTGATCGACGGCAAGGCGGTGACCGCCGAACCGGGCCAGACCGTAATGGACGCCGCCAAAGCCCACGGCATCCATATCCCCGGACTTTGCGGGGAGCCCCGCATCAGCAAGACCACCAGTTGCTTTGTCTGCGTGGTCCGCGACAAAAAGACCGGCAAGTTTCTGCCGTCCTGCTCCGCCCGCCCCGCGCCGGGACAGGAGATCGAAGTGAACCACCCCGACGTGCTGGCCATGCGCCGCACCGCGCTCAATCTGCTGCTGAGCGAACACAACGGGGATTGCGAAGCCCCCTGCACCCTCGCCTGCCCCGCGCACGCGGCGGTGGAGGAGTATGTCCGGGCCGCGGCGCACGGCGACTTCGCCAAAGCGCTCGGGATCATCAAGGAACGCATTCCGCTGCCCATGACCATCGGCCGGGTCTGCCCCCGCTTCTGCGAGAAGCAGTGCCGCCGCAACGTGGACGGCGAACCGGTGGCGATCAACGAATTCAAACGGCTCTCCGCCGATATGTGCTATGATTCCTACATGGAGGAACTGCCCCCCGCGTCCGGCAAACGCGCCGCCATCGTGGGCGGCGGTCCCGCCGGATTGTCCGCGGCGTACTATTTGCGGCGGCTCGGCATTGAATCCACGATCTTCGAGATGATGCCGAAAGCCGGCGGGATGACCCGTTACGGCATCCCGGAATACCGGATGCCCAAAGCGCTGCTGGACAGGGAACTGGCCCACTGGGACAAAATCGGCGTGAAGTTCGAGTACAATCGCAAACTGGGCGAAACGCTGACGCTGGACGAATTGCGGCGCGCGTTCGACGCCGTGATCGTCGCCGTGGGGTGCTGGCAGGCTTCCGGCATGCGGTGTGAAGGCGAGGAACTGGCCGTCTCCGGCATCGGATTTTTGCGGAACGTGATTGAGAACGACTGCCGCGCGGATAATCCGGGCCGGGTGCTGGTCGTGGGCGGCGGCAACACCGCCATGGACTGCGTGCGTACCAGCGTGCGGCTGGGCGCGTCCGAAGTGACCTGCATCTACCGCCGTTCCGAAGCGGAAATGCCGGCGGAGAAACTGGAGATCCGCGAGGCCCGGGAGGAAGGGGTGAAATTCCAGTTCCTCACCGCCCCGGTCAAACTGGAACGGCGCGACGGTCAACTGGTGCTGACCTGTCAGAAGATGGTTCTGGGCGAACCCGACGCCTCCGGGCGGCGCAAACCGGTCCCGGAACCGGGCAGCGACTTTGAAATCGCCGCCGACACCGTCATCGCCGCCATCGGGCAGAAAACGATCCCGCCGTCCGACATCCCGGTGACCCGCCACGGCACGGTGGCTGTCGGCACCGACGGCGTGACCGTCGCGGGCAACATTTACGCCGCGGGAGATTGCGTCTCCGGCGCCGCCACCGTGGTGGAAGCGGTGGCTTCCGGCCGCCGGGCGGCGCTGGCCGCGGCCCGGGACCTGCTGGGTCAGCCGATGCCGGAGGAAGTTCCCGTCAACGTCACCCGGGGCAAGTGGCAGGACCTCTCCCGGGACGAACTGGTGGTGCTGCGGAGCGACCTCTCCGAAGCCCCCCGGCAGAAATTGAGTTATCTGCCGCTGGCCGAGCGCAAGACCACATTCAAGGAGGTCTGCGCCACCATGACTCCCGAGCAGATCGCCGCCGAAGGCCGCCGGTGCATCGAGTGCAGTTGTTCGGACAAGCACGATTGCAAACTGCGCAAATTCGCCGCCGAAGCCGGATGCAAAGTCGACGCCTACCCCGGGGTCAAACAGCCTCCGGTCTACGATGTGCGCCACCCGGAGATCATTCAGGATCGGGGCAAGTGCATCAAATGCGGCGTCTGCGTCAAGATCTGCAAGGAAGTGGTCAACCGATCGCTCCTGTCGCTCCAGAAGCGGGGATTCAAAAGTTGCGTGAGCACCGCGTTCGGCACGGCGTTCCCCGATTCCTGCCGGGAGTGCGGCGAATGCATCAACGCCTGTCCCACCGGAGCGCTGGACTGGCGGAAAAAACGCTGACCGCTCCGGCATGAAGCGGGCTTGCATCATCACGCTGGGGTGTCGGCTCAACCACGCCGATACCGCACTGCTGACCGACCGGCTGCAAAAAGCCGGTTATGCTCTGGTGCCGACGCCGGAAGACCATCCGGAACTGATCATCCTCAACAGTTGCGCCGTCACCGCCGAGGCGGAACGCAAAAGCCGTCAGCAGATCCGCCGGCTGCGGCGGCTCTGTCCGGGGGCGGAAATCGTGGCCGCCGGATGCGCCGCGGAGTTGGCTCCGGAGCAAATGCGCGCCTGCGGCGCGGACCGCGTCTGGAGCAACCCCGGGAAAAAACGCCCGGAGGAAGCGTGCCGCCGGAGCCGGGACCTGACCGCGGAGAACTTCACGGAAAACGCCGTGGGCGAATTTCCCTTCCGCACCCGGGCGTTCATCAAAATTCAGGAGGGATGCGACAATCGCTGCGCCTACTGCATCGTGCCGACGGTGCGGGGGCCATCCCGTTCCCGGCGGTTTTCGGAGTGCGTCGAGGACTGCCGCCACGCGGTGGCAAACGGTGTCCCGGAGATCGTTCTGACCGGCGTCAACACCTGCGCCTATCAGGACGGCGGGCGGTCGCTGGCGGACCTGATCCGGGTGGTGGCGGCGCTGCCGGGGGAGTTCCGCATCCGGCTGAGTTCCACGGAGCCGCACCCGGACGATCTGACGCTGGTTCGCCTGATCGCCGCGCCGGAGCATCGGCTCTGCCGGTTTCTGCACCTCTCCATGCAGCACGGGAGCGACCGGATTCTGCGGGCGATGCGCCGAAATTACACGGCGGACCAGTTCCGGCGTTACGCCGACGCCGCGAGAAAGACGGTGCCGGACATCCATCTGGGCACCGATTTCATCGTCGGCTTTCCGGGGGAGACGGACGCGGACTTCGCCGAACTGCTGCGCGTGGCCCGGGAAGCGGCGTTCGCCAATATCCACGCATTCGCCTACTCGCCGCGGCCGGGCACTCCGGCGGCGGCCCTGCCCGACCGGGTCCCGCCGGCCGTGGTCCGGGCGCGCATGGCACAACTGCGGGAAGTCGCGGCGCAAAACGCCGCGGAGTTCGCCGCCCGGCAGCGCGGCAAGATCCTGCCGGTGATCCTGGAACGGGAAAGCGGCGGATTCCAGCGGGGGTGGAGCGACAACTATCTGGAGTTGCGTGTGCCCGCGGGCAAATTTCCCCTGCGCCGGATCGTCTCCATCCGCGCCGACGAAAAAAATCTCGCGGAACGTTTGCAAACTGTCCCGGACGGCGATATTTTATAAACATGAAAAAGTTCATCGCCATTTTCATTCTCGCGCTGTTGCTGACCGGATCGACCGGGTGCGGCAAACCCCATCGTCGACTGCCGGCGGACAAACTGGCGCTGACGGTCCGGTTCTTCCGGAGCATCGAAGCCGCGGACCCCGCCGCCGCCGCCCGGCAGGGCCGAAAACTCTACGCCATGGACCCGAGGCAGGATTTCATTCTGCGGCTCATCAGCATTCAGGAGAGCAACGAAGCCGTCGGCAATGCTCAGAAACTGATCCGGCAGGGCCGGATCAACGAAGCGCTCCCCATCGTGGCCGCGGCCGCCAAACAGTACAGCCATAACCGGACGCTGGTTTCGACTTACCCGAAACTGACCCAGTTGCGCAACGCGGAGACTCTGCTGGCCGCCATGAACCGGGCGCGCACCGCCTCCGCCATGCGCGGTGCCCGGATCGCGGCCCGGGCCGGTCTCTCGCGCAATCTGACCCCCTCGCTGAAAGACCACCTTGCGAAATACGAGAAACTGGAGCAGGATACCGCCCGGAAGGAAAACGAAAAACTGCAGGATGCCGGGAAAAAAGCCGCCGACGCGGCCAGACAGTCGATGACGGCGGACCGGCAGCGGGAGGAGGCGGAACAGAAATTCCAGCAGAATACCAGCGAAAAGACCGCGGAGGGCGAACGGGTGCGCCGGGACGCCGGAAGCGTGCCGTTTGAACCCTCGGAGCAGCCCGCGGAGAAGCCGGAGAAATGAACTTCGCGCTGGCCGAGTTCGCCGCCGCCGCCGGGATCGCGGAGCCGGAGTCATTCGCCGCAAAGTGCGAGCGTCTGCGGGAGTTTCTGGAGGAGTGCAACCGGCAGGTCAATCTGACCCGGATCACCGGCAGGACGGATTTTGAATTGAAACACGCCGCCGATTCCCTGAGCATTTTCCACGCCTTCCCGGAACTGCTGACCGCGCCGGTGGAACTGGCGGACATCGGGTGCGGCGCGGGGTTTCCGTCGCTGATCCTGGCGCTGGCGGCCCCGGCGCTCCGCATCACCGCCATCGACTCCACCGGCAAAAAAACCGCCTTTGTTGCTTCCGCCGCCGCCCGTCTGGGATTGACCAACGTCCGCGCGGTGCACGGGCGGGCCGTCGAATTGAACCGCGAACCCGAATTTCGGCACCGCTTCGCCGTGGTCACCGCCCGGGCGGTGGCCGCTTCGGCGCGAATCTGCGGCGAATGCCGGAACTTCCCCGCTCCCGGGGGCCGGTTCATCTTTTACAAGACCCCCGCGCAGGCGGAAGCGGAAATGCCGGAACTGCAAAAACTCCCCGACACCCGCTGGCGGATCACCCCGGCGTTCTCCCTGCCGGAAAATGCCGGAGAACGCTGTTTCGTCGTCGGCGTCCGGCAAACGGAATGAACGGAGGACGGAACATTTTTCTGATTCTGGCCGCGGCGGGGATCATCCTCTCCGGCATCTGCGTCTTTTGTACCGCATCCGTGCCGGAGCGACTGTACCGCCCGGATTCCCCCGGCTACCTGCGTCCGGCCCGGGATCTGGCGGCGGGACGGGGCTACACCACCACCGAGCGACCTCCGGGATATCCGCTGGCGGCGGCGGCGATCTACCGCTGCGGCGGCTCCGACGCCGCCGTCGCGTGGTTCGGCTGGCTGTGCATGCTGGGCGGGTGCGCGCTGACCGCCGCGGCGGCCCGGACCTACGGCGGTCCACGGTGCGGCCGACTGGCGGGATTGCTGGCGCTGTTCAATCTCACCCTCATCGCCAATGCGCCGCTCCTGCTCAGCGACACGATGTTCTTTCTTTTCGCCGCGCTCCAGTTCCGGCTGCTGGCACAGTTCCTGACCGGCGGCCGGCCCGGATTTCTCTACGGGTGCGCCGCCGTCGCCGCCGCCGCTTCGCTGATCCGGCCCGTCAACCAGTTCTTCCTTCTGCCGCTGCTCGTTCTGGTCCTTTGCCGCATGGAACAACCGTGGCGGCGGAAGGCAGTCCACGTCGCCGTCGCCGCCGGAATCTTTCTGGCCGTCATCCTGCCGTGGATGTGGCGCAACCATGCCGTCGGCGCCGTCTTTGCCATCGACACCAACACCGGAGCCATGCGGCACCAGAACGGGGCCATGCTGCTGGCCGAAGTGAACGGTACCGACTTCGAGAGCGAAAAAGCCCGATTGCTGGCGGAGGAGGCGGCCAAAACTTTTCCCACGCCCCGCGCCCGGGAGCAATGGCGCATCCGCGAATTTCTGAATCTGGTCGCCGCCCATCCGTTCCTTTACCTCCGTCAGCATCTGAACTGGGAAATCCTCCTGCCGGACGCGCCGACACTGTTGGAGGATTTCGGGATCACCACCCCCAACCGGGGCACGATGGGCGTCCTGAAAAAATCCGGTCCGGCGGCGGCGCTGCGCCACTATTTCGGCCCCGGATGGATGAAATACCTCCTGTTTCTGCTGCCGCTGCTGACGATCACCCTCGTCCTGTACGCCGGGGCGTTTCTGCAACTGCTCCGGGACCTCCACCATCTCCGCACCGCGTGGCCGGAACTGCTGCTGTTTCTCGCCTGCGTCGAGTATTATCTTTTCCTCCCCGGGGCGATCACCGCCCCCCGCTACCAGTTGCCCGCGCTGCCCTTCCTCTGCACGCTGTGCGGTGTCTTCCTCGCTGAATCATGGTCAAAATTCCGTTCCCGCGCCTTGAAATCCGCGGCCTGACCCTGCTGGCGATCGGTGCCGGAGCGGGCGCGGCCATCGGCGGCGCCCTCGTCCCGGTCCGGATGCTGATTCCGGCCCTGCTCTTTCCCCTGCTGCTCCGCAAACGGATCGGATGGTACGGAGCCGGACTGGTCGTCTGCCTGCTCTCCGGATGGCTTCAGCACACGCACGAACGCGCGATTCTGAACCGGATCCCGGTCCGGGCGGGCGTGGTCACGGGCGAATTCCGGTGTCTGGATCGGCGCACCACCGCGGTCGGCAAACTGGCCGCGCCGGACATTCTGCGCGGAGAAGTCGATCTGGGAAAAGGTCCCTTCCCCGCCGCGATGGTCCAGCCCCGAGCCATGCCCCGGATTCTGTACGGGGAGAAGGTCCGCTTCACCGGCAGACTGTTTCCGGCGGTCCCGGCCGGGTTGGTCTGGGACGGGGAAACCGTCGTCGGCAGGGAGCGGCCGCTCTACGGCGAACGGCCGCTGCTGATCGCGGATACCGCCGTGAAACTGCCGGAAGCGCTCACATTGCAGCAGCGGGCATTCCGCCTCCGGGACCTCCTGCTGCGGCGGCTGCTGGAGAACGTGGACGACCCGACAGTGTGCGCGATGGCCGGAAAAATGTTTTTCAGCGCCTCCACCGGCGCTCCCCGGCAGTTGTCCCGGGCTTTCGCCGCGTCCGGGACCATCCATATTTTCTCCGTCTCCGGTCTGCATGTCACCGTGCTGGCGGGGTTGCTGCTGATCCTGCTGCGCCCGGTGCCGCTGGTCTGGCGCTGTCGGCTGGTCGCATTGGCCGTTCCGGTCTACGTGGCGTGCACCGGGGCGTCGCCGCCGGCGATCCGCGCCGGGGTGATGGTCTGCGTCTGGTGCGTTCTGCGCAGTATGCTGTTCTACGCGCCGGGCTGGAACGCGATGATGCTGACATGGTGCGCGTTCGCCGTGTGGTCGCCGGAGATGGTCGGCTCTCTCGGGACACAATACTCGTTCGGGATCACGGCGGCGCTGATCCTGGCAATGGAGAAACTTCAGCAGATCTCCCGGCGCGACCGGGAACTGCTGAGTTTGATGCCGTCCCGGGCGAAACTGACCGACCGGGCCCGGCGCGCCGTCGCCCTCCGAAACCATCTGCGTGTGCTGTTCGGCCTCGCCGTCACCGCATTCGCCGCCGGCAGCGGGCTGTCACTCCTGCGTCAGCATCTTTTTATCCCCGGCAGCATCATCGCCAATCTCCTGCTGCCGTGGTTCACCCCGGTGCTGTTCGGCGGCATGATCTTCAAACTGACGCTGGGAACGGGGATCCCGGGGCTCGACCTGCCGGGCGCATGGGTGCTGACCGCCGGATTCCGCATGCTGGCCGCCGCGGTCACCGCCGCGGCCGATTGGTTCGGGCCGGTGGCGGCGGCGGAACCGCCGGTATGGTATACGGCGCTCTTTTACCTGATGCTCTTTGCCGCGCTCGGGCTTCGTCGGAACCGGAACCTGACCTGGTTCTGCGCCGGGACCGCCGCACTCATGCTGATAATCCTGCCGTTGAGAAAGGAGATTTCCCCGGGCACGCTCCTCGTCATCAGCCGCGGCGCGGACACTCCGGCGCTGCTGGCCTGTCTGCCGCCGGGAGGAGCGACGGCGGAAATCGTGGACGTGCCGGATTCCGCCACGGGCGCGCTGGCCGGGAAAATCCTGCGGCGGGAAGGCACGTTGCGGGCGCGGGTCGGCTTCTCCGCCGGGACCCGAAATCACAACGGCGGATTGCAGGCGCTGGCCCGCCAACTGCCCTGCGCCGTCATGATCACCGAATATTCCCGGAAACCTTCCCGGGCCTTTCAACGCAACCTCGACGGCGAAAACATCCGATGCCGGACCGTGCCCGGACGCCTCCCGATCACGGCTCCGGACGGCAACCGCGTCACTTGGCGCACCGCGGACGGAATCCGCATCCGCTCGGAAAATACCGACCGCGGACGCCGGATCACCATCCGCTTCCGCGACGGAAGGACCGTTTCGTCCACACTGCCGTGGAGTTCACTTCCGATCCGGTGGCGCGTCCCATATCAGCATGATCCCGCACCACGCGGCGTTGATCAGGAAGATCACGGCGATCCCGCCGCAGACGGCGGTCAACAGCCGCATGGTCCGCGCCAGCGGGCGCCGTTTCAACAAGATATTTCCGGTCCGACCGGCCACGCCGCCCCGCTCGGACGACAGATAGTCCCCCGCGAAATCTTCCATGCTTCCGGCCCACTCCAGCATGGGGTCGCCCCATTGCTTCCGGCCGGAGAAGCGGTTCAGTGACTCGCCGACCTTGCGGATGGCGGAGGCGTTGCGCCGCACTCTGCGCATGAATCCGGTCAGATGCCGTTCCGACTCCACCAGATGCCGTCCCGCGTCCGCCTCCAGTTTCGCACCGTCCCGCTGGACCATGCCGAAATGCCACGTCATGCCGCCGAACAGCAGTGCCAGCACCAGTTGCCCTCCGGCCATGACCTTCACCAAACCGCGTTTCATATCGTCCCCCCTTGTCCTGCGTTGCCCCTCCCCCGATACTATAGTACCGGAACCGGGGAAATCAAGCCGCCGCGAAAAAAATCCCGGCGCGATATCTCACCGCACCGGGAATCACACGCTTTGGACGGCTCAGATCTCCTCGCCGATCGCCCAGCGGACGAAGCGTTTGACTTTCACCGCGGGTTTCAGTTTCTTCAGGCAGGTCTTGTCGTCCTTGACCCACGGCTGGTTCTCCAGACAGACTTCGCTGAAAAAGCGGTTCATTTTGCCGGAGAGAATCTTGTCCAGCATCTCCGCCGGCTTGTTGGCCAACTTCGGATCGGCGGCGGCGGCGATCTCCTTCTCCTTCTGGATCACCTCCGGCGGCACATCCGCGCTGGAGATGTACCGGGGCGAAAACGCCGCGATGTGCAGACAGATGTCGTTGAGGAATCCGGGATCGCTCTCGCCCTCGACCTCCACCAGCACGCTCACCCGGCCGTCCATGTGATGATAGGACGCGAAACAGGAGTTGCCCGCGCTCTGCCACTTGGCGGCGCGGCGCAGGGACATATTCTCGCCGATGGTGGCGATATGACTGGTGATGATCGCCTTTTCCTGCTCGTTGAGCGCGGCGGTGATGTCACCGTCGCCCGCGATCTTGAACGCGCCATCCAGCACGGACTCCACCAGCGCGCCGAACTTCGGAGTTTTCGCCGCGAAGTCGGTCTCGCACAGCATCTCCACGATCGCGGCTTCCCTGCCGACGATGCGGGTCCAGACTTTGCCCTGCTCCGTGGCCCGGCCGGATTTCTTCTCCGCCTTGGCAATGCCGGATTTGCGCAGATTCTCCACCGCCAGTTCCATATCGCCGTCGGCGGCGACCAGCGCCTTTTTGCAGTCCATCATCCCGGCTCCGGTCTTCTCCCGGAGTTCGGAAACCATTTTCGCAGTAATTGCAGCCATGTTCACACCTCAGAGTTTACTTGTCAGCGGTCTCGGCCGGAGCGGCCTCGGCGGCGGGAGTTTCGGCCTTCTTCACCGTGCGCTTGCGCGGAGTTTTTGCCGGCGCGGGGGCGTCGCTTTTGGCGGCGTCATCGCTCTTGGCAGGGGCGTCGCTCTTGGCGGCGCGCTTGCGCGGAGCCTTGGGTTTCTCCTCCTTCGCCGCGGCTTCCTCGGCATTCTCCTGCGCGATCTTCTTCGCGGCCTCGGCCGCCTCACGCTCCTCCGTGACCCGCTTCAGATGGATTTCCTTGGCGATCTTGATCGCCTCTCCGAACAGATCGGTGATGATCTGCACGGACTTGACCGCGTCGTCGTTGGCGGCCACGGGATAATCGACCAGCGTCGGGTCGCCGTTGGTATCGACCAGCGCCACGATGGGAATATTCAGTTTGTTGGCTTCGCGGACCGCGTTCTGCTCATTGCAGACGTCGACGACGATCAGCGCGGCGGGAAGTTTCTTCATCCCGGCGATACCGTCGAGGTCGCGGTGAAGTTTCTCCACCCGGCGGCTCAGCGCGGAAACTTCCTTCTTCTTCATGCCGTTAATCGCATCGGAAGCGAGGGTCGCGTCGATCTCCTTCATCTTCTCAATGCTCTTGCGGATGGTCTGATTGTTGGTCAGCGTGCCGCCCAGCCACCGCTCGGAAACGAAAAACATGCCGGTCTTGTCCGCCAGGTCCCGAATCTGCTCCCGGATCTGACGCTTCGTGCCGACAAAGAGGACATCGCCGCCGTCGCTGACGATCTTCTGCAGGAAATTGCAGGCGTCGGCAATCTGACGCATGGTCTTGGTCAGGTCGATGATGCTGATGCCATTTTTCGCACCGTAGACGAACTTTTTCATCCGGGGATTCCAGCGCCGGGTCTGATGTCCGAAGTGACACCCCGCTTCCAACAGATCGTTGATCGTAACTTTGGCCATTTTGCAAAATCCTTTCTCTTTGCGGCGCTTTCCCGTGCGTTCCTTTATCGCGCACTTGATGCAAGACGCCCTGTGGTTTGATTGTCATTCCGCCGTCCGGCCATGGACGACGAAATCATGTATCTGACTAATATATCTCCGCCAACGCGTTTTTACAACCCGTCCGCGAATCTTTTTTTCCAGAATTCCAACTGTTCCCGCACCGGAGCGAAGCCGGTGCCGCCGGGCAGTTTCCGCTTGGCGATGCTCGCTTGGGGGTCGAACATGGTCAGAAATTCCGCCGTCGCCTCGGGGATCGTCTCCCGCATCTCCTCCAGCGTCACCTCGTCAAGACGGCGATCCCGGTCCTTGCAGTATTTCACGAAGGCCCCGACCCGGCGGTGGGCGTCGCGGAAGGGGACCCCCAGTTCCACCAGTTTCTCCGCCAGGTCCGTCGCCATCAGCGCGGGATCGGCGGCGGCGCGCGCCATGTTTTCCCGTTTCACCCGCATCTCCCGAATCATCGGCGGATAGACCCTGAGCATCAGTTCCACCGTATCCAGCGCGTCGAAGACCGCCACCTTGTCCTCCTGAAGGTCCCGGTTGTAGGTCATGGGCAGGCCTTTGCACAGGGTCAGCAGCGCGGTGAGCGCGCCGTAGACCCGGGCGGTCTTGCCCCGGGTCAGTTCGCAGACGTCGGGGTTCTTTTTCTGCGGCATCAGACTGGAACCGGTGCAGAAGGCGTCGCTCAGTTCGATGAAGTCGAACTCCTGACTGCTCCACAGGATCAGATCCTCGGAGAGCCGGGAGAAGTGCATCGCCGCCGTCGCCAGCGCGCCGACGAATTCGATGGCGAAATCCCGGTCCGCCACCGCGTCCATGCTGTTGCGGGAAATGCGTTCAAATCCCAGTTCCCGGCAGACGAACTCCCGGTCCAGCGGCAAGGTGGAACCGGCCAGCGCGCCGGACCCCAGCGGCATCACGTTGATCCGTTTGCGGCAGTCCGTCAGCCGTTCCGCGTCCCGGTCGAACATCTCCACATACGCCAGCAGATGGTGGGCCAGCAGTACCGCCTGCGCATGCTGCAGATGGGTGAATCCGGGCATGATCGTCTCCGCCTCCTGCTCCGCCTTGGCGACCAGTTCCCGCTGAAAACCGCGGATCGCGGCCACGAGCCGGTCCGCCGCCTCCCGCAGATAGAGCCGGAAATCCAGCGCCACCTGATCGTTGCGGCTGCGGCCGGAATGGACCCGCGCCCCCTCCGCGCCGAGCACCGAAATCAGCGCGTTCTCCACATGCATGTGGATATCCTCCAGCGCGATGTCGTATGCGAAATCCCCGGCGTCGATCCGGGCGGCGATCCGATCCAGTTCGGCCCGGATCGCCGCCGCCGAACTCTCCGGAATGATCCCCTGCCGGGCCAGCATCGCCACATGCGCCTTGCTCCCGGCGATGTCGTGTTTGTACAGCCGGCGGTCGAAACTGATCGACTCGGAATAGACCCTGACGTCGCGCCGGGTCTCCTCCGCGAAACGGCCTCCCCAAAGTGCCATGCCCGTATTCTCCTCTGTTTTCGTCACGCGTCAACCAGCGCGAACATGAGCGAGACTTCCATGATCACCTCGCTTCCGACCCGGATCACTCCGGAACCTTTGCCGAACCGGGATTTGCTCTCCGGCAGGTCGATCTCGACCAGCGCCCGCTCGCCCGGATACAGCCGACGGTGATAGACGGCCTTGTCGATCGCCATGAAAAATCCGAGTTTCCCGGCGTTCTCGGGCCGGGCCAGCACGCACGCGCAGCCGGACTGGGCGGAAATCTCGCACATCAGCGATTCCGGCACCGCGTCGAAACCGGCGTCGAAGAACGGTTCGTTGCCGCTGACGTTTTTCACCGCGATGATATGCCCTCCCTGCGCCGAGGCGATGTAGTCGATCAGCAGGAAAGGATACCGGTGAGGCATCAGACTCATGACCCGATCGGTATCCATGGTGATGTCGGCGGTACGGGCGCATTCGCCGGCCAGTTCCGGCACTTCCGACAGGACCGGCGCCGGAGCCGGGGCCGTGGTCATCGTGAACAATCCCTCGCTGCAACTCCCGGACAGCGTGGAACAGACCGCCTTGAATTTCGTCTCCACTCCGTCGGTCTCCAGCAGTTCCACCTCGACCCGCATCCGGTCCCCGGGCAAAACCTGACGGCGGAATTTGATCCGGTCCAACTGCTTGATCCGGACCGCCGCCGGGTCCCCGGGCAGGAAGCACAGACAAAGTTGGCGGACCGCCTCGATCTGCAGCACCCCGGGCACGATGGGATGCACCGGGAAATGCCCGGTGAAAAACGCCTCGTTCACGGTGAAACTCTTGTATCCGACCCAGTGGGTGTCGTCGCTTTTCACCGCCAGGTCCAGCAGTTTCCACGGCGTCCGCAGTCCCAGTCTGGCCGCGATTTCATGATGTTGAAGTTTTTCCGGCATGTTCTCTCTCCTCGTTTATCGTTGTATTGTCTCCGTTTCGCATCACTTCGCCGCACCGCGCATGGCCAGCAGTTTTCCGGCCAGTTCCACGTTTTTGGGATGTCCCGGACACACGGCGACCAACTTGCCGCGGATCCGGCATCCCGCCAAGTACAGGTCCCCGATGGCGTCCATGATCTTGTGGCGGACGATCTCATTGGGAAACCGCAGACGGTCCTTGCAGATGATCGCCCCGTCGTGAATGATCGCCGCGGCGTCCAGACTGCCGCCCTTGCACAATCCCGCGGAAATCAGCATTTTCAAATCGCTGTAATCGACGAAGGTCCGGCCGGGGGCGATGTCCCGGGCGTAACTCTCCCGTTCCAGTTCGTACTGGAAAAACTGGGGGTCCACCGGACAGTGTTTGAAACTGGTCACGCAACTGACGGACAGTTTCTCGGGGTCCGGCAGCAGCACCACCTGAGTGCGGCCGCCGACGGCGTACACCGGGGAATCCGGAGTGAAAAAGACCGCCGGAGCCGTCTGCACCGCAATGCCCGCTTCCATGATCATCCCGTAGAACGGCAGGGAACTGCCGTCGCAAATGGGCGGCTCCTGACCGTTCATTTCGACGACGCAGTTGTCGATGCCGCAAGCGTGAAGCGCGGACATGATGTGTTCCACGGTGTAGACGATTGCCTTCCCCTCCGCGATGGTGGTGCCCCGCTGGACATCCACCACGTTGCACGCCAGCGCATGGACCTCCGGTCTTCCGGGCAGGTCCGCCCTCCGGAAGACGATGCCGGTATCCTCCGGCGCCGGCAGGATCCGCACCGCGGCCCGGGCCCCGGTGTGCAGGGCGATCCCGGATATCGCCGCGGTGCCGGCAACTGTCTGCTGCATTTCCATCAAAAAAACTCCGTTTCGATTTGAAAAAAAAGCGTTCCAGTTCCATAATATAATACAGACACGAGGTTCAATTCAAATCAGGAGTGCAAAATAATGCCGGATTTTCACGATTCCGTGCCGATTTTGGTCGTCACCGGCCCGACCGCCACCGGAAAAACCCGTCTGGCCGTGGCGCTGGCCCGGAAATTCGACGGCGAGATCGTCAGCGCCGATTCCCGGCAGGTCTACCGCGGCATGGACATCGGTTCGGGCAAGGACCTCGCGGAATACGGGGATATCCCGCACCACCTGATCGACATTGCCGACCCCGCCCGCGAAACCTACCATCTGGGGCGCTTCTGCCGCGATGCCTGGGAAGCGATCGGCGACATCGCGGACCGGGGCAAAGTCCCGGTGGTCTGCGGCGGGACCGCGCTGTATCTCGCCGCGCTGCTGGACGGATACCGGCTGCCGGGCGGCGCGCTCCCGCCCCGGGAATCCGGCACCCCGCGAGTCCGGCAGGACCCGGATGCGCCGGATTCGTTCCGGCCCCCTTTCCGACTCCGGGCGCTGGTGCTGGGCGTGCTGTACCCGCGTCAGGCGGTACGGCAGCGGATCGAACAGCGGCTGGACGCCCGTCTGAACGCGGGGATGGTGGAGGAAGTCCGGCGTCTGCACGAGGAACGCGGAGTGTCATGGGAGACGCTGGAAACTTTCGGTCTGGAATACCGGGAAGTCGCCCGGTTCCTGCGGGGCGAATGCGATTTTACCGCCATGCGGACCACCCTGCTGAACCGCATTCGGCAGTTCGCCAAGCGTCAGGACATCTTTTTCCGCAAACTGGAACGTGAAGGCCACCGCATCCACTGGCTGAACGAGGGAAAATTCCCGGACCCGTTTCAACTGGCCGGAGCATTCCTGCGGGGCGAGGCGATACCGGAACCGGCCTTCCGGCTCTGCGACCACCGCAATCCCCCTTCCCTCCCGACTAAAAGACCGGGGGCATGAAGTCCAGGTCCTTGAACTCCTGATCCAGCCGGTACGACGTGATCTTGCCTTCCTGCCGCTCCCCGTTCTGAACGATCTCCGTGAACATCGGGATCATGACCCCCTCCCGCATCTCGTACCGGATGATGCGGGCGTCGTAATTCATCCGACCGCTGCCCACCGGCAGATCGAACTTCACCCGGCGAATGAGATACGTTTTCGCATCCACGTAGATGGAGAACGGCGACGACGGCCCCTCCCCCCGGCAGTCGATCCGGTAGAACCGGCCGTCCTCGTTGTCGCAGAGGAACACTTCGACCTGCGGGAAGATCTTGCCGTAACTTTCCCGGGGGTTGCCGATCTGGGACGTGACCAGCATCCGCCGCAGTTCCGGGCCTTCGAGCACTTTCACCGTGCGGGCCTTGTAATCCGCCACCCAGCCGCGCTTGCCGTCGGAACACCACATGCTGACCGGCTTGTTCTCCTGATAGGTGATCAGACTGAACTTGTCCGGCCACTCGAACTTGACCTCGACCAGATATTCGTCCGGATCGTCCAGAAACCGGGGAATGCTGATATCCTGCAGCATCCCGTACGTGCGGCTTCTGGCGAAATTGCCCTCCGGGTCGGTCGCCTTGCGCATCCGGGATTCCAATTCCGTCAGCGTGAGGTCGGATTCCCGCAACCGATCCTCCACCGTGGAACATCCGCAGAAAAACAACGCCATCACCGCGCCGATCCATGCCGCCGTCCATCTCGTTCCCATCTGGCAACCTCCTCTTGATCTCGTCTCCCGTCCGGCTTTGTCCGAAAAGCAAATCCTCTCTTAATATACCGTCACTCCCGGATAAAAACAAATTCCCCGGAAGCAAAAATCCCCGCATTATTTTTCTTTCCGCACTTGACAAACCATAGGAAGCGGCGGTAAGTTAAAACCATGTGTACGATACGCGCGCGAGGGACGACCGCGCCGCGCGCAAGGAATATGGAATTCAGGAAAACGTCTATGTCAAAGTTGCTGATCGTGGAATCTCCGACCAAGGCGCGAACCATCGGCCGGATGCTGGGAAACGACTACACGGTGATCGCCTCCATGGGGCACATCCGGGATCTGCCGGAACACGATTTCGGAATCGACATCGCCCACGGCTTCACTCCGCAGTATGTGGACACCGTCCGCAGCCGCCCGGTGCTGAAGTCGCTGCGGGAGGCGGCAAAAAACGCCGAGGTCATCTATCTGGCAACCGACCCGGACCGGGAGGGGGAAGCCATCGCGTGGCATCTGAAAAACGCGCTCTCCGCCGGAAAGAAACATGCGCCGTTCCGCCGGATCGCCTTTCACGAAATCACCCGGCAGGCGGTGAATCAGGCGATCGCCTCCGGCGGCGACATCGACCAGCATCTGGTGGACGCGCAGCAGGCCCGACGGGTGCTGGACCGGATCGTCGGCTATCAGGTCAGTCCCCTGCTGTGGCGGAAACTGGGCAAAGGCAGCAGCGCCGGAAGGGTCCAGTCCGCGGCGCTGCGGCTGATCGTGGAGCGGGAACGGGAGATCGCGGCATTCACGCCGGAGGAATACTGGGCGTTCACGGCGCGGTTCGACTCCGGGGCGGGGACCGGATTCCAAAGCCGGCTGTTCAAGATCGACGGAGCCGATTTCAAAATCGGCAGTCGGGACGCCGCGGACGCGCTGGAATGCGCCGTCCGCAGCGGTTCGACGCCGCATGTCCGCGCCGTCACCTCGCAGCAGCGCCGGCGCAATCCCTACCCGCCCTACACCACCAGCACGCTGCAGCAGGCGGCGAATCAACTGCTGCGCTATTCCGCCAGCAGCACCATGCGTTACGCCCAGCAACTTTACGAGGGCATTGATCTGGGAGACGGCAACTCCGCCGGTCTCATCACCTACATGCGTACCGACTCGGTCACCATCGCCAAAGAAGCGCAGGTCGCGGCGGCGGAGTTCATCCGCGGTGCCTACGGACCGGAATATCTGCCGCCGAAGTTCAACGTCTACAAGAACAAAGCCGCCGCGCAGGAGGCCCATGAAGCCATCCGGCCCACCGATGTCCGCCGCACCCCGGAGATGCTGGCCGACCGCCTCTCGCCGGAACAGTTGAAAATCTATACGCTGATCTGGAAACGCTTCGTCGCCAGCCAGATGTCCGCGGCCCGGCAGGAACTGCTGACCGCGGATGTGGAGATCACCGGCGGCGACGACCGGCTCTACACGTTCCGCACGACGGCGACCGTGACCGTCTTCCCCGGATTCCTCGTCCTCGCGGGCGAGGGCAAAACCGAGGGCAAAGCCGAAGGCAAAGACGCCGTCGCCCCGGAACTGCTCCGGGCGCTGAAACCGGACGCTCCGGTCACGCTTGAGGAACTGATCAAGGAACAGAAATTCACGGAACCGCCGCCGCGCTTCACCGAAGCGTCGCTCATTAAACTTCTGGAGGAGAACGGCGTCGGGCGGCCGTCCACTTACGCGACGATCCTGCGCACCATTCAGGACCGGGATTACGTCAAAAAGGAGCAGAACCGATTGCTGCCCACCGATCTCGGATTCACGGTCAACGACTTTCTCACCGCCACACTGCCGCAGTTGTTCGACATCGGCTTTACCGCCCAGATGGAGCAGAAACTGGACGACGTGGAGACCGGTTCCGTGGCGTGGGTGGAGATGATGACCGAATTCTACAACAGTTTTGAGCCGTGGCTTGAGGCGGTAAAAGAGCGCGGCGCGCCGCCCCCGGAAAAGGCGGGGGAACTGCTGACCGCGCTGCAAAAGGTGCGGTTCGATGCCAAGCAGAAAGTCGGCCGCAGAATTTTCGACGACGCCCGGTTCGCGGCCTCCGTGCAGTCCAAGTTCGACGAACGGCACAAGATCAGCGAACGGCAGTATCAGGCCCTGCTGAATCTGGCGGCGAAATATGCCGACCAACTCGGCGACCCCGCCGGGATGTCCCCGGAGTTGCGCCGGGACTTCCAAAACGCGCTGGCGGCGGCACAGCGGAAATCGGAAGCGGAACAGGAACGCCCACCCGAACCGGAAATCGACGGAGGATACCCGGCCGTGTTCGCGGCCTTTGATGCGGTGCATTTTGCGGAACCCAAACCCGGTCGGGCGACCTTCGACGAGGGGAAATTCTTTCTTTCGCTGAAAAAGCAGGCGCTCTCCGGCAAAATGCTCAGCGAGAAGCAACTGGCCGTGCTCAAACGCATGGCGGTCCGATACCGGGAGCAACTGACCGACGCGGAGGGGGTCTTCCAGGCGCTGGGCATTGCGGATGCGCCGGAATCTTCCTCCGCTTCGACCGGAGGCGACGTCCCGCCGGTCGGAGAACTGCTGGCTCAACTGGGGCAAGTCAAACACTGGGAGCCTCCGGCCAAAAAGGGCCGGTTCACCTTTGACGACCGGAGATTCTATCAATCGCTCGCCAAGCAGTACGCCGAAGGACGCGATCTCAGCGTCAAGCAGTTGACCGCGCTGAAAAAACTCGCCGCCAAGTACACTCAAAAACAAGGAGATTTGGAATCATGAGCACGGAAACTACTCAAGACGCCGCCGCCTCCGCGGTCGACGCGGAAACCGCCCCCGCCCCGGCTTCGGAATCCCCGGAACAACCGGAAAAAAAGCGCAACGGGAAGTGGCTCCGCGTCACGCTGCGGATTCTGACATGGACCGTCGCAGTGCTGGCTGCACTGCTGATTCTGGCGCTTATTTTCCGCGACATGCTCATCAAAGGCGCCGTGACCGGCATCGGCAGTTGGCTGACCGGAACGGACATCACGCTGGAGAAATTCGAGACTTCGCTGGTCGAGGGCGACGTGCGGATCGTCAACCTGAAAATCGCCAATCCCAACGGCTATGAAAAACCGTATCTGCTGGAACTGGATTCCTTCTATCTGAATCTGGATGTGCCGACGCTGCTGGGCAATCCGCTGGTGATCGAGGAGATCGAAGTCAGCGGTCTGCGGGTGGTGGGAGAATTTCGGAGCGGCGGTAAATTCAACGCCGTGGAACTGATGGAAAATCTCCAGAAAAAAGTCCCCGCCTCGGAAGTGCGGGAAACGGCTCCCGAAACCATCGATCCGGAGGCGGTCCGCGAAGCCCCGGAATCCCGCAGCGACGACGCGGCGGACGAGCCGCCGCCCCGGACCATTTCCATCAAAATGATCAGCATCGGCAACAGTTCGGCCACGGTGTACGACGATCGGGTCGGCATTCCGGTCGTCGTGCCGCTGGCCTACTCCAGTTCCGCACTTCAGTTCGAGGAGTCCCGGGAATCCATCATCGTGCTGTTGAACAATCTGGCGCTCCAGATGCAGAAAACATGCTCCGGGGTCGCCAACGCCGGAGAACTGGTCACCGACGCCGGAAAGCAACTGCTGGATTCCACCGGCAAGGCGGGAAAACAACTGCTGGATTCCACCGGAAAAGCCGGAAAACAGTTAACGGAATCGGGCAAGAAACTGATCGAAGTATTCAAGTTCTGAGCCTTAAAACGGTAAAACTCCCGGCGCGGGATAAGAGGACCGCGTCGGGAGTTTTGTTTGCGGGGGCAAAAGTACCGCCGTGAAATCAAGGACCGGCTCCGTTATCCCCGGTTCATTTGCAGTCGCACGTTTTCTTTGGTTACTTTCTTTTGTCGTCAAAAGAAAGTAACGTATTCGCCTTTTCTTGTCTTACTTCTTTTCCTGCGAGAAAAGAAGTAAGGGGGTTTTGAAGTACGGGTCGGAGAAATTGACGATCTCCACCGGCATACGTGTGCGCAATGCCTCGTAAATGTCCGGCAGGTCCGTATCCTTGAGGATACCCTCGGGCATCACGCTCTGGGGCCAGAGCGAAACGCGGGCGCGGGCCATTTCATCCCATGACTTCGGAGCGTCGAACAACGTCAGTCCTTCGACCTCGTCGGTCAGCAGCGCCGTCAGCGTCGCGATCACCGCGCCGACGCCGCGCCCGGCCAGCCGGACCGACGCCGTCCCGTTGGCGCGGACGAACATCACCGCGCCGAGCACGTCGCGAATCCGGTCCGCCAGCAGCGAACCGCCGAACAGAAGCGAGCAGGAGTTGTAATGGTATTCCCGCCCGTAGGGGGAGAAAAACCCCGCGTCAAACCGGTCGCAGGTCAGCGGCAGACTCTCGCCCAGCCCCCGGACATCCACCCCGGCGACCCGACCGTCGGGAACGACGTTCAGCAACTCCTCCGCCGCGTCCCGATTCGGAATGTAGAGGGTCAGTTCCTCCCGCTCCGGAAAACAGGCATGGATTTTGCGATCCCAGATTTTGAGCACCGTCAGGATGCCCGGCTCGCTCTCCAAAGCGAAGCGGGAAAAAAACGCATAGTTCGGATTGTCGCCGTCCCGCGGGGAAAAGCGCAGTTTCCGGGAGTACGGGACCGGGACCCGGCTCTGCAGGCCCAATTTGGCGGCGATCAGGTGACGCAATTCCTCCGCGGACAGTTTCCGGCGGGAAGCGGCCAGCGCATCAAGTTTTTCCACGATAAAATCGTGGATCCCCTTCGCCCCGGGCAGGTCCGCGACCTGTCCGGTGGGCGTGCAGTACCATGTTTTCGCCGGCAGGTCCGGCATCTTCGGCTCGGCGGAAAGAACCGGCGTCCGGCTGACCTCTCCGAAGAACCGGTACATGCTCATCCGGTTCGGCAGCGTATAGCCGTGGGGGTCCGGCCCGATGAAACAGCGCAGATCGTCCTCGGCGCCCAGCAGGGCGTACACTTTGCGGCACTGTTCGAACGTTTCCCTCAGCCCCCGGGGGTCGAAGAAATCCTGATCCTGCCCCAGAAGCAGGATCGGCCGGGGCGCGTAGGCCAGAATAAAATCGCCCATTTCGCACCCGGCGCCGACAATGCCCGGCGGGATCTGTTCCACGTCGGCGGGCAGTTCGTTCTCAAGATTCCGCTTCCAACTGGTCACGTAGCAACTGGGCGCGGCCATGGTGAAGCGGGAATCCAGCGCCTGCACGAACGTCGTCATCGTGCCGCCGCCGGAATTGCCGGTGACGCCCACCCGGGTCAGGTCCACTTCCGGCCGGGACAGCAGATAGTCCAGACCGCACAGCGCGTCGTGCGCCCGCCATGTGCCGAAAAACTCTCCGCACAAATGCAGTTGCTTGCCGAGCACCAGATGCTCCCGGGTACACGAACCGTCCAGCGCGTTGGCATGTTCCACTCCGACGAACTGGAGACGTTCCCCCTGCCCCGCCGGATCCACCGCCAGCACCACATAGCCCGACGCGGCCAGCGAAATACAGCAACTCCGGTAAACTTCGCTGTCCTTGCCGATCGGCGAATGGCCGCACAGAAACAGCACCGCCGGAGCGGGGGCGTTCAGCGTGATCGGCAGGTAAAGCAGGGCCGTCACCGGCAGACCGGGGCGGCTCTCGTAGATGATCTTCTCCACCCGGCAGACGTCGGTGGCGAACCGGCCGACGATCTCATGACGGGGAACGCCGTCGCGGTCGGGCAGGCGGAATGCGGACGCGATCTTGCTGCGGACTTCCAGACAGTAGTTTTCGGCGTCGGCCCGATTCCGCAGCGCGGCGAGACGGGCGTCGCGTTCGGCATTCATCCGCCGGATGCGGGTGACGTTGAAATCCTGAAGCATGCTGCCGTAAATGGAACTGTCAGACATCATTCACCTCCTGCGCCGCCGGCCCCGATCCCCCGGGACGGCGATACGTCAATTATGCCGACGGGCGATCTCGTTTTTCTCATTCAGCACGATCACCGTCGGGCGGTGGGATTCCGCCTCGCGCTCGTCCACCACGGCGAAGGCCATGATCGTGACCACGTCCCCGACCTTGCCCAGTCGGGCCGCCGGACCGTTGAGACAGAAATCCCGCGCCCCCGGTTTGCCCGGGATCGCATAAGTCTCGAGCCGGGCTCCGTTGTCGCGGTTGGCGACCAGAATTTTCTCATACGGCCGGATATTCGCCTCTTTGAGCAGCTCCGGGTCGATTTCCAGACTTCCCTCGTAATCCACCACGCAGCGGGTGATCCGCGCGGTGTGGATCTTGCCATTCAACATCTGCCTGAACATTTGCACTCCTCGCTTCCGGTCCCGGTATCTTCTGTTGCGGACCGGCTGTTTAAAGTACACTGAAAAGGAGTTTTTTGCAAATAAAACCTCCGTTTTTCCACGACTTTTCCCGGGGCGTCCGACTTGCAAAACATGACAGTGATGATATATTAATCCCGACACGTGAACCGCAAACCCGGGAACGAAACTGCAAATGGCAAAACGCGAACTGCCCATCTCCAGCAGTCTGGAGGATTATCTCGAAGCGATATCCGAAATCGTCGAGCGGAACGAACACGCCCACACCAAGGACATCGCGGAAAAACTCAACGTCAAAATGCCTTCCGTCACCAACGCGCTGCAGACCCTGTCGGCGCGCGGTCTGATCGTCTACCGTTCCCATACCCCGGTACGGCTGACCCGGCTCGGGGCGGAAAAGGCGGCGATCATCCGGCGGCGGCATCAGACCCTGCACAAATTCTTTGCCGGAGTTCTGAAAGTCGATTCCCGGGATGCGAACGAGGCGGCCTGCCGGATCGAACACGTCTTCCGGGAGCCGCTGGTCTCCCGGCTGGTAACCCTGATCGAGGCGGTGGAATCCCGCGCCGACTGCGCCGCGCTGCGGGAGTACCTCGCCCGGACGATGCCGACGATCAATCTCGACCCGGATTCCGAACTCATTTCGCTGGACCGGCTGCCCAAGCACCGCCGCGGGGTGATGACCTTTGTGGCGGACACCCTGCAGAGCGGGAAAAAATTCGCCGACATGGGGCTGGTGCCCGGCGCGATCGTGGAATTTGAGGGCACGTCGCCATTCGGCGGTCTGATCCGCATTCGGCTCATGGACACGTCGCTGTCCCTGCGCGCCTCCGACGCCCGGCATTTCTGGGTCAGGATGATGGAAGAACCATGCGGGAAGTGAAATTTCAAGGCGACTACCCGGCACTGGCCGCCGAAGTCCGATCCATTCTGCTTTCCGGCGGCAGTTGCCACGATTTCGACCATACCCGCCGGGTGATGCGCAACGCCGAGATCCTGCTGGACCAGTACCCGGACGCGGACGCCCAGATCGTCATGCTGGGCGCACTGCTGCACGACGTGGCCCGTCCGCAGGAGGAACGCAGTCACGGCAGACAGTGCCACGCGCGGACCGGAGCGGAGATGGTGCCGGAACTGCTGAAGAAGTCCGGCTTCCCCGAAGCGCTGGCCGCGCCGGTGGCGGCGGTGGTCCGCTCCCACCGGTTCCGGGGCAAGGATCAGCCGGAATCGCTGGAAGCGGACATCGTCTTCGACGCCGACAAACTCGATTCCCTGGGCGCGGTGGGGCTGGGCCGGGCTTTTCTTTTCGCCGGACACGTCAATGCCCGGCTGCACAACACCGAAGCGGAAGCGCTGGCCGCCGAACCCTACACCCGGGAAGACACCGCCTACCGGGAGTTTCTGGTCAAACTCCGTTATCTGCCCCGGCGGATGCGCAGCGCGGCCGGACGGCGGATCGCGGTGGAGCGGGCCGCGTTCATGGCCGCGTTCTTTGAACGGCTGGATACGGAAATCAACCCGGGAAGCGACCTGCCGTGAAACTGCTGTTTTTCTCCGATATTCACGGCATGGCCTCCGCGCTGGAGCAGTTGCTCGTTCATGCCGAGCGGCTGCACCCGGACCGGCTGATCCTGCTGGGCGACGTGCTTTTTCACGGTCCGCGCAGCGAGGTGTCGGACCCCTACGACCCGTCCCGAGTGGCGGCGATGCTCAACGAGCAGAAGGACATGCTCCTCGCGGTCCGGGGCAACTGCGACGCGGAAGTCGATCAGATGCTGCTGAAGTTCCCGATCATGTCCGATTACGCGGAAATCCTCTGCGACGGACAGGGGTTCTTTCTCACCCACGGCCACAAGTGGAATGAAGCCCACCCGCCGACGACCGCCGCGGGGACGATCCTGGTCCACGGCCACACCCACATCCCGGAGTACAAGCGGACCGGAAGCGGCATGCGTATTTTCAATCCGGGGTCGATTTCCCTGCCCCGGGCGGGATTCCCGCCGAGTTTCGGTTTTTACGATCACGGCGCTCTCTCCGTCCGACGCCTGGACGACGGCGAAATCCTCATCCATGCGGAATGATATTTCCGGAAGGGGGATGTGTCCCTCTCCCGAAATTACGGAGCGGAATTGCTTTTTGCGGACAATCAAACGAAAAAACGGAGGAAGGACGAATGCGAAAGAATTTCGGAGCCCAAACCTGGCTGTACCCGATGCCGGTCCTCATCATCGGCACCTATGACGAGAACGGCGTCCCGGACGCCATGAATGCCGCATGGGGCGGGATCCACGACACCGATCAGATCGGCGTATGCATCGACCCCGGCCACAAGACCGCGAAAAATCTGCAATTCCGCCGGGCGTTCACCGTCAGCGTGGGTACCGCGCCGCAGTTGGACGCCTGCGATTACGTGGGCATCGTCTCCGCCAACGCCGAACTGGACAAACTGAAAAAATCCGGCTTTCACGTCAGCCGGGCGGAGTTCGTGGACGCGCCGGTCTTTGCCGAACTGCCGCTGACGCTGGAGTGCAGACTGGTCAGTTTCGATCCGGCGTCCGGCTGTACCGTGGGGGAGATCGTCAACGTCAGCGCGGAGGAACACATCCTGGACGCGGACGGCAAGATCGCCGCGGAAAAACTGGAACCGCTGATCTTCGACCCGGTGCGTCACACCTACTTCAAATTCGGAGCGGTTGCCGGCCGCGCCTTCCGGGACGGGCTGAAGTTGAAGTGACCGGCCGTCCCGCGCGGCGGCGGCTCCGAAACACCCGGATCGAAAAACGCCGGGCGACCGCCCCGCTTCCGGTCAGGACAGCACGCTTTTGGGAATGAACATCCCCTCCTCCATGAAGCGTCCGCCCTCGCGGATGAACTTCGCCGCATTGCGCTGCAGCGAGGTGGGGTTCGGTACCGCCTCCGGGTCGGCCTCGGGAGTGCCGAAGATGCGGAACACCGAATCCCGCGTCTCGTGGACGGGATAGTGCGGCCCCAAGTCCTGAAACTTCACGATATTGGAATGGCCCGGCAGCATCGCCCGCAGTTGCCGGTCCAACAGCCAACTTTCGCACAGAAACCCCTTCCAGTCCACCTGCGGACGGTATTTGGCGAAAAAATCCACCATGCGCCGCATGGAGGCGAAACAATCCTCCATCCGCATCGGGCCGTCCTCGGGAATGTGCAGATTGATGACCGCGTCGCCCGGACGGAGCAGAACGTTGCCGGCGGCATCCTTCAGCGTTTCGCGGTTGTAAATCCACTCGCTGTTGCACTCCAGACGTCCGTGCCGGGTGACCCGGGCACGATACAATTCCACCTGCCACTCCCATGCCCGGACATTCAATCCGCAGATGCCGCGGTGCTTTTTCTCGTTGCGCAGCCACACCACCAGATCGGTCATGGTCTCCAGCATCACCCGCTCCGGGAAACCGTATTCGGCAAAAAACTCCGGGATTTTCGGCGCGGCAAAAAACGCCGCGGCATACCGGATGCGGGAGAAATCCCCGCCCTCGGGGGCTTCCGGCAGTTTCCCCGGGTCCGGCACCATGCACCGCGCCGCCAGTTCCCGACCCGCAGCGGCCAGTTTCCCGTCGGCCAGGATCGCCTGCAGTGCGGCGATCTCATCCTCCTCCAGCCGTGAAGCGGCGGCAAATTCGGCGACTTTCTCGAACATCTTCACCCCCGCCCCTTCCGGCCCAGACGGAACATCTCCGCATTGGCGGCGTACAGTTTTTCCGGAAACGCCCGCTCCAGCGCCTCCAGAAACAAGGTTTCATCCAACTGAGGCAGACGCGCCGACAACGCGCCCAGCAGCATGACATTCAGCGCCTTCGGATTGCTGAGCTGATCGGTCGGCACATCCGCCGGGGTGATGATCACGCCGTCGGCCTTGAGAACCGGGCGCGCCACTTCCAACTGAGACGCGTCCAGCACCACCAGCACATCCCCCTCCCCCGCCGGGACCATCGGACTGTTGACCTTGTCCCCGAAGCGGACCTCGCTGGAGACCGAACCGCCCCGCTGACTCATGCCGTGGACTTCGCTTTTCTTGACATCGTACCCGGCGCGAAACAGCACATCGGCCAGAATATCGGTGATCTTGAGCACCCCCTGCCCGCCGAGACCGGCGGCGATGATATTGGTAATCTGATTCATTTGCTCCCGCTTTCCCGTTCTTTCATTTTCGCCATTTTCGCCATCGCCAGAATACAGGGGCGACGGGCGATGATCACACTGCAGTCATCGGAGGCCAGACGCTCCTTCAGGATCTCCGCGAAGCGCTCCGGCTCGGCGGTGGTATCGACCACATCCACATGGTCCACGCCGATGCCGCGCACCACATTTTCCAGCGAAACCGCATAGGCGGGGGTGGTGTGATCCAGTTTTCTCCCGGTGGCGGGATTCTCCTGACAGCCGGTCATCGCGGTGATCCGGTTGTCGAGGATGATCACCACATGGCCGGTCCGGGGCCGGTTGTAGACCATCTCCACGATGCCGTTGATGCCGGTGTGCAGAAAGGTACTGTCCCCGATGACGCTGACCACCTTGCGCGCTTCGGCTTCGGGGAGCATGTGCCGCATGCCCAATCCCACGGTGACGCTGGCGCCCATGCAGACGCAACTGTCGATGGCGGAAAACGGCGGCATGACGCCCAGCGTGTAGCACCCGATGTCCCCGGAAACGATACAGCCCATGTCCCGCAGGACTTCAAAGGTCTTGCGATGGGGACAGCCGGGACACAACTGCGGCGGCTTCCCCGGGGCGCCGGGCGCTTCCGGCGCGGCATCCCGGGCGATGAGTTTCCGCACCCGGCCGACGTTCAACTCCCCGAAGCGGAACTCCTCCAGTTTGTTCTCCACCGGAACTCCCAGCGCCATGATCTGCTCGAACAGCACCGGGTCCCCTTCTTCGACGACCAGACAGCGTTTCACCTTGCCGGCGAAAGCCCGGATCCGCTCCGCCGGCAGGGGGTGCGTCATGCCCAGTTTCAGCACCGAAGCCTCCGGCGCGGCGTCCAGCACATGCTGGTAACTGATGCCGCTGGTGATGATGCCGAGTTCGGCGGAACCGGTTTTCTCCACGATGAATCCGCCCTGTTCGTTGAACTCCCGCATCGTCCGCAGATCGGCCCGCAACCGCCGATGGGCCAGCCGGGCAAACGCCGGGACCATCACGTTGGATCTCGGGTCCCGGGTGAATACGGCCGGCTTCGGAGCCTGCGGCTCCGCCATCCGCCGCCGTTCGATCACGCACTGACTGTGACAGACCCGGGTGGTCATGCGGAACAGCACCGGGGAACGAAATTTGTCCGCCAGTTCAAACGCGGCGAACAGCATGTCGTAACACTCCTGCGAATCGGACGGCTCGAACATCGGCACCCCGGCGGCGACCGCGTAACGGCGGTTGTCCTGTTCGTTCTGGCTGGAAGCCATTCCCGGATCGTCGGCGCTCACCACCACCAGTCCTCCGGGCGTCCCGCTGTAGGCGATGGTGAAAAACGGATCGGCGGCCACATTCAGTCCCACGTGCTTCATCGTGGTCAGCGCCCTCGCGCCGGTGTAGGCCGCGCCGATGGCTACCTCCAGCGCGCACTTCTCGTTGGGCGCCCACTCGGCGGCGCCGCCGGCCTTGCTGAATTCATCAAGGATCTCCGACGACGGCGTGCCGGGATACCCGCACCCCAGCGCCACGCCGCAGTCCCGGGCCGCCCATGCGACGGCCTCATTGCCACTGGCCAGAAATTTCATTTCCTCTTTCCCTGTCCTTCCGTATGTTCAAGATGGCTGTTCACTGGTCCGCTTCCGTGTCCCCGATGATCTCCTCCTGCCGGGAGATCTGATCGTCGATCAATTCACCCAGCCGGTCCAGTTCCCGCCGGTCCGGGGTGAACCCGGGATGATTGAGCAGTCGGAGCGCTTCGCCCAGTTTGGCCGCGACATCGGCCAGACGGCGCATCCGCTCTTTTTCCGCTTCGCCGGGATCATGCTCCGCCGCGCCCAGCGCGGCCAGATAATCCAGCCGCCGGGAAACGGATTCCATGATCTGCGACCGCAACTCCGCCTTGCTCTCGTCATCGGCCCGGTTGTAGTTGTCCCGAAGCGTCTCGAAACGCTCCTCCAAAAAATTCAGCAGGACCGCCTGCTTGACTTCGTCGTCGAAATCGAACTCCGCGTGGCCGAAAACCCGGCTGCGCACCCCGTCGAACTCGCTTTCCCGCCCGTAGATCGCGTCCAGCATGAATCCGTCCAGTTCCGCCGGCGACAGCGGGAACCCCGCCTCGGACAGCAACTTGAGCGGATCGTCGATCTCGCTCTCCGTCAGCGCCAGTCCCGCCGGCAGTTCGCTTCCATGGTCATGGTCATGACCGCCGCAGTTGCAATGACCGTCGTCGTACCCGGTATCATCCTCTCCGGGGACGGTCAGCACCGCGTGGTCGCCCTCCGGACGCAACTGCACTTTGGCGGAACGGGCCATGAATTCATCCAGCGACGCCCCGGGCGCATCGCCGGGGACCGGAGAAAGAAACATGATCCACGCCAACTGCTCCGGGATGTCCGGATAGTCCTGAAATTTCCGCCACACCGCCGCCGCGCCCTCCTCCAGCGCGGCGATGTACGCGCTTCGTGCCGCCGCCGGACGGGAGGCGGCGGAGAGATATTCAAAACTCACGACCCCGGCAGTGTAATCCTCCACCGTGCACAGCAGCGCATCGCCCGCCGCGAACGAATTGCGCCGGAAAAACTCCGCCATGTCGAAAACCGTCAGCGTCACCGCGTCGGTCCGCCCGGCCCGGGTCCGCAGCGACGAATTGGCCGGATCGTCCGCCAGCATGAAGTCGAAAATCTGCTCCGAACCCAGCAGAATATGGTAGTGAAATACCGTTCCCAGCGGCAGGATCAACTTCTTCTCTCCGATCTCCGCTCCGCCCTTTTCCCGCAGTTTCACCGCCGAAGGGAAGACCTCGTCCGCAACGAACGGCACGAACCGGTGCCCCGGGAACAGCACGCCGTTGGCGATCTCCCAATCGTCGGGGGTGATAAGGAAACGCCGCCCGGCAAAAAATCCGCTCCGGGTGCGGCAGGACCATTTTCCGTCGTAAAAAAACCGGTCGTCGCTTTCGACGGCCCGTTCCACCCGGCGGCGCAGCGGCTCCGATTTGCCGCCGATGAGATGTTTCACCACCCCGGCGACGGTGAATCGGTCCCCCGCCCAAGCCAGCGCCTGCTCGATATCCCGGCTGGTCACTTCTTCCGCTTTCATAATCCGACCTCCTTCAGCCGGCGCACCAGATCGGCGGCCATCAACGCGGTGAATTGTTCCTGATCCATTGCCTTCAGGCCCGACAGCGTCACCGCCCGGTCCAGAGAAAAACGGCCGCAGCGGGTCCGCCGCAGGGCGGTCAGGGTCCCGCCGCATCCCAGTTCCGTCCCGATATCGGTGCAGAGCGTCCGCACGTAAGTGCCTTTGGAACAGTCCATGGAGAAATCGACCTCCGGCAGTTTCAGCGCGGTGATCTCCAGACGGGAAATTTCGATCTCCCGGGCCTCTCTCTCCACCTCCACCCCCCGCCGGGCCAACTCGTACAACTTTTTGCCGCCGACTTTCACCGCCGAGTACATGGGCGGCAACTGCATGCTCCGCCCCCGGAATGCGGCAAAGACCCGCCGGACTTCCCCGGCATCCGGCAGACTCTCCGAACGGCGGACGACCTTCCCGTCCAAGTCGCCGGAATCGGTCTCCACACCCAGCGTCAGCGTGCCCTCGTAACTTTTGTCCTCGCCGCTCAGCCTTTCGCTCAGCGCGGTGAACCGCCCCAGCACCAGCACCAGCAGACCGGTGGCCGCCGGGTCCAGTGTCCCGCAGTGTCCGACTTTCGGGACGTTGAAGCGGGACCGGACAAAATTCACCACATCGAAACTGGTCCACATCGCCGGTTTGTCCACCAGCAGAATTCCCGCGGCTTCACACACCGGCAGCCGATGTTTTTTCGGGTCGTAACGCAATTCCCCGGCTCTCCGTCTTCCTCATCCGAACAAGTTCCAGCACATCGTCATAATATAGCATGGATTTCCGGGCGGTACAAGCCTCGAACCGACCGTACGGAGGATATGGATACAAAAATCGCGGGCTCCCGCGTCCCTCGCGGCAGTGCGCGAAAATTCGGACGGAGGGACGGAACGAGCGGCTACTTCAACTTGGACAGATCCACCCGGGCTTCTTCCCAGAAGAGCGTATCCTCCACGGGCTTGTTGTCGATCTCCCAGAAGAAATTCATCGTGTCCTCCGGTTTGTTTCCGGCCGCGGTCGCCTCCTGCAGGAACTCCCGCAGTTCCGCAACCGAAATACGGCAATCGGCGGCGAACTGTTCCGGACAATTCAGCAGTGTCGCCAGCAGGTTCGCCGCCACGGGTTCGCCGGTTCGGAACTCCGCCGGAAACAGCGTGCAGACGGTCAGCATGCCCCGACCGACGCCCACGGAAAACAGATGGGAGAAATTCCGCAATGTGTCTTCCGCGATAAAATTCTTTTCTCCGTAGATCAATCCCCTCATCCGGTCGCGCACCGGCTTGTCGATGCCGCAGACGATCTCGCGCACCGGAAACGGAAATTTGTCGAGGTTGATCTTGCAGTTTCCTTCCAGCAGCGGCTGCATGTTGACGTCGAAATACCGCTTCGAACCGAGGGCGCGGGCCAGAAACTCCGAAGTGATGAAGCCGCCCAGATTGCTGCCGCGATCCCAGATGCAGGGCTTGAAACGCTCCAGCGTGCACGGGAAAATATACCGGTTCGCCGGCGCGTTCCGGTGGTAGAGCAAAATCACGTGTCTGCCGCCTTCCAATTTCCTCAACACCGCATCGTCGAGGCGGTCCGTGAGGTCGAGATTTTCGGCGGGAGGCGCCGCAAAGGATTGGATGTACGCGGTCAAATTACGGTCATCCAGCGCCAGTTCCGGGAGTTTTTCGATCGTCACCCGGGGATAGAGCCAGATATTCCAGGCGTTTTTCAGAACCGAATCTCCGGCAATGAATTCGGCGGAAACGGTGATTTTTTCCGCGGTGTCCTTCGGCGCGAAACGGCAGCGCAGCGTGACCAGTTTCTGCAGGCCTCCAGCGACGGAAACATGTTCGCCGCGCCAGAAAATTTCGCCGTTCAGTCTGACGGTCAGCGTGCCGGTCATCCGCGGCTGTTCCAGGAAGTCCGAGATGAAAAAGCGCATCTCCACCGGTTCATCCCGGTAAAACGTCTCCCCGCCGAACTCCGCCAGCAGCACCGCGTCGGCGTTGAATTCCCGGAACCACCCGGCGTCGATGGATTTGTCGTCGTCGAAGCAATCCACGATACCGTTCTTGTTCTCGTACTTCAGGCAGTCCGCGAACTGCAGCATTTCAAAACCGCACAGGCGGGAGAACCGCAGTTTCTCCAGATAAATTTTCATCGCCGCCTGCCTGAAAATCTGCGAGCCGCGAATGTAGTCCGGCATTTTGCCTTCCAGTTTCTTTTGACAAATCAGAGCGGGCAGTTCCGTCAGATAGCGGGGCTTGCGGATGTCATGGGCCGCCAGATACTCCGGTCCGGCGGCGGCACAGAAGGCATCGAAGCGGCGATTGAGTTCCGCGTAATCGACCATTTCGATGTAGTGCATCGCCTCGTGAGCGAAAACCGGGCGCTGATTCGCCATTTCCCGATGGACCGCGGCACTGACCTGCGGGGTGTCGACGGCCTCGTCCACCGGTACGCCGAACGCGGAATCGTCGAACCGCCAGCACTCGTCGCTTTCAAACATGTCCGAATGGTGCTTATACGGCAGATAGTAGGCGAAATGCTGAGCGTAAACGTCGGCGGTGTCCCGGTCGTATTCCCCCCAGCCGGAGTTGTCCATGAACAATTTGCCCGGGGCCAGCGCGCGCCCCTCGGCGATCAGGGCGCGCACGTCGGGATTCCTGCCGGCATGGTGCATCTCGTTGCCGAGGCAGAAAACGGCAAGGGAGGGATGATTGCGGTAACGCAGGATCGTTTCCCGCCACAACTCCCGGTCGATTTTCAACTGCTTTTTGCCGCCCTCGTTGTCGTACTCGTAGGAAAACCCGATCTCCAGATGGATAAGGAATCCCAGTTCGTCCGCCGCCGCCACGAAGGATTCATCCGGGATCGTACTGTGGAAACGGACGAGATTGAACCCGTATTTTTTCGCCTGCCGGATGTACTTTTCATACGCCGCCTTTTCCGGCAGACCGGTCAGATTGGGGTGATCGTGCGCGACGATGCCCCGGATCACGCCCCGCAGGAACAGCATTTTCCCGTTGAGCAGCACCGCGCGGCTGCCGTCGGCGGCCAGATCGCAGTACCCGAACCGGCAATTTCCCTGCGGCGTTTCCAGCATATAAAGATACGGATGTTCCGGCGACCACGGCGTCAATGCCGACGCGTCCAGCACGGTGGCTTCGCCCTCCGTGCCTATCACGGCGAGCGGCAGATCGGTCCCGGCGGCAATATCGCGCAGACGCCACGACGCGGGGTCGGACGCGCCGGACACGCAGAGACGTCCGGCGGCGGTCCGGCAAAAAAGGTGTAAAGCAGACATACTGTCCTCGTTTGTTGTCGTAAGTTCGGGACGATGAAAGCGGGATCGGATATCCCGCTATGCCGGCGCCGTCATCGTCACAGCACCGATTTCAACTTTTTGGCGATGTCGGTGTTGTCAAGAAAACCGGTGAAAAGTTCCGCTCGTTTGCCGATGCTGGGGGGTCGACATGCCGTCGCCGATGAAAAGGAAAACGTATTTGGGCTTGTCGCCGCCGTTAAGTTCGGCGCTCCAGCCGGTCATCCAACAAGTCACCGCCGCCAGTATGACGACGGCGAATCTGATCGTCACCGAATACTTCATATTCTCGTTTCTTGCTTTTATTAAATAAGTTATGCTGTTATCAGCAACATTGCGCATCAAGAGACACCCGCCTCGTCGGAGTAATCCTCCGGGGCGGATATCCGGTTCGAGCCGTTCCCCCGGGCTACGGGATGTCCAACCCGAGATCGCCGGTCTCGCCCTCCTCCGCCGGGCCGGGGGCCATCCCTCCGGATGCGCCGCTGGCGAACTTGCCGAAGTCGACTTCGGCAAGTTCCGGGTGTTCGTAATCGAATTTCATGACGGATCCTCCTCTCAACCGATCTTGCTCAGCGCGATGCCGAGACCGCTCTGGGTCTTATTCAAACTGTAGGAACCGCCGGCAATTTCGATGGTGTCTCCCATCGTGTACGACGTCGAGCCGCCGACGAGGTAGAACTGCGCCTCGGCCAGCGTGTCGATATCTCTCGCGTTCGTCGCGGAAAAGATATCCCACGTCCCGTCGAAACCGTCCGTCCCCAGATACACGGACAATTCCTGCGAGATGTCGTCGTAAAGTACAAGTTCGGTGATATTGAGCGTGCACGCCTCCGCGATGTTGATCCGGTCCACATAGTCCAGATAATCCAGCGTCACGTCGGTTTGGACGTTCAGGATCGCGCTGCCGGTGTTGTCAACGCCGGAATCGGTCTTGCCCGAAACCCGGGTCAGCGTCTGCGCGTCGCCAGTGATGGTCAGCGTCGCATTATCCACGAAGCAGTTGTTGTTCTTGCCGCCGAGGAAGACGAAGTCCACCGTCCCGCCGGAGATCGTGAGATTCGCGGTGTCAACGCTGGTATACCCGTAGTAGGAGTTGCCGCCGCCCGCGTAGAGCCGGTTGATCGAACCGCCGGAGATATTCACCGTCGCGGTGCCGACCGTGCTCAGCGCGACAGTGCCGCCGGTGATGCTCTTGTCGCCGCGTTCGGCCCAGCCGCCGCCGTAGAGTTTCTCCACGGTGCCGCCGGTCACGTTGACGACCGCTTCCCCGACGCTGGTGTAGGCGTACTTGCGGGCGTGGGCTCCGGCGTAGAGGTTGCCGCTGATGCTGGAGCCGCTGAGGTTCAGTACCGCTTCTCCCACGGTGTAGTTGGCCGAACCCGGCAGTGCGGTCCAGTCGCTCCGTCCGTAGGCATACCCGGCGACGTAGTTCATGCCGCCGTTGGAAGGTCCGCCGAGGAGCGAAACGCCGTCGTAGATATCCACCGACACCGTATCCAGCGCGGCATTGGCGGTGTCTTTCGCCTGCACCAGCGCCCCGGCGACCATCGAATTGGCCACCGTGCCGCCGGTGAAAACCGTCCGCACGCTGCCGAAAGAATTCTTTCTCGTACCGAAGAACGCCGCCGTCACCGTACCGCCGGTGATCAGATTGGCGGTGCCGCCGACGAAGTTGGTTTCAGTCTGACCGTCCGCGAG
>JALEMG010000001.1 GCA_022768375.1 Lentisphaeria bacterium
CGGCGATAAAAAAACCGCCCGGGGGTATCCCGGACGGCCCTGTGTGTGTCGGATAGGAACTTACTGGATTGCGATGTATCCGCCGCCGCACGCGGTACCGGCGATGGAGAGTTTGAAGTAATACGTGCCGTTCGTCCAAGCACTTACGTCGAGGGAACCCGAACTGAAATCCGCATCGGCCAGATAGAGATTTCCCCTGAGGTCCAGCACGTCGAACGTCACGCTTGGATCCAGCGAGACTTCCAGTTCTCCGATCGCCGCCGTCTTGGTGAAGCGGATGAAGTCCACCGTGTCGGCGAATCCGAACGCGCTCGCCGCCGCCTTGTCTTCGCCGCACAGCCAGACATCCAGACTGCCGACCGCCGCGGTCAGCGCCTTCGCCTTCTGCATCGTATCGTCCGCCCGTTCCGCCGCCCGGGTGCTGAAAAATTCCCCGCGTCCGCCGGCATTGATCACGTCGATCCCGGCGGCGGTGAAACGACCCAGTTCGATCGGGTCCAGCGTCGCTTCCAGCGCGTCGCTGACGAGCAACTGCCCCTTGCCGGAGATGTTCTCCAGCCCGGAAGCGATCGCCCCGCCGGTGAAATCGGACAAATCCAGCGTCCCATTCAGGATCAGCGCGTCGTTATCCCCCGCGCCGAAGTCGATGGCCGCCGCCATGCCGCCGCCGATCCGCCACTGTCCGTCCTTCGCAATGGTGAACTGGTCGTTCCCGCCGCCCAGCGCCACCGCGCCGGATCGCACTTCGCCCCGGGTTAGCGTGATCTTGTCGTTCCCCGCGCCCAGGTCGATGGACGTTGCGACAAATTCCGCTTTCGTCCCGTTGATGACGATGGCGTCGTTGCCGTTCTCCGCGATGACGCCGCCGCAGTTGGCGTAAGCGGCGGTTCCCGATATCGTCAGCGTGTTGTCCCCGTTGCCCAGATCGATGTCGCCGAAGTACGCCCGGGCACTGCTCACCGTGATCTGGTCGTTACCGTAACTCAGCGCCAGATCGTCCAGACGGCTGACCTGATTGGAGGTGAACCGGATGTTCTCGTTGTCGGAACTCCCCGCGACACTTTGCACGACCAGAGAATTTTTATCGCCGTCCCACGTCTTGATCGCAACACCGGTAACGGTGACGGTACGGGTCTTGCCGCTGCCGGTGAAGTTCGCCTCCACCGTATAGTCCGCATTGCCGCCCTGTTTCGCATTGGTGCTGGTCACCGCGATGAAATACCGCTTGCCGCTCTCCAACGTGAATCCGGCGGTCTTGCCGGTATACACTCCGTCGGACTTGGACGGCGTCGTCTGCTGCTTCTGCTGCAGTTTTCCGTTGTCCTGCAACTCGTACAGCGTGAACCGCACCGCGTCGGTGGCCGTCACGGCAAAGGAGAGTTTCTCGCCCCCGGCGTAAACGATCTCCCGGTAGTCCGCTTCATCCCCGAAGCCCACCCAGCCGTCGCCGATCAGCATTTGCGCCGAACCGGTCACGGTCAGCGCGGTCACCCCGGCACCGTTCCAGACATCGTCCGCGTTGTTGCCTTTGGTGTAGAAGACACTGGACGTCCCGCCATTGAGCGCGATGGTGTAGTCCGCGTTCCCGCCCTGTTTCGCGTTGGGACTGGTCACACTGATGTAGTACGTTCCCGCCGTCAGGAGCAATCCCGCCGTATCCACGCTGTACACCGCCGCGCCCCGCGCTTTCGCCGGGGTGCTGGTCTGCTTGTTGCTCAGCGAGAAGGTCCCGTTCGAGTTCGACGTCAGACTGTGGATGACGAACCGCGTCTGGTCCGTGGATTCCACGTGGAAACTCAGTTTCGCCGCGCTCGTCAGCGTGAACGCCATGTAGTCCGCTTCGTCTCCGAAGCCGACCCAGCCGCCGGAGACCAGCACCCCCGGCGCGCTGACCGTGCCGAGATCGCCCACCATCCCGGCGGGGCCTTTTTCCTTCATATCCGTCCAATTGTCGGAAAGGTCTCCATTGGGGAAGGCTTGAGAGCAACTCATGCCGAGGATATAATCGCTGCCGACGCTGTTGGCGTTGCCCGCTTTGACCTCGACATAGTATTTCTTGGTCTTGTCCAGCAGCAGATCCGCTGTCGTCGCGCCCCGCAGCGAAGTCGCGGTACCGACGGCAAGCCGGCGTAACGAACCGTTGTCCGCGACTTCGTAAACGCAGAGCCCCGTGGGTGCGGCGGTCCCGCTCAAAGAGAACTTATATTTCCCGGACGCGCCGAGATCAAGGATGCGGCCGTCAACGGCATCGCCGTATCCGACCCAGTCCGTGACGGAACCGTCGCCAACCGCCAGAGTTCTGCCGTTGGTTTCGGCCAGAAGCACCGTGTCGTCGGAGTTGTCGTTGAAAACTCCGCCGAGAGGCGTTTGGTTCAGCGTCAGGCCGTAGGCGACCACCGACCGGGACGTATCGGCGGCGCTGATTTTGACGTAGTAATCCGTCGCGCCCTTGAGCAGAAGATCGGAGACGACGCTGCCGGTTTTCGCAACCGTGAAGGTCTTCCAAACCCGCGTGGTATTGCCCTCGTAAACGTCGATCCGAAGGTTTTTCGCCTTGCCGAGAATATTCTGCAGGTCCGTGGCGGAAATGGAGACCGCCGCGCTTTTTCCCGTGACAAAACGGAACGTATCCGCCGGATCGCCCTGCCCGACGGAATCCTCCACAGTCAGTTGACCGGCGGCGTTGAAAAGAAGCGGCGTCGCCGCGGGCACCGTGTCCTCATAGCGATCAATTTTGGCTTCAACGGTTTTTACGACGCCCTCCGCCCATTGTTCGCCGCGATTGCCGGCTTTGTCCACCGCGGTGATGCGGTATTCGTAAACCGTGTCGCCGGTGACGCTGCCGAACTGGAACTCGGTCGCGTTGTAAACCCGTTCCGCAGTCCAGTCTTCATCGCGGTCCTTCACCCGGTATTTGACCTCATAGTAATCAATGCCGGAAGCGTCATTGACCGGCTGCCAGCGCACCACCGGCGTACTGAATTTTTCGCCGTTCCGGTTGTCCGCGACCGCGAACGCCTCCGTGACCTTCACTTCGCCCGGGCGGACGGTATCGACATCGAATGCCGTCGTCGCGCTGACGGCGCTTCTGCCGCCGGCGTCAAAGGCGGTGACGGTCAGAGAATAATTCCCGTCCGCAATGGCATTTTGACCGAAGAAGTCACGAAGGTCTTCGATCACAAACCTGTCGCCGCTGTACCGCACCAATTCGGAAAGGTCGGTGGCGGCGTCCCGCCGGTCCGCGTCCACCGAACTGCCGGTATACTTCACCGTGCGGTTGTCGGCGGTTTTCAGCGTCACCGTAAAAGAATAGATCCCCAACTGTCCGTTGTCGGGCTGTTGCCAGGCGACGGAATATTTGCCGGTGTACTTGCCATCGGCAAACTCCGGGAGTACGGAGACATTCTCCGGGCTCTGCGGGCCCGCGGAGGAAACGATGTCAACGCCGTCCTGATCTTTGAATTCAAAGGTCTGGTTGTCGCTGATGGTCCTGCTTTCATTGAAATAAGTGTCGTAAGCCCGGACGTTCCAGGTCACCGTCTTCATATCCTCGAAGATCCCCACCGGGCATCCCGGCACGTTCTGTCCGATGGTGAGGGATTTTTCCGCGGTCCAGAAGTCGTAATACCGGCCTTGATCGTCGAACATCGCCACCCGGTAGATCACCCCGGATTCATCCGTGAAATTATCATCCCACGACAGCGTGACGCTGACCTGATTCCAGACCCGGCGGGTGATCGGGACCACGGTTTCACTGCGCGGGCCGGTGGTGATCCTCCGGGTTCCGATCACGATGTCTTCATAGTCGGCATTCACCTGCGCGGAGAACGAATCGCGGACGAAACTTCCCGTCGGACCTTCCGTATCCGGAGTGCCGAATGTGCCGGTGACCTCGGCGGTATTGCCGAAGTAATCATAGGCGACGATCCGATATTCGTACAACTGCCACGGAAGCGACTTCGGCGGGGTATAGTCGTAAGTCTCTTTCCCGGGGGTGTGCGCAACAACTGTTTCCGTCCAATCCGAGCCGTCTCCCTTGACGCGGTACTGCAGCAGGTAGCATTGGACGCCCAAATCGCCGAACGCATCCTGCGCCGCTTTCCAAGTAAACGTCGGGGTGAGGCGGATTGCGTCGGAAGTCTCCGTATCTTTTTCCACGGTCGCGGTACTCCCGTAGAAACTCACGTCCCCGCGGTCGCCGGTCACGGTATTGCTGATGGGATCGCTGTCCAATCCGTAGATATTCTGCGCGGTGATGCGATACTTGAACGAACGGCAGGTAAACTGCTCGCCGCCGAAGTCGTAACTGCAGGCGCAGGTCTGGGCGTTGTAATCCGAGGTCGTCGCCACCACGGTACCGTCGGATTTCTTCACCGTCACCGCCTGTCCGGAGAAGTCGGTTTGACTGCTCCATGACAGTACCTGTTTACCGTTGACGACTTGCAGCGACGCCGCGCAGAGGCGGGTATCTCCGAGGTAGATTTCGTAACGCCCGTCGGGATCAAGATTACTGCTTTCCCATGTGGCGAAAGTGGCCGAGACTTCGGCTTCCGCAATGCTGAGACGCTTGTAAACCTCATAGTGGGCGCCATCGTCGTAACTCACCTCAAGATTGTAGAAACGGATACCGCTCTCGCTGTCGGCGGCGGCATCCCATCCGACGCGGACCGAGTAAGAGGCACGGGCGTCGGGGGCGGCCTGATCCGGCAGGGTGTAGATCAGGGAATACAGGGATTTCGTATTGGCGAATTCCGGGTTGGTGGTATCCGCGTTGATCTCTCCGGCCATTGCGTTGTCGCCGCCGACGGGACTGGTTTGACCGAAATAATCCACGGCGATGATCTGATATTCGTATGCCGATGCGTCAAGCCGGTTTTCCAGCGTGCCGAAATCGACTTTGAAGTACACCGTGCCGATTTCCGATGTCACCGGGGCATTGAAAAGGTCCGTTCCGGTTTCATCCTTGACCACCAGCGTTTTGCCGATGACGTTTCCGACCAGCGCAAGCCGTCCGTCGGCGCAGATCTCATAAGTCGCGGCGGCCCCGTCCAACGTCACGGTATAGGACTTCGTGTCATCCAGTGCGATGCCGGAACCGAGATCGATCCGGCATTCCTGGTCGAGTTCCGCCGTTTTGAACGTCAGGGCACTGCTCCAAGTCTGTTCCCCGGGTTTTTTGAATCTCACCGCGTAAGTCCGGACGCCGCTTTCGGTATCGTACGCCGGAACCCACAGCAGCGAACCGGTCAGCATGACCGGAGCGTCAAGGTCTTCCGTACCCTCCGCCGTGCGGGGCCGTTCGTAACCGATTTCCGCAATGGTGGCGCGGCTGTCGGTGAATGCGGGGGCCGTGCTGTCGGCGGCGATCTCGCCCGTAACCGCTTTCCCGCTGGAGACCCGGTTGCCGAAGTAATCCACCGCGATAATGCGGTATTGATAATTCGGCTGCAGCAGATTGTTGAGTTTCAGCGTGTAGTCGTAACGGGAGCAGGTGTAGTCTCCGGACGCGACATCGGTCAGCGCCGTCCACGACGCGCCGCCGTCGACGGATTTCTGGATCGTCACGGTCTGACCGGCAAAATCGGTACGGGAATACCAGGAAAGTTGCAGAACATCGTCGTCCGATTTCAGCGTCACGTCGGAACCGATCGTTCCGTCCGCCAGCACGACCCGGTACGTTGTTTCGGGGTCCAGCGCGTCTCCGCTCCACGCGCCGACGGAATAGGGGATCATGCTCTCCGCTTCGATCTTCGCGTATTCGGAGAAGGTCTGTCCGCCGTCGGCGCTGATCTCGACGACATAACTGCTCACTCCGCTCTCATCGTCCGTTGCTTTCTGCCAGCCCAGCATGGCGGAATATCCGGTCTCTTTCGGATTCTCCGAATCGGGGCCGATCACATCTGCGGCAGGGAAGTTGAAGTCGATGACTCCGGTCGCCTTGTTCTCGAAAACCGGCGCCGAAGTGTCGTTGTTTGCCCAGACCCGGAAGGTGTCTCCGGCGACCCAGTCGCTTTTGACTCCGGCCACGTCGATCGCCCGGAATCTCCAGTAGCAGTAGGTTTGGTTCTGAAGATTGGAGAGGATCGCAGTATTGCCGGTCAGGAGTTTGGTATACACGGCGATGTTGTTGTCCGTGACGTAATTGTCGAAAAGGTCGCTGGCGATGTATTCGTTGAGCGTCTGTCCCTCGGGAATATCGTCGATGGTGAGTTGCGCCGGCATGTCGAAGTATTGGATCTCATAATTGCGGACGGTTTTTTCCGAAGTCAGGCCCTCCCAGAAAAGTTCCGCCACCGCCGCCACCACGCCGTTTGCATTGGGTCGCTCGTTGGCGTCGAGAACGCGGGTCGTGACGGCATCGGTCTCAAAACTGCTCGGGGTGTTGACCGCGGTGTCGACTCTGTCCGTCAGAAAATACATGTCGCTCCATGCGCCGACCCGGTTCCCGCTGTTGTCGCCGAGCAGTCTGGCCCGCCATCGGACGTTGAACCCCGCTTCCACGCCGTGAATAACGCAGGAATTCCGGTCCCCGGCAACTCTTGCGAGGATGGAAGCGCCGAGCGCGGCGCCGGTTTCGTCGTAGATCGTGTATTCGATCTCACAGACGGCGATTTCCGGCAGACCGTACTCCTCCGCGTCCAGACCGAACCACGACAGCGTCAGGGTGTCGTGCTCCGCGTCGAAATCCTCCACGAAGCGGTCGACCGCCGTTCCCGGGGTCAGTGTCGCGGTGATGTCGCCGCCGTCGGCATCTTTGCCGGAAACCGTCATTCCGGTCCACACGATCTTTGCCATATCGTCGACTTCGAGATCATTGGTTTGGGCCAGTGCCTTGAGGTTGATTTCGCAGCCGCCGGTCGCGGTGCTGGCGGTGGTGCAGCCGCTCAGAAGAATATTCCCGGATGCGTCATACAGGTCGTAAACCGCCTGAATTCCGGTGACTTCGGCAAATGCGGTCCCGTCGTCGGCCAGTCGGGTCCCCGCGGCGGCGGCGGCATTCAGATAGTCGGACAGTGCGCTCCAGTCAAGCGTCAGCGTGGTCGTTCCGGTGGAGATCGCCCGTTCCGGAGCGAAGTAATCACCTATGGTGATTCCCGCCAACGGCAGTTCGCTGGCGGCGGGCAGCGTTCCGTCCACGTTCACCGAGAAGGTATTGCTGGCGGTGTCGAACCGGACGTTCACAACCGCTTCCTCGACGGAGATCGTCGCGGAACCGTTTTCCATGAAGGTGTTGTAAAACTTCCCCTGCCACCGGAACGCGATCTGCCGTTTGACGTCGACCCAGTATTCACGGGCGTCGAAGCCGTACTGGATAAGTCGGTACGTCTCTCCCGCTTTGGCGTAGTTCAGATTCACCGTGATGGTCGCGGTATCCTTGATGGTCTTGTCGTCCGCGTCCAGAGATCCCATGTACAACGTCGGACCGGTTCCGGCGTCGCCCTCCAGATCGAAAATGACATTGATCTCCCCGGCTCCGGAGCGAACCACGCCCTCGACGCGGGCTCCGCTGTTGATGGAGAGATTGTTCATCCCGGCGCCGAGGTCGATATTGCCGATAACCCTCGCTCCTCTGGCCACCGTCACCGTGTCATTGGTCTTTACCGTGCTGACCGTATAAAGCCACGTGCTGGCATCCAGAATGCGCTCGGCAAGTATGGCATCCCCGCCGTACCCGAAGATCGCACCGGCGGAAATTCGGCCTGAAACGCGGAGATTCAACTCTCCATTGGTGCCGATGCCGTACAGACCGGTGATCGTACCGGCCATGTCGAATCCCCCGGAGATGGCGCCGGCGGAGATTCCGAAGTATGAATCAATGGTTCCGGTAAATCCGTCGGCAGTCAGATTGCCCGCCGCAATTCCGATGTGAGTTGCGTTGATATCCGTGTCGATCAATCCGGTGACGCTGATGCTGCCCGCCTGAATTCCGACAGCGGAATCATCGGCATCAACTCTGATGGTCCCCGACAGGCTGGTGGTGCTGATGAACGTTTCCGAAACGCGAATCCCGACGGCGGATGAATCGTTATCGAAATTCAGAACGTTATTCAGTGACTTTGCCGTAATATTGCCGTCGAAATGTGAAAACGTCGCGTTGTCGGCGCGGATGCCGTACGCATATACCCCTGCGCCGGAGTACCCTATGCTGCCTCCTATGGCCGTGACAGTGATTTCGTTGTCACTGGCCTCCGCCTTCAATTGAACGCTCCGCTCCACGGGACCGAGAACCAGCGTCGCGGCTCTGATCGCCGCCGCGGTAATCGTCGAATCGGCAACGGTGGCAAATGCCGGATTCTGGCTGATCTTCATCGCCTTCGCGATGATGCTGTTGTTGTTCGCAACCGCGGAGATCAATGCACTCGTGGACGTCGCCGTATCCCCCGTTATTTTGTCGTCGCTGAGCGAACCCATTTTGTGAATGTTCAATTCCCCGTCCGCCAGGATTCCGTAGGCTCCGACTTTGTTGTTCGATGCGTCCGCATTATCGGAGTATTGGCGTCCTATGGAAGGGCCCTGATATTCGTAACTGGCGATGAGATTGGCATCGCTGAGGTCGACGCGAATCTCTCCCGCCCAGACGGATTGATCCGCCGTGGTCAGACTCTTGACGGCATGGATCCCATACGAACCGACTTCATTATCCGAAGCAACCGGTTTGTTGAAACCGGCCAGCGTCGTTCCGATCACTCCGTCAACGGATTCGACAGTACCGTCCGGATTGGTTTTTCGATCCTTGAAAAAGCCTCTCTCCGTTTCTTCTCCGGTTCCCGTTTCTTCTCCGGTTCCCGTTTCTTCTTCGGGTTCCATCTGAAATTCATAAATCTTCCGCTGGATGTTGTTGATATCGCCGCTATCCTGCAACGCATCCGTAAACGTATTCCGGTTGTTGTTTACGGTGATTTCAGCCCGGAAATTACTCGACAGGACGATCTCCTCCGCTTTCACTCCCGTCCCGACCACCTCATTATTCGACGAATCGTCCGCGTTGATGATTTTGTCGCCGCTCGGGATCCGGTATCCGGTATGCAATGCGGCGACGTTCGTCTCGATTTTTCCCGCCAGATCGGTGTCGACCGTCAATGCTTCGGTCGCGTACACGGTATGATCGGCCTTGGACGGCGGCGGGGTGTAAATCACCCCGTAAAGAGAATAATCTTCATCGTCGGCGCTGTCGCGCCGGTAGCGGCTGAATACATCGTAACGGTCGGAACGGATGGCGATCCCGTCATCCGTCTTCCAGTACGGATTGGTTGTCGCATTATAACCCGCCGCCGCACTGTACCTGTCCGCTCTTTGCGCGCCGCTCTGGGCGGAAAGCACCAGATGTCCGGCGTTGCCGGAGAATTTGATCGCCCCTGATTCGTCATCGGAGTTGAAACTCACATGATATGCATTGTAGCGATTGTCCAAACTTCCGGCGTTGAAATTGGCATACGGGGCCGTTTCATGCCATACGCCACCGTAAAATACCGTGGAGATTGTGCCGCGATTTTCCGGTGCATATGCATTCATGGTATAATTGCCGGCGATGACGATTTTCCCGTCATTCTTGCCCGTTGACAGAGCGAAATTGTGAAGATCCGTTGGTCCGCCGACAACCCCGATGTCCCGGAAGGCGGCAATGACCTGTCCCTGCGTGGCAATCCCTTCCGCCTGCGGCAGCATGATGATGTCGTAGTAGGGGGTGCTTGTGATCGTCAAACTCGCATCCACCAATTTGTCAATAAACAGCGTCGCCATGAGAAACCTCCTTTTTGTCCTGTTTTTATACCTGTCTTATGCTCTGATTCCGGAATAAAAAAATCCCGCCGCACAGTCCGATGTCAGACTGCACGGCGGTATGGTCCGTCCCTTTTCCCGCGTCAGGACACAAAAATCCCCCGAGTTGTTCTTTCCCAACGCTTTGAAGAATTCCACCGAACCGGCCCGGTTCGGATGGAAGCAAGCATTTATTACAGATAATAAATGCTTGCTTGCTTGCTTGCTTGCTTGCTTGCTTGCTTGCTTGCTTGCTTGCTTGCTTGCTTGCTTGCTTGCTTGCTTGCTTGCTTGCTTGCTTGCTTGCTTGCTTGCTTGCTTGCTTGCTTGCTTGCTTGCTTGCT
>JALEMG010000034.1 GCA_022768375.1 Lentisphaeria bacterium
CGGAGATCCGGGTCAGCGTCTGCGCGGCACCGGTGATGGTCAGCGTCGCGTCGCCCACGAAGCAGTTGATGTTCCTGCCGCCGAGGAAGACGTAGTCCACTGTCCCGCCGGAGATCGTGAGGTCCGCGGTCGTGGTGTAGGTGTACGCGTTGGAACCGTTGCCGCCGCCCGCGTAGAGCCGGTTGATCGAACCGCCGGAGATATTCACCGTCGCGGTCCCGACATCGCTCTGGCCGTACCGTTCGGCCCAGCCGCCGCCGTACAACTTCTCCACGATGCCGCCGGTCACGGTGATCGCCGTGGCGGTGACTTCCGTCCACGCGCCCCTGCGGGCGTGGGCTCCGGCGGAGAGGTTGCCGTTGATGCTGGAACCGCTGAGGTTCAGCACCGCCGAATCCACGGTCAGGCATTTGGCATCGTCCCGGGCCGAGGGGGAGGCGTTCGCGCCGTAGGCATACCCGGCGACGTAGTTCATGCCGCCGTTGGAAGGTCCGCCGAGGAGCGACACCCCGTCGCGGATATCCAGCGTCACCGCGCCCAGACCGGCGGAACTTCCCGCCAGCACCAGGGCGCCGCCGATGGTCGAATTGACCACCGTGCCGCCGGTGAAGACCGTCCGCACATTGCCGGAAGCCTGTGTCGTGCCGAAGAACGCCACCGTCACCACGCCGCCCGTCACCAAATTGGCGTCGCCGGTCCCCTTGTAATTGCCGACGGGAGCGTCGCCGTCCTTGAGGTCGGCGGCTCTCTCGTACATCACGAGATCGGCACCGTCCAGTTTCAGGAACAGCGAGGCATCGCCGATCACGTCGTAACTGCCGATGCCGGTCACCCCGGCGGCGACGATGACCTCGCTTCCCGAGTAGAGGGAACCGTCCACGGTGATTGCCACATCGGAGAGGTCCTGCGAAACGAAATTGACCTGCTCGCCGGTGAAAGCGAATCCGACGTTTTCTCCGATATTCAGCGCGGAAACGTTGACCGTTCCGCCGCCGAAGGCAACAACGGAATCCCGGACCGTGATCAGCGTTCCCTCCGCTTCCACGCCGTCGTTGCGGCTGGTGAGGTCGGCATTCAGCGTGATAACGGCGTCGTCGATGAGGATGGTGCCGCCGGAGCGGACGTTGACGCTGTCACCGGCGGTGAGGAACCGGATATCGCCGGTCAGTGTCGCCGCCCCCTGACGCACCCAGAGCGCGCCGCCGCCGTCCTGAGCGATGTTGCCGTCGAAGACCACCGCGCTGTCGCTGCCGTCGATCGTCAGGCTTCCAGCGCTGTTCTGGAAGTAGATCGCGCCGCCGACGGCGTCTCCCGCGCTGCCGTTACCGCAAGCAGTATTGCCGCTGAACGTACACCCGGAAATCATCGCCGCCGAACCATATAGCGTCAACGCCCCGCCGCGCCGGGCCGCGGTATTGCCGCTGAAAGTGCTGCCGGAAGCGGTGAAGAACGAGGACTGTTTATCGAACACCACCCCGCCATGACGACCGGAGGAATTGCCGGAAAATACCGCATCGGCAATCGCAACGGAAATCGTGCTCGCGGAATTTTCGCCTCCGATGAAGAACACACCGCCGCCACCGGCTTGATTATCGATTTTGGTAGTGATGTTGCCGGAGAACGTACCGCCGGAGATCACGGCATTCGGCCCCTTGACATAAAACGCACCGCCATCCTCTCCTCGGTTGCCGGACATGACGACATTGTCGAGGAGGAGATCGGCATTCGCGTCCGCGAAGATCGCACCGCCCGTACTGCCGAAGTTATCAGCGAACGTCGCACCGGAAATGGTGTGTGTGCCGCCGGTGATCTCGACCCGGCCCTGATAGCCGTCCACAAATTCCGTCCGGGTAAACGGACCGGAAGCGGTCGCCGCCAGCGTCAGCAGAGTGCTTTCGCCGTAACTGAGAGAACCGCTGCCGTAACTTACCGCGCCGAGAGTCCGACGCCCCTCCCCGATGGCGGCGGCATTGCCCAGCGCGGTGGTCGCGCCCTTGAAAATCACCGCCGCCGCTTCGTTGAGCGAAGTGAAACCGGAACCGATGTCGCCGATCATATTGCCGCTCACGGTGATGGTCTCGACATCGCTGAAATCCGCCGTGCCGCCGCCGGAGAATGCGACCTTCGCGGTATTGTTGAAAACGAGCCCGGTGACGCCGCCCTCGCCCTCGCCTTTCACCATCGCCTGATGAGTTTTCGCCACCGTGTTGGTAAAAGTGAGGTTGACGCCGTCACCGTGGAAAAAATCACTGCCGTAACTGAACAGTATCCCGTTGCCCAGCGAAACATCGCCGCGGAAAGTGATTTGATCCTGAGCGAAAATCCCGCCGGTGAAACTCGAATCCCGGATCGTCAGTTTTCCACCCTTTTCAACATAGAGGTCTTCCGAACTGTGTTCTCCGATACCGTTTCCGGTAAATACGGAGTTTTGGATCGTGACCAGACTCTTGACGTGGACCGTGCCGCGGGTCGCGGTATTGCCGACGAACTCGCAGTTGTCGATGGTCACCGTACCGCCGGTGACGCTGATCGCCGAACCGTAGCCGCTGTAGGTGTTGCCGCTGAACGTCATCCCGGAAATGGTGCGGGTCCCCTCGATAATCTCGATCCGGCCCCGATAGCCGTCGATGAGTTCCGTGCGGATAAAATCCCCGGACGCGGTATCCGCCAGTGTCAAGGTATCGCTCTGCCCATAGGTCAGATTGCCGCCGCCGTACCTGAGAACTCCGAGCATCCGACCGTCGGCAATGACGGAAACCGTCCCCAGCGTGGTGGTCGCGCCCTTGATGACGACCGCCGCCGTTTCGTTGAGCGAAGTGAAGCCGGAACCGATGTTGCCGGTCATATTGCCGCTCACGGTGATGGTCTCGACATCGCTGAAATCCGCCGTGCCGCCGCCGGAGAATGCGACCTTCGCGGTATTGTTGAAAACGAGCCCGGTAACGCCGCCTTCGCCCTCGTCTTTCACCATCGCCTGATGAGTTTTCGCAGCAGTGTTGGTAAAAGTGAGGTTGACGCCGTCGCCGTGGAAGAAATCACTGCCGTAACTGAACAGGATCCCGTTGCCCAGCGAAACGTCGCCGCGGAAGGCGATCCTTGCCTGAGCGAAGATGCCGCCGGTGAAACTCGAATCCTCGATCGTCAACTGCCCGCCGTTCGATTCGACGTAGATATCCTGCGAATTGTGGTCTCCGCCGCCATTGCCGCTGAATACGGAATTTTTGATCGTAACCAGACTCTTGACGTGGACCGTGCCCCGGGTGGCGGTATTGCCGGAGAACTCGCAGTTGTCGATGGTCAACGTGCCGCCGGTGACGCTGATCGCCGAACCGTAACCGCTGTAGGTATTGCCGCTGAATACCGCACCGGAAATCGTATGGGAGCCGCCGGAAACTTCCGTCCGCCCCTGGTACCCGTCCACAAACTCCGTCCGGATGAAATCCCCGGAGGCGGTTTCCGCAAGGGTCAGAAGACCGGAATCGAAATACGACAGATTATTGGAGGCATACTTCACCACGCCCAGCCGTTTTCCGCCGTTGATCGCGGTAACGGTATCCAATGCGGTAGTCGCCCCGCCGATCTCCACCGCGACATCCGGATTGATCGCGGAAATATTTACCGCGACGGAACCGACCTTACCGCCGCCGACCTTAAGCGTACGCAGATTGCTCAAATCCTGACTGGTGAAGGTGACGTCCGCCGAACCGAGCAACTCCAATCCGATGATTCCCTCGCCGACGTTGGTGATCGAGTAGTCGAACATCACACCGGAACTGCTGGCGGAAATGAAATTCAACCCGTCGGCGGTCAATGTCCCGTTTCCGCGCCGGTAAAACCCCGAACCGTTGTAGAGGAAATTTCCGGTCAGATGAAGATTTCCCCGGGTCCAGATGATGTCGCCGGTCGTCAGAAACGAACTGTCCGAGATGGTGACGTCCGCATAATCCTGGATGAAAAGCGCGCCGCAGATGACCGCCCCGTCTTTTTTGGTATTGCCGGAGAATGTCGTGTTGCTGATCGTCAGCACGGAACGGTTGTCAGCGCTGTCGCCGCCCACGAAGACCGCGGCACGCCAGCCGACGTTGTCGGCGATGGTGGAACCGCTGATCGTCACCGTGCTGCTGTTGATGCGTATCGCTCCGGCCCGATGATCTCCCGAAGTTCCGGTATAGGAATTGCCGGAAAATGTCGTCCCGGAAATCGTCGCGTCCGCGTAGAGAACTTCCAGTGCGCCGGCATTGCCGCCGTAATTGTGATCGAACCACGCGTCGCTGACCGAAAAATCCGGCCGCGCCGTGTCGCTGCCGGTGACGCTCTCCCCGGAAATCGTCACTCCGTTGACCACGACTTCGCCGCCGGGATTGACCGCCCCCAGAGCCGCCTCCAGCGTCTCGTAGTGAGCCTCCCCGGGGACCCCGTCCACATAGACTTTGTCGTACATCGAATCTTCCTCCTGTGCTGTTTGCGGTACACATTGCCTGTCCACGTGTAAAGTATACCACGCGATGCGGGAGAAAAATTGTATTTTTCCAAAAATCTATTGTAAAATTCTTACATCGGCGAAAAAATTTTTGCCGGACTTCTCAATAAAAACGGAAGGCTCTTTACTAAAAGAATCCTGATTTTCTGTTCCGTGCGATTAGCCGCCTCCCGCTCAATCGTCCCGGAAAGGATTTCCGGGACATCGCTCCCGGCGGAAGGTGTCGCCTTGCGGCGACCTGAACGCTTCGCTGAGATTTCGCCGCGTTAAGCGGCGACCGGCGTTCCGCCGCCGGACCACGTCCGGGCAGCGCCCGGGGGCAGATTTTTTACTTTAAATGCTTTTTGACGTCTGCAAACGCGGCGCGCATCGCCTCCATGCCGCCGACAGCCCGGCGCACCCCGTCCGGGTCCAGAATCCGGGCCCGCCCGTCGTAGTGCCGCTGCAATCTCCACGCCCCGAACTCCTCCACATCGCTCCAAAAGAGCGTATCCGCCGGCGGACGCGGCGTGTGAGGCGCGTCCTGACGCACTTCGATGCGGGGCGGCAGGCGATCCAGCATCTTGGCCAGCGCTTCCAGATACCGGTAGGCGAAGTGATTGAAAAAACTGCTCCAGTGATGATCCGCCTCCGCTTCATGAAATCGGGGATCGCGGGATATCCAGCCGGAATACCCCAGCGGCGCCGCCGGATCGTTGCCCAGCGGATAGAGATACTTCAACACCCAGTCGCCGGGATTGCAGACGTTGAGCAGTTCAAACCGCACCGCACGCATCGCGGCGGCGACCCGGGGCGAATCGCACGGCACCACCGCCCCGAGCAGCGCGGCGGAATCGATCCGATCCCCCCGCACCGCCAGACGGGACAGCACCTCCAATACGATTTTCCCCCCGATGGAATGTCCGACCAGCACCAATTCCCGGCGTTCGGATTCCGGCAGTGCGGCGATCTCCCGGAACAATTCGTCCGTGTACGCTTCGGCATTGCGCAGTGCCCGCGGCCACACACACCGGGAGTCCCACGACTTCACCTTGACCTCCCGGCCGGGATACGCGTCCCGGAGAATCCGAACGCATCCGGCCCGACTGGAGAATCCCGTCCGCCAGCCCGGAACGAACCACACTTCGCCCGCCGCCGCCAGTCGGCATATCAGCGCCGCCGCCAGAATCCATGTCGTCTTCATTCCACACTCCTCTATTTCCGCTTATTATAGACCGTTTTCCCCGGGTTGTCAAGGGGGCGATATTGAAAAAAACGAAGAAGCATGGTATATTATGGAATGCAACATGCAATTCGAGGAATGATAAAATCGACGCGCAAGAGAAAACTTCCCCGCCGCTGCTGACCGTGCCGCAGGACTTCCGGCTGCCGGAACCGCTGGTGATGGATTGCGGCCGGGTGCTGAAAGAGGTCAACATCCGGTTTGAAACCGCCGGGACGCTCAATGCCGACCGCTCCAACGCGGTTCTGGTCACGCACGCGCTCTCCGGCGACGCCCACGTTTGCGGCCGTCACACCCCGGAAGACCGAAAACCGGGCTGGTGGGACGAGATGATCGGCCCCGGAAAAATGGTGGACACCGACAAGTATTTCGTCATCTGCTCCAACGTGATCGGGGGCTGTTCCGGTTCCACCGGACCGTTGTCCATCGACCCGGACACCGGTCGGCCCTATCACATGAACTTCCCGGTCACCACCGTGGCGGACATGGTTCGCGCCCAGAAACAACTGATCGACCACCTCGGCATCAAAAAACTGCTCGCGGTGCTCGGCGGTTCCATGGGCGGCATGCAGGTGCTGCAGTGGGCGGTGGACTACCCGGAGATGATGCGCGCGGTCATCCCCATCGCCACGGCGTGCCAGTTTTCGCCCCAGAACATCGCCTTTGACTGGGTGGCCAGGGAAGCGATCAAAGCCGATCCCAACTGGAATGGCGGCGACTACACCGAGGACAACGTTCCGGCCCGGGGGCTGGCGGCGGCCCGGATGCTGGCTCATATCACCTATCTTTCCGAGGAGTCCATGAGCCGGAAGTTCGGGCGCGCACTGCAGAACAAGGAACAGCCGGATTCCTACGAATACGATTTCGATTTCGACTTCGCGGTGGAGAGTTACCTCCAGCATCAGGGACAGCGGTTCGTGGAGAGATTCGACGCCAACAGTTACTTTTACATTACCCGGGCGACGGATTACTTCGACCTGACCGCGGCCACGGGAGGCGATCTGGCCGAGGCGCTGAAAAATGTCCGGGCCGCGTTTCTGGTGGTCTCCTTTTCCAGCGACTGGCTCTTTCCCACCAGCCAGTCCAAACGCATTGTGGACGCCCTGCTCCAGAACCGCAAAGAGGTGTCCTTCTGCGAAATCAAATCCGGTTACGGCCATGACGCATTTCTGCTCGAAGTGGGCACCCTCGGCCGGATGATCCGGGATTTCCTTCAGCATCAGCAGGAGGTGAATTATGACTGATCGTCGGGATTTGGACACCAACCGCCGCCGGGATCTGGAGATCATCGCACGACTGGTCTCCCCCGGGGACCGGGTGCTGGACCTCGGATGCGGCGACGGCGTTTTTCTCAAGGAACTGCAGGAGCGTCACGACGCATCGGTGTTGGGAGTGGAGATCGATCAGGATTCCATCGTCCGCTGCGTCAGCAACGGAGTTCCGGTGATTCAGGGAGATTTGAACGACGATCTGGGCTACCTGCCCGACAAGTCGTTCGATCTGGCGGTGCTGAGCCATACTTTGCAGGAGACCCGCCGCCCGGACATTCTGCTGCGGCAGATCGTCCGGATCGGCAAAAAAGCGGCGGTCAGCGTCATCAATTTCGGGCACTGGCGGTGTCGGCTTCAGGTGGCGTACCACGGGAGAATGCCCCGGAGTTCCCACATGCCGTTCCAGTGGTACGATACGCCGAACATCCACTTCTGCACTCTGAAGGATTTCCGGGAGTTGTGCGGGGCGCTCGACATCCGCATCCGAAAGGAATATCCCATCGCCTCCCGGTTCCCGAAACTCACCGGCCGATTCCCGAATCTTTTCGCCGTCGGCTGTGTGTTCGTGCTGGAAGCAAGGTGACCGGGAAACGGGATCACCCGGCGACGGCCGCCGGGGGAAGCATCCGCTCCAATTCGTCGATGGTCCGATCCACCGCGCCGCGATTGGCGTCAATGACCTCGAACGCCTTCCTCCCCAGCGCCGTCCGCAAAGATTCCGACGCCAGCAGCCGCCGCAGGACTTCGGTCAGTTCCCCGTCCGCGGCGGGCATCAGCGCGTTCTGATTCTCCAGCGCGGAGAAAATATACCGGAAGTTCCGCAATACCGGCCCGGTGACGATCGGCTTGCCCAGCAGAGCCGGTTCGATCAGATTGTGTCCCTCGTCATGACCGGCGAAACTTTTTCCCATGACGACCACATCGGCGCCGCGCATCAGCAGGAGCATTTCCCCGGTGGTGTCCGCCAGCAGCGCGTCCACCCGGACGGATTCCGCGGCCAGACTGCGTCTGGCAAAGGAAATCCCCCGCTCCCGGAGAATGTCGGCGACGTCCCCTCCCCGCTCGGCGTGCCGGGGCACCAGCACCAGTTTCAGATCGGGAAACTCGCGCCGCAGGACGTTGTAGCAGTCCGCCAGCAGCGCCTCCTCGCCCGGATGCGTGCTGGCCCCGAAAAGCACCAGCCGTCCGGAACCCGCGCCGAAGTACCGGTCCAGTACATTATCCGTCGGCAGTTCCGGCAGTTTCTGATCGAACTTCATATTGCCGGCGGTGACGACCCGGGCCTGCGGCGAGACGGAAAGAAACCTTGCCGTGTCGCTGTCCGTCTGGGTCAGAATCCGGGAAAACTTCCGCAGCAGCGGAGAAAAAAAGATCTTTCCCAATCTCCGGTAGCCTTTGGCCGAATGATCGGACATGCGGGCATTGACCAGCAGAACCGGAATCATCTTCCCGGCGGCAATGGAGATGAGATTGGGCCAGATTTCGGTCTCGAAGATCACCAGCGCGGCCGGTCGAAGCAGCCGCAGCGCCTTGCGGATCATCCACGGGAAGTCGATCGGACAGAAGATCACCGCGGTATGCTCCGGACAGTTGGCCCGGGCCACATCCTGCCCGGTGGTGGTCGTGGTGGAGAGAATGAACCGGCGTTCCGGGAAACGCTGAAGATACCGCCGGATCATGGACAGCGCCACGACGGTCTCCCCCACGCTGACCGCGTGGACCCAAATCGCGCCGCGAAACGACGTTAATTCCGCCTTCCGGTCGCCGTAACAGGCGAACCGCTCCCGGAAAGTGCTTTTCCATCCGCCCCGGCCGCGGTACTTCAACACCAACTCGGGGATGAAGAACACAAATCCGAGCGGCAAAAGCAGATTGTAGATGATCCTTCCCATAACGCCCGTATTCACCGCTCCAGAAAATGGGTCCGGATATACTCCGCGGCCTGTTCCAGATCCGGCAGGATCCGGGTGCAGTACCGCACCATCCAGGGACTGCAGTCCTGAAATTCAAAGGGCGAAAACGCCACGATGAATTTGCCCAGATCGTGCGCGGCGTAAAACACCTCCATGCTGGTGCCGATGCTGGGTTTGTTGTAATTGACCAGGATCAGGTCCGCGTCGCGCACATCCTGAAGATCGAATTCCACGATCTCGTTGGCGCTGTCGACCTGCCGGTCCACGAATTTTCTCCGCATGGGGTCCAGCAGATTGAACTGTTTTCCCAGCAGGGCTTTCGCCGTTTCCCGCCACTCCCGGGCCTGTCCCGAAATCTCGTCCATGATCGGACCGGACAGGTAAATGGTTTTCATGGTTTTCCGATTCATCGCTCCGCATTCTCCGCGATCACATATCCGCCAATTCCGGAACGCAGCGGCGGATGATCTCCCGCGACAGGCCCAGCACCTGTTCGGACGATTCGCATTCCAGCGCCCTCTCCGCCAGCGCCGCGCACTCCCGCATGGCCAACTGCCGAATGGTGCGGCGCACCAGCGGCATCGCCCCCACCGACATGCTCAACTCATTAACGCCAAGCCCGATAAGAAGCGGCGTCATCGTCATATCCTCCGCCGTCTGTCCGCAGACCGTCACCGGAATATTGTTCTTCCGCGCCGCACGTACCGTCTCCCGGATCATCCGCAGCACCGCCGGGTGCCCCGGGCGGTAGAGATGGCCGACCCGCTCATTACTGCGGTCGGTGGCCAGCGTGTACTGGATGAGGTCGTTGGTCCCGATGCTGAAAAACGCGGACTGCCGGGCCAGCGCGCCGGCGATCATCGCCGCGGCCGGCGTTTCGATCATCACCCCCAGCGGGAGGTTGGCCGCGAAGGGAATATTCTCCTCCGTCAGCGATTTCTGAATGTCCGCGATGATCGCTTTCGTCTCCAGCACCTCGTCCATGCAACTGACCATCGGGATCATAATTTGCAAATTGCCATGCACCCCGGCCCGCAGCAGCGCCCGGAGTTGGGTGACGAAAATATCCCGCCGTTCCCGCAGACAGAGCCGGATGCCCCGCAGTCCCAGGAACGGGTTCCGCTCCTCGGACCGCAGGATACCGCTGCTCAGTTTGTCGCCGCCGATGTCCAGTGTCCGAATCGTCACCAGATCGTTGCCGGCGGAAATCAGCAGTCTCTTGTAGATTTCAAACTGTTCGTTTTCATCCGGCAGCCGCCCCGGGTTCATGAAAATGAACTCCGTGCGGAACAGCCCAATGCCCATTGCTCCGGCCCGGCGGACCGCCGCGTAATCGTCATCCGCATCGACATTGGCAACCAATTCCACCACGAAACCGTCCGTAGTCATCGGTTTCAGCGCGTTTTCCGCGCTCAATTGCCGGTAGATTTTCTGCGCTTCCCTGCTTTTCAGACGGTAGGCGTCCAGCGTCGCATTGTCCGGATTGACGATGACCTTGCCGCTGAAACCGTCCACGATCAGTCTGTCCGCCACGGTCAGGGATTCCAAAATCTCCCGCGGCATGCCGACCACCGCCGGGATCCGCAGCGAACGGGCCAGAATCGCCGTATGACTGGTGGCACTGCCGGTCTCCACCGCGAATGCCAGCACCCGTTCCCGGGGCATAGCCACGGTTTCGGAGGGCGTCAACGTTGACGCGACGACGATCCGGGGTTCGTCATACTCCGGAGCGGCCGGAACTTTTTCGGAGAGATTGCTGATGATCCTTGCGCCGACATCTCTCACATCCAGCGCCCGTTCCTGCAGATACTCGTCCGGGACCGCGGCGAACGCGGCGGAGAACTTCTCCACCGCCAGATGCACGGCGTACTCCGCGCCGTAGAGCGAAGCGGAGATATTGTGTTCGATCTCCGCGACCATGGTCCGATCCTCGACCAGCAGCAAATGCGCGTCAAAAATCCCAGCCTCATGCTCATTCAAGCCGGCTTTCAGCCGCTCGCGGAGGTCTTGAATCTGTTTCCGGGTCAACTCCAGCGCTTCCCGAAACCGGATCAGTTCGGAATCCACCCGGGAGGCGTCGATACTTGTGACCGGCACATTGCCGAACCCGCTGCCGTGCAACAGTTTCACTCGGCCGATGGCGATCCCGGGAGCGACCGGAGTCGCCTGAATGATCCGGCTTGCGATATGCATTGCGCTGAAATTCCTGAAGTTACGCTTCGTCAAAATTGCGCCGGAAGTACTCTTCCACCGCCGCCGCCGCTTCCGCGGCATCGCGCCCGGTCGCCCGCAATTCCAGTACCGTATCCTTGCCCGCCGCCAGCATCAGCAGCGCCAGGACACTACGGCAATCCGCCTCCCCGCGGCTGTCGAGCCGAAAAAGTTTCAACTCCGATTGAAAACGACCGGCGATATGCACGACCTGCGCGGCGGGACGGGCGTGCAGTCCCATCTCATTGCCGACCCTGACGGTTTTGGAAACAGTCGCGTTTTCAGCCATCGCTCAACCTTTTTTTGCCGTTCCGAAAGCAGTTCCGAAGCGCCCGCGCCCCCTTCTGCGTCCCGATGCGGAAATACCCTCAATCCGTACCTCCTGATAATATACACCCCACCCCGCGTTTTTTCAACCATTTTCTGAAAAACCGCATTGATTCCATCCCCGTGCCGACTTGCTTTTATGCCGAAATGTGGTATATTATGCCGGATTGACAGTCAGCACACAGGAATTTTCATCATGTCCATCTCGTACATCGTCGGTCTGGGGGTCAAACTTTTTCTCCTGCTCACCCCGTTTTTCGTTCTTTCGGTCTTCGTCAGCACCTGCGACGGCATGGACTCCAAAGCACGCCGCGATCTGGCGCTGCGAACCGCCCTCGCCATCGTGTGCGCCGCCGTGGTGCTGTACATTTTCGGCCAGGTCATTTTCGACATGCTGGGCATATCGCTGAACGCGTTCCGGGTCGGCGCCGGACTGGTGCTGATGCTCAACGGCATTGACATGGTCCGCGGCGAAACACTCAAAAACCGCAGTCATTCGGTGGAAAACAGCGACCCCGCGGTGGTGCCGCTGGCCATCCCCACCACCGTCGGCCCCGGCACCATCGGCACCCTGCTGGTCATGGGCGCCAGCGGCGCGGCCCGGGCCGCGGAACTGGATTGCGGCAAACTGGTGTTCATGGGCACGGAACTGATGATGGTCGTGCTGGCCTCCGTGGGCGTCGGCGTGATCCTCTACTTCTCCGACGCCATCAACCGGGTGCTGAAAGATCACGGGGTCCGCATCCTGAGCAAACTCACCGGGATGTACATCGTCGCGCTGGCGGCGCAAGTCATTTTCGAGGGGGTTCGCGGCTTCCTGGCGTAAGCGCCCCCTCCGCGCAAAGCGACGGCTCCTGCCTCCGCCGGATATCCGCGGACTCAGTAGAAAAACAGCATCTCCCGATATTTCGGCAGCGGCCAGCGGCTGTCGTCCACCTGGTACTCCAGCGCGTCCACCGCCCGGCGGGTCCGCTCCAGCGCCGCCAAAATATCCTCATGCTCGCGGCCGAGCGCGATGGACAATTCATCCGTCGCCTCGCCCAGTTCCTCCAGCGACAGTCCCAGCCGTCCGGCGGTCCGTTCCAGATCCCGGCATCCGGCCTCCATCCCGGCGGCCCGGGCGTTGGTCAGCGCGACACAGACCCGGTTGTACTCGTCCACGGCGGCGGGATGGATCATGCTTCTGGCGATCTCCAGCGCAATGCCGCACTCGATCCGGAGTTTGCGGTGATACTCCTCCAGAAAAATTTCGTAACGGGAATCCATCTCCGATTTGGACAGGACGCCGTACCGGATCATCAATTCCTGATTTTCCGTCTTTTTCAGCGGAGCGATGGCATCCATCGTATTGCGTAGATTGGGCAATCCCCGTTTTCCTGCCTCGACGATCCACGCCTTGCTGTAGTTGTCGCCGTTGAAAATGATCCGCTTGTGTTTGCCGATGATCTCCCGCAGGATCTGCTGCAAGCCATCATTGAATTCGGATTCCGGCACTTTTTCCAACCGGTCGGAGATGTAATCCAGCGATTCAGCCACAATGGTGTTGATCACCATATTTACCCCGGAGCAGGACTGGCTCGCGCCCGGGGCACGAAACTCAAACTTGTTGCCCGTGAACGCAAACGGACTGGTGCGGTTGCGATCGGTCGCGTCCCGGGGCAACGGCGGCAGCATGTCCGCGCCCACCCTCAGCAGTCCGGAGTGGTACTTGGACCCGGTGGCCCCTCCCCGCTCGATCTGTTCGATGACTTCGGTCAACTGATCGCCGAGGAAAATGGAAATGATCGCCGGCGGCGCCTCGCTCGCGCCCAGCCGATGGTCGTTGCCCGCCCCGGCGGTGACGCTCCGCAGCAGATCGCTGTGCAGGTCCACCGCCCGGATCACCGCGCACAATGTGGTCAGAAAAATCGCGTTGCGGTGGGGATCGCTGCCCGGTTTCAGCAAACTCAGGTCCCCGTAATCCAGCGACCAGTTGCAGTGCTTGCCGGAACCGTTGACGCCGAAAAACGGTTTTTCGTGCATCAGACAGACCAGATTATGCCGGTCGGCCACCACCCGCAGCACCTCCATGATGAGCATGTTGTGGTCCACAGCCAGATTGAGTTCCTCAAAGCGCGGCGCGATCTCGAACTGGGCCGGAGCCACTTCGTTGTGCCGGGTTTTAGCCGGGATGCCCAGTTTCCACAACTCCCGCTCCACCTCGGTCATGAAGGCCAGCACCCGGGGCTTGATGGAACCGAAATAGTGATCCTCCAACTGCTGATGCTTCGGCGGCGGCGCGCCGAACAGCGTCCGTCCGGTCTGCACCAGATCCGGGCGCTGGAGATAAAACTGCTTGTCGATGAGAAAATACTCCTGTTCCGCGCCCAGCGTGACCATCACCCGGGCGGGGGAAAGTTTGAAGCACTTCATCAGCCGCGTCACCGAACGGCTCACGGCCTGGATCGAACGCAGCAGCGGCGTCTTCTTGTCCAGCGCTTCGCCGGTGAAACTGCAGAACGCGGTGGGAATGCACAGCGTCGCACCGTTGCTGTGGCGCTTGATGAAAGCCGGGCTGGTGGGGTCCCACGCGGTATATCCCCGGGCCTCAAAGGTACAGCGCAACCCGCCGGAAGGGAAACTGGAGGCGTCGGTCTCTCCGCCGATCAGGTTCTTGCCGGAGAATTCCAGCAACGCCTTGCCGTCCCGTCCCAAATCCAGAAACGCATCGTGTTTCTCCGCGGTACCGCCGTTGAGCGGCTGAAACCAGTGAGTAAAGTGGGTCGCCCCCCGTTCCAGCGCCCACTTTTTCATCGCCTGCGCCACTTCATCGGCCCAAGCGGGATTCAGCGGCCGTCCGAAGTTGATGGTCTCCCGTAGGGCCGCGGTCACGGCTTCAGGCAGGTACTTCTGCATCACCTCCGGGGTAAAAACATCCTCCCCGAAATCATCCACGCCGGCAGCCGCGCACGGCATCGGAGCCCCGCCGTGACGCATCGCCACCACACTCACAGCCTGAGCGCGATTCCAGTTGCTCATAAAACACCGACCTTTCCCTGTAAAAAAACTTCACCGGGATAATATACCCGGAAAATCGTCTTTCCGCAAGCGCCGTATCCGTTTTTACCGCATTTTCCGTCTGGAAACGCCGCGATTCACAGATTCTCCAATTTCCGGTACAGCGTCCGGCGGCTGATCCCGAGTTTCCGGGCCGCGGCGGCCCGATTGCCGCCGCACTCCTCCAGCGCCTTGCGGATCAACTCCTTCTCCTGCGAATCCAGATTCAGCGGGTCCGGCGGCGCCGGGGAGGTTTCCGGGATCGCCTCCCCCGTGGCCTCCAGCACCTCCTCCGGGATGTCGGAAAGTTGCAAGATCTCATGCGGAGAGAGCACCACCATGCGCTCCACGCAGTTGCGCAATTCGCGGATGTTGCCCCGCCAGCGGCAGGCGACGAGTTTTGCCAGCGCATCCGGGGCGATGCCGATGACGTTTTTCATATTCTCGGCGGCGAAATCCCGGATGAAGGCCTCAACCAGCCGCGGGATCTCCGCCCGGCGTTCCCGCAGCGGCGGCAGGTGCAGATCCACCACCGCCAGCCGGTAGTACAAATCCTCCCGAAATTTCCCGGCGGCGACCATGGCCCGCAGGTCCCGGTTGGTGGCGGCGATCAGCCGGAAATCGCTGGTGATCGTCTCCGTCCCCCCCAGCCGCTCGAATCCTCTCGTCTCCAGCACCCGGAGCAGTTTCACCTGCGTGGCGGCATCGATCTCTCCGATCTCGTCCAGAAACAGCGTACCGTGGTCGGCCAATTCAAACCGTCCCCGCCGCATGGCCACCGCATTGGTGAACGCCCCCCGCTCGTGACCGAAAAGTTCATCCTCCAGCAAGGTCGCGCTCAGCGCCGCGCAGTGCACCGCAACGAACAGTCCGGTCCGGCGGCTGTGGTCGTGAATATACCGGGCCACCACCTCCTTGCCGGTGCCGCTCTCGCCCAGCAGCAGCACATTGGAACGACTTGGCGCCACCCTCAGTGCGGTGTCGTAAACCCGCCGCATGGGATCGCTGTCCTCTCCCGGCATCACCATGCCGGAATCCTCGGCGCGGACCGCCGGATGTGCCGGTTCTTTCCCGGGCTCGGAGGTTTCGGCGGCAGACGCGGGTTCCGACTGGCTCAGCGCCGCGGCGATCACCGCCTCCAGTTTGCTCAACTTCACCGGTTTGGTGATGAAGTCGAATGCGCCGTGCTTCATGGCCTGCACCGCATCGGAAATGGAACCGTAGGCGGTCAGCATGATGCATTTCGGCCGCTTCGCCTTGCTCCGTGCCGCCTCCAGCACACTCATCCCGTCGGCCTCCGGCATTCTCAAATCGGTCAGCACCAGATCGAAATCCCGTTTCTGCAGCAGTTTGATCGCGTCCGCGCCGTTGTCGGCCCCGGCCACGTCGAATCGCCGCCCCAGGAAATCCATCAGCGTTTCCCGGGCGTTGCACTCGTCGTCAACGATCAGCAAAGCGGGACGGGCGGCGGCCATTTCACATCGCCTCCGGGACCCCGATGGTCAGCGTCCGCAATCCGTCGGCCACCACTTGCTTCACCGCTCCGGCCAGCGCAAGACGGGCGGCGGCCAGTTCCGTGTCGGCGGCTCCCAGCACCGGACAATCCCGATAGAAGCGATTGAAGGCTTTGGCCAATTCCAGCAGATATTCCACCAGCCCGGAACAATCCCGCTTCGCGGCGGCGGTGCGCATCACCTCCGGGTAGAAATACAGTTTGACCGCCAGTTCCCGCTCCAGGGTGTGATTCAGACGGCTCCAGTTCACGGCGTCCGCCTTCACGCCCTTTGCTCCGGCCTTCCGCTCGATGGAGGCGATCCGGGCGGCCACATACTGCACATAGGGCCCCGTGTCGCCCTCGAAACGTACCGATGCCGCCGGGTCGAAGGTGATGGTGGTTTTGGGATTGAATTTCAGCAGCATGAACTTCAACGCGCCGAGACCGATGATCTCGCCCCGGCGGGCCAGTTCCGCTTCCGTCAGGGAACCGTCCGCCCGTTCCGCACAGGCATTCCGGGCCAACTCCGCCATCTCGTCGAAAAGATCGTCCGCGTCCACCACGGTCCCCTCCCGGCTTTTCATCCGGCCGTTGGGCAGATTCACCATGCCGTAGGAAAGGTGGTACAGATCTTTCGCCCATTCAAATCCAAGCCGCTTCATGATCTCAAACAGCATTTGGAAGTGCAGATTCTGCTCGTCCCCCACCACCCAGATCATCGTTTCCGGGTGGTAGTCGTCGTATTTACGCTTGGTGGTGCCGATGTCCTGCGTGATGTAGACGCTGGTCCCGTCGGAGCGAAGCACCACCTTTTTGCCCAGTTTGCCCAGATCGCAGATGACCGCGCCGTCCTCCCGCCGGGTGAACACTCCCCGCTCCAGTCCGGCGCTGATGATGTCCTTGCCCAGCAAATACGTCTCACTCTCCAGATACGTGTGATCGAACTTGATCCCCATTCGTCGGTAAGTGGCGTCGAATCCAGCGAAAACCCACGCGTTCATCGTCTTCCACAAGTCGCGGACCTCCGGAACGCCCGCTTCCCAGTCCTGCAGCATTTTCTGCGTGGCCCGGCCGATCTCCGTCTCCAGAAACAACTCCTCGGAATCCCGCTCCGCCAATTCGGGCCGGGCGGCTTTCAGCACCTTGATCTCCGCCGCGAGCATCCGGTTGTACTCGACATAAAAATCCCCGACCAGATGGTCGCCCTTGATCCCGGTGTTTTCCGGAGTGCGACCGTTGCCGGTCCGCTGATAACAGAGCATGGATTTGCAGATGTGGATGCCCCGGTCGTTGACGAGGTTGATCTCAATGACATCATGTCCGACCCGTTTCAGCAGCGAACCCAGCGCCATGCCGAGGGTGTTGTTGCGCACATGGCCGAGGTGCTGGGGTTTGTTGGTGTTGGGCGCGGAAAATTCGATCAGCACCCGGCGGCGCTGCGCTTCCGGCAGTTCGCACCGGGCCAGCAGCGCCCGCGGGTCCGCCGCCGTGACCCCGTGAAGCACCGCCGGAGCCAGAGTCAGGTTGACGAACGCCTTGACCACCGACACGCGTTCCACGTCCGGATGCCCGGCGAGAAAATCCGCCGCCGTCTGTGCTGCCGCCGCGGGATTGCCGCAAAATCTGCCGATGCGGAAACAATTCAACGTAAAATCCCCGTCCTGCCCCGCCGGGCATGCCTCCAACGTCAGAACATCCTCCGCCGGATAGCCGGAGAATTTCCGGCGCAGATGCCCTTCCAAATCCGCTAAGAATCTCATTCTCGCTCCCTGAAAAATTTACAGCGTCGTTTTGACCACCACGGTTTCGCCCTCATCCCGCGGCCGGATCGTATACGCTCCGAAACACCCGGGGATCAGTGCCGTCTCACCGGGAACCAACTCCGCGACCCGATCGTCCCGGCCGATAACAACACGGTTTTTCACCGCGCTGAGCAAGTGAAAACTGTCGCCCGGCGCGGTGGTATCCCGCCATTCCGACCGCAGCCGCAGATCGGACACCTGGAAGAACGGACACATTTTCACCACGTCAAACTTGCGGTTGAACGCCGTCTCCCCCGCCACCCCCGCGATCCGGGGGCTGGTACGGTTCGTAAAGTTGATCGACCGCATTCCCTGCTCCTTGTGCAGTGTCCGGGGTTTGCCGTCCGCGCCGACCCGCCCCCAGTCATTGACCCGGTACGTCGTGTCGCTGTTCTGCTGAATTTCCAGAATCAGATTGCCCGCGCCGATGGCGTGCAGCGTCCCGCTGGCAATGTAAAACGCATCCCCGAACTGGGATTGGAAACTCTGCAGCATCCCCTCCAGTTCCACCGGAGAATCCAGCGCGTCCCGGAGGCGGACTTTGGTCGCCCGGCCGTCCAGTCCGGCCAGAATCCTCGCTCCCGGACGGTTGGCGATGACATACCACATCTCCGTTTTCGGCTCCGCGCCGCCGCCGAGTTCCCGACATGCCTGCTCGTCCGGATGCACCTGCAAACTCAGCCGCTCCCCCGCGTCGATCAACTTCACCAGCAACGGGAATCTTTCACTCCGGGTCCCCAGCCGCCCCACCAGCGCACTGCGGTAATGCGCAACCAATTCGTGCAGCGTACATCCGGCCAGCGGCCCGTTGGCCACTACGCTCTCCTCGCCGTCCCGGTCCACCAGTTCCCACGACTCCCCTATCGGGTCCCGGTGCGCCGGCAGTTCCCGTCCGAGGACCTCGGACATCATCGTACCGCCCCAGATGCGCTCCATGTAAATCGGGTGAAATTTCAACGGATAAAGTTTTCCGGCGTCAAGAGAGATGTTCATTGGCCCGCCTCCGGGGAGTAAAGACATTGTTCACAGCATTCCACGAGGAACCGCGGCAGCCGGGTGATCTTGAACTCCGCGTTGACGCACCCCAGCACCACATACCCCGTAACCAGCACTTCTCCGTCGCGTCGGACCTCAGTCGCAATCTTGATCCGCACCCGGGAATACTCCACGACATAGGACCGGAATGTCAGCAAATCATCGTAACGAGCGCTGCCGACATACTTGCTGTACGCTTCCGCCACCGGCAGGAAGTACCCTTCCCGTTCCATTTTCGCATAGGAAGCCCCGGTCGCCCGGAACATTTCCGTCCGTCCTCGCTCGAAATACTCCAGATAATTGGCGTAATACACCACGCCCATCTGGTCCGTATCCGCATACGGCACCCGGTACTGCATGTCAAAATACATTCTCGACGGTCCCTTTCACTTCCGAAGTGCTCAATTCCATAAGATAGTGCAATCCTCGCCGAAAATCAAGCGCGGAACCGCGCTCCGTCGGAGAAATCCCCCGCACCGGAAACCTCACAGGTCAGCGGCAGAGAGCGGCGATATGCTCCACCACCTCGTCGACGGTCATGCCGGTCGTATCCACCAGCACCGCGTCCGCCGCCTGCTTGAGCGGCGCCGTCGCCCGGTTCATATCCCGCTCGTCCCGGGCCTTGATGTCCGCAAGGATGGACTCCAGCGTCGCGCCCGCGCCGGTTTCGCCGCTCTGCGCCAGCCGACGCCGCGCTCTTTCCTCGGGGGTCGCGGTCACGAAAAACTTCTTCTCCGCATCCGGGAACACCACCGTACCGATGTCCCGTCCCTCCATCACGATCCACTGATGCGACGCCGCCCGCCGCTGGACCGGCATCAGGAAATCCCGCACCCGGGGATCGGCAGAGATCACACTCGCACCGTGGGCACACTCCGGGGTACGCAGTTCCGCGTCCAGACGTCTGCCGTTGCAGAACAACTCCGCGCCGCGAAACTCCAGTTTGCAGGAATTGAGAAAATCCGCGTCGATGGCGGAGAGCGGGACTCCGGAGGCGTTCGCCATATACGCCAGCGCGCGGTAAAGACTTCCGGTATTGATGTAAGCGTACCCCAAGCGCTCAGCCAATCGACGGGCGACGGTGCTCTTTCCCGCACCGGCCGGCCCGTCGATCGCCACCACAGTACTCATGCCGATCCCGTCGCGCTCAGTTGGCGCGGCTGCGCAACCGCCCGCTTTTCAAAAATCCTTCGTAGTGCCGCATGGTCAGATGAGATTCCAACTGGCTCATCGTGTCCAGCACCACGCCGACCATGATCAGCAGACTCGTGCCGCCGAAAAACTGCGCCACCATGAAGGGAATACCGAAGGTGTTGTAGAGGAACATCGGAAACAGCGCCAGCACCAGCAGGAACACCGCTCCGCCGGCCGTCACCCGCGTCATCGCGGCATCCAGAAAATCGGCCGTCGGCTGTCCCGGACTGATCCCCGGGATGTACGCGCCCTCTTTTTTCAGGTTGTCCGCGATCTGCAGCGGATTGAACTGGTTCGCCACCCAGAAGAAACTGAACAGAATGATCAGCGCGCCGTACACCACCGCATACGTCGCCGTGTCATGCTGAAACGCCAGGGCCAGCGCCTGCCATACACTGGAGGCATCCGGCCGATTCGCCAGCGCGCTGAAAATCATCGACGGAAACATCATGAGTGCTCCCGCGAAAATGATCGGCATCACGTTGGCGAAATTGACCTTGAGCGGCATGTACGTCGAACCGTCGGTCATCCGGCCGGCACTGCCCTTGCGCACCATCTGGATCGGCACCCTCCGATAGCCCTGCGACAACAGGATCGTCGCCGCCGTGACCACGAAAAACACCGCCAGCAGCAGCAGCAACTGCACCGGACGGAACGGCGTCGAACTCGGGGTCACCCCCTTGATCGCCATGTCCACCAGTTCAATCACCGCATGAGGCATCCGCGATACGATGCCGATGGTGATGATGAGGGAAACACCGTTGCCGATCCCTCGCTCGGTGATCTGCTCGCCCAGCCAGGTGAAAACCATCGTCGTGCAGGTCAGCACCAGCACGTTCACGATGATGAACAGCGCCGGACTGCCGACAAAGAGCGGTTCCGGCGGCGGATTGAGACCGATCCGCTGGGGATTGATCATCGCCATCGCCACCATGACGCCCTGAAACGCGCACACCACCAGCGTCAAATACCGGGTGTACTGCGTGATCTTGCCCCGCCCGGATTCTCCCTCGCGCTGGAGTTTCTCCAGCGCCGGAATCACCGGGACCAGCAACTGCATGATAATCGAGGCGGTGATGTAGGGCATGATCCCCAGCGCGCCCAACGCAAAATGCGTCATCGCGCCGCCGGAAAACAGGTCGATCATGGCCATCACACCGCCCCCGGTCCGACTGCCGGACGTGACGTCGTCTATGAAGTTCTCCAGCGCCGCCGGATTCACTCCGGGACACGGAATACTGCTGGCAAAACGCACCAGCACGATGATCAGGGCGGTGAACAACAAACGGTTGCGCAACTCCTTGACTTTCCAAGCATTCAATAACGCACGCCACATAGCATCCACAATCCTTCGTCAGTCGATGACTTCCGCCGTGCCGCCGGCGGCCTGGATCTTCGCGGCGGCCGCCGCGGAGAACTTCGCCGCTTTGACGGTCAGCGCTTTGGTGATCTCGCCGTTGGCCAGCACTTTGACGATCGTCTCGCCCTTGCCCAGCAGTTTCTTGGCGTGCAGGGACTCCAGATCCACGACTTCACCGGCCTGATAGTTGCGTTCCAGCACATCCAGATTGACCAGCGCGTAGACGACGCGGTCCGCGTTCTTGAACCCGCGTTTCGGCAACCGGCGGAACAACGGAATCTGACCGCCCTCGAAGAAGGGACGAATCCGGGAACCGGTACGGGACTTCTGTCCTTTTTCACCGCGCCCGGCGGTCTTGCCCAGTCCCGAACTGTCGCCGCGGCCGACGCGCTTGCGCGGCTTGCGGGACCCCGGGGTAGGACTCATATCGTGAAGTTTCATCTTTTCTTTCCTCGCTTAGTTGTTTTCCACGGCTTCCCCGGCCAGACCGCGGCGGGCCATGACCTCGGCGCGGGTGGAGAGCCCCGAGATCGCCTTGAACGTCGCCTTCGCCACGTTGGCGGCGTTGGCGGCGCCGAGGGACTTGGCCAGCACGTCTTTCACGCCGCCGAGTTCCAGGATCGAACGCACCGCGCCCCCGGCGATCAGACCGGTACCGGCGGACGCCGGACGCAGCAGAACTTTCGCCCCGCCGAACTTGACTTCGATCTCGTGCGGCAGCGTCTGCCCGTTCATCGGGATCCTGACCAGATTGCGCCGGGCCGCCTCGCCGCCCTTGCGGATGGCGTCGCTGACCTCGTTGGCTTTTCCGTAACCGTAACCGACCCGCCCGTTGCGGTCGCCGACCACAACCAGCGCGCCGAAACTGAAGTTCTTGCCGCCCTTGACGACCTTCGCGCTGCGGTTGATCGCGATCACGCTCTCGTCAAATTCGCTGACGACCGCGGGTTCGCCGAAATTTTCTCGTTTGCTCATGGTTCACTCCTTAGAACTTGAGGCCCTGTTCACGGGCGGCTTCGGCGATCGCCTTGATCCGGCCGTGGAACTGATACCCGGACCGGTCAAAGACCACTTCGACAATGCTCGCGGCCTTGGCCGCGTCCGCCGCCAGTTTGCCCAGCAGCGCGGCGCCGGCCATATTCGGCTTGGCATTCTCCGCCTTGAAGGAGGCGGAAAGGCTCGAAACCGACGCCAGAGTTCTGCCGTTCACGTCGTCGATGAACTGACAATAGATGTTGCTGTCGGTGATGCTGACGCAGAAGCGGGGACGCTCCGCCGTTCCGGAGACCTTTTTCCGGATCCGGGCGTGACGGCGCGCGCGCAGCGATTTTTTATCCAATGCAGACATTTCTATATTCTCCTGCTGCCGCGGGGATTACCCGACGGACTTCCCTTCTTTAAGCACGATGCGCTCATCGACGTAGCGGATGCCCTTGCCTTTGTACGGCTCCGGCTTCCGGAAGCGGCGAATCTGCGCGGCGGTCTCACCGACCAACTGCTTGTCACAGCCCTCGACCACAATCTTGTTCTCGGGCGTGACCGTGACCTTGATCCCCTCGGGAATCGCGAACGCGATCGGATGCGAATAACCCAGCGACAGATTCAACTTGCTGCCGGACACCGCCGCCTTGTAACCGATACCGACGATCTGCAGTTCCTTGCGGAACCCCTGCGAGACCCCGATGACCATGTTCTGGATCAGACTGCGGGCAAGACCGTGCATCGCATTGGCGGTGCGGCTCTCGTCGGCGGCGCTGACCAGAACCTGATTGTCCTTGACTTCAGCGGTGACGCGGGGCGGCAGAGCCATCGAGAGTTTGCTCTTACCCTCGACCTGCACTCCGCCGTCGGCGATCGTCACTTTGACGCCGGCAGGAATAGCAATAGGTTTTTTACCGATACGGGACATAATTGTATTTTCCCATGTTTTGTTGATTACCAGACACGGCAGAGGATTTCGCCGCCGACATTCTCCTTCGCCGCCTTGCGGCCGCTCATGATCCCCATCGGGGTGGAGAGAACGACGATGCCCAGACCGTTGCGGACCCGCGGAATCTCCCGGCTGCCGCAATGAACCCGGCAGGAGGATTTGCTGACCCGCTCGATGCCCTCGATGACCGGCTTGCCGCCGGCGTACTTGAGTTCGACGACGATTTGGCTTTTCACGCCTTCACCGACGATGCCGACCTTGGCGAGGTATCCCTCATCCTTCAGCACTTCCGCGATGGCCTTCTTCTCCTTGGAGAGCGGAATGGAGACCTGCTCCAGACCAGCGGACGCCGCGTTGCGAATCCGGGTCAGCATATCGGCGATCGGATCTTGCATACTCATAATCTTTTTCCTTTCACCAAATTACTTACCAACTCGCTTTGGTCACGCCCGGAATCAGCCCCTTGGAGGCCATCTCCCGGAAACAGATGCGGCAAAGTTGAAACTTGCCGATATAGGCACGCGGACGACCGCACGCTTTACAGCGGGTGTAGTTCCGGACGGGGAACTTGTTGGGGCGGTTCGCCTTGACGATCAAACTGAGTTTTGCCATTTTGTGCTACCCCTTTGTTATTCCGCGAAGGGAACTTCCATCATTTTCAGCAGTTCCCGGGCCCCCTCGTCATCCTTAGCCGTGGTGACGATGGCGATATTCACGCCGAGCGGATATTTCAGTTTGTCGGCGTCGACCTCGGTAAAAACCGACACGTCGCTGATGCCCATGTTGTAGTTGCCGACACCGTCGAATCCGCTTTTCGGGATCCCGCGGAAGTCGCGCACACGGGGCAGCGCGTTGTGGACAAACCGGTCCAGAAACTCGTACATGCGGCTGCCGCGCAGCGTCACCATGACACCGACCGGCATACCGACACGCAACTTGAAGTTGGAGACGTTTTTGCGCGCCTTGCAGATGATCGGCTTCTGACCGGTCATGGCCGCAATGTGCTTCTGCGCCTCGGCAAAGGCGTCGCGCTCCTTGTCAGACCCGATACCGGTGGAGACCACGATCTTCTCGATCTTCGGGATCTGCATCACATTTTTGATGCCGAGTTTTTCGGCGAGCGCGGAACGGACTTCCTCGCTGTATTTTTTCTTCATATCGGGCATGATGAACTACTCCGTCTTGGCTTTCGCCGCCGCCTTGGCAGCACGGCGGGCGTTTTTCGCCTCAAGTTTCGCCTTTGTGCACTCCTCGGTCAGCGCGACGTTGGAGATCGCGACCGAAACCGCCCGCTCGACCAGACCGCCGTTGGGGTTGGCCTTGCTCTTTTTCACCGTCCGCTTGCCCAGTTTGCTCTCGCCCTTGGCAAGTTCCAGCACGACCCGCTCCTTGGCGGGCAGAATGGCGGTGACCGTCGCCTCGGCGCCTTTGAAGTTGCCGGCGTTGACCACTACTTTGTCGCCTTTTTTGACGTGGAACGTATTCATTACAGCACCTCCGGCGCCAGCGAGATGATCTTCATGAAGTTCTTCTCCCGCAGTTCGCGCGCCACGGGCCCGAAAATACGGGTCCCGATCGGGTTGTTTTCCTTGTCGATCACCACGGCGGCATTCTCATCGAAACTCAGATAAGAACCGTCGGGACGACGGATTTTCGCTTTGGTACGGACGATGACCGCCCGAACCCGCTGACGACGTTTGACCGTGCCGTCCGGCAGCGCGGTCTCCACCGCGCAACTGACTACATCCCCCACGCGGGCGATCTTCCGGCCCTGCCCGAGAACGTTGATCGTCAGCAACGACTTGGCGCCGGAATTGTCGGCCACCTCAAGAATGGTTTGCGTCTGAATCATTTTTCGTTACTCCTGCACGGCGCGGCTGATGATCTCAAGAAGCCGCCAGCACTTGTTACGGCTGATGGGGCGGGTCTCGCCGATACGGACGGTATCGCCCTTTTTCGCCTCGTTCTTCTCATCGTGGACAGCATAGTTCTTGCTGACCTTGACGACTTTGCGGTACAACGGGTGAGTCGTGCGGCGCTCGACCTTCACAATGATGGTCTTCTCCTGCACGTCGCTGACGACGACGCCGACACGCTCCTTGCGGTTGCCGCGGGAAACAGTATTCTCACTCATCACTTCACCTCGGCGTTGGCCGCGCGGGCGGCGAGTTCGGTCAGGCAGCGCGCGATGTCGCGGCGGACCTCACGGACCCGGGCGGTCTTTTCCAACTGTCCCGTGCGGGACTGGATTTTCAGATTCAATTTCTCCCGCTTGAAATCGGCCACTTTCGCGGTCAATTCGGCGTCGGTCATTTCACGAATTTCCTTGTTCTTCATCCTATGGCCTCCCTCAAACTTCGCGCGACAGGAATTTGCAGCGCACGCACAGTTTGTTGGCGGCGCGGCTCATGGCCTCTTTGGCCACGGCTTCGCTGCAGCCGGAGATCTCAAACAGCACACGCCCGGGAAGAACCGGAGCGACCCAGCCTTCCACAGCGCCTTTTCCTTTTCCCATACGGACTTCCAGCGGCTTCTTGGTGAAGGAGCGGAAGGGAAACATACGAATCCACACCCGGCCGCGGCGTTTCAGGTGACGGTTGATCGCCACACGCGCGGCTTCGATCTGATTGTTGGTGATGTACCCGCGGGTCAGGGTCTGCAACGCGAAATCGCCGAAATCCAACTTGTTGTTGGTGGTGGCGAGTCCGGCGTTACTTCCGCGCTGAACCTTTCTGTACTTTACCCTTTTTGGCATTAACGGCATAATCTTCTTCCTCCGCAGAGTCCTTGTGACAAATCCAAACCTTGACGCCGATCTTTCCGGCCGTCGTGTTCGCCTCAACAAAACCGTAGTCGATGTTCGCTTTCAGCGTGTGAAGCGGCACCCGGCCTTCCTTGTACTGCTCCTCGCGGGCGAGTTCGGCCCCGCCCAGACGTCCGGCGCAGTTGATCTTGATGCCGTCGGCACCCATGTCCATGGCGGACTGGATGGCCCGCTTCATCGCCCGGCGGAACCCGATCCGGCGTTCCAACTGCTGGGCCACACTCTCGGCGACCAGTTGGGCGCAGGTTTCGGCCCGGCGCATTTCCGCGACCTCGACGAAAACCTCCTTGTCCGCCGCCAGTTTCGCCACCGCGGTCCGCAGCGTGTCCAGTTCGGCGCCTTTCTTGCCGATCAGCACCCCCGGACGGGCGGAGATAATGGTGACGCGCACCCGGTTGGCGAAACGTTCGATACGGATCCGGGCGATCGCCGCCGCCGCAAACTTCTCCTTGATGAATTTACGGATTTCCTGGTCTTCATGCAGCCAGTCGCCGAACTGGGTCCTGCCGGCGCTCTTGCGGTCGGCGAACCAGCGGGAATCCCAATCCTTGGTCAAGGCGGTTCTCAAACCGATCGGATTAACTTTCTGTCCCACGATTTGTTCCTTCCTCAGTTGTCAGTCAGAATGACTTCCACATGACTGGTACGTTTACGGATACGGCCGGCCGATCCGCGCGCTTTCGGACGAAAACGCCGGATGATCGGCCCCGGACTGACCAAGGCCGCCTTTACGGTGAGCGCCTTGCGGTTGACGTCGCAGTTGTTCTCAGCGTTGGCAACAGCGGAGCGCAGGGTCTTGCCGATGAGAGCGGCCGCCTTGCGCGGACTCAAATCGACGATGGCCAGCGCTTCCACCACGCTTTTCCCCTGGATCAGACGCGAGATGTGCCGCGCCTTTTCCGGAGAGATCCGGACGTTTTTGGTTAAAGCTCTTACTTCCATAATCTGCTTTCTTTCGTTGTTTCTCCAAGCCGCATCCTGTCGGCGGGAGCGTTTCCGCCGCTTGAACGGCCCGACCTTTTCCCCGGTCACGGTCCCCGAAGCGCATCCTTCCCGAGATCCGCTCCGCCGACGGCGCCTCGTTTTTCGCACGTCCTTCCGGACACGAAGCCCCGCCGGAACCGTTTCCGGCTGTCTGTACGGTACCGCGGTTTTACGATGCGCTGTCACCCGGATTCATTTCCAGCATCTTCGATGAATCCGGGCTGCAACGCACCGTTCCCGGCGCCCGCACTCTCCGATTCAGGGGCACAAACCATGCTCCCCGATATTGGAGATTGCATAAGATATCACGCAAAACGCGGTTTATCAAGTTTTTTTCTTGAAAAATCGCGTTTTTTCGTCTTTTTTTTAACCCAAATCTGGTTTTTCCGCCATTTTGTTCCGCATTCACTCCGACGGCACGGGAGCCGACGGGCGGAACATCGGGCGTTCGGACACGGAGAATCCGCTGAATCCGATCCCGTTTGCGGCGCAGAACTCGTGAAGCCGGGTCAGCGTCACGCCGGATACCCGGTCCACGCACAGCACGATCCGGTCCACTTTACGGTTTCGACAGATGCCGGGCAGATCATCAACGCCGCCGAGCACCGGCAGGCCGTTGCAGCGCAGACCGTGAAGCGCCTCATCATCGTCGATGATCCCGACGATGAACGGCTTGTCGTTGCCCATTTCCTCCACCAGACACTGCTGATAAAGCCGACACAGCAGGCCGCCGCCGAATACCAGGACCTTTCCGCCGGTGCCTCGATCCCTTCGGCTCAGGGCATAGTACACCGTCGGATGCAGCAGCAGCCGGAAAAACTGCGCTCCGCCCGCCGTCAGCGCCACAAACGTCAGTGCGCCGACGGCAAGTTCCGCCTCGCCGCCGCAGTCGCGGCACCAGAACATCCGCCAGAGCGAGAATCCCGACTGCGCGGCAATCGTTCCCAGCAGACTCCACTTCAGCAGCCGCCACCGGTCGCCGATGCCGGCCCGAAGCCAACTCACCCGGTACACGCCGCCCGCCGCCATGAAGATCAGCGGGATCAGGACCATGCAAAGCACATACCACGGAAGCATCCGCCGGGACACCGACGCGGAGCACGCCAACGCCGCCGCCGTGATGCAGACGAAGTCGATCAGCAGCCACGGGATCTTTTCCGTAAATATCCGGGTGCGGGTCCGCCCCGGCGCGGGGCCCTTCCGCAATCCGGCACCGTCGAAAAGCATCCTGCCGCACGAAATTCCCCGGTCCGCGCAAAAGGCGGCGATCCGCTCCCGCTTCTCCTCCGGCAGTTCGGCGGTGGTCACCAGCACCCGGTCGAACGGCGTCCGGGCGTAAATTTCCTCCAAATCGCCGACCGTCCCCAGCACCGGCAGATCGAAAGCCCGGCGGCCCGCCAGTTGCGGATCGTCGTCGACCACGCCGATCATATCATACATGTTGATGCTGCGCCGACAGGAGCCGAAGTAGATCATGCACATCCGCATCCGGTCGCCCCCTCCGACCAGCAGGACCCGATCGGAGACGCGGCGGCGCTGGTATTCCAGCACGAAAACATGATACCACGCCGCCTCCAGATAATGCAGCAGGGAACGTTCAAACAACAGCAGCAGACTGATCATCAGCACAAAAAGCAGCGCGGCTCCGGCAAAATGGCGTTCCGCGACCGGATTCATCGGACCGGCGGCATGCCGCCAGTACAGCAGGGATACGGAAAGCACGCCGCCGATCGCGGCGGCCAGAAACAGCCGCCCCCGATCCCCCATGGACGCCCTCAGCCAGAACACCCGGTAGCATCTCCCGAGGATCAGCGCCAGCATCACCGGCGTCACCGCGCAGGCGACGAATTCCGCGCTCACCGTGCCGTACACCAGAAAATCGAACAGCGCGGCGGCGACACACAGGATCATCAGATCGAACAGCGGATGCATCGCGGTGAAAATCAGCCGCCGCCGGAAATGCAGTTGACGCAGAAACGACATGGAGTCGTACAATTCGACCACCGCCAGGTGCCGCAGCATCACCAGCAGCGTCACCAGCATCAGCACGAAGGCGATGGCCGAGGCCCGGTCCCGGAAGAAAAGCAGCATGATCGCCAACCCGGCGAAAACCATGCTGATGACGTACATGATCAGCGCGGAACGGGAATGGCTGTGATTGTCCCGCAGAAGCCGGTGATGCAGATGATCGCTGTCGGCGTCCATCAGACCGGACGCCTGCGGATTCAGTTGCTTGCGGACGCTGCGCCGCCATACCGCCAGCACCATATCGAAAAGCGGCACGCCGATGATCAGCGGCGGCAGCAGCAGCGAAGTGAACGTCGCAGTGTAATCCAGCGTTCCGCCCCCCGCGACTGCCAGAAACAGTCCCAGAAACATGCTTCCGGTATCGCCGAGAAATATTTTGGCGGGAGAGAAATTGTACCGGAGAAACCCGAGACAGGCGCCGACGAAAATCATCATGTACAACGCCTTGGGATCCCGGCGGCTGAGAAACCATATCGAGAGGCACACCCCGGAAATGGCCGCCAGTCCGGTCGCCAGTCCGTCCAGTCCGTCCACCATGTTGAATGCGTTGATCACGCCGACCACCCACAGCACCGTAATCCCCATCGCCGCGTATTTCGGCAGGACGCAGCCGCAAATGGTCAGATCGGTCCCGTAACCGTACCAGATCAGGATCGCGGCAACGATCTGCACCGCCAGTTTGACGCGGGAAGGCAATCCGAACCGGTCGTCGACGATGCCGGTAACAAGGATCATCCCGGCCGGGATCATGGTGTATTTCAACAGTTCCAGTCCCATCTCATCCCGCCCGGAAACGATGTGGGCCACCATGGTGAATCCCACGGCCAGAGCGATGGCGATCCCGCCGCCCCGGGGCACCGCCCGTTTGTGGATGTGGCGGCCGCCGGGCTTGTCGATGAAACCGAGTTTCGGCAGGCCCCGGACGCACAGCGCGGTCAAAGCCATGGACAGCAGCACCGCGATCAGCGGATATACGATGAAGGCCGATATATTGAACAGTGTTTCACTCATGATCCCGCCAATTTCCCGAAACAGTCTTTTTTCGCCCCCTCGAAGCGTCCGATAATATACGGGAACCTCTATCAATATCTTTTTGACAGAAATTCCGATTGTTTCTGTTTGAAAATCTCCGAATGAGATTTTTCTGTGTTTTACGTTAACGCTTTGACTTCTCTTCTTCAAGGATCCTCGACTGAAAAAGCCGACATTTTATTTGTTTTTTGTCCGGAAAACCTCCTTTTA